>CAZARI010000001.1:0-175114 GCA_964487545.1 uncultured Cryomorphaceae bacterium
TTGGGCAGCGCAGCGAATTTAAAGCAGACTTTTTCGGATAATTAGCAATTAAACCACTCCGGCACTAATTGCCAGTAGCATTACAACAATGCAGACAAAGCCGAGAATGAGTCCGGTAATCATAAATCCGCGCCCTTTGTATGCTTCGGGCCTTGAGGTAAATTTCACGAGACTTATGATACCGAGAATGACCGCGACCGCGCCAAAAATAAGCCCAAAGACAAAGAGGCCGGAGATGCCGAATATCATCGAGATCAAACCCAACACCTCAAGTCTTCTCGCGGTCTGGTAGGCTGGAGGGCTTTGCGGAGCCACGTGCACATTGCTGATCAGATCCACCGCTCCGTTGGCGTATTCAACAGAATGTACCGTCGATTTATTCACCACCACAATGGGTCCATCGGCGTAATTGCATCTGCGGTATTTAACCTCGCTTGGATTTATTTCCAGCACCTTCACCACCATCCTGCGTCCGTCAGTCATCACCAGGGTTTCACATTCTTCGCTGATCTGCGCATTCGCAATTACGGCGGCTGCAGAAATTTTATCAGTGCTAAAAGCCAATTCATCACGGTTGGACACGGTAATTAACTCTTCTTCGGAAAAGGCTAATTCCGGCTCGACCGTTTTGACGGATGGGATTTCAATAGTCGGTGGTTGATATTGATCTTGTTGTGCCGCGGTTTGTTGTTCGTGCTGACTGGCAGGCTTTTTCTTCCACTCTACGTGATACCCTGTCCGGTAACGTCGTTTTTCGATGGTGCACGATCCGAATAGAAAGAGAAATGCCAGCGATAGCAGAAATAGATTACGAAAAGTCATTAAGCTTCTTTTGGTTAATAGATTGGTTGGTCAAATATAAAGAAAAATACCTGTCCAAATTTTAAAGATGACCGTAAAACGATTAATGCAGGCCACCGGTTTTTCACGTGGCCCTGCCCTGCTGTTATGTTTCCGTATTGGGCCGAACTACAAGCAGTGCGGTGAGCAGAACGATCTTTAAATCGAGCGCAAGCGACCAGTTTTCTACATAAAACCGATCGTATTTTACCCGATTGGCCAGGTGCTCGTAGTTTTTAATTTCACCGCGATAACCTTTTACCTGCGCCAGGCCTGTGACGCCCGGACGAATGGCATGTCGCTGCATAAACTGCCCCACCCGGCTGGCGTATTCTTCGGTGTGTTTGAGCATGTGCGGACGTGGTCCCACCACCGACATGTCGCCCTTTAGCACGTTAAAAAACTGAGGTAGTTCGTCGAGGGAGGTTTTGCGGATAAATCTACCTACCGTTGTAATGCGCGGGTCGTTTTGTGTAGCTTGTACCAAATCGGCTGTTTCGTTGACACGCATCGATCTGAATTTCCAGCAATCAAATTGCCGGTTGTCCAAACCGGTGCGCTTCTGTTTAAACAATACCGGACCTTTGGAGGTGAGTTTTATGAGCGCAGCTACAATAGGAAATAACCATGACAGTACAAACACGATAACAAATAGGGAGAAGGTAATATCGAACAACCTTTTCACCAACTTGTTTCCGGGATCATCGAGTGGCGTAACCGGAATGATCACCACCGGAATAGAATCGTAAGTCACAATATCCAGCGGTTTGGTTTCCCATTTAGGGTAATCGAGCACCAGACGTATTCTTATGAGGTTGTTTTCGCAATAAGCACCCAGTTGTTGCAAGGTGCTTTCTGGAATGGAAACAGCACTGCAAAACAGCTCATTCAGTGGCTGCTCTTTGTGAAGTGACTTTACCTTTTCAATCAAGTCTTCCTTTTCAGAATCAATGTGTATTACCTGTTGCTGTTGATAGCCATGTGTTCGAAACTCAAAATAATAGGCAAGATCGCGCACCGTTTGTCCGCTGCCTGCAAATACCAATCTCGATGAGGCTCCGATTTTGCGTTGATACCAAAGATTTAACTTTCGCACCATCAGCTCAGTAAGTGGAATGAGCAAAAAGAAAAGCAGGCAGAAATAAATCAGAAAAAGCCGTGAATAATATGTTTTAATCAGGCCGTTAAACGCCAGCAACATGATTAAATGCAATACGGCTACCTGAAGAAATAATAAAATACGCCTGCGTTGTTTCAGGTTGATTTTTGCCGGTTTGTAATAACCCCGAATGGCGGTAGAAATGATCCAAACCAAATTCACAAAAAGCAACAGCGCGATGTAGTGATTGCTGCTAAAAACATCCAACCATTCTGATCTAAACCGGATGATTGCCGCCGCAATAAATGCCAGATTCAATACTGCGTAATTTACAATACGAGTGTGAAGTACCAGCGTATATGTCAAGTTTCTATTCAAGTGGAATGTTACTTGGCTTTGTATTTAATACATTTGGAATTCGCATCAATAATACCGAGAAAAATGCGATACTTACAATACCCCATTGCCTTTCGAACATACTTTCGGTAATTATGCTCATGGCCACGATTAACCCGAAGGCAAACAACAACCAGTTTTGCCTGAACCATCCTACTACACACAGGCCCCACAACCAAATAATAAGCACCAAAAAACCCGGAACACCTATCGTTAATAGGGTTTCGAAGTATTGATTGTGCGGATTGAACTCATAATGCAGCGCCATCTGAAAATTGTTATTCTCATAGGTTTTATTCAATTCGTTTTGCATGTCGCCTGTGCCAACACCCAAAATTGGTGACTCGGCCCATCGCTCCAGTGTGTTTTTCCATTTGTGTATCCGAATGGATCGCCCGCCGTATTGGTTTTCGGTATAGTCGGACGAAAAGTCGAACATCTCAACAAAACGCTGCTTGTTTTCTGCACTGCTCAAAATGACAACCATCGCAAGAAGAAGCATCGCACCCATAGTAAACAAATACTTTCTGCGCTGCGCAGGCGAAGGTAAGAACAACATGATCAGTGCTGCTCCAGTAGCAAACAACACCAGGATCTCCATTCGCGAACTCAGCATGATGATGGTGATGAAAAAGAAGGTCAACAGTGGAAACACCCTTCTTTTTCTTTGGTAAAACCATTGACCGGCAAAGGCGGATTCTGCATAAAGCGCAATCAAAAAATAAAAGGCCAGCACCAAATAATACGACAAGTATATGGGTTGAAACCGAATGGCTCCAGCTAGTTTTTCGTAGGTAATGGCTTCAATCCAGCCGATTTGCTCGTGCGCCGAAGCGTTCAAAACGGCCATACAAAAAGCAACAATTGCGGCAAAAAAAGCGCTGCATACAAAAACAAACAAACCCCAGGCAATGTGTTCTCTTCTTAGCGATGCCGCAGTACCTACAATGAGCGGTGCCAGAATCAGCGACAGTTTTTGTTCGACTGATCTCCATCCAATGGCTGTGTTTTCGGTATAAACCATACCGGCCAAATACAACAAGAAAAGCGCAGCAGGCAGCCAGATCAACACATTGCCCGCATTGCTAAACTTTGTTCTAAAGTTTCCTTCGGCGATCCAAGCCACGACCAACAAAAGGATGGAAACAGTATTGAACGGCCATGCAGGATTAACGCGAGCCAAGAACAAGGTAGCCAGAACCAGCCCAAGCGAAACGGTGTAAAAACCGGTGATTTTATCGCTAAACAGCGGTCTGAACAGCTTCATGATCGCAATGGGTTAGCATGCGCCGCAAAAGTGGCTTCATACTGATCAATTATCTTTTCCCAGTTGTACTGTTCGGCAATTTGTTTGCGATTATTCGATATCATCGTTGCATACTGTGTGCGATCGCCAAAAGATTTGATGGTTTGTGAAACGGATTCGGCAGAATCGAAGTACAGCGCTTCCGACTCCAAAACGGCTTGATTAAACGGGTTTTCATGAGCAGCTATGACTGCTCCTGCTCCCATTGCCTCCAGCAACGAAGGATTGGTTCCTCCCACGGAGTGACCGTGAAAATATAACCTAGCAAAATGCCGCAGATTGTCGATTAACTCACTGTCGTATATGCCGCCAACAAACCGAATGTTGGGATGTTTTATAAATCGCTCCACCAGGTGGCTGCCAAAGGCGTTTTCAGTTCTCCCGACCACTAAAAACGGCCTTTCTTCTGCCGACTTCACATAACCATCTAGAATCATTTCAATGTTGTTTTCGGGCTCCATGCGGGCAATCAGCAAGTAATAATTGAAGGGTTGCACATGATATGGACTGATTTTTTGTTCATCGGAATTTTCAAAAACCTTCGCTCCGTATGCGATAAACACCGCGGGTTGACCATATTTTTCGTACAGATAGGTTTGAATGGCTTGCGAATCGGCAATCAGGATATCGCTGGTTTTAACGGCCCATGATTCTGCGTATTTCAAAAACTTTTTGACCCATTTATTGTATTTACTGCGCTTCCACTCCAGCCCATCCATATTGGTAAAAACCACCGCATGGCGCGGAAGTAATTTTCCCCAAACCGAGCTACTGGTATATCCCAGTTGGAGCAAGATATCGAAAGAACGAGATCGCGCGTCGCGAATACAATTCAAATCGTAGATAAACTGGCCGGCCGTGCCGATTTTGTCTTCCGGATCAGAGCAGTGTACAATCTCAACGCCCCGATAGTTTTTTTCCTGAAACGGGTGATTGCTACTATTGTACACCACTACCTGATGCCCTCGTTTTACCAATCCCACAGAAAGATATTCTGCAAATTGCTCAAATCCGCCATAGTGGTTAGGAATGCCGCGGGTGCCGAGAATACCAATTTTCAATGCTCAGAAAGTTTGTTGGGAAATGGTTAAGAACAGCCTCATTGTATCACTTGCGAAGAACGGAAATTTAAGTAAAACTATTCCACCGCGTTTGGCTTTAACGCTAAATAGTATGCCGATGCCGTTTTTTGTGCCGCAATATCCCAGCGGTAATTTTTCATCACCATTTGTCTTAAATCCGGATTAACGGGCGAATGGAGTGCTTTTTCAACTGCACTTTTTATCGTTTCCGGTTGATCGGGTTCACAATATATCGCCGCATCTCCAAAATATTCTGTGGCATCTCCCCTTGTGGTAATCACCACGTTGCAGCCCATAGCCGCCGCCTCGAGCGAACTCAATCCGGTGGTTTCAAAAAAGCTGGGCAATACATGCACTTTGGCTTTCGCCAACTCCCCGATGATGTTGGTTTTATCAAGCTGACCCAAAAACTGAACATTATTGCCGGCCACTTTCATACACTTTAAATGATACTGTTGATGATTTGGAGCCGGCTTTCCGATAATCTTCAATGGAATATCGGTACCGTTCAGTGCTTTGATTAGGTTAAGTTGGTTTTTTATTACTTCGATACGACCGATACACAACACGCCTGATCTTTCGACGGCAGGCAATAAATCATCCATAAATTCGCTTCCCACGGCATTAGGCACTTTGATATAGGGCGTATCAAATCGGTAACGCTTCTGAAGCCGATTGTATTCATTGTTTGAATTGGGCAACAAAACCCTTGACGCTTGCAGACAGTTCTCCACCGAACGTTTATGTCCGTTGATTAGATAATCAATCGGAAGTGGCGGCTGTTGTTTTAATACCGATCGTGCAATATTCTTTAGAAACTCCATTCCATCTGGGCCAAAAATATTGCTGACTAAACGCATTGGAAATGATTTAAACTTCCGCTCTACTTCGGAATAATCGACAAAAATGGGAGAAAGCACAAACGGCAATTCCGACTTTTTGATGTGAGGAAGGATTGCATCCGGGCGAATGACATTAAAAAAATGAATCAGTTGATATTGGCTGTAATCGATGGTTTCGTCAGACAGGTGAATATCGGCATCCACTCCCAATGCTTTCAGGGCACGGGCCGTTTCGGAAATCTGAACCGTATCTCCCCCCGGAACGGTGAACAAATTAGCCCGACTAATCATCAATACTTTCATAAATCAACCTTTTTTTGGTTTAGATCAAACTCCGGATAAATTCGAGCAAATGCCATTACCCACATCATTATTTCGGTTGAAGAAAATATAAAACTACCCATCATCTGATAGCTGAAAATGAATGCAAACAGCGAGAGATTGAACAGGTTTTTATACAAGCTAAATTTCCAAAAACAAAACAGTTGAAAAGCTATTTTCAGCACCAAACCCGTTATGCCGAATATGGCCAGGGTCTCGGCCATCGCATTTGGAATATTGAGTACCGGCCAGTTTTCTTTACTGTAACCTACCGGATCCATTGCTTCATAATACGGACGAATGACATCTTCAGCAACGTATTTAATTTGTCCCAGACCGATGCCAAACCAAATGTTTTTGGTTTCGGCGCATTGCCAAGCCAGACTATACGCCTCGGTCGTTCTGCCGTTTACCGAAGTATCGTTTCCTGCAAGAATATGATCGATTCGCTCCGACAACGGATTCGGAACAAGATACACAGCCATTATTCCCAACAACCCAATCAGCGAAAGAACACCCCAACGGGTCGGTAATCTCTTAAAATTAAGTGCTGAAAAAATCATTAACACAAACACCGTTACGGCCAAAGAAGCGCCAAAGCCAAAAGAAACGGTCAGCGCAATCGGGATGGATACGATCAGCAAATAGATAACGCTTTTGACGGTAAACTTTCTTAGTAGTTTACAAAAAAAGTAAAGAAAGATGGGGCTGAGCGTGAGTGCCAAGTGCGAGGGTTCGTAACTCAGCGCTTGAAATCGCCAGAGAAAACCCTTACCAGTGAAAGTGTGATTCGTCCAGAACACTTCGCGAAACGGAGTGAAAAATACCGCTACGCCAAGCAATAGCATCAGCCCAGACATAAGCGAAAGCCACTGGAAAATTTTCTCGGTTTGAATGTGCTGCGATATCAAAAAATGATAACCCACAATGCCCGATGCAATCAGCACCAAAAAAAAGACCGTTGACTGAATATAATCCAAAACCAGCACGCCTTGCACAAAATGAATAATGGCGTAGAGAACAATGATGCCCGATAGGATAGCATAGAATCTCAGGTATTTGGTTGTGAGTACCTTGAATTTTAAAACCCAAAGTAGACTGGTGTATGTCACCGGTGCCGGTAATCCCCAGTTATTGAGAAAAAAGTAGATAAACGAAAGCAATTTGGTTGCGGAGATATTCTTAATCCATCTTGCGAACATATTTCCGGAAAATTATTTTGAACAATACAATGTAATAATCAACTCTGGCCATTAGTACACTTCGCGCTCGGTTTTTGATTTTTGCCCGCAATGCCTCGCGCAAGGCAGGTTCTACTTGGGTGGAGCTGACACCTTCGGCTCCCATTTCTATGATGAAGTTGTCGATAAACACAACGTGCAACGATTCGCCAGCACGAAGTAAGATCTCATAATCACCTGCAATGCGAAACGAATCGTCAAATAAACCATACTTTTTAAAATAAAAAGCATTATGCCAGCCGCCGGCGTGTAATATTTTCATTTCCTTTTTGAAAACCGGCCACTTCCATTCGGTACCAAACACACGCTCTACATTGCCGTTTTTTACCATTCGTGTTTTGGCAGTAATGAAATCCGCATCGGGATTAGCGGTAGCCATTTCGGCCATTTTGTGAAGCGCGCCGGGGAGCAATATATCGTCGGTGCCGATGAAGGTGATCCAACGGCCATTGGCTCGCTTTAAACCTTTATTCCATGCGTCGTATATACCTTTGTCCTTTTCTGAAATCCAGTCGAAGCCTATGCCTTTGTCAATGAATCTTTGCTGATACGCCTCGATGATTTCCAACGTTTTGTCTGTCGATCCTCCATCGACGATAAGCACTGCCATGTCCCTAAAGTCCTGTGCAAGAATAGAGTCAAGCATTGTTTGAATGACTTTCTCACTGTTAAAGCTTGCAGCAATGACAGAAATTAAAGGTTTCATAGACGGGCTATTTCACGAAAAGATTCAGACGATCAACAATGTATTCGATATCCGATTCAGAATGAGCAAAGGATACGGGCAAACTGAGCGTGGTTTGATGGATTTCTTCAGCTACCGGATACCGTCCGCTCAAAACCGATTTCATGGCTTTTTGTTGATGTGGTGGCACCGGATAATGAATTTCGGTTCTGATGCCATTTTCAAGTAAATATGCACGCAGTTCATCGCGCCGATGGGTTCGGATGTTAAAGATGTGAAAGACATCAAAGGCTTCGGGTTGAACTAAAGGAAGGGTAAAGTCGTCCGGCAAGTGATCGAAATAGATTTGCGCCAGCCTGCGTTTGTGCTGGTTGATGCGATCGAGATACTGTAGCTTCACATTCAGAAAAGCGGCTTGAAGTTCATCCAACCGAGAGTTAATTCCAGCGACTTCGTTATAGTATTTTTTCTTTGAGCCATAATTCCTAATCATTTTAGCCGCTGCATCCAACTCCGGATCGTTGGTGATTAGTGCACCACCGTCACCCAGCGCGCCCAGATTCTTGGTCGGATAAAAACTAAATGCGCCAAAATCGCCAAAGCTACCGGCTACTTGATGGTCATAACGCGCACCGTGTGCTTGAGCAGCATCTTCAATCACTTTGAGGTGGTGTGCTTTGGCCACGTCCATAATGCCTGACATGTTACAACATTTTCCGTAGAGATGCACCGGCATAACCGCTACGGTTTTACTGCTTATTGCAGATTCAACACCTTCGGGGGTAATGTTGTATGTTACCATGTCTGGTTCAACCAAAACAGGAACCAGTCCGTTGTTGACAATGGCCAAAATGGTGGCTATGTAGGTATTGGACGGAACAATGACCTCTCCCCCTTTTTTAAACCGAAATACTTGTAGCGCTATGGTCAGGGCATCAAGTCCCGATGCTACTCCGCTGCAGTATTTAGCGTTGCAATATGCGCTGAACGCGTGCTCAAACGAGGTCACTTCATTTCCCAGCACATACCATCCGCTTGCCAGAAATGCATTGAATTTTTGCCGGAACTCCGCTTCGAATGGTCGGTTCAGTGCACCTAGATCCTCGTAAAGAATTTGTTTAGTAGGGTTCATCGATATAATCGTTTACATCGTATTTGCGAGAAGCCATTACCAGCAAAATACAGTCGTCAGAAAATTTATCCATTGTGTGCCAATCTTCCTTTTCGAGAATCAGCCCTCGCCTTGGATCGTTGAGCACATATACCGATTCGGTTTTGCCGTTGTTGACATAGATCTCGCAACTACCGCTAACACAGACCAGCGCCTGAATGGTTTGTTTGTGTCGGTGACCTCCCCTTTTTTCTGACGCCTCATAGATATAATACACCCGTTTAATTGAAAATGGTATCATTTCCTGAGCAACAGTCAATTTCCCCCTTTGGTCACCATACGTTGGTAAATAAATTAATTCTGCCATATCCTTTTCACAATTCTACTTGGCTCATCCTGCTTATTTCAGTGTGTTTAGCCCTTTACATATTAACTCGCGTGGACGAAAGTAACTTCTTTTTTTGTTCTATGCGTGCCATGGCTGTTTTGGCCTACAATAATTTATACATTCGGAAGGATACGGCGTTGAAGAAAAAACTCAGATACCGATCATGGAAATGTGGATTTATGTACTCCCGGGAAATGGTACTATGGCTCCCTACAGAGTCGAGGCCGGGAAAGAATTATGGAGGCTAAAGTTTTGTATGTTTACGCGAAAAATACATTCACTGCTAACACTATTTCTGCTTGCTGGAGAGTATACAAGCCATAACGACTCTAGAAGGATTTAAAAAATATTTTTTTAACACTTCATGGCTTTTTCTGGAGAAAGTCACCAAACTCATAGTAGGATTATTTGTTGGTATATGGGTAGCACGTTATCTCGGTCCCGAACAATTTGGTTTATTCTCATACGCACAAAGTTTCGTTGGCATCTTTATGGTTTTATCAACCTTAGGTATTGACGAAATTCTAATTCGGGAGCTAGTCAAGGAAAACAGCAAAAGAGATGTGCTTCTCGGCACTTCATTTGTGATTAAAATATTTGGAGCCGTTCTATTGTTTGCTGCGTTATTTGTTGCGCTAATATTTTTCGATGAAAATCAACTGACACAGTCTCTAATGTACGTAATCGCTTTTTCGTCTGTCTTCCACTCTTTTTTTGTTATAGATGCTTTCTTTCAGGCAAGAGTTCTTTCGAGATTTTCTGTTTATGCTAATGTTGTAAGTCTGATAATATCTGCCATTGTTAAAATTCTACTTATTGTCTATGAGTTTTCTTTGATCTATTTCGCAATATCTATCACTTTTGACACTGTGATTATTGCAATTGGGTATGTCTATTATTACAGGAAGAACAAGTTATCCATCTTCGACTGGCATTTGAACTGGGGGGTTGCCAAGTACCTTCTTAAAAACAGTTGGCCATTGATTCTTAGTGGCATTGTAGTATCAATGTACATGAAAATTGATCAGATAATGATTAAAGAAATGCTGAATACTGAATCAGTTGGAAAATATGCTGTTGCCGTAAGACTTTCGGAAGCTTGGTACTTCATTCCAATTGTTATCAGCGCTTCATTATTCCCCTCTATCATTAATTCTAAACTATTCAATCCCGCACAATACCACATTCGGCTACAGAAGTTATACAGCTTGATGGTTTTGATCGCTTATTTAATAGCGATACCAATGACCTTCTTCAGCGATTTCGTTGTGGGCATTTTGTATGGTGAGGCTTATAGTGGAGCCGGAAGTATACTTATGATTTACATTTGGGCGAGCGTATTTGTCTTTCTTGGTGTTTCAAGTGGAAAGTGGTATTTGAATGAAAATTTGCAGCGGCTATCACTATATAGAACCATTTTTGGGCTATTCTTGAATGTCGTGTTGAATTATTACCTCATAAGCACAATTGGAACAAATGGAGCAGCCATTAGTACATTAATAAGCCAAGCCGGAGTTGGATATGTCTTCGATATTTTCAATTCCAGAACGAGTCATCAGTTTGTAATGAAAACAAAAGCGCTTTTTTTAATTGATATATTTAAGAAACAATGACTCTAGCTCCGATTACCTTATTTGTGTACAATAGGCCTTATCACACCAGAAGGACAATAGAAGCTTTGAAAAAAAACATGCTGGCTAGTCAAAGTAATCTTATTATCTATAGTGACGGGCCCAAACATGATGTCGTTTCCAAAGAGATTGAAGAGGTACGCTCAATTATAAAAGGTATTACTGGGTTTAAATCAATACGCATAGTTGAGCGAAAGCATAATTTAGGCTTGGCAAAATCCGTAATAAGCGGTATTACAGAAACAATCAATCAATACGGAAAGGCTATTGTTTTAGAAGATGATTTGGAAACCACACCATATTTTTTGAAGTATATGAACGACGGGTTGAACTTATATGAGAATGACCCTGAGGTTGCATCAATTCACGGATATGTATATCCGATTCAGGGTCTCGATAAAAGCTTTTTTATTAAAGGTGCCGACTGTTGGGGTTGGGCAACTTGGAAGAGGGCGTGGGATTTATTTGAAGAAGATGGTCAAAAATTATTCGATGAATTGAAGCAAAACAAGCTTCTGTTCGAATTTGATTTTTATGGAACATTCCCCTACTCGCGAATGCTGAAAGAACAAATCGAAGGAAAGAATAGCTCGTGGGCTGTCCGATGGTATGCATCCATGTTTCTGCAACAAATGCTAACGCTTTATACATCAAAGTCTTTTGTCAGAAATATTGGAAATGACGACAGTGGGAGCCATAGCGTATCAGACGATTCATATGAGCCTTTTTTGATTTCAGACTTTAAAGGGCTGGATAAAATTTCGATAGTAGAAAACGAACGATGCAAAAAACTTTTCTCTCTCTTTTTTACAAGTATAACACCTGGTCTGCTTGGAAAAATTAAATTGTCTGTCAAAAAATATCTCAAATGACCTTATCCATTAAAGATTTTGTGCCACCCCTTTTCATCAAGATATACCGTGCGTTGAGGCCTAGAAAATATGGCTGGATCGGCGACTATGCGACGTGGGAAGAAGCTAAAAAACAATGTACTGGTTATGATTCTAAAGTGATTTTAGAAAAAGTTAGGTCCGGGTTGTTAAAAGTTAAATATGGCGAAGCAGCATATGAACGAGATGGAGTGGTTTTTGTCGAAGAGAGATACTCCTGGCCTATAGTATCAGCAATATTATTAGCCTATCACGACAACCCATCAATAAATATTTTAGACTTTGGCGGCAGCCTGGGGAGCACTTATTTTCAGCACAAAAAACTATTTACAAGGTTTCCTGATTTTAGGTGGAATATTGTAGAGCAAGATAGGTTTGTTGAAATCGGGAAAAAGGACTTTCAAGACGATAACTTACGGTTTTTTAATTCTATAGAAGAGTGTTTTTCTGACACTAAGCCCAACATATTGCTCCTGGGAAGCGTATTACAATATATCGAGAAACCCTACAAATTACTCAGCAATTTATTCTCCTATAATTTTAAGTATATAATTATTGACCGTACTCCATTTGATAGAAATGATCGGCACAGAATTACAATACAAAATGTAGATCCAGGTATTTATGATGCCAGTTATCCAAGTCATGTGTTTTCTGAGACAGAATTCATGAACTTCCTGAATAGTTCCAATTATGAAATATTGTCCCCACATAGTCCCGATAATGAAATAATTTCGGGTCTATCCTTAAAAGGTTTTGTTTTAAAACTAGAGCATACACAATCACAAGCCCAATGAGAAACTTCGGGACACTCTTTAACATAAATTACCTCAATAGAGGGCTGGCGCTTCTGGAGTCATTAAGAAGGAATGAAGCACCTTTTAACCTTTATGTACTGTGTCTCGATGATCAAACGCACGAATACTTATTGCAAAATGAGGTGAGTGGTGTTACACCTATTAAGCTTCAGGAAATAGAACAGTACTTTCCAGAGTTATTAAAAGCAAGATCAAATAGAAGTCTGGTAGAGTATTTTTTCACACTCAGCCCTGCTCTACCACTATACATTCTGGAAAAATACGGCATTTCTCAAATAACAACCTTAGATGCCGATATTTACATTTATGATTCGTTGGATCCTGTTTTTGATGAAATGGGTTCTGATTCCATATTAATTTCTCCACACAAATTTTCAGGAGAACTAAGGTATAAAGAGATTTATGGCCTTTACAACGTGAGTTTTCAATCCTTCAAAAATGACGACATAGGTTTATCTTGTCTTAAAGACTGGCTGAAGAACTGTGTGGAATGGTGCTATGATGAATTGCGGGATGGTAAATTTGCAGATCAGCTATACCTCAATTCGTGGGTAGAAAAGTACCAAAACGTATGCGTTATACAACACCCCGGTGCGGCTGTTGCGCCATGGAATTTATCCGATTATTCATTAAGTATGAATGGCAAGAAGCTATATATTGAGGATAAACCTTTGCTTTTTTATCATTTTCATGGAGTAAAATTTATAACCAAACATATAGCCCTTCATAATTTAGATGATTATAATTTTTCAATTATTGATGAATTAATAATTCGGGAGTTGTACGGACCATACATCCAAAAACTTTCCAATTACAATTCCTATGCACCTTTTACACATTCCAACATCCGAAACAATTATTCAAGAATCTGGATTTTGAAAAAAATTTTAAAAGGTGGTGCTTTAAAAATCGATAAGCACAATGTTAGGTTAATGAATAGTCATTTTTACAAATTCTTTAATTGGCTCTCATCGACCTTTCGTAAACGGACTTAAATTTTTAAATATGAACGGTGTGCCGAAGATAACTATCATCACTCCATGCTATAATGCTGAGAAATATATTTTAGAAACTGCAACCTCGGTAATTAATCAGTCGGCTATATTATCTGGCAGAGCTACTTTAGAGTATATTATTTGTGATGGAGGATCTGCAGATGGAACTATTTCGATTGTGAAAAGTCTTGAACATCCAGCAGTCACTATTATCTCGGAGCCGGACAACGGAATGTATGATGCGCTTGCCAAAGGAATTGCTCAAGCCTCCGGAGACATTATTGCCTATATTAACGCTGGAGATTTATACTACAATAAAGCTTTTGACGTGATAATTAAATTGTTTTCGCAAAAAAACACCTACTGGTTAAAAGGGTTAGATGTAGATTTTAACGAGAATTCAGAAGTAATTCAGGTAAGACTTCCTTTCAGGTATAAGAGATCATTTATTCTATCCGGTGAATATGGTAAAGCTTTACCTTTCATTCAGCAAGAATCAGTTTTTTGGAAAAAAGAACTTAACCGTACCATTAATCTAGATGAGTTGTCGAAATTCAAATTGGCCGGTGACTACTACCTATGGTTTTGTTTTGCAAAAAACAATTATGAACTTCATATAGTGGATTCTTTCTTGGGAGGATTTAAAGTGCATGACCAACAGCTATCCAGCGCATTGAACGCATACACCTCAGAAAAAGACTTAATTACCAATTCATCAATTCTGAATTCTTTTCTCTCCTATTTCGAAAAATTAATGTGGATTCTGCCTCCAAAATTCAAAAAGTTATTCAACAAAACTTTGTTCAGATTCAACATAACCAATTCTACATGGGGATAAAACAGAATAATTACTTTTTAATGGATTGGTTTCTGTTGTAATATCGCCCTAAACTTAAACCAAGGCAGCGGATGCAATCGCTGGGCATAAATCAATACCACAATGAACATGAACAAAAAAGACGCAAACGAAGCCATGGCGGCACCTTCTGCTCCAATTACCTTCACCAGCGCATAGCAAATGCCAAGGTTAAGCAATCCGCTTAAGGTTGAAATTACCGAAAGCACAATCGTCTTTTTGTAGTGAAGCAAATAAGTCACCACGGCAAAGTACATCGAAAAAAAGGCAAATGAAAAACTCAACCACGGAATAAACGCTGTAGAACCGTGATAGCTTTCTTTAAAAAAGGTTTTGATTACATAAGGCGACAGCAAACTGGTGGCAAGAGCAAAAAGTAGAATTCCGGCAAAAAACAAATAGTTGATCTGCACCAGCCGCAAATCGGAGGATTTTGAAGGAGCCGCCAACTTTTCGTAAATCACAGGAGTCAGGGCCTTTGTAAATCCGTTACCAACAAAAAACACGACCATCGCCAGTTGACTGCCCAAATTATAGATTCCGGTGTAGGCACTTCCGAGCAAGTGGGTAATGATCACAATATTTACTCCCGTGCGCAACCATCCGCCCAGATTGTGCGGAATGAGCGGCAAACCAAAGGCAAGGGCTTCCGAAAACAGCAGTTTATTGAAACGCAGCGTGATCATTCCACGCAGGTGGATCATCAGCAAACTGAGTCCACCAAAAGCAATTATCGAAAAAGCAATGCCATACAACCGTCCGTCCCATGTCATTTTCCACACGATGATGAAAAACAACGAGAGCCCAATATTAATCACCGTTTCTACCAACGTAAAGGTGGCGTAACTTTTCGCTTTTTTCTCGAGCTGCCACAAACCCAAATTGATATTGGTGAGAAACATCGCCACGGCGCATAAAACGCCCGTTATCAGCCAATGCACCGGCAGTTCGAGTAACTCAGAAAGCCAGGGCGACAACAACCAAACGGCCAAAAGGGTCAAGGCCGAAAAGGCAACCAACACAATAATAATATTGCCCACCTGTAGCTTAAAATATTCGCGGTCAACATTAAAATACTGAACTTCGAGGATGCCGTTGGTGTTGACACCGGTAAAAACCACCAGCACGGTGAGAAGCGAAATAAAATTGGCCACCACACCGTAATCTGCTGGAGCAAGATACTGGGTAATGATGGGGGCAAGTAAAAAAGGAATGGCACGATTCACGATGCTCGATCCCGAAAAAATCAGGGTATTTTGAAGGATCTGAAGTCGTAGAATTCTACCGATCAAGGTGCAATATATTTATTCCATACCACGCACACCGCGTTCAGCAAATGTAGAAATAGTTTTCTGTGGAAATCTGCTCTGCTCATTGGCAACAGGGAGAAGACAGAAAGGTATCTTTGTAAAGCCAAAAATCACCTGCCATGACACCACACCGAATCGAAATTCGTTTTGCCGACATTGACGTAATGGGACACGTGAACAATGCAGTTTTTCTGAGCTTTTTTGAACAAGGCCGAATGGCTTTCTTTAAAGAACGTATCGGCCAGAAGTGGGACTGGAAGCGTTTTGGAATCATTGTGGCCCGAAATGAAATCGATTACCTCAAGCCGCTTTTTCTGCACGACGAGGTCTATATCGCTGCCGAATTTGGGAAAATGGGCAACAAGAGTTTTCAGATGCTCATGCGCATTTTTAAAAGGGAAAACAACGCTGAAGTGGATTGTGCCAAAGGGGTGGTAACGCTGGTTTGCTACGATCATCAACAACAAACCACCATTCCGGTTCCCGATGCTTGGCGAAAAGCGTCCTTTTAAACCTTTCGATTGCGGTTCTTTTCCTCAATCCAGCGCGACATGTATTCCGTGCTTCGCATGGATTGGTGTTGCAAAATGCGTCCCGTGAAATTTGCCAATCGGTGATTTTTCAGGTGATCCATCACTTCGCGAATTCGCCCTGTAAAACCTTCTGCAAACTGATCGAGGTCAAAATTCTCCCGCATAATATCAAAGCCGCGGTTTGCAGCCACTCCCCAACTTTCACGATGGTTGTACAAGCGTACGGAAGCAGCCGCCATTTCTTCGGGAGTTTCAGCAATGGCTCCGCTCCACGGATCGTTTTCATTCATTCCCTCTGCTCCCACCGGCGTTGTAACCGAAGGCGTGCCGCATTGCATGGCCAACAACAGCTTTCCTTTCAGTCCAGCGCCAAACCGCAAAGGTGCCAGAAACACCCGCGACTGCTTGACCACTAATGCTGCGTCTTCTGCCCGGCCGTGCATCAGAAATCCGTTTTCGGGAGCGTGCAGTTTTTTCATTTTTTCGGGCAGGTAAGCACCGTAAACATGCACCACCGCATCGGGCAATTGCTTTCGGATTTCCGGCCAGATCGTTGAATGTAGGTAGCGAACGGCATCAGCATTGGGAGCGTGTAGAAAGTTTCCGATGGTTACAAAATCGATTCGCTGTTCAAAAGTTGGTAAGGTTTCGGACGAAAATCTGTTCACATCCTTCATCAAAAACGGTAGATAATGCAGCAAACGCTCTGGTACACCGAAAAAACCGGTGAGGTATTCCATCTCTACCCGTGAAATAATCAGCGACAAATCGCAGCGGTATATTGCCGCAATCTCACGCTGGGCCACGTCGTTGGTCAGATCAGACGGCTCAAAATCCCTTTCTTGCACTACTGCGAGCTGTCGCGCCTGCCGCAATCCGTGCAGGTCTTCGGTGTCCAAAATGCGAATGGCCTGCGGACAATTTAACGCGACGCGCCAGCCAAATTGCTCTTCGGTCATAAACCGATCAAAAATGACCGCATCCGGTCCAAGGGTTTTGATAAACTCGTCGAATGAAGCATCGTTGAGCGTTACCTGTTGGCATTCGAAAACATGTTGCGATAAATCTGCTCCGAATTCACTGCTGCCCGAGGCGGTGGCAAAGGTGATTTCACCCAACGGTCTCAGCACCGAAATGATTTCCATCATTCTGCTGCCCGCGGCCGAAGATTGTGGCTCAGGCCAGTGTTTGCCAATGATCAGGATTTTCATGAAAAAGCGGATCAGCCGTGCATGGTTTCTTCCTTGCCGTATTTTTCCATCAGCGAACCCTCATAGTCGAGAAATTCCTGCCAGCGTTTTTCCACATCAACATCATGGCAATGTTTTCGGGCTAATCCCAAGAAGGTGGTATAATGGTTGGCTTCGGAAATCATCAGTTCGCGATAGAACGCACATAAATCTTCGTCATCTACGGTTTCAGACAGCATTCTGAAGCGCTCACAGCTTCGCGCTTCGATCATCGCAGCAAATAACAATGCTTCTGCCATTTGGTGTTTACGGCTACCACCCTTTCTGATGAATTTGGCCAAATCGCGCACATAATTGTCAGGACGCTCAAAACCCAGTTTAAAACCGCGCTCGATGATTTTTTGGTTCACCATCTGAAAATGCTCCATCTCCTCGATGGCTATGGCTGATAGGGTTTCTACCAAATCGGGATATTCAGGAAAGCGCACAATCGTTGAAATGGCATGAGAGGCCGCCTTTTGTTCGCACCAAGCGTGATCGGTGAGAATTTCAGACAGATTTTCAGCAGCCAGCCGCACCCATCGCGGATCGGTGGGTAAACGCAATCCGAGTATCGTTTTTTCATTCGACATGCGGCAAAGATAAGCCATTGGCCCATTTCAATGCGAGGTACAAAACCGACCTGATGTTTCATTGCGTATTTTTGCAATATGAACACGTGGATTTCGATTAAAGACCAACTTCCTGATGACGGACAACGCGTGTTGGTTCACATTCCAACCAACGAAGTTTATTTGCCTGGAAAATCCGGTGAAACTGCCAGAATTACCGTGCTGACGATGAAGTTTCACCACAATTTCTTTTCGCAGGAAAAAGCAGATGCCAAAAAAACACAGCGTCACTTTTGGGTGGGCGAAGGCCAAAGCAATCATTTTTTTGAAGACATAACCCACTGGCGTCCCATGCCTGCTCCACCCGAAACGAAATGAGCGCATTTGTTACGAAGCTAAAAAAGTTGGGCTTATGCTTTATCGCAACACTGTTGTTTAGTCATTCATTACTATTGGGCCAACAAACCGAAATCGTATATCTAAATGATCTAAATCCAACCAAAAATTACTACGCTTCGTTTATTCCCGGGCAGCAGCCTTTCTTGGGAATCCTGATTCTGATTGGAGGATTTGGCGAAACGCCAGATGATGTGCTGATTCAAACCGATTTACCAAAAATCGCTGCCAAAAATGGATTATTAACAGTGATTCCCATTCTTGAGGATGGTGTGTATTCGTTTGGCGTGGACGACTCATCCCAACAATCATTACTCAACATCATTAGCGCGGTTATGAATCGGTATTCTGTTTCAGGTCTACCCTTTTATATTGGTGGCTTTTCGATTGGTGGCAGTTGTGCCATTAAATACGCACAGCATGCAAAGGAGAAACCAACTGCCGTTTTTGCCATTGATCCGCCATTGGATTTTGAACGACTTTACCACAAATGCCGAAGAGATTCTGCCCGCGGCGAACCCGTAAATCAAGAGAGCCTGTATTTGCTTGGTCGCATTGCGCAAGAATTTGGGGGAACACCTGAAAAGACTTATGAAAACTATGTGCGCATAGCACCATACACTGCTTCGGATACTGCCCAAAAAGCAGTTGAAAAATTCGGCCACACTGCGATCAGAATTTATTGTGAACCCGATGATGAATGGTGGAAACGCGAACGAGGAACTGTTTCTACAGACCTCAACTTGGTGGATGGAAAAGCCTTTATTCAGCAACTCGAACTATTGGGCAATCAAAATGCAGAATTGGTATTAACCGAAAACAAAGGTTATCGAAAACCGGATGGGATAAGGCACCCACACTCGTGGAGTATTGTGGATAGTAACGCACTTATTTTGTGGTTGCTTCGGCAGCAAATTTCCGAATAACCCAATCAGACAACTATAACTGGTTCCGGTTGAAATGCAGCACCTCGAACCATTCCGTTTTTTCGCAAGACCATATATTCATCAAAGGCCTCCTTTAAAGTGAGTCCGTTTTCCTTTAGATGATCAGAATCGCTCAGCTCCATAATCATACTGCGGTCGCAAATTGACACCAAGCGCGGGTTTATCGAAACAAACTCACCCTGTTTCATGCCGTTGATATACAGCTTTTTGAGTTTATTCAAACTCGCATCAAGACTTTTCATAAGTAATCCCCACTGCTGCGGATAGCGCAGTTGTAATTCATTCCGAACCTGCGGATTGATATCGTTCATAATAACCACTAGACTGAACAGCAACCTTCGGTAACATTCAAAGACGGAGTTTTCTCCGACTACCAACAAATCAATTTCATAGATGCTGTCACATTTAAGGCTGATATATTCTTCGATGATTTCATCTTTTGATGCAAAATGGTTATATATCGTTGCTTTGCTGATATTCAGATACTCAGCTATGTTGTTCATATTAAAGCCAACCAACCCGTTTTTATTGAAGAAAGGACCAAGATCCCTGATCCATTTCTCCATTTTTTTTTTATTACTTCGACGTATTCTTTCGATTGACTTTCGACCCATTTGTTCAAGATTTAAGCAGAACTGATGATTTTTCAACTATGAAAAACAAACATTCATGGGTCAAATATAGCTTTTTACCGTAACCCCCGTCAGTTGCCAAATAAAAATATTACCAACACCGATTTGTTATAAATTGTTGTAGGGCAATATGAAGCGGTATATCGTGAATGCGAAAAAATGAGGGAGACCGCTTGTAGTCGGCTAAATGTCGGCTGCCCGACACTTAGAGCGCATGGCTATTTAGCGACGGGTGGTGGTAAAATCAGTGCCTGTTTCATCGACAACGCGATTCTTTTTCTTGGTATATCCACATCCAGTACTTTTACTTTTACCGGCTGATTGATGCGAACCACTTCAAAAGGATCGGAAACAAATCGGTCGGCGAGTTCAGAAATGTGCACCAATCCATCCTGCTTCACGCCAATGTCCACAAATGCACCAAATTGTGCGATATTGGTGACTATACCCCACATTTGTGATCCGATCACCAGATCTTCGGGTGATTTTATTCTGCGGTCAAATTCAACCGTATAGGCCGTTTTGCGCGGATCGCGATTGGGCTTTTTTAATTCAGCGAGAATACTCTCCACGGTAAGCCTTCCGGCCCCCTCAAAACGAAGATCTTCTACATTGAGCTGGT
Organism: uncultured Cryomorphaceae bacterium; assembly: GCA_964487545.1. Classification (GTDB taxonomy): domain Bacteria; phylum Bacteroidota; class Bacteroidia; order Flavobacteriales_D; family SKUL01; genus SKUL01. The sequence goes on from CAZARI010000001.1 coordinate 20,743, forward strand.
CTATTATCTCTTCATTTTTTATCAAATCACCGATTTGGATGCCGCATTTACGGGCAATAGCCTCCACCAATGGATACGATTCTGGGTGTACCGCGGTATTGTCGAGCGGATTTTCGGCTCCTGCAATGCGTAAAAAACCAGCAGATTGTTCAAATGCCTTGGGACCCAACCCCGCAACCTCGAGCAATTCCTTCCGGTTTTTGTAGGGTCCATTCTCCGATCGTCGTTCAACGATTTTTGCTGCGAGACCAGAACCCAGTCCTGAAATATGGGCCAGCAAATACTTGCTCGCCGTATTGAGCTCCACGCCTACTTCATTCACCACCAACTGAACGCATTGATCGAGCGCCAGTTTCAACTGGGTATTGTCAACATCGTGCTGGTATTGCCCAACCCCAATCGATTGTGGATCGATCTTCACCAACTCGGCCAGCGGATCCATCAGGCGGCGACCAATGGAAACGGCTCCCCGAATGGTAACATCGTGACTCGGAAACTCTGCCCTGCCTACCGATGACGCGGAATAAACCGAAGCGCCATCTTCATTGACCATATAAACCTCCAGTTCGCGGTTAAATGACGTGCGTTTGATAAAGTCCTCGGTTTCGCGGCCCGCGGTACCATTACCAATGGCTATTGCTTCGATATTGTGGGTTTTGATCAGACTGTGTAACGTGTTTCGGGCCTGATTGGTTTTTTTCTGTGGGGCGTGAGGATAGATGGTATCGTGGCCGAGCAAATCGCCGTTTTCTTTCAACGCCACCACCTTACATCCCGACCGAAAACCAGGGTCGATAGCCAGCACGCGCTTTTCGCCAAGTGGAGGCGCCAGCAGTAACTGACGCAGATTATTAACAAAAACCTTTATCGCTGCGTCTTCGGCTTTTTCGCGGATGATATTGCGCACTTCGGTTTGCATCGCCGGCCGCAGCAAGCGCGAATAGGCCTGTGATGCCACCTGAGCTACGATTTGACCACAAGGGCTATTGTTCTTAACAAACAATCTTGCAATAATTCCGATTGCCTGCGTTCGATCGGGCACCAGACTCAGCTTCACTATTCCCTCATCCTCTGCCCGCAGCAATGCCAACGTGCGGTGTGGCTTAATTTTGTTCACCGGTTCTTTGTATTCAAAATAGTCGCGGTACCGCTCGCCAGCTTCTTCCTTGCCTTTAACTACCGTTGAGCTAATCACCGCCTCTTTCAAAAAAAGGTTGCGGAGCCATTTTCGAAGTTTGGCGCTTTCATTCATCCATTCGGCCATTATAAAGGCGGCTCCTTCCAGGGCCTTTTCTGTTGTTTCAACTTCCCCATTCAAAAATCGTTGGGCCATATTTTCTGGCTGGCCTTCTGCTTGGGCCATAATCATTTTGGCCAGCGGTTCGAGCCCGGCCTTTCTCGCCTTTTCGGCATTGCTCTGCCTTTTGGGCTTGTAGGGCAAGTAAATATCTTCCAGCTCCTGCAGCTCGTTGGCATCGTCCAATTGCTCTCGGAGTTTCGGTGTCAACAAATCACGTTCTTCGAGCGATTTAAGCATGGCTTCCCTGCGCTTGTTCACCCCCGTTATTTGCTGAAGTAACTTGTCGATGGCCAGGATCTGCACTTCATCCAAACCACCTGTTTGATCTTTTCGGTATCGCGATATAAAAGGTATGGTAGCACCTCCCAGCAACAACGCTGTAGTGGTCTTTACTTTTTTGACTTCCAACTGAAGTGTTTCGGCAATATATCTCTCGTTTCTGTGATTCACGTTTCCTGTATTTGATCGCAAAATTAACGATTATGACCGCGCCCAAATTTCACTCCGAAATCGATAGCCGAATCGTGCTAATTACTCCAATTTTTCAATAAGGTAAAGTACCGGGTGTGGGCCGCCGAATGGTTACAAACCCCTCTATTTAATACTGTTTAGATTCTTCAACTTTGTTGGAATTTGCACGAAACCTTCATTTCAACCTACCTCACATAAAAACATATTAAAGGCAGCAAAATTTAAATTGTTTTTGTCGCTTAAATTCGGGCCGAGGAACCTGTTTACGATGCGGAGTTTGCTATAAATACCGGTGCGCACGGCCTCATAATAGTGAATTTAATGCTGAGGCCGATATAAAAAGTTAAGATTCACACTCAGGTGGTTATTTTTCGATTAATAAAAATAAATAGCACCTGAACTGTGATATTTCGGGGATAAACGTATATTTGGCATCGAAAAATGATCAACCCGTAGCCATGAAGCGTACTCTATTTATCAGTTTATTTGTCACTCTGTTTTCTTTCGGGCTGAGTGTCGGGGCTTTTGCCTGTGACTTTACTCCTTCAGTCAATGCCTACAATATTGTAGACAACAACAACGGAACCTACGACATAGATATTCTGGTGTGTATTGGTGAAAAAGGTTCGGAAAACGGACCAATGATTTACCTTAACAACGGAATAAGCATTATTGCCACCTCGGCTTCCGAATTGATTAGCTATACCAACGGAAACATTGCAACCGGCTCGATTACTGGCGGAGTGCTCACCTACGATTTTGACGATCCTGAGTTTTGGGAACCCATCAACGATGAATTTGGACCGTGCTATAGCATCACCATCACCGTTGACAGTGACCCTACAGGAGCCATTTTAACCATTGAAAACATCAACGACGCGTGCTTGAACGATATATCGGGTGGTGTTTGGTCATCCGAAGTGTTGGCTGGTGGTGACTGCACGGCAGACGAAAGCTTGGTGGCTCCGGTCAATGTCTCTGGAAATACCTTTGGGGCGGGCAATGATTGTGATCTGCGGGATTCACCTGACCTAACCTACGAAATTGAAATTCTTTGCGGCGGGGTTTACACCTTTTCTACCTGCGAACAAGCAAATTGGGATACCTACTTATATCTTACTGTTGATTGCTGCTCAGGAGTAATTATAGAAAATGACGATTTATGCGGCGCGCAATCGAGCATTACTGCGTTTTTACCCGAGGGTACTTATTATCTTACCGTTGAAGGTTTTTACGATTTTAATGATGGTGATTTCACCATAGAGATCACGCAGGGAGAGCCCCCCTACCGCGCACAAACAGGTCCCGACCAAGAAATTTGCGATGACCACACCATTATTACTGCCAACGATCCAATTTTTGGCACCGGTGAGTGGAGCGTATATACAGGTGATGGAGAAATTGTTGATCCCACCAATCCCACTTCTGAAGTCACTAACCTGAGCAACGGCATCAACCAGTTTATCTGGACCCTGGGTGAGGCACCTTGTGCTATTAGCACCGATACCATCACGGTTATTGCTGGCGGAAATCTGATCATTGAATGTGCATCCGACGTATCGGTTATCGCCGAACCGGGAGAATGCAGTGCCGTTGTTATCTACGATTCACCCGTGGCGAGTAGTGAGTGTAGCTCGGTTACCATTTCTCAAATCGGTGGTATTGGATCTGGCGGAGAATTCCCTGTGGGAACTACCATCGAAACCTACTTGGTAGAAGACACCCTAGGCAATACCGACAGTTGTTTTGTGGCCATTACGGTCATAGATGATGAAGTCCCCATCATTACCTGCCCGGATGACATTGAAGTGGAAAACACTCCCGGAATGTGTTCGGCAATCGTTTCGTTTACCGAACCAATCGGCACAGACAACTGTCCGGGTGCCACCACCGAATTGCTATCGGGGATTGCTTCGGGCGAAGAGTTTCCCATCGGAACCACCACCAACACCTATCAAGTCACCGACGCGTCGGGCAATACCAATTTCTGCACCTTCAACATAACGGTCCTAGACACCGAAGAACCCACATTTGACTTGTGTCCGGATGATATTGAAGTTGACATTGATGAAGGCGAGTGTGTTGCTGTTGTAAATTACGACTTACCCGAAATGTCGGATAATTGTGCAGGAACCATTACCCTGACTCTGGTTGAAGGTCTCGCTTCTGGCTCAACCTTTCCAGTCGGTTCAACCACTATCGTTTACGAAGCGGAAGATGATGCCGGCAATATCGCAACCTGTTCGTTTACCGTAACAGTAGCGGAGCCCGTTCTTCCTGAAATCATTTGCCCGGCAGACATTGAAGTAAACGTTGACCCAGACGAATGTGGTGCTATTGTGGCTTATCTGCCGCCAACTGGAACAGACAATTGTCTGGTGGCAGAAACCAACCTGATTGAAGGGCTCGCACCGGGTGAATTCTTCCCCGTTGGTGTTACCACTATCGTTTATGAGGTAGTTGACGCATCAGGCAATTCAGCCACTTGTTCCTTTACTGTGACGGTAGTCGATAATATTGACCCAATAATCAACTGCCCACCAGATATTGTGGCAGATAACGATCCGGGAGAATGTGGTGCCATTGTCAATTTCTCAACTCCAACCGGATCTGATAATTGCGATTTTACCATTTCACTGGTTTCACCACTAGGCCCGGGTGACTTCTTCCCCGTTGGAAACACAACAGTTTCATACATGATTGAAGACGATGCTGGAAATATTAGCACTTGTTCATTTATGGTAACTGTAAACGACATCGAGGCGCCGCAACCAGAGTGCATCGATGTAGTGGTAGAAAATGACCCCGGTGAGTGTTTTGCAGTGGTCAACTACGATTTACCCTCCGCGACCGATAACTGCGACGACAGTGAAATTGTTGTGACACTCATTTCTGGTGAAGGCTCGGGCGGAACATTCAGCGTTGGAACCCACGAGGAAGTTTATTCTATTGCCGACGCTTCTGGAAACACGAATTTCTGCACCATCACCATCACCGTAGAAGATGCTGAAAATCCTGAAGTCATTTGCCCGACTGACATCGAAGTAAACGTTGACCCAGACGAATGTGGTGCCATTGTGGCTTACCTGCCACCAACTGGAACAGACAATTGCCTGGTGGCAGAAACCAACCTGATTGAAGGGCTCGCACCGGGTGAATTCTTCCCCGTTGGTGTTACCACTATCGTTTATGAGGTAGTTGACGCATCAGGCAATTCAGCCACTTGTTCCTTTACTGTGACGGTAGTCGATAATATTGACCCAATAATCAACTGCCCACCAGATATTGTGGCAGATAACGATCCGGGAGAATGTGGTGCCATTGTCAATTTCTCAACTCCAACCGGATCTGATAATTGCGATTTTACCATTTCACTGGTTTCACCACTAGGCCCGGGTGACTTCTTCCCCGTTGGAAACACAACAGTTTCATACATGATTGAAGACGATGCTGGAAATATTAGCACTTGTTCATTTATGGTAACTGTAAACGACATCGAGGCGCCGCAACCAGAGTGCATCGATGTAGTGGTAGAAAATGACCCCGGTGAGTGTTTTGCAGTGGTCAACTACGATTTACCCTCCGCGACCGATAACTGCGACGACAGTGAAATTGTTGTGACACTCATTTCTGGTGAAGGCTCGGGCGGAACATTCAGCGTTGGAACCCACGAGGAAGTTTATTCTATTGCCGACGCATCCGGAAACACAAACTTCTGCACGATCACCATCACCGTAGAAGATACTGAAAATCCTGAAGTGGTTTGTCCTACTGATCAGGTGATCATTTTAGACGAGACCGATTGTACTACGATCGTTAACTATATTCTTCCAACAGCTATCGACAATTGTCCAGCCGTCAATGTTTTGCATATTTCCGGTCCACTACCCGGCACTGAAGTTCCTGCTGGTGAGCACATCGTTGTGTTTGAAGCTGAAGATGCCGCGGGAAATACAACCACGTGCAGCTTTACCATCACGGTTGTGGAAACGGTAGATCCAACCATCACTTGTCCAGATGACATTGTGGTGTACAGCGCCCCGGGAGATTGTGGTGCCGAGGTCACCTATACCGAACCCACAGGAGAAGATAACTGTCCTGGGGCCCTCACAAACCAGACCGGTGGATTAGGCTCAGGTGCATTTTTCCCGGTGGGCGTGCATACAGAAACTTTCACCGTAACCGATTTGAGTGGAAACACGGCAACCTGTAGCTTCACCATCACCGTTCTCGATACCATTGCTCCTACTATTACCTGTCCCGCTGATATCGAACTTTCGGCCGATGGAGGTAGCTGTACAGCTATCGTGAATTACGACATGCCAACGGCCACTGACGACTGTCCGGGTGAAGTTACCGTTGCGTTGGTTTCGGGCTTGCCGTCAGGAAGTGAATTCCCACTTGGGGTTACCACCATTGTTATAAGCGCAGTAGATGCTTCGGGTAATATCACCACCTGTAGCTTCACGGTGACTGTAGAGGGCGAAAGCGATCTGTTTATTACCTGTCCGGGAGATATCGTGGTATCAACCGACGAGGATGCCTGTGGAACCATCGTAGAATATCCCGACCCAGTAGTTGAGGATTCATGCGGTGGCGAATCGACCCTGACGCTTGAAGAAGGTTTGCCTTCGGGATCATTCTTCCCTATAGGCACGACCAACATTGTATATTCTGCTTCCAATGAATTTGGTGAAACCGCTTCGTGTGTGTTTACCATTACGGTTGAAGACGATGTTGACCCGGTATTTGACTGCCCCGAGGACATCGAAGTGTTTATTGAAGACAGCGATGTCTGTGAAATTGTGGTAGATTTTGATACACCAAACGTAACCGACAATTGCGGTATTGCCAGTATTGAGTTGGCTCAAGGTAATCCGTCGGGCTCAACGATTGGCGTTGGTACCCACGTTATCGGTTTTATTGCAACCGACGTGAATGGAAACACGGCAACATGCAGTTTCAACATTGTGGTCATCGACCTGGTTGATCCAACCATTTCCAATTGCCCTGAAGACATTACGATTGAAGCAACCACAGGAGAATGTGGCGCTATTGTCAATTACGATGACCCGATTGGCGATGACAACTGTGATTTCACCATGGATGTAAATGACGGATTGGTTAGTGGCTCGTTCTTCCCCATTGGAACAACTACAGTAACCTGGACCGTTACCGACGTCTCAGGAAACACGGCGTCCTGCAGCTTTACAGTAACTGTAGTTGACAGTACACCACCAACAGTGAGTTGCGAAGACATTGTAACCTGCGACCCGGTGGTTAACTGGTCGGTAAATGCTGAGGATAACTGCTCAGTAGAAAGTATCGAAACGGTTGAAGGGCTTCCTTCTGGTTCTGAGTTTCCGGTTGGAACCACTACCGTTACGGTGTTGGTTACCGACGCTTCCGGAAATACCGCTGAGTGCAGCTTTAATGTAACCGTAGAAGAGAACACCAACTTTGCCGATGCCGGCCCCGATCAGGTGCTGTGCGAGGGCAGCGAAACGCAGCTCGAAGCCAATACGCCCGAGGACGGAATCGGATTTTGGACCATTGTATCCGGCAGCGGAACCCTATCAGACGAGTCTGATCCAAACGCAACCATCAGCGATCTTGAATCGGGTGTAACCGTTTTGAACTGGACTGTTCTTGGCGATGGCCCCTGCCCTTCCAACGCTGATGAAGTGATCATTACCGTTGAAGATGATGTAATTGTTGATGCTGGAGAAGATCAGACCATTGCTCCGGGCGGCTCTGCCAACCTCGAAGCTACAGTCAGCGCCGAAGGCGGAACGATATCCTGGAGTCCAGAATCAGGTTTGAGCTGCACTGATTGCTATAATCCGGTTGCTACACCAACAGTGACTACCACCTATACCGTGACCTACACTACTGAAAATGGTTGTGAATACACCGATCAGGTTACGGTTCTGATTCCGTTTACCGAAATTCCTTCTGGCTTTACTCCCGATGGAGACAATGTAAATGATTACTGGAACTTGCCCAACATAACCGACGATATGGAAGTAAGGATTTACAACCGTTGGGGCAACCTGATTTTTGAATCGAAAGGATATCGACAACCGTGGGACGGAACCTATAATAACAAACCACTTCCAACCGGTTCGTACTACTACGTGATTGATTACAAAGATGGATCAGAACCCGTTAACGGAACAATCACACTGATTCGATAAAAGAGAAACCAATGGCCATGAAAAAACATCTGCTTTTTGCGATTATGCTACTGGTTACGTCTGTTGCCTTTAGTCAACAGCTTCCACAGTACAGCCAATATATGCACAACCTGTATGTCGTTAATCCGGCTGCAGCAGGCATGCACGATCACCTGGATATCAACATGAGTTTCCGCCAGCAATGGGTAGGAATTGATGATGCTCCGCGCACCTATTACCTCAGCGCTACAGGCGCCTTGGGTAAGAAACACCAGCTTCAGCCGCCATCGATGGCCATTCCGATTAGCCGACCCGACTTATACCGCGCCCGGATTTCCGATAATCAAAAGCGCAAACTCAAACACGGTCTTGGCGGAATTGCGATGGTTGACGAATACGGATCCTTTCAACGCACCATGGTGAATCTTGGATATGCACTGCATATTCCAATCGGCCAGAAATATTATGCCGCCATTGGCGCTTCTCTGGGATGGGCAGGATGGCAATTTGACCACAGCGGCATCAATCTGGAAAATCCTAACGATGCAACTTACAATCAATTTATCGGAAACGGCGACCGGGCGAATATTTTTGACCTGAACCTCGGCGCATTATTCTACAGCAACAACCTATTTCTCGGCTACGGACTGTACCAGATTATGCAAAACCCAATGAACTTTGGTGGCGCGGAAACTGATGCTCAGCTTGCAGATCACCACTACATTATGGCAGGTTACCGGATTGGGGTTAGTGAAAACTTTGGTATTACGCCAAGTACCATGATTAAAAATCAGGGACCAGCCCCCATCTCTTTTGACGTGAACCTAAAATTCGATCTGCACCGCAAGTACTGGCTGGGTGTTTCTTATCGACACGAAGATGCCGTAGCGGCCATGCTGGGACTGACCATCGCCGACTTGATAAGGGTTGGATATTCGTACGACTATACACTATCAGAATTAAATACATTCAGTAACGGAAGCCATGAGATTTTTCTCGGTCTTATGCTTTTCAACAAATAATATTTCGGCAAAATGAAAAATTCAGGTTTTATAGCTGCCATTGTAGTTTTATTTGTATTCATTGCGGCACCGGTATGGGCACAAATCGACCAATTTGAACCCCCTCAAAAATTGCCCGATGCGATTAACAGCAATGTTGCTGAGGAAAGTTTGCCTCTGGTGTCAAAAGACGGGAATACCCTGTTTTTTGTCCGAACTTTTCATCCGGACAATACGGGCGAAGGACAAGACATCTGGATGTCGACCAAAAACGATGATGGAACGTGGACAACGGCCACTAACAGTTTAGGATCGGTGAACACCAAGGTGAATAATGCCATTGCGGGAATTAGCACAGACGGCAACACCATTTATCTGGTAAATACCTATCAAGGTAAAACGCAAAGCGGAATCGGATTGTCAAAAGCCACCCGTTCTGGCAGTTCATGGTCCAAACCCGAAGAGGTGCAAGTTCCGGGTTTGAATCCGATGAATCAGTTCTATAGTATTTTTGTTGCACCCGAAGAAGATGTTCTGATTATTTCTATGCAAGATCAGTTCAGCCAAGGACAAAACGACTTGTACTTGAGCACTAAAAACGATCAGGACGAATGGTCAGTGCTTCAAAATATGGGCGAAAGAATCAATTCGGCAGGCGACGAAATTTCACCATACCTCTCTCCCGACCGCACCAAGCTTTATTTCTCTACCAATGGCCGCGGCGGAATGGGTGGATACGACATTTTTGTCAGCGAGCGTCAGGGCGACTCATGGAACGACTGGGGCATTCCAGTAAATCTTCCCGATGGCATCAATTCTCCTGCTTTTGACGCTTATTTTTCCGTTTATGAAGACAGCACGGTCTATTTCTCGAGCAGCAGAAACGATACAATTGCGAGCTTGTATATTTCGCGAATCATCGATCCGACAAAAGACGGAGAGGATGATGACGATGCACTAGATGAACTCGCCATAGAAAATGGAGATACCGACCCACTCATCGACGACAGTATTGTTGTGGTTGGGACAGATAACGACCAAATCGATCCACGCGATCAGATTGAAAAAGGTCAGGCATTAGATAACATCCTTTACGATTACGACAAACACTTTCTTAGAGAAGAAAGCAAGCGTGCGCTTGACGTTGTGGTGGATGCCCTGAATAAGGATACTGATCTTCAGGTTCGACTGGTGGGTCACTGCGACAATCGAGGCAGTCAGGAATACAACTTGCCATTGTCGCATCGCAGAGCCAATTCAGCAAGAGAATATATAGAATCTAAAGGCATTGCCTCCAACCGGATTGATACGGATGGAAAAGGCAAAAGACAACCTGCCGCATCGAATGATACCGATGAAGGTCGGCAGTTGAACAGGAGGGTTGAGATTTATTTTAAGTAGAAAAACGTTAATCAATGATTAACAGAAGATGGCAAGGCGGATTTATCGTCTGCCATTTTTCTTTGATCCACTACGCGGTCGGGTTTTTTGCGCAGGCTGTTTTGATTTTTTGAGGTGAAAAGCCCCCTTGTACTCCGGATCGTGTCGTTGACGCTGTAAATCCAGTTCTCGGGCAATTTCTTTTTCCTCCATTGGCAGATAGGGCTGCGAGGAAATGTGCGCTGGTAAAGGCACTTCTTCGACCTGCTGACCGATCAACTCTTCAATTCTCGATAGGTGATATTCTTCGGCACGGTTCACCAACGAAATAGCCACACCGGTTTTAGTGGCTCGACCTGTGCGACCAATGCGGTGAATATAATTTTCATAGTTGGTTCCGATTTCGAAATTGATCACGTGCGACACCTGACTGACGTCAATTCCACGAGCACCAACATCTGTTGAAACAAGAATGCGCAATTCGCCATTTTTGAACGATTCATAGGCGTTGATCCGAGATTGTTGCCCTTTGTTTGAATGCAAAATCTTAACGGTATCGGGATGTTTCCGAAGCAGGTAACGTCCTAAATTCTCGGCGGTGGTTTTTTCACGCGCAAATATCAGCACCCGGTTATATTCTTTTTCATTCTCAAGCAGGTGTTCAACAAGCTGCAGTTTGGTTTTAAAATTGGGAACGCGGTACATCAACTGCCGAATGGTATCGGTGGTTTTCTGCTCAGGATCTACCTCCACCTTCACCGGAAACTCTAAAAATTCTTCTGTCAGCGTTTCCACCCTTTCGGAAAAGGTGGCCGAAAAGAGCAGGTTTTGTCTTTTGCGCGGAATGACCTCAAGTATGGCTTTCAACTGCGGAAGAAAACCCATGTCCATCAAGCGGTCTGCTTCATCTAACACCATGGTGTTCACTTTTTTGAGACCAATATGACCTTGCAGATACAAATCCATAAACCGACCCGGCGTGGCCACCAGCAAATCAACGCCGAGGTTTAGCGCTTCAATTTGTTCGGTTTTGCCCGTTCCGCCATAGACTGACTGAATGCGCAGATCGGTGTATTTTGCAAGTTCTTGCGCCATTTCCACTACCTGAATTGCCAATTCTCGGGTAGGAACAAAGACGAGCACTCGTGGTACATGGAGTTGTGCGTAATTTAGTTTCTTGAGCAATGGCAACAGGTAGGCCGCCGTTTTTCCGGTGCCTGTTTGTGCAACACCAATAACATCCTGACCTGACATAATCACCGGAATGGCTTTTTGCTGAATAGGCGTTGGAATTTCGTAACCCACATCGACGACAGCGTTTAAAAAATTTCGCGTAAGTTTGAGATCAGAAAAAGTTAATGCAGACATGTGTGTTTGTTATTGGTGCGGGAAGGTATCAATCTGAGTCATAACTTCACGGTATAAATTTAAAATTGTTTTTTTGCTTATTCTCCGAAATGCAGAATGGATAAGACCAGTTTCGATTTTGATGACATACGCCCATACCGCGACGATGAAGTTTCGGAGGTCGTTGAACGCGTCTTGAGCAACCGACAATTTGACAAGCTCATTTCCTTTATTTATCCCGATACACCAAAAGAGCAGGTTTATCGGATGATGCGTCAATGCCGAAACATCTACGATTTTCAAAAAAACATTTCACGCACTGCCGTAAAAGCGGTGCTGAGCCGTTCGGCTGATGAGCTAACCTGGGCGGGATTTGATTATTTATCGCGCGACAAAGGGCACTTATTTATTTCGAACCATCGCGACATTGTGCTGGATTCAGCTATTTTGAACATCTGCCTGATTGACGAGGGAATAAACACCACCAAAACGGCCATCGGAAGCAACCTGCTTACTACTGAACTAGCCACTGATTTGTCGAAGCTGAATCGCAACTTTATTGTGAAGCGAAATGTTCCAAAAAAAGAACTCTATCACAACTCCCTGAATCTTTCGAGATACATTCACCACACCATTCAGGATGAACAGGTCTCTGTGTGGCTGGCACAACGCGAAGGCCGCAGCAAAGACGGATTGGACCTGACGCAACCCGGTTTGCTAAAAATGCTGTCCATCAGTTGCGAAAGCACTTATTATGCGTGTTTTAGATCATTGAATATGCTGCCCATGGCCATCTCTTATGAGTATGATCCTTGTGATTTTCTGAAGGTGAGAGAAATCAAGTACCTGCGCACCAATACCAGTTATCAGAAATCGAAACACGAAGATTTGCAGAGCATGATAACCGGCGTGCTCAACTACAAAGGACGTATTCATTTGGAAATTGGAAAGGTGCTTACAGACGAGTTGACTGTGGTAAGAAATGAGCGGAATAAGAATGAAAAAATCAGGTTGCTTGCCAATATCATTGATCAAAAAATACACAAGCTATATCGGTTGTGGCCAACCAACTACGTAGCCCACGACATGCTTTATAGCGGCAGCAGAATGCAGGCTCATTATAATGACGAGGACTATGCAAAATTTGAAGCATACATTCAGGTACAACTGAGCAGAATAGATAACGCAGACGAAACCGATAAGGATATTCTGCTGAACATGTATGCCAACCCGGTGCTCAGTTTTGAGCAATATTTAGAGCGCCGTGAGGATTAGAGCGAAATGGATCCTTTGTATTTCTCTAGATCAAATCCGAGCAAGTCGTCGATAGACCGAACAGACACCGCGTGGTAATTAGGCCGTGCCCGTGCATAAATTCGCAATGCCATCTCCTTACCTTCAGCCGTTTCGCTCAGCGCGGAATACAGCGGCATTAAAAACTTGCGCCGCCCCACCTCGCGCAGAAAGTTTTCAAGTTCATCTTTCACCGCAGTGTAGTCACGGTTAATCGACACCTCGAACCACGCAGCCAGAATTTCAGCATTCTTGCTGTAGGTCAGTTTAAAAGTGTTATCTATTTCTTCCATGCGATCCACTTCAATTTCTGCGGGCAGCGCACGAATAAAATGAAGCCACTCGTGGGTGGTCCACATTTCAGAATCCATCTCGTTAAGGGTAATCTGGTGATTGTACCAATCCTGAATTTTTTCCTCAACAAGCTTAAACCGATCAGATTCGGGAATAATAATGTCTTCGGGAATTCCAGTGCCGTAAACCCATTTTTCAATGTCAACAGCAACATCCACCTGACTCAACAAGTTGTTATTCAGGTATTCTAAAAAGCCCTCAGTGGTTACTGATTGAAATGCAAAGTGATTGAAATATCCTTTCAAAAATGCGTCGAACTTTTCCCTTCCTACTCCTTCCTCAATCACCCGAAGAAAATGAAAGCCTTTTTCATAGGCAATATCGGTCATTCCATCGTCTGGATCCTTCCCTTCCAAATCGAGCTTTAATCGGGTCAGTTTGTTGTCTTCACCCAGCTCATCAACCGTTCTCATCAAGCTTTGATAATCCAGCAGGTTGAGCATTTCTGAATATTCAATGCCGTAGAGGGCTTCCATTATTCTCTTTTCGATATAAACGGTGAACCCCTCGTTCAGCCAGAAATCATTCCACGTGGCATTGGTCACCAGGTTTCCGCTCCATGAGTGGGCCAATTCATGCGCAACCAGGGCCGTCAGCGAACGGTCGCCTGCAATGATGGTGGGCGTGGCAAATGTCAATCTCGGATTTTCCATTCCTCCATAAGGAAAGCTCGGAGGAAGCACCACCACGTCGTAGCGCTCCCATAAATAAGGGCCGTAAAGTTCTTCTGTGGTGGAAAGCATGCGCGGCATATCGGCAAATTCATAAGCGGCATCCGCAATGATACGGGGCTCGGCATACACCCCCATATTCTCGCTTACCGCCTCAAACTCCAGATTTCCGACGGCGAGCGCAATCAAATACGGCGGAATGGGCTGGTCCATTTTAAATTGATAAACGCCTTCATCGGAAACCGATCGCGGATTTTCTGCACTCATCACTGCGAGCATTCCTTCGGGTACTTTCACAGTGGCTTCATAAGTTAGTCTAACACCGGGGCTGTCCTGGCAAGGAATCCAGCTTCGGGTAAGGATAGCCTGCCCCTGAGTGAATAAAAAAGGATAGTGTTTGCCCAGCGTTTGTTCGGCACGCAACCACTGCACTGCCGATGCATTGGGAGAGGTAGAATAGTAGATATTTACGGATGTGGTGTTTCGGTGAATGTTCACGGCCAGTTGTTGCCCAAATGGACCACCTGCCGAAATGCTGTGAATGGTGTTGGCTTCGTTATGACCAAGTGTTACTTTCTCAATATTTAAACTGTCGATGTCGAAGATGATCTGATCTGCATTTCCTTTTTTGGAAATTTGATACCTCGCCACTCCGTGAATGACCTGATCGTCGAAATTAACGTCGAGTTCCAGATTCAGGTGGCGTGTAACGGCTACGCTCGGATTTGAAAAGCTGTGTGGATCTCTCACAAAATCGGTAGAGTGCTCCAGCGCTTGCAATTCTGTTTGATCCGATTTTTCTTTCGATTCGGGCGCGGTGCACGCTGTCAATAAAAATACCACTACAACTACAATCCAACTTCTGTACATACCGAGTAGGTGTTAATTTCAATCAGTTTCAATCAACGGCAAAGGTAAAAGAAATGCTGCACCAGATGGTATTAGATGGGTACCAACTCTACATCAACTCAGGTTTCACCAAGCCAATTTTGCATGATTACCGATTGGGAAACAACAAATACCGGGTATCTTTTGGCAACAACAACAGGTTGTTCGACCGATCTACATCAGCCATTCTCAAGCTGGGATCGATTTCAATGGTAGCGATGTCTCCTGCCGGAATATCAATTGAGATTGTATATGTTTTATGCGTCCAGGGCCATTCGTCGTGATCGATTATTTTCATGTTTTTCTGTTCCGGCTGCTTTTGGCCGTGCATCATCACCATTGGAATGTAGTGCATTTCTTCCGTTCCAGATTTCGATTTAATCACCACTTCCACCGGCATGGGCATTCTCCCAATTCTTTCGATGGTAATTTCTGTTTTGTTTCCGGTTTGATGAACTGCACGGATGCCGTAATCGATTGTTGCGGTTGAGTTCACAAAATACTCGTGATACCAATCGAGAATCAAACCTGATTCTTTTTCTACAATCCGCAGAAAATCGTTGGGCCGCGGATGCTTGTATTTCCACTCGTTGAAGTAACGAAGCAATGATTTCCTCAGCACATCTTCGCCTACTATGTAGCTGAGCTGATGCACATAAACCTGACCTTTATAATAGGAGGCAATGCCGTATGCACGATTGGTTCGGTAGTGATCGCCGTGAGTGGTAAGGGGATCTTCTGCATCGGTTCCGGCAATGGAAAAGTAGCTGGCATAGGCCGATTGGTGCAAATCGCGCGGATCGTGGTCTTCTCGCGGAAACAAATCATTCATGACCAACTCGCCGGCATACATGGTAAAGCCTTCATCAAACCATGGGTAGAGCAACTCGTTGGACGCCAGCATCATTTGATACCAACTGTGCATCAACTCGTGAACCATCACTCCCACCAAACTTCCAAGATTCCGGCGTCCGGTGATCAGCGTAGCCATGGGATACTCCATTCCTCCGTCGCCACCTTGAATTACAGAATATTGCTTGTAGGGATATTCTCCAAAATTCTCATTCGCAAATAGCAGTGCTTTTTCGGTGTAATCGACCAGTGCCGTCCAGTTTTTGATCATCGTTGAATCTTGCCCCTTATACAGGAAATGCAAACGTGTGCCGTTGGCCACATCTCTCCAAACGTGCGTATATCCCGGGTCGGCAGCCCAAACAAAATCATGCACTTTGGGGGCCACAAAATGCCAGGTCAGCTTGTCTTTTCCAGCGTGATCGAAAGTTACTCCCTGCTCTTCATAGCCGTACCCCACTTCGCTGTTGTTTTGAAGGTAACCTGTTCCGCCAAGGATGTAGTCCGAATCGATTGATATTTTCACATCGTAATCTCCCCAAATAGCATAAAATTCACGGCCGATGTATGGGTTGGGATGCCAACCATCGATGTCATGATTGCAAAGTTTTGGATACCACTGCGACATCGACAAGGCAATTCCCTCGCGGTTGTCTCTTCCCGACCTGCGAACTTGAAGTGGAACCTGACCAGCAAAATCCATATCGAGCACTGTTTGTTGTCCGGGCAACAATGGCTTGCGCAATGGCACCTGCAAAATCGTTCCGCGCACTTTATAATCGAGTTTTTTGCCATCTTGCTTCATCGAAGTGGGCTCCAGCTTTCCGATTTCATCGGGTTGTAACTGCGAAATGCGATCACCCACACGTTGATCGGGATCTGCAATGGTGCGCGATAATTCATCCATCATACTGCCGGGCTGAAAGGCGTTAAAAAACAAATGGTAAAACACCTGGTGCAACGTATCCGGGCTGTTGTTGGAAAAGGTTAGTTTCTGATGACCGGTAAAGTTATAATTGGTCACATCCATGTCGATTTCCATCTTGTAATCAACATGGTGCTGCCAGTATGATTGCTGAGCAGTTACAAAACTTGCAGACAACAGCATTGCGAAAAACGCCATCAAACCCGTAGTATTCATTCCCTTAAAAATTGGTGAATTGCAAAAATAACAGAATATAAATGTCCTTATCTTTCTTTGGTATCGCCTAACCATCATTCTACTGGAACACTGCTGTTTGCTATTCGTTAAATAAATCTAACAAATTGTAGCATTTTAAAGTATAAATGGTTTTGGGTGACTAATAACTAGGAAGATGATATCAAAACTAAGCCTACTGACCGCAAGCGGTATGAAATTCAAAATTGGATTTAGTAACTTTGTTTTCGTATTGCCCTACCTCTCATAGTACAGAATGATCAAGAAAAACGATTGGTGAAACCAAATTAAATGGTCTACCTAAAATTGCTATTGCCAGTTAAAAAGCTAAGAATCAAAACTGTTCTTTTTTTACAGATTAATTGTAAAATCAAAAATGAGAGGAATTTATCTGAGTGCAGCAATTCTTTTTGTCATTGGGGGCTGCTCCCCATCAGGTGGTGTCAATGAGGACTTACCTATTCCCTACCCTGCTCCCGACATCATTTCACTTGCCACAGATTCGGTATATACCGTTAATCAGATTACCGGCGAAATGATAGAGCCGCTGGTGATCTCTGGCGACACCATTCTAACCGGATCTCCAATTCGGGTCAAAGGAAAAAGAATTCACCATTCGCAAGTACAACCTCCCGAAGTTCTTCACGTTGGTAATCCGACAATTATACCGATAAACCACAGAATACCTTTTGATAAGAAAAGCGTAATCTTTAATACGGTACAGTTAGATTTATTTTCAACCTCACTTTTGACAACAGGAAACCCAGAGGCCTATCAGCTCAACCTGCGGGGGGATACCATCCCCACCGGATTGCCGATCAAGACGCGCCCGGTAGTGAAAAAATGCCAGCACCCGCAACCCATTCCTGCTAGTACTCCTACCTTTAAAGATTTTACTAACCACGATTTGCGATTTGTTGATATACCGCACGGACTCAGCTCCTCCTATGTAAGAAAGGTTATTGAAGACCGAAACGGCAACATCTGGTTGGCCAACAATGAAACGGGGATCACTCATTTCAATGGGGAATACATCACGCATTACACTTCAAAAGAAGGTCTTGCTCACGATCAAATCAGATCGATTTTTGAAGACGCAGACGGCAACCTGTGGTTTGGAGCGGTCAACGGAAGTATCAGCCGATATGACGGGGTGAATTTCACCAATTATTCCATCAGCTCTGGATTATCCGGATATACCATTTGGAGTATCGCCCAGGATCACAACGGGGTCATGTGGTTTGGTACAGGCGGTGGCGGGGTAACCGCTTTTGACGGGACTAACTTTACCCACTTCACTACCAATGAAGGTTTGTGTCAAAACAATGTAAGAACTGTGTTGACCGACCGCAAAGGAGATTTGTGGTTTGGAACATACGGCGGTGGCATTTCGAAGTTTGATGGAGAGAAATTCATCACGCTCAATACCGACAACGTCTTAATCAACAACTATTTTCTCTGTTCGATGGAAGATGCCGAAGGTAACCTTTGGTTTGGCACCGACGGCGGAGGTCTGGTTAAGATTAAAGACTCGCTCATTACCCAATACCCCAAATCAACCGGCATTAGCAGCCCTCAAATTCTTGATATCGAACAAGATCACGAAGGCAACATGTGGTTTGCCACCATGAAGGGGCTCGATAAGTTTGATGGAGAAACCTTTTTAAACTATTCGCAAGAAGAGGGTTTAACAAGTGAGGTTTTATCATCAGTGCATGAAGATGGTCAGGGCAACCTATGGATTGGCACATTGGGCGGAGGGGTCAATATCCTGAACCCTTTCAGCTTTGAGCATTTCACTCAAGAGCAGGGGCTTCCAGACAATAAAATTCTCGCAATTGAGCAAGACAGCGCTGGCAATTACTGGTTCGGCATGTTGGGTGGCGGGCTGTGCAAATATGATGGTGAAAAACTCATTCATTACACCAGTCAGCAAGGGCTCAGGCACAATTATGTTTTTGCCCTTGAATCCGACAGCAAGGGCAATATTTGGATCAGCAATTACCCTGGAGGAGTGAGCAAATTCGACGGAGAGAATATAACGATATACACCGAAAACAGTGGGTTGAGCGATAAGTCAGTCTACACCATTATCGAGGATTCTAAAGGCACCATGTGGTTTTCTACCTACAATGGTGGGGTGAGTTCGTTTGACGGCGAATATTTTACACACTATACCCGCGAAAACGGATTAATCGACCAATTGGTTAGAACCGTTTTTGAAGACAGTAAAGGAAACCTCTGGTTTGGAACTGCAACCGGTGTAACCAAATTCGATGGTGAATACTTTACCCATTTCACCGAACAGCAAGGCTTGAGTCACCATCACGTTGGTTCAATAACAGAAGATCACGCGGGAAACATGTGGTTTGGAACGCATGGCGGCGGTGTGGTTTGTTTTGACGGAACCCGGTTTATCTGCTTTACCGAAAAGTCGGGTCTCACCAATAATCTGGTGCGTTCTGTGACAGAAGATCATCTCCATCGCATGTGGGTGGCCACCAACAAGGGACTAAATTTGATTGAGCGAAACGATAACGACGGTTTTACCATTCTAAATTTCGGCAAGGAAAGCGGTTTGAAAGGCATCGATTTCTTTTCGAACAGCGTGTTGATCGACGAGAAAAATGATGCCTGGTGGGGAACTGGAAATTCGCTCACGCGACTTAATTTGGACCATATTCCTCAGAATCGCAAAACACCGCAGGTAAACCTCGGCCAGCTCAACATTAATGGAAAATTTATCAACTTCAACAACACGGATGAGGCGTTGTTACAAAACGCAAAGTTTAACGGAACGGCCCCGTTTCGAAATTATCCTTTGAATTTGAAACTAACGCACGAATCAAATCACCTGACTTTTCATTTCTCGGCCATCGACTGGTTTGAACCACACAACGTGCGTTACAGCTATAGAATGAAAGGTCTCAATGATCAGTGGAGCGAAATCACCCACAACGCCATTGCCGATTATCGCAACCTTCCACACGGGAAATTCACATTTATGGTAGCCGCAGTCGGTACTGATAATGAATGGGGAAAACCCTATGAGTATTCTTTTGAAATTAGACCGCCGTGGTGGAATACTTGGGGTGCACGCATTTCCTATTTAGTTGTCGTGGCTTTTCTGCTTATGCGGTATGGACAATGGCGGACTTATCGGCTCAAAAAGCAGCACGAACAACTGCAAATGAAAATTGAAATGGCTACTGGTGAACTCCGCCATCAAAAACGACTGGTAGAGCAAAAAAACAAATCCATCACCGATTCTATCACTTATGCAAAACGCATTCAAGATGCTATTCTGCCTCCGCTGCGAATTGTAGAAAGGGCATTAAAGGAGAGCTTTATTCTCTACAAACCCAAGGATATTGTTGCAGGTGATTTTTACTGGATGGAAACCATTCCCGACCCCGACCTTCCAGACCACAACTTGATTGTATTTGCCGTGGCCGACTGCACCGGCCATGGTGTGCCGGGAGCCATGATGAGTGTTTTATGCAGCAACGCCCTCAACCGGGCGGTCTTGCAATTTAACCTCACTGAGCCCGCTGCTATTCTCGATAAAACGCGTGACATTATCGTTAGTCATTTTGAGCGTAGTGACGATGAAGTGAAAGACGGAATGGATATCGCACTGTGCATTTACAACGAAAAGACACAGGTTTTGAAGTTTGCCGGGGCACAACGACCATTGTGGATTGTCACTTCGCGAAGCATCGAAGCAGAAGGTCTGGAAGAACCGATGACCATCACCGATGATTCAGATGCCGAGGTGACAAATTCCACCTATAAGCTATACCACTTTAAACCCGATCGCCAGCCCATTGGTATTTACGCTGCACCAAAACCGTTTACCAATCATAACATCCAGCTTGAAAAAGGCGACACGCTCTATATGTTTAGCGATGGTTACCCCGATCAGTTTGGGGGACCAAAAGGAAAGAAGTTTAAGTACAAACCACTGAAGGAAATGCTCATTGAAATTCAGGATAAATCCATGGATGAACAAAAGGAAATCATCAAAAATCGATTTGACGAATGGAAAGGTGGCCTGGAGCAAATCGATGATGTGTGTGCTATCGGAATCCGGATTATCTAAAAAAATCGCGCATCATCCGACGTTCTTTCTAAACCATGAGCCTGTAGCAATATGTTTTAATTAAGTACATCACAGCTCGTGATAACCTTGTCATTATTGATGTACATCGTTGGCGTTTCGCCGAGCTTACCCACTTTTTCTTTTATACACAAACACTTTCCATCGAGCTCCAATTCAGGAAGGTATTCAAAGTTGACCAGGTTGTCGGAAGAAATAAATACCTGAAAAACAGTTTCGGGATACACGCGATCAAATTTCAGAAAGACGTGTCCATTTCTCGATTTAGATGCTTCAACCACATTGCCACAAATTGTTACTTTTTTGCCCGAATTCACATGATATGCTGCCTGGGCACTGTTGAAAATGTTCTTCGGAAGTTGAGTGGGATCCAGCATTGGCGCATTTTTCTCCAGCTCTGGAAACCAGTGCACCGCATTGGTGATTGATTCAACTTCGTGCTGATTTTCAAGCAATGTAAAGAAATCAATTCCTGTAAATGATTCTACTGAGTCGATGGAAACCACATAGTGATCGGGAGATTTCAAATGGGCTTGGTGTGGCACGAGAAACCCTATCCCCTGCCCGATTTCCGGATCCACAGCCACCTTGTAGTAGAATTCGGGTATAGAAACTTTATTGACGCTGCGTTCTTGCACCGGCAATTCCTCGTGAAGCACACCACCAGTAACCACATAGAGCGGGCGCTCGTGTTTCATTACATACGCGCGCATTTCATTTTCGATGGCTACCCAGCCCTCACGGTTAAATCCGGGTAGCTGCGGTGAGATGTTCGAATAGTAATAACTTTCTGAAAGGGCTTTTGCACTCCAACGAAAATCTGCACTGGGGGCCAAGTGTCCGCGGTCATAACCAAAACCGTCGTATTTGCGTTTGCCATCTACCACGTTCACCACAAAGTAATCCTGCTGAACGGCACTTCCGGTCGATACTTTCTCGTCAACCCTAAAATCATTGGTACGCCCCTGGGTGCCGTGTTTTATTTCGGGCAAAATGGCGTGAAATACCCACGCAGCTTGTTCGTGCTCTTCGGCATATTCCAGAATCATTGCGCTGTGGTGTACAATTTCACCGTAGAAATGGCTTTTGGGCAGTCCCAAATCTTTGAGTTGTTCTACTAAAGACTTAAGACGAAGCTCATTAATGTGGGCTTCGGTAGCTTTCAATATTTGCTCAATGCTGTCTTTTTTAGCCAGCGCTTGATTCAATTCGGAATGTTGAGCCTTGATGCTAAAAGGCAAAATCAACAACACACCTACCCACACCAATTCAACTGCTCTCTTCATAATTTTGGCAATTTAATCAAACAACTTGCAAAGCAAACAAACGGTTCGGATGTATATTTTACGGTCGATTATTTTGCTCTCGGATTGTTGATGACTTCAATTACTGCATTGCCCTGCACATCAGTTCCATGTAGCTCCAAAGCGGAAATTTCGGGGACCCAGAACGAACCTTTTCCGATTATGAGGTGAATTTTTTCTAACCGCTGAAGTTTGCCATCAATATCAACCAGAACAAAATCTCCCCGATCTGTTCGTTTCAGATAAAGATCGCGATCTATAGAAACAAACTGAAAATGTGCGCTGGTTTTGGTAACCGACAAAAAGCGAAGTCCATAGGCATATCGTTTTTCTATCCCATTCAGTGGCCGCCCCGATTGTTCGCCTTTGTAGTTATATCTAATCCAATACGCTTCAACAGGCGCATTAAGATCGAGCTGGTCGTTTGACGTGGTATTGAGATAATAGATGATCTCGTTGGCGTCTTTGTTACGGGTGATTCTAAACAGTTCCTCCTTTGATTTCGAGTCTGGAGGGTTCGCTATTTCAGTGCTGCTAACGAACATCATTTGCAGCAGCATCACCGAAAAAACCCACACTATTATATTCATCATCATAGCCCATGAATCTCGCCGGTCAATTCCCAACAACTTTTACTTCTGTTCGTCGATTTTTGGCTCGGCCTTCGGGAGTTGCATTGTCCGCTACCGGTTGATCCTGACCATATCCTTTGGCGCTCAATCTGCCTTTGTCGATTCCATTATCGGTAAGAAAGTTCATCACCGATTTTGCCCGGTTTTCTGACAATTGCTGATTATGCGATGCACTACCCTGATTGTCGGTATGTCCACCAATTTCAATTTTAACCCCCTCGTTTTGCTTCATGAAATCGGCCAGCTTGTTGAGTTCTGCCTGAGATTCGGGCTTCAGGTTGTATTTATCGGTATCGAAAAACACGTTGTTTAACACCATTTTATGACCGTCAGAAACCTTGTGCATCGGAACTTCTATCACTTTGCCAGCAAAATACTCGCCCTCTTTCAACAAATCGAAATGATCGGAATAAAACAGATAGCCCTTTTTGGAGGCATTGAGTGCGTAGCGGCGGTTAAAAGGTAGGGCCACCAGAAAACTTCCGTCTTCGGTATTGGAGTGCGAGGTAACCACCACTTCACCACTTTCGATATCAATCAGTTCAAACAGCGCATATAGCGGCTGCTTTGTTTCGGCGTCGTAAACCAATCCATTGAGTGATGTCACTGGGTCAGGACGAACGGTTTCGGGCAGATCAAAGGCATATAAATCAAGGCTCCCAAATCCGCCATAGCGACTGCTTGAGAAAAACGCAATATCTCCCATCGGCGAAACCAGCAGGCTATTTTCATCGGCCGATGTGTTAATTGGATAGCCCAGATTGACGGGTTCTGTCCATTCATTTTCTCCGATTCGCGTACTCACAAAAATATCGAGCCCACCCATACCCGGGTGACCGTCGGAGGAAAAGTAAAGCGTTTTTCCATCGGGGTGTATAAAAACAGATTCCTCGTTGTAGGGTGTATTAATTGTTTCACTCAGCTTCACCGGTTTTTGCCAGCTTCCGTCGTCTCCCAAAACCGACATATACAAATCCGAGGTGCGTTTCATTGGATTGCGGTCACCACGAACAAAATAGAGCGTTTTTCCGTCGGCGCTAATCGAAGGCTGAGACTCCCAGTGCGCGGAATTGATCACGGTCCCCATGTTCTGCGCTTTGGCCCATCGTTGGCCGATTTTATAGGTGTAAAACAAATCGCAACTTCCAAAACCATCGCGCTCGGGTCCGTAGCTGCCGTAAAGATCACAGGCGGTAAAAATCATGCTTTGTCCATCGGGAGAAATGGCGGGTGCTCCTTCGTTGCCCGGTGTGTTGATGTAATGCAGTGGCTCGGCCGCTCCCCAGCTTTCACCGCTCCATTCGCTGATGTAAAAATCTTCCTGCCCCCGTTGGTGGTTGGGAGATACGGGAACTTCGCGGGTAAAGAGCAGTTGCTTTCCATCCACCGTCATGCTTGGATAATATTCCGGCATTTCTGAATTGACACCCGATCCGAGGTTGCGCGGTTCGAAAGGAACCGGGTTTTTGATGGCTTCCATCGCAAACTCACAGCTTCTAATCAAGTGGCGGGCGTGCTGCTGCAATTCTGATCGCACCTGGCTGTAGCTCAGTAGGGCGTTATAATTCTCGTGGGCTTTTTCGTACTCCCCTTGTTGCATGTACAGTTGGCCGAGGGTAAAGTATTTGTTTGGGAAAAATTCGGGCATCACCTGAACCGACATTTCCATGGCTTGAATGGCCTCGTCCATTTGGCGCGATTCGATGTGCAGATCGGCTTTAAGCAGCCAGGCTTCTACAAATTTGGGGTCGCGTTCAATGGCTTTATCAATTTGCTGCAACCCTGGTCCGAGTTCGTGTTTGTTGAGAAAACTTACGGCTTCTTCAAAAAACTTAATGGCGCGTTTATCCGATGTGGTATATTGCTGTGCTGCCAGTTGATAAGTGAAACATAGAAAAGAAAGAAGGGCGAGAATTCGGTACATCTATGGTAGGTTCAGGTATTTATGTGTTTGCAGCGAAAGGCTCCAGTGTGTATTCTGTTGCACAAATTCTACGATAAGCGGAGTGATTATTTCTTTTTTGCTCCATTCGGGTTGAACGAAAAGTTTGCAAGATTCATTGATTTGTGCCGCATGATCGAGCGCCCATTGTAAATCGTGCTTATTGAAAACGACCACTTTAAGCTCGTGTGCCTGCTGGTAGATTTGGGGTACAGGTTTCTTAAATTTCTTCGGAGAAAAGCAAATCCAGTGCCAATCGCCGGTTAGCGGGTTGGTGCCGGAAGTTTCGATATGCGCTTTTAATCCATGTGAAAGCAATGCATCGGTGAGCGGTTTTAAATCATAAAGTGTTGGTTCACCACCCGTAACAACTACGATTTCTGCTCCGCTGAGTGCCGCCTGCTTTGCCAGATCTTTAATTTTCAATACCGGATGGTCGCTTGCATTCCAGCTTTCTTTTACGTCACACCAGGTGCAGCCTACATCGCAGCCGGCAAGGCGAATAAAAAATGCAGGTTTTCCGGTATGATAACCCTCACCCTGAACCGAGTAAAAAGTTTCCATCACCGGCAAGGTTTGTAGCCCTTGCTTTGCAGTGGTAACTAGCGTTTGTTGCATGGTGAGCAAAGGTAATTAAATATGAAAATGGGTATGAAAAGAAAAAGCCGTGCGAACGCCGGTTCGGAAAAACTCACGAAACATGAGTGGAACTGCCGGACAGGTTTGGTAATCCTCTTGTTTTTCCGAAGAAATGACGCACCAAAAAATGCGTTGAGGCCCGCCCTCGCGAATCCGAACAGTCTTCCAATAAGAAGCTTTTTAGTTCTTCAAACTTCTAACGCCCGCACGGGTATTTTTCAAAGATCGTTTCTAACTGCAAATGTACAGAATATGTTCGGTAAATTTCTGAGGTATCGATGACAACTCGGGACAAATCCGGCTGATTTAACATTCATTACCGTTGATGATCGATGATCTTACTGCTGGATTTTAACAGTTTAAATTTTTTGGTTTCACCGGGTTTCAAAACATACGCCTGCCCTTTAACAACAATATTTAATTGGGAGTTGTGCCAGCTATTTTTACGCGTTAGCTGAAGGGTGTTTCCTTCTACCACTACTTCAATCCATATTCCGCAGTAGCGCATTGTGCAGTTGATGCAGCTCAGATTGTCGGGCAACTGCGGGTTAAACCACAACTTGTCTTGGCGCATTTCAATACCGAGGTAGCACCGCTGAATCAGATCGACGGTGCCGGCCATGGCACCCAAGTGGATGCCTTCAGGGGTGGTGCCGCCCTGCACATCGGCAAAATCGCTCATCAGCGCTTCTTTAAAATTGTGCCACGAATGCGTTCGATCGGAGCGGGCCAGAACCCACGAGTGCACGACTTTACTGAGCGTGGAGCCGTGTGCCGTTCGATCCTGATAATAGGCAATGTTATCCGGAATTGCCGCCGGCTTAAAGTCATAGCCACATCCCCTGACCAGATCAGTGAGCTCCTCGGCCGAAAAAAGATAAAACAACATCAACACATCGGCTTGTTTGGTGGCCTTGTACTGATTGACGTCTTTGCCCTCTTTTTCCATAATTCGGTCCAGGCGCAACACTTTGCCATATTTCTCGTGATAAAAATCCCAATCGAGTTCTTCAAGGTCTTCAAATCCCTCGAACTGACTGAAAATACGATTGGTCCGCACAAATGGTATATACATTTTCCCGCTGATTTTATCCCAACGGTTCAGTTCTTCGCGTGTGATGTTCAGTTTTGTTTTAAGTTCTTCCTGTCGTTTTACATCCAACAAATCCAGCACTTCAAGCGCGTGTTTCAGCAGCCACACCACCATCACATTGGTGTAGGCATTGTTGTTGAGTCCGGGTTTTTCACTGTCCGGATAATGGGTGTGGTATTCGTCGGGGCCAACAATCTTTAGGATTTCAAATTTTTGGCGATCTTCATTCCAGCTCACCACACTCGACCAAAACCGCGCTATATCCAGCAGAAGTTCTGCACCAAAAAAATGCAGAAATTCCTGATCGCGGGTTATCTGATAATATTGCCAAACATTGTATGCAATGGCGGCATTGACATGGCGCTGATACCGCGAATCGTCGGGAATCCAGTTGCCCGATTTGGGATTGAGGTGAATTTTCTGACTTTCCTCGCGGCCGTTGCTACCACTTTGCCACGGAAACATGGCACCGTCAAAACCTTCGGCCTGTGCGTTGTGTCGCGCTTCGGGCAGTCGGCGATAACGGTATATTAACAAGGATCGGGTGATTTCTGGAACGGTCCAGCTCAGAAATGGGCAGATGAATAGCTCATCCCAAAAAATGTGTCCGCGATACGCTTCGCCGTGCCACCCACGCGATGGAACACCAACATCCAGACCGATGGTATTGATCGAAACGGTTTGCAGAATATGAAAAATATGTAAACGCAACACGAGTTGATCTTCGGGATGATCGCTTTCAAAACGGGTGTCTACTCTGTCCCAGATGGATTTCCATGCAGCGATTTGTTCGGATTTTAACTGTTCGAATCGAGGTGCGCGCATCACGGTGTGCTGCGCTTCATTCAGCGGGTCGGAAATGGCTGCATCACGTGAAGTGTTGACCGCTACTATTTTTTCTATTTGAATTTGGTGGTTTTCCGAAACCTCTAACGTGAGTTGATGCGCGATAAAATCATCATCCTTGAATTCTTCACGAGAAACCGCAGGAATTTCTTGTTCAAAGTACACATTGAGCGTAGCCGCTTGAGCCATCACCACTTCTGACTGCGTTGTTCTGGTCTTTATGTAAATACCGTTTTCCTTAAAGGTGCCATGACTCAGCGTTTGCAAATGTCGGCCGCGCAAATCGCGGTAACGGGCAACGCCATTGTTGATTACCGAACCATCCAGTGCGGCGTGAACAACCATTTTACCCGACCAGTTTTTGGGCGTGAGTTTCCATTCGATGGCTGCCAGATGCGGGTGCAGCATGTGCACCAAACGGCTGCTTTCGATAATGGTCTCTCGACCATCGTCGTCTTTAACATGGATATGGCGGTAGAGGATTCCTTCGCGCAAGCTGAGGTTCTGACGATGGGCAATCACCGTCATTTCATCCAGGTTCAGCCATTCGCCATCGGCGGGTTTAAATTTTAGAACGAGCCAGTTGGGCCAGTTTACCAGGTCTTCGTTTTCAATAATCTGTCCGGATACTTCGGATGCAAGTCGGTTATATCCTCCAGCGAGGTACGTCCCCGGATAATGAAACTGGTCGTCGCTTCTTTCTTCGTGGGCTCCGCGTGTAGCAAAATATCCATTGCCGAGCGTGCAAAGGGCCTCATGCAGTCCCTCCTTTTCCGGTTCATATTCGTCGTAAATGAGATTCCAGCGTGATTCCATGGGTTGGGAAGATGCCCTACGTTTCCAAACGGTGGGCAAGTTGTTTTAAAAAATGTTCTACTGCGTTTACATCCTTTAAAACATAAGTCGCGGCGGTTGGTTCACTGTGCGAACCGACCAAAATTCCGGCACCGTTTTCTATCACACGAAAAGCATCTTCATCGGTCACATCATCACCGATATAAACAACGGCACCGGCACCTTCCGTTCCGCCGATAGTTTGGAAAATCAACTCCACTGCTTTGCCCTTATGCCATTCAATTGCCGGTCGGATTTCAATAACTTTTTTTCCGTGTCCTTTGATGAGTTCGGAATGGGTCCCTAGTATCTTATCGACAGCCTCCTCCACCAACCTTTTTTTATTTTCTGCAACCTTTCGGAAATGTACCGCCACGGCATATTTTTTCCGCTCCACTGCCGACCCACTGATATCAGCAAGTGCCTCTTGAAGTTGTTGTTCCACCTCGTCAAACACGGGCAACAAGGCTTCGGCTTCTTTTAGTTCGTGTTGAAAGTTGTCTGGCCCTTCCATCTCAAAACCGTGGCTGCCGGCGTAGTATAGTCCATCGAGGTTTACATTTTTTTTAATGTAGGAAATGTCTCGGCCACTGACGATGGCTACTGGAATTTTTACTGACAGTCGTTTCACCTCGTTTCGCATGGAATCGCTAATCACGGCTTTATTGTAGTCTTCTACAATGGGAGAAAGGGTACCATCATAATCCAGACATAAAATACCCGATTGTCCCGAGAGCAGTTGCATTATTTGATCAAAATGATCTTGGGCAGACGGTAGTTCAGTGTGGTCTTTATTCGCTTGTTGATTCAGATTCACCTGTTGAAGATTTTCTACGGCATCGGTAGCACCGTAATTGATCATTTCCTGGTGCCGGTTAGACGGTGCAATGGCAATGACGCGCTGAAAACCACCTGCTTTACCCGCTTTTATTCCGGCAATTGAATCTTCAACAATTAAAGCACGCGAAGGTTCAACCCCCAATTCTTTGGCTGCTTCAAGAAAAATATCGGGTGCTGGTTTTCCGCTTAGGTCGCGTTCGGCTGCAACCACGCCATCCACCCGAACTTCAAACAAATCGGTGAGCCCGGTGGCCTTAAGAATTTGCTTGCAGTTTTTACTGGCCGAAATCACTGCCAATTTTATTCCCTGTGTTTTCCACTGGCGAATTTGGGCCACATTTTTCTCAAAATACTCCACCTTTTCTGTTTTGATCAACTGCTGGTAGATTTCGTTCTTGCGGTTTCCGAGTCCGCTGATGGTTTCTTTTCCAGACGAATCAGTTTCATCTCCTTGTGGCAAAGAGATACTCCGCGATTTCAGAAAATTCTCAACACCGTCATATCGCGGCATTCCGTCGAGATACTTCAAATAATCACTTTCAATTGAAAACCGATGAAAATTCGGTTTTCCAGCGTTTTCACGCTGTTGATTGTATTCATCAAACATGGTTTTCCAGGCGCGCGCATGCAAGGTGGCGGTTTGGGTTATCACCCCGTCCAGATCACATATCGCGGCTTGAATATTCACGGATAAATTAGAATTTCACCGGTCATTTCTACAGGTATTTCCAAATTCATCAGCGCCAACAAGGTAGGTGCGATATCACCGAGTTTGCCGCTCCTTATTGCCTCCGGCGGATTGTTGGAAACCAAAATGAAGGGAACCGGAAACTTGCTGTGATTGGTATTTGGCGTACCGTCTTCGTTTACCAGGTAATCGGCATTGCCATGATCGGCAATAATTAAAATTTGAAAATCTTTTTCCAGGGCTGCTTCCACCACCCGTTTTGTACATTCGTCAACCACTTCGCAGGCTTTTACCGCTGCTTCAAAATTTCCAGTGTGGCCCACCATATCTGGATTAGCGAAATTGAGACAAACAAAATGAACATCGTGGTCGGCCAGGTATTTAACCAGACGGTCTGTTACCTCGTGCGCGCTCATTTCGGGTTTTAGGTCGTAAGTCGGTACATCTCGCGGAGAAGGGACCATGATGCGGTCTTCGCCGAGAAAAGGTTCTTCGCGACCGTTATTAAAGAAGTAGGTAACGTGTGGATACTTTTCGGTTTCTGCAATTCGCAATTGACGTAGTCCGGCCTGTGCCACCACCTCGCCCATTGTGCGCTGTGAACGAAGATCATTAAATACGACTTTGATGTCGCGAAAATCGTCGTCGTAGTTGCGCATGGTCAGAAAAAACAGGTTCATTTTGGCCATTTTGCCGGCAGGATAATCCACCTGCGTTAGTGCGGAAGTGAGCTGACGAGCTCTATCGCTGCGAAAATTTGTAAAGAACACCACATCCCCTTCTGAAATCAAAGCCAGCGGACGATCCATTTCATCTACTTTGACTATGGGCAATATGAACTCGTCGGTTTGGCCGGTTTCATATCGTTCTTTCATCACTTGAAATGGTTCCATAGTGCGCGTTCCAACACCGTTCACCAGGGCGTGATAGGCAATAGCCGTTCGTTCCCATCGGGTATCCCGGTCCATGGCGTAATACCTTCCGGTGATAGATGCCAGCTTTCCGGTGGTGTGCCGCAAGTGCGTTTCCAGTTCGCTCAAAAACTGCATGCCACTGCGCGGGTCGGTGTCGCGTCCATCAGTAAATGCATGGACAAAGACATTTTCCAATCCGTGGCGGGCAAAAATTGACGTTAGCGCCATGGTGTGGTTATAATGGCTGTGGATCCCGCCGTTGGATATCAGCCCGAGCAGATGAATCTTTTTGCCTGTCCTTTGCGCATACGCTATTGCTTCGAGAAGGGCAGGATTCTGATCCAATTCACCACCGGCAGTTGCTTTATTGATTTTCATCAAGTCTTGATCAACAATTCTTCCGGCTCCGAGATTCATGTGCCCCACTTCCGAATTTCCCATTTGCCCTTCGGGCAATCCTACCTGCGCCCCGTAAGTCACCAAAGTGCTGTGCGGATATTGCGCGTATAGTGAGTCGATAAAAGGAGTGTTTGCTTTTTCAATTGCAGACTCCAAAGGGTTTGGATTTAAGCCCCATCCGTCGAGGATAATCAACATCGATTTCTTAATCATTTTCTTGCTGCTGGTTTTTTTTGTTTAAACGATTTTGAATCCATTTATAGAGCTCGCCGATCCACAAAACGGAAGACGACATTACTACAATTATTACAAATTCCAAGTATGGAATATCGCCAAACCCGAATATTTTCTGCAGCCACGGTATTTTAACTACTGCAAGCTGCATCACAATCGATACAATTAATGCATAATTTATCCACTTATTGCTGAAAATACCAATTGTAAACACCGACAACTGCATGTTTCGCATATTAAACACATTGAACAACTGAGTAGAAGTAATGACAAAAAATGCTCCGGTGCGGCCTACTTGTTCGCCTTGGGGTAAATAATGGTTGAATACCAATATACTCAAGACCACCATCAGCATCGAAACCAGCAAAAGGTTGGGTAATACACTCCATGTCAGAATGCTTTCATCTTTTTTGATCGGCTTTCTTTTCATCATATCGCCGTGACCGGGCTCGGTGGCCAATGCAATATCTATAATTCCGCTGGTGACCATATTCACCCATAAAATCTGAACGGCAGTAAGTGGAAGCGGCATTCCGAGCAACAAGGTAATTACAATGGTAAGTGTTGCTGCAAAGGTAGTAGTGAGTAGAAAATAGCTGGTGAGTTTAACGTTTCTAAACACAATTCTACCCTGCTGAATGGCATTAACGATACTCGAAAAATTATCATCTGATAAAACGATCTTGGCGGCATCGCGTGCCACATCGGTTCCATTCTTTCCCATAGCAATGCCCACATTGGCTTTCTGTAGTGCCGGCGCATCGTTCACCCCATCACCTGTCATTGCAATCAGCTCTCCCCCTTGCTGTAAGCGTTCTGCGATGCGCAATTTGGTTGCTGGAGTGACCCGTGCAAACACCGATACATGTTTCAGCATTTCGTCTAACTCGTCATCATCCATTTTGGCAACCTCACGCTCCGACAACGCCTCAGGATATTTGCTGTCCTCCTTTCCTTCTTGTTGATCCAAGACACCCACCTGTCGGGCAATGGCTCCGGCGGTTTTGGCATGGTCACCCGTGAGCATCACCACACGAATACCGGCGCGTTTACATTCGGCTATGGCATCTTTTACACCTGGTCGCGGCGGATCGATCATGCCAACACACCCCACCCAAATCAGGTCTTTTACATCGTCTTCAGAAATATCATCTTTTTCGTTCATTGGCTTATATGCCAGTGCCAACACCCGATAGGCTTGGTTAGCCCACTCGTCATATTTATCTTCAATGACTTCTTTTATGCTGTCGCTGAGCTGCTCAGAATCGTTTGTGAGCAATACTTTGCTGCTGAGTTCCAATATTCGTTCGGGCGCACCCACAACGAGCATGAGCCGATCTCCGCTGTCCGTTTTAACAAGTTTGGCGCGAAATTTTTGTTCAGAATTGAAAGGAACATCACTCTGCTCACTCATGTTCTGATAAGCCTCTTGGTCGGCAATTTTGCTCTTTTCTCCCAACACCCGCAGCGCTATTTCGGTGGGATCACCAGAAACTTCGGGGTCTTCATCGCTATCGTTTGAAATTATATCTGCCTGAACGCCAAATTGTGAAATCATCAAAATCTTTTGCAGCACCGGTGAGGCTTCCTCAATATCAACCTCTTGATCGTCGATCTGGATACTTCCCTCGGGTTCGTATCCCTCTCCCGAAACCGTATATTCCTTTTCATCTGCTCCAAAAATCTTTTTAACCGTGAGGATATTCTGGGTGATGGTTCCCGTTTTGTCGGTCAATATGGTGGTAACCGAACCCATTTCTTCGGTAGCAGTAAACTCGCGGATAATGGCATTTTTACGCGCCATGCGATTGGCACCGATGGCCAGCACAACAGATATGACTACCGGAAGCCCTTCGGGAATGGCCGAAACGAGTGTTGCGATGGTCACCAGCAACATTTCTTCGAATTCAAAATCACGAAGAAAATAGCCAATCAGGAAAACGGCAATGGCAGAAATGAATGAAATAACCGCCATTTGCCGGGCCAGCACACCGGTTTTCTTTTTAAAATTCGACTCCGTTTGCTCCATTTCCTTGAGCGAGGAAGCAATTTTTCCGATTTCGGTTTGTTTTCCAATGGCCGTCACCACCGCTTTTGCCGATCCTTTAACCACGGCGGTTCCCTTCCAAACCATGTTGGTGCGATCGCCCAAATCGGTGTCACTTTCCAGTTTTTCCGGTGATTTGTCGATGGGTTCTGACTCTCCAGTGAGTGGCGCTTCGGCCGTGCGCAAATTATTTCCTTCAATTACCCTGGCATCGGCGGCAACGCTTTGACCTTCTTCGAGCAACAACACATCACCGATAACAATATCTGTGGCTGCCAAAGTTTTACGTCGCCCATTTCGCAGCACCGACACTTCATGGATCACCAGTTGCATGATGGCAGCTACGGCTTTTTCTGCGCGAAATTCCTGAATAAAACCCACTGTGGCATTGATGATCACCACGGCCAGAATGATGAGGGTATCCACCACCTGACCAGCGATAAAAGCGATCACCGCAGCTATGAGCAGAATGTAGATGAGAAAATCTTTAAACTGCTTAACGATCAGTTTAAAAACAGAAACTTTGTGTTTTTGTGGCAGCACATTTGGGCCGTGCTTTTTCCGGCGTTCAGCAACCTCGTTATCATCGAGCCCAACTTCAGCATCTACCTCCAGTTGGCTGAGGACATCCTTACTGTCCAGCGCATGAGGATCGGCTATTTTCTGGTTTGCTTCATCTTCTGACATCCGACAACTTCAGTGGTTTTAAACAGGTGTTTTATTCTCAAAAGGCAAAAACACGAACAACCGACTGGCGATGTACAAGCTTGATCAGCTCAGCTTTTGCCTCCTTTAAAATAGTCATTCTTATCGGCAAACAGGACGTTAAATGTGGTCATACTGCCGTAAATTCTGGAGATGTATTGCTGCAAATGAACCTTATCCTGATCGTCGAGTTTATCGCTCGTGTTAATATTCTGCTCCAATACCCGCAACCGGTCGCGCATCATCACGATTTTGTGAAAAAAGGTTTCGATCGGCACTTCTTTCGATTGCAAATCAGCATTTTTGGGGAGCATTACCAACTTCCCACCGCGCCACCTTTCGGCCAGTTCTACAGGATAAGTAATGACATTCACTTCATTGAGTACCTGTCGCAGTGCCTTTTTCACATCGTCCAAATCGAGGGCATTATCGGGCGCATCGGTTGCCGGTTCTATCACTTTCAATCCTTCAAACGAACGCGAAATCTCCTTATCGCCTTCGCCTTTAAAGAACACTTTCCACGTGCTAAGGTTCATTCCAACAACAATTCCCATCCCAAACGCTGGGTGAGAAACACGTGCCCCTATTGTTACCACATTGATTTCCATAGATGTAAAATTTTGAGCTAAAATTAGTGATCCAAATATATATTGTTATTCTGATCCGAATAAATTATCCCCTTTTTTGCAGTACCGATTTCACAAACCATTGGCTGCAGCAGATTGTGTATTTTTAAATAGAAAACAGATCAACTTTGCAAAGGGCCAGTATGGACAGATACAATACCAAATCGGGAAAACCAGAGATAACAGTCAGAAACATTTTATCAATTGCGCCTGCCGTTGTTCATGAATAAGCTACTGAACATATCAAAGCGGGTGCTCAAGGTGCTTCTGTGGATGGTGGTAGGAGTCACCGCGCTATTGTTATTGGTGATTGGTTTAATCCTTTTTCCTCCCGTACAGCAAAAAATTACGGGCTTTGCCGTTGATTTTCTCAGCGAAAAAACCGGCACCCATGTGCAACTCAACCGGCTGTTTATCGGTTTTCCTACGGATGTGGTTATCGAAGGTTTGTATCTGGAAGATCAGCAAGCCGACACGCTGGTTTATTTATCCGAATTGAGGGTTAACCTTACCATGACCGCGCTGCTTCGCAAAGAAATAAATATAGGTAGCGCCACCGTGAACGGACTCACGGCCAACATTCACCGCAGCGCACCCGACAGCATTTTCAATTTCGATTTCATTATTGATGCGTTTGCTCCGGAAAGTAGCGCAGATGAAATTGCTCCGGATACTACCTCCAGCGACGGGTTCACCTTTATGATAGAAGCCGTGAGATTGAGCCGCATTCGTGGAAACTTTATGGATGAAATATCGGGGATGGAAATCAGCGCAAATATCGGCCACCTTGCGCTTGATGCGAATGCCTTAGACCTCGATTCGCTGGCTTTTGATGTGGATGACTTCTTGCTCGAGAACACCAACGTGCACTTTATTCAACACTTAGAATCAACGGCAGAAACCGAAAGCGACACCACCGCTACTCCATTTTCACTTCAGTTAAACCACTTGATGCTGAGTGACATTGATTTTACTTTTGAACAGCGCTATCAAGGATCTTCCATTGGGGTTTCGCTCGGAAGTTTCGAATTGAAACCCACCTACTTCAACCTGTTAAAAAACCAAATCGACATCGACGCCATTACCCTCGAAAATTCATCGGTTCATTTTCATCAGGCCAAACTGGATGGAGAAGCCTTAACTGAATCTGCTGTTGCTGACTCCGCCGACGTTCCAATGGGAGATCCGCTGGCTGATTTTCCATGGAATATTCAGGTTCGGCAAGTCAGTATCGGTAATCAGTCGTTCGGCATGCGCGATGAAAATATCCCAGCAACAGACGGTCAATTCAATTCGCAGAATTTACAAGTCGATCAATTTAACCTTGCCATTTCAGATTTACAACTAGGTGCTGAAGGGTATCAGCTTGAAATTAATCAGCTTTCCTTTCGAGAAAAAAGTGGTGTGGCCATCACCGAATTGCAAACCCAACTTCACCTGAACCAACGCGAAATTTCAGTGCGTGATTTTTTGTTGCAGACGCCTCAAAGCCGTGTTGAAATGGAAATACGGGCCAATTATCCGTCGTTTGGTGCAGCTTTGGAAAATCCTGAGGTAATCAGTGCAGAATTCTTTATGGATCAGTCGCAGATTCAGCTTAATGAAGTACTGCCATTTGCACCCGAACTGGCAGATCAAATTCCCGCGCTTCGTTCGGGTGGATTGATGCTAGAACTGGAGACCAATATATCGGGAAGCATGGCGCAGGTTGATATTCAGCAGTTGATCGCCTCACTCGAAAATCACCCGTTGCTCGATTTGTCTGGAACGGCAATAGGTTTGGACGATTTTGCAACCGCATTTTTTGATCTCGATTTGCGGCACCTACAAGTTCGACGTCGTGAACTCAACCGCATTTTGCCGCCCGAGGCGGTTCCCGAGGCCATCGTTATTCCCGACCAAGCACGGCTCTCTGGGTTTTTTACCGGAACGATGCACAACTTCAACACCGATGTGAATTTGAAAAGCACATCGGGAGATATGGCGCTTGCTGCCCGACTTCAAACCGGCGCCGACAGTATTCCGCATTATTTTGCCACGTTGCATACCGAGCTCGACCTCGGCCAATTGCTCAATCAAAAGGATACACTCGGAATGGTTGAATTGTACCTCGAACTCAACGGTACCCATTTTGACCCCGACAGCGCGGTGGCGGCGTTGCACGGCGAAATTGAATCGTTTGAGTATTTAAATCACACCTACCAACACCTGCAAATTGCAGCCAATGCTAATCATTCGGTTTATGACGCCGAAATAGCCATTGCCGATTCGCTGGTGGATTTCAAACTGGTGGCCTGTGCTGAAATGGATCGCGAACAACCATACTACCGTGCGCAGCTCAGTCTGAAAGGCATCGATATGGCGGGGATAGGTTTTACCACTGAGGATTTTAGAGCGAGTGGCAACTTAACACTCGAATCTGTTGGCGACAGTATTAACGAAATCGATTTGCATGTGCGCGCAACCGATGTATTGTTTATCCGAA
Organism: uncultured Cryomorphaceae bacterium; assembly: GCA_964487545.1. GTDB lineage: Bacteria > Bacteroidota > Bacteroidia > Flavobacteriales_D > SKUL01 > SKUL01. The sequence continues at coordinate 57,983 of CAZARI010000001.1, forward strand.
ATCAGGAACGCTATGCCATGGATTCGCTGGGCGTTGCACTTCATACCGGGAATAACAACACCCTGCTTGAAATCGAATCTGGGATCATGAATGGGTTTTTTAAAAGCAACATTCTCATCGAGCAAATGCCCGATGTGTTAATGAATCACGTCAATAACTACTATCAAGTGCTTGACAGTACGGAGCAGATGGTGGTGAATGAAGATCACTATTTTGAGTTTGATTTTACCGTTGAGCGCACGGAGGTTTTATCAAACGTGTTGCTGCCCGATTTACACCACCTTTCGCCGGGCCGACTTTCGGGCGAGTTTAGGCAAGGATCTGGTTTATTGAATATTGATGTTAATTTTCCAGCCATTGAATACGGTGGTATTTTGGTGGATTCACTGAATTTTGAAGTACAATCGGTCAATGATTCTATTCTATATAGCCTAGATCTCAAAAAGGCAGGAACCAGCACCTATTATCTCACCAACACCGAGTTGTACGGATCTTTTGGCGATCAACAATTGATTTTTACGCTTGCCGTTCTGGATTCACTAAACAACCACAGCCTCAAACTCGCCGGAAAATTTACCAGTGCAGATTCACTTTTTCGCTTTTCGTTTATGCCGGGCGGCGTGGTATTCAACGGTGAAGAGTGGACAACACCTAACGATCATTATCTCGAAATTGGCGGTGAAAGACTGGTGGCCAACCAATTTCAACTCAGCAACAAGCAACGCGAAATCGCGCTTACAAACCGAACCAGTGACCCCGGCAGTCCGCTCAATCTTAGTTTTAGTCGATTCGAATTGGCCGATATTGCACAAGCGGTTGATGGAGCCGAAGATTTGGTGAGTGGCGAAATCAACGGAAATGTCCGCTTTTCAAGGCCTGATACGCTGTTGCTATACCATGCCGATCTGGAAATAGCGCGATTGGCCATACGAGAAAGTGAGATGGGAACCCTTCAGATCAATGCCGAAAACTCCGCGTCGATTATTGATTTGCAGGCCGCACTTTCAGGAGCCGGTAGCGAAATGCAGCTCAATGCACAACTGCAAACACAGCCAGAAGAACAGATTTCTGCATCGCTGCAACTCCATTCTTTTAATATTGCCGGAGTGGCCCCTTTTGTGGCTGATTTTGCCGACAGTCTTTCTGGAACCATCGATGGCAATTTCAACCTGGAGGGCAGTCTGCAGGATCCACAATTCAACGGTCAGCTTCAGTTTAACAACTGCGGAATGCGGGTTCTAATGCTCGGCACCTACTACACCTTGCGCAACGAATCCATCGATGTCAGCAACAAAGGACTACGTCTCAATGCCTTCACGCTGCGCGATATTGACAACCGCACCGCCACATTCAACGGCACGGTACTCAGCGAAAATTTTGACCGTTTTCAGTTTAACCTCGACGCGCAAATAGATCGCTTTCAGGTGCTGAATAAACCCGATACCCGCGATGCCATATTTTTTGGAAATGTGCTGCTCAACAGCAATATCACCATGAGGGGCGATTCAGACAAACCAGTAATCGGCGGATCTGCCGAAATTGTAAAAGGATCGAGCTTGAGTCTGGTTATTCCCGATCAAGAAGCGCAGGTGCAAAATGCCGGAGGAATTAATGAATTTGTGGTGCGCTATCCTTCGGGAGGAAATATCATGACCCGCTCTATCGAAACCGACACCACCATTTCCAACCTGCGCGGAATCGAGCTCAGCGCCAATCTCACGCTCAATCCAGAAACCACATTCAGAATTTTTCTGACCGAAGCCCGCGATAATTATGTGCGTGCTCAGGGAAGCGCCGATCTCAAATTTGGCATCGACCCCAGCGGAAAAATTACGCTAACCGGACGATACGAAATGGCGTCGGGAGAGTATCAACTCATATTTCGCGGTGTGGTCAGAAAGAAATTCACCATTGAAGAAGGAAGCCACATTGTGTGGTTGGGCGATCCGTTGTCGGCCAACATGAACCTGACCGCCATTAATCAGGTAGAAACCGATCCGCTCGGACTGCTGGAAGATCAACTGGCCGGGTCCAACCCTGCCGATTTAAACCGCTATCGGCAAAAACTCCCGTTTCTTTTGAAGCTCAATCTTGGTGGGCAGCTACTTGAACCCGATATCGATTTCGACATCGATCTTCCGCAAGAATATCGCGGTGCATTTAACGGACAGGTTCAGGCCAAACTCAATATGCTCAATCAGGAAGAACAGGAATCAGAGCTCAACAAACAGGTTTTTGCCCTCTTGATCCTCGGTCGGTTTTTACCGTCGGATCCACTTTCGGGTGGTGGTTCAACTGAAGCCGCAGTGCGCAGTAACATGAGTCGCCTGCTGAGTCGTCAGCTCGAAAAACTCAGCGACCAGTATATCGAAGGCGTAGAACTCGACCTTGCGCTCGACTCGTATGAGGACTACTCCTCCGGTCAGGCTGAAGGACGCACCGAACTGAATGTTGGCGTGAGTAAAAATTTCCTGAACGAGCGACTCACCGTACGTGTTGGAGGAAGCATTGACCTGGAGGGCGATCGGCGAAGAAAGCAGCAAGCTTCCGATTTTATTGGCGATTTGTCGGTAGAATATCAACTTACCGAAAACGGATACTGGCGCACCCGTGGATTCCGAAAAAACACCTATCAGGGAATCATCGATGGGGAAATTATTGAAACCGGTGTTTCGTTGATTTTCAGCAGAAGCTACAATAAACTGCATGAATTATTTCTGAAACCCGAACCTGCGCCTGAGGATGATTTCACGAAAGATGACGAGGATAAAATCCCAACCAAAAACGATAGCCGCGATGAATAAACGGCCACCGACATATCGCTTTTTGTTGACGAGCATGTGGGTCGTCTTCCTCTTTTCGGCTTGCAATAACACCAAACATCTGCCGGAAAATGAAGCGCTGTACGTTGGAGCCAAAGTGCAGTTCATTGCCGATCATACGATTGAAAAAGAATCTGAAATACTGGAGGAAATTGATGAGGTGATAAAGCCCGAACCCAACCGAAAAATCTTTGGTATGCGACCCGCCTTGTGGATTCACAATCAGGTAAAAGAGCCCGAAAAAGAAAAGGGACTGAAGTTTTGGTTGAAGTATAAACTCGGCAAACCACCCGTGGTCATGTCAGATGTTCGTCCTCATTCGGTAAGCAGACTCATTGAAAACCGGCTCTATAACCACGGCTATTTCAACAATTTGGTAAATTTTGAGGTTGACAGTACGGGGTATAAAAAAGCGAGGATTATCTATTCTGCTACGCTCGACCGGCCCTACCGCCTGGACACCATTCTGTTCGAGAACAGAGACACCACCATTTTGGGCAATGAAATCATAGAAGCGCAAAATGAAACCCTGTTGAAGTCTGGCAACCGATACAGCCTGAGCACCTTTCAGGATGAACGCAACCGCATTGACCGAACGCTAAAAGACAGTGGCTATTACTACTTCAACACCGATCACTTGTACATCACTGCCGACACTACCATTGGCAACAAAAAGATGAATGTTTTTTTATCGCCAGCGGCCAATATTCCACCCGAGGCCGAGTTGGTTTATTCGCTGCGCCGAATTCGCGTTTATACCAATTATCAGCTTGGCGATGAAGATCGGATGAGCACCGGAGCCGACAGCGCGATTTATAATCAAATTGAATTTTATAGCGATACCGCAGTCAATTACTTCAGACCAAAAGCCCTTGAACGATCGATATTTCTCGAGTCAGGTGAAAAATACTCGCGCGAAAAGCATGAACTCACCCTAAACCGATTGATGGGCTTGGGTGCCTTTAAATTTGCCGACATCCGTTTTTCACAAACGGGCGACAGCCTTTCGGGCTTGCTTGACGCCGATATCTACCTCACACCCATGGATAAAAAGAACATCCGTGCAGAGCTGGAAATGGTGAGTAAATCGAACAACTTTACCGGACCGCGACTTACGGCTAGCTGGCTCAACCGAAATATATTTGGTGGAGCTGAATTGCTAAAAATTGATTTAAGTGGCGGTGTGGAAACCCAACTTGGCGGAATTTCGGAGGGAAGCACTTCAAGTGATTTCTTCTCCTATCAATTGGGTGTCGGTGCAGAGCTTCAGGTTCCGCGTTTTCTCACGCCATTTAGGCTTCGCTATAACAGCCGATTTGTTCCTAAAACCAATATTCGCGCGAGGTATGAGCTGGTTAAGCGTGTGCAGTATTTTCAGCTCAACTCGGTAACCACCAGTTTTGGTTATACCTGGAAACCCAATTTGAGCATTCAGCACGAGTTGAATCCAGTGGCCATTACGTTTACCCAGCTCACCCAGATCACTCCGGCTTTTGAACAGCTAATGGAAGAGAATCCCTTTCTGGAAAACAGCTTTGCCGAACAATTCATCCTCGGACCCGAATATCAGTTCACGTACAACGACCAAGAACAAAGCAACTTACGAAACAACATATACTTTATTGGCGGGGCTGATGTTTCCAATCCGGCCGGTGTGCTAGGAAAGGTGTTCTCCACCTATTCCAGATTTACTGCCGACTTCCGGTACTACTTTCAACTCGGCAAAAAAAGCAAGTTGGCCAGTCGCGTATACGCCGGAGTCGGTATTCCCTATGGCCATTCCCGACAACTGCCATACGTTAAACAGTTTTTTGCAGGCGGTCCTAACGGTGTGCGGGCGTTTCGTGCGCGCACTCTCGGACCAGGAACCTATAAAATTGACGAAGAAAAAGTAGCGACGGGTTTTCTCGATCAAAACGGTGACTTGAAGCTGGAATTCAATCTTGAATATCGCTTTGACATCTATGGTTTTCTAAAGGGTGCTGTATTCGTAGATGCCGGAAATATCTGGTTAATGAATGAAAACCCAAGCCAACCCGGAGCTGCGTTTAATCAAGAAACGTTTCTTAACGAACTCGCTGTTGGCGGTGGTTTAGGTTTACGGATGGATTTCAGTTTTTTTGTGTTACGGTTGGATATGGCTGTTCCGCTGCGAAAGCCTTATCTGCCCGCGGACGAGCGCTGGGTAAAGGACATCACCAAGGAGCGCCCGGTGCTGAATATCGCCATCGGCTATCCGTTCTGACCTTGATGAATTCTTTGTAAAAGCAATGATACCGAGTTGGGTTCGAGGTGAAGTTTTGCCGCTTCGGAATACAAATGGTTCATCAACTCGCCTTCCGGAAGTGGTTCGTCGTTGGTGATAAACCGCCGTTCAAATAGAAAAGATTCCAGTTCTTCGATTTTTCCAGTTCTAAAACCCGCAATGGTTTTATTTCGGAGCGCATCGAGCAGTTCTTCCGGAACACCGTGCAAAGTGTTCAATAATTCATCTGTATCATCGATAAAAGTAGAGGAAACGGCTCCCGAGTCAAGCAAAACTTCGCGGTCGATGGGTTTTGAGCGACCGGTTTGATACAGCTTCTGATAAATCTGAATCAAATCCACACGACGGTGCATTTCGTGGTAAATACGGTCCCAGTTTGACGGTGCAAACAGCGGTGGCTTGTTGGCCATCGACTCCACCTGTCCCCAGAATCGAATTTGATGACGAAGAAATTCATACAACAACTGCACGTCATCCGTCAGATACCACAAATGTAGTTGAGAAACCGGATGCATCATTAGGTTGAACTGTGGCACGCCTACCCTTCGGCCATATTGCCAATGGTTGTCAGATTCCGGTGCCGGAACATTTTCAGTTCGGTCACTTCGCGTTGGAACTTGATCCCAATCGATGGCTTTTCCTTCTGCACCTTCCAGATCAATCACTTTGTACTGTATATCCCGGTGAAGCTGCAACCGCTCCTGCCATTTGTTTACTTCATCTTCTTGAGCAGTAAAGTAAAACACCTGTCGACCGATTTTGCTGATTTCGATCAATGCCTCAATAATGGCTTGTGCGCGCACATCATCGCTATTGGCCAATAATTCATCGGCAAATAACGGCAACCTGTAATTTTTCTCCTGTGTTTCGATATAGGCCAGCCGAACGGCCAGCAGCAACTGAATTCTGGTTCCGGTAGAAAGTTGGTTGAGAGGTAGGTTCAGCCGCTTCACTTCATCAAAGGCACTAAAAGACTTGTGATTTCCCGGGAGAATCTGAATAGAAAATCGGTTTCGTGTGATGGTTTGGAACAGTGCATTAGCGCGCTTAAATAAAGTTGACTCGTTGTGCTGTTGATTGGCCTTTTGAAACACCTGAGTGACCATTGTTCCTGAATGGTTAAGCAGGTTTCTTTCAAATGCTGTTTCCAATTCTACCAACGCATCCTCCCTAATTTTAAGGGCATATTGCAAATCGTTGCCCTCGCGATAATTCTTTTCGAAGGCTTCAATACCGCCAATTCTGGATTGCAGGTCATCCCGCTTTTTGCGGAGCTGTTCGGATTCGCTCAAGCGCGCAAATAGTTCGTCGTCGCTCAGCATATCGAGTTTTTCGCGATCTATTTCGTACATGGCGTGCGCCTGGAGTTCTCGGTTGATTTTCTCAATACTCCAGTTCAGCTCCTTCATTTGCCGCACTGTTTCGGTATAGTTATCAAACTGTTGATGCAGCGACTGAAGTTGATGAAAATCATGGCCTTCAACTTTCAACCGACGGTAAATTTCATCTATTTGCCCATTGAGTTTATCACAATTCTCCTGCCTGTCGGTGAGCAATCGTTTGGTGGTTGAAATCTGCGAAACCAAACTCCTGCGCTCACTTTCGGATTTTCTCAAATACTCACTTTTGGTTTTGGCCTCAGCATAGTTAGCCGCTAGTGATACCTTTAAAGATGCCAACTGCGCATTAAATTGGTCAAGGGTTTCTTTGGTTTTTGCATCGATCAGGGCCATTTCTGCCGATGCTGCATCGCATTCATTTCGTGCATCGAGCCACTTGCCGGTATTCACCAGCAACCAGTATAAACTTCCCGGGTGGTTTTTCCCCCTATTTTCTGCAGCAAACCCCAATTTAAAACACACCGATTCAAAGTTTTCAAAATGCTGTTTCAGCGCGTCTTCTGCCGTTTGCCAGTCACCTTTAACCTGATCCAGCCGGACCTTAAGGTGCTGCTTTTCGGCATTCAGCGGCAGTAAATTGGTGAGGGTTGCAATGTGATTGGCCACCTCGTCGATTTGCCACGATGGCGGCATGGTTATCCCCAGATTCTCAAAATCCTTTTGATAAACAGCCGCTGACCCGGATTCTTCTTGAACAGAACTTTTTTTCTGAGTCAGGTAAACCATTAGGCCAATCAAAGCAATCACCGGCATCAAAACGAGTAGGACGATTAGGGATGAAACAAATGTTGTGACAAGGGTTGCGAGCACAGCCAGCACAGCCAGCACATAAATTGGCCACTGTGGCGTTTCGCTATTTACGGTTTGGTTTTGTTGTTCCTGAAGCCATCGTGTCAGTGTTCGGACGCCCTGCACCAAGTGATCGCGGGCTGGAATGTCGGCTGAAATCTGACTGAGCCGTTTTTCGATCGCTTCAACCTCCTTCTGCAAGCCATTGACGGCTTCATATTGCCCAAAAGCCTTGACCCAAGCTTGTTCCAAAATGCGCACATCGGCTACTGTCAATCCCGACCAATTGCTATCAGTGAGGTCGAGGTTTGCGGCAGCGTTACTCAGTTCTTGTTGCGCACGAATAAGATCAGACTCCCTTTTGCTTTTATCGGCTTTCAGGCTGTGTAAGTCATCCACCAACGCAGTGAGTAGTAATAGCGTTTCTTCGGGCATACCCGTTTCTGGCAAACCCAATTGCTGTAGTTTGTTTTCGAATTCGGCCAGTTGCGATTTATCGAAATCGATTTTTTTGAGCAACTCGTCAACTTCTTTTCCGCAGGTTTGCACCTCATCAAAATCTTGCTGTCTGAGCAATTCCATGGCTTCGGGAAAAGCCGCCAAGCGATCGGTCATTGTCTCTGTCTTTCTATTCACTTCACGCAAATCGAGCGAAAGCTTGTAGAGATTTTCCTTTCTGAGCTGCTTCTTGATTTCTTCCAATTGCCCATGCAGATCGGCAAGTTGATGTTGGTCTTTTTGAAAATCCTGTTGCACGCGCTTTTTCTCAACCACCTCTCTTTCAGCTTTGTCAAGTGCTTTGTATTCGCTGATGGCTCGGGTACTTATTTGATCAGAAAAACCTGCGCTGCGTGCTGCCTGCTCCAGATCAAAGCCACCATTGATCTGGCGGTGAATTTCAGCGGCAATGTCTGATTCTTCGGCCTGAATCAGCTCGTGAAGCCCCAGCAAATAGCGCGATCGATCGATAGAAGTGAGCATTTCCTCTGACTTACTACCGTTTCGGGTGGTTTCGGAAAATCCGGGTCCGATCACTAAATTCCAGTTATCCGCACCATTTTGGGCGTCGAGCTGAACCGAATAATTTTTTGGTTTTTCCTGCCATAGGGTTTTCAGAATGGCCCGTGCAATTGAACTTTTGCCTGACGCATTTGGCCCGACAATCAAGTTCAGATTAGGCGATAGTGTATCAGCAACCCGCAAGCCATCGGCAAATCCGGGCATGCGACTGATCTGAAGCCGCTCGATATGAAATTTAGATGCACTCATGCCGTCTGTTGGATTAATTCGCGCAGCAGCCTGTTGCAAACCATTAGTAGGTATTCTCTTTTTTTGCTGGCCACTTCATCCAAATAAAGAATATCCCGACCGCGTTGATGCAGGCTATAGTAGGCTGTGCCGTTTTTAACAGTCTCATATGCTTCCTCCCACTGCTGTTCAAGCTCCTCTAGCAGCGGGGTGGTGAGGTTATTTTCTATTGCGAGAATGGTTTGGGCCACGAGTCCCGGAGGAGAGGATTGTTCGGCCATTGAAGCCAGATCAATCGAAATGGTGAGCTGGTCGACGTACTTTCTGACTGATACGTATACATCGCCCATTTGATGGTAGTGGCCCGAAATCAAATCGGGAATCGTTTGCGTAACCAAATCGGGATTTTGATGCTCTCCGGTAAGGATAAGATCGAGAATAAGTTGTTCGGTTGAAGCAGCAACCCGATCGGAAGCCACCAATTCCTTTATGCGATCTAAAATTTCACTTCTGGTTGATACGGCCGCACTTAAATCAACCGAAAGTTCCTCGTACTGCACGGGTGAAAGGGATAGAAATTCAGTGGTTACTTTGTGCTGGTTATCCACTTCGATCAACAGCACACCGTGTTTTCCCTGCTCTTTGGGGCTGAGGGCTTGGGGAGATCCGGGATACCAGATTTCGCGTTGCCCTATTCCAATGGATTGCGGTTTATGGATATGACCCAATACCCATAAGTTGACGTTTTTAGTCAGCAGCGATTGCCGATCAATCGGTGCGTAGGGACTGTCGGACTTCCCTACCTCTCCGTGTAATAAACCAATCACCGGAAAAGCGGGGTTTAATTGATCGGTAGGAAAGGATAATGCCGGATTGGTTTTGATGTATTGTGATGGAAAAGACCAGCCGGCCAGTTGCACGGTAACATCACCAACCGAAAAGGGAACCACCTCCCACTGACCTTTGGCACCGAGCAGACGAATACCGCTGTAATCCTCTTGTGGAATAGCGTCGGGAAGGGAGTCAAAGTCGTGGTTACCGGCTACAATGAAAACGGCAATGTTTTCTTGTCGCAAACGGTTAAAACCATGTTGCAACTGCCCCACTGCCTCAAAGAAACGGTTTTCTCTGTCGATGATATCCCCCGAGAGCAATACGGCATTCACCTTTAGATCGATGGCTTTCTGAACCATCAATTGCCAGGTAATATTTGCCGGAAAAATGCCTGCTGCTTCAGGCGTAGCGCTGGAAGTCCGGCCAAGATGGATATCTCCCGAGGCGAGAAACCGAATCATAAGCGATTTTGGGTTGAAGATTGGTGTCCGAAGTTACAATTTATACATTAAATAAATTGTTTGCGACGGTGTGATTTAAAGGGGGATCGGAAAACGAAGTGTGCGAGGAGCGGAAGCAAAAAAGCCCCGACAAATCGTCGAGGCTTTAGTTGCGGTCCGGACGGGATTCGAACCCGCGACCTCCGCCGTGACAGGGCGGCATTCTAACCAGCTGAACTACCGGACCTGGTAGTTTTCTTTCCTTTGAAAGCGGTGCAAATTTAGCGCAATTTTTCGTTTCTACAAGTGGAATCACAAAAAGTATCGCATCAATTATTTAATCCTTCAATAAGTGATTGTTCAGGAGGCTCGTGGACAGGATTCTCCGGTCTTTGCTGGCTTCTTTAGGTTAGTGCAGCTTTTCATTCAGAAGCAATTTCCGTCAATTGGGGTTAGTACATTTTGCTTCGTTTCACCAAATAATGCATCAGCACTTGATCGAACCCCGAGTTGATATCTGCTTCTACAAAATCGATGCGATATTGTAGGCAACGCAGCTTGAGTTCTTTGGTAAATTGACTGATCGCCTCCAGATATTGTTCGCGAACTTGTGAGGGATGCGCTTTGATTTGTTCGCCGGTTTCTACGTCGACAAAAGTATAGGGTCGGTTTTCGAAATTGAATCCGAGCTCTTTATCTTTATCAACCACGTGAAACAGAATTACTTCGTGCTTGTTGTAGCGAAGGTGTTGCAAAGCGGCAAACAGTTCTTCTTTCCGCTCGCTGTTGTCGAACATATCCGAAAAAATCACCACCAGAGAGCGGCGTGGAATGCGTTCGCTTACCTCGTGCAGCGCGTCGACAGCTCCGGTTTTCATTTCGGTGGTGTAGGCTTCGGGCTGAATAACATCCGATAGCTGGCTGAATATATGTCTGTGGTGCGCAGCATTTCCTTTAGCGGGCAGGTGATTGATCAGCTTTTCATCAAAAAGCGACAATCCTACGGCATCGCGCTGGCGGCGGAGCAAACTGGTGAGTGCCGCCGCCGCATAAGCAGAAAACTTGACTTTATTAAAGCGACCGTCATCGGCCGGGTTTACTTCCGGGTAATACATTGATGAGGATACATCGACCACCAATTGACAGCGCAGGTTGGTTTCTTCTTCATAGCGCTTGACGAACAGTTTGTCTGTGCGGCCGAACAGCTTCCAGTCGATGTGCCGCGTAGACTCACCGGTATTGTACAGTCTGTGCTCTGCAAATTCAACCGAAAAACCGTGAAACGGGCTTTTGTGCAAACCGGTGATAAATCCTTCCACCACTTGATTGGCGAGGAATTCGAGCGGACTGATTGCGTTAAATTTGTTTCTATCGATGTTAATGGCCATAGCAGTCGAAAGGTACAAAAAAGGGGGCGAGTAATGCGCCCCCTGAGTTGATCGGATTGATCAATTTTTTAAATTAAAGCTGTTTTTCGATTTTCTCAGAAAGTACGTTTTTTGGAACCGCGCCCACTGATTTATCAACCACTTCGCCATTTTTAAAGAACAAAATGGTCGGGATATTTCTTACGCCGTATTTTGAAGAAATTTCTGGATTCTCGTCAACGTTCACTTTGCCGACTATGGCTTTTCCATCATAATCTTGTGCAAGTTCTTCGACAATGGGACCAACCATTCGGCAAGGGCCACACCACTCCGCCCAAAAATCTACCAAGACTGGTTTACCGGATGAGATAGTTTCTTCAAAGTTAGCGTCAGTAAGTTCTAAAGCCATAGCTTCCATTTTTTTAGTTTGTGAATTATATAATTGTAAATATACGTTTGTTGACCATGATTACAAAAAGTTTACCGAAGCGAATCTGCCGTCATATTGACATCCTGAGTCTGTCAATTCAACCGGAAGCTAATGCCTTTCAGCGAATTCAATTCATCGACTATATCATCGTCAAGGTCAAGTGAGACATCTTTTGAGGGCAGTGAAACTTTCAGTTTATCCTGTCGGTCTTCCACTTCTAGGTGTACCCTACAATTGCCTTTGGTGCGACTGAGTACGCGGGTAAGCTCATCCACCATTTGATCATTCAGGTCGTTTAGATCGAGTGAAATAGTAATCTTATTGACCAGTTTGCTCCTAACTTCGGTGAGCATATCCATGGCATAAATCTTAAATTCCAGATCGTTGGGGTTTTTACTCCAACGGCGCTGCTCTACTTTTCCGCGAATAAAAACAAACATATTGAGTTCGATTAGGTGCCGGAATTTCATGTAGTCTTCGCCAAAAACAAAGAATTTTTCGGAGCCGTAAAAATCTTCTATCTCAAACGATCCAAAGGGCTTATTGCTTTTTGAAATGCGGTGTTCGCGGGCGGTAATCAATCCGGCAAAAGCAATGTCTCTGCCTTTAAGCTTTTCCCGATTGTGCAGTTCAGCAAGGTTGACATTACAAAACGTGTCGATTTCTAGTCTAAAATCATTGAGTGGGTGATTGGAAATATACATGCCCACTACTTCTTTCTCTCGCGACAGCATTTCGAGGTTGTTCCAAGGTTCGCATTCCGGTGGTTTCGGGGCCTTCACCTCTACCGTTACCGATCCACCAAAAAGATCAGGTGGAGCGTCTTTGCTCGATCGTACTGCTTGGCCAAATTTGATACACTCCTCCAAAAAAGTTGGGCCATCGCCTACCGATTCGAAATACTGTGATCGCAACAGTCCAAATCCGTCCAACGCACCGGCAAGCACCAAACTTTCCAAACATTTTTTATTGGCTGCCCGCGAATCAATGCGTTCTACAAAATCGGGGAATGAAGCATACCTTCCTCCGTCAGTTCGGGCATGAACAATACTATCGACCGCGCCCGATCCCACTCCTTTAATGGCGCCCATACCAAACCGAACCTGACCGTTTTTATTCACGGTAAATCGCAGGCGACTTTCATTCACATCGGGTCCGAGCACCGGAACGCCCATTCTGCGGCACTCTTCCATAAAGAAGCTCACCTGTTTGATATCATTCATATTGTTGCTCAACACAGCGGCCATATACTCTTCCGGATAATGTGCTTTGAGGTAGGCTGTATGAAAAGCAACCAGTGCATAGCAAGTGGAGTGCGATTTATTGAACGCATACAACGCAAAAGCCTCCCAGTCTTTCCAGATTTTTTCGAGCACTTTTGGATCGTGTCCGTGTTCAGCGCCCTGGCTGATGAACTTCGGTTTTAAATCAGCCAGCAGCTTAAAGTTCTTTTTACCCATCGCTTTTCGCAAGGTATCGGCCTCACCTCTGGTGAAACCTACCAGCTTCTGAGACAAGCGCATCACCTGCTCCTGATACACCGTAATGCCGTAGGTTTCTTCGAGAAATTCCTCACAATCAGCCAAATCGTAAGCGATTTTTTCAGAGCCGTGTTTACGTGCAATAAACGAAGGGATGTATTCCATGGGGCCCGGACGATACAATGCGTTCATAGCGATCAGGTCGGCAAAAACAGTAGGTTTTAGTTGTTGCAGGTATTTCTGCATTCCTACCGATTCATACTGAAAAATAGCTACCGTATCGCCGCGCTGAAAGAGTTCGTAAGTTTTCTGATCGTCCAGTGGGATATCGTCGGGGATGACTTCCACCCCATGTCGTTCTTTGATCAATTGAATGGCTTCTTTAATAATCGTCAGCGTTCTTAGTCCGAGGAAGTCCATTTTGAGCAGACCGGCATCTTCGGCAACGGCGTTGTCGTATTGGATGCACACCATTTCCGCATCCTTGCTGGTCGCTACCGGAATGTAGTTGGTAATATCATCAGGCGTGATAATCACTCCGCAGGGGTGAATTCCGGTGTTTCTGACTGACCCTTCGAGCACGCGTGCCTGTTGAATGGTTTCTGCTTCCAGTCCTTTTCCTTGGCCCACCTTGAGCAGCTCGCGGGCTTTTTCGTAATCGTCGGCGCTTTTCTTAAACTTTTCTTTAACCCCTTTTTCGTCGAGGCTAAAAAGTTTGGCCAACTTAATATTGTCGGGAACCAGTTTGGCCACGCGGTCGGTATCCATCAGTGGCAGTTGCAGCACGCGGCCCGTATCGCGGATGGAGGATTTTGCGGCCATGGTACCGTAGGTAATAATTTGTGCTACCTGACTGGCTCCGTATTTCTGAATCACGTAGTCAATAACCCGCTGACGGCCTTCATCATCGAAGTCAATATCGATATCGGGCATAGACACCCGATCTGGATTCAGGAAACGCTCAAAAAGCAGGTCGTACTTTATTGGATCGACGTTGGTGATTCCAATACAATAGGCCACTGCAGAACCCGCCGCCGACCCCCTGCCCGGCCCCACCGAAACACCCATGTCGCGAGCCGCCCGACAAAAATCCTGTACAATTAAAAAGTAGCCCGGATAACCCGTGTTGGCAATGGTTTCCAATTCGAAATCGAGCCGGTCGCGGATTTCGTCTGTCATTTCTCCCCAACGAACTTCGGCTCCTTCGTAGGTCAGGTGACGCAAGTAGGCATTTTCCCCACGCTTTCCGCCATCTTGGTCGTCTTCTATGTGAACAAATTCTTCGGGAATTTCAAACTTTGGAAGCAGTACATCGCGTTCCAATTCGTAGGCTTCGCATTTATCAATAACCTCGGAAATATTGTGAATAGCGTTGGGCAAATCGGCAAAAATCTGCTTCATCTCCTGATCGCTTTTTAGGTAATATTCATCGTTGGGAAAGCCAAAGCGATATTCTCTACCCCGCTTGCCGATGTACTTTTTGGGCTTATCGAGGTTTTCACCATCCTTGATGCACAGCAAAATATCGTGCGATGATGCATCTTCCTTGTAGGTATAATAGGTGTTGTTAGCGGCGAGGTACTTTACCTGGTGTTTTTCGCAAAACTCGAGCAGCGCCTCGTTCACTACCTGTTCTTCCTGCAGTCCGTGTCGGTTGATCTCGGCGTAAAAATCATCACCAAAATGTTCTTTCCACCAAATGAATGCTTCTTCGGCTTGTTCGCGACCTTCGTTGAGCAATTTAAAAGGCACTTCTCCCCAGAGTCCACCAGTTAAAGCGATCAAATCACCCTTATACTGAAGCAGCAATTCGCGATCGATGCGGGGAACGTAGTAAAAGCCTTCGGTGAAAGCGTAGGATGATAGTTTACACAGATTTTGGTATCCCTTTTTGTTTTTAGCGAGCAGTACAATTGGAAATCCGTCGTCTTTTGTTGTGCGGTCCTTGTGATCGCGGCACAAGTTGATTTCACAGCCCACAATGGGTTTGATTCCTGCTGCCATCGCTTTCCGAACAAATTGAAAAGCGGCCATCATATTGCCGTGATCGGTAATGGCCAGGGCCGGCATATTCATTTCTGCCGTACGTTTCACTAGCGTGTCGATATCCGAAGTGGACTGCAAAATGGAAAACTGCGAGTGACAATGCAAATGTGAAAACACTGCCTGATTTAGATCGCTGCTGATTTTTGCGGTTTTTTCGAGCGAAATTTCCTCGTCGACTACGGTCTTATTGGCAAAATTGGCAGCTTCCAGCTCCGGGGCTTCGTATCGTACCACCCCAACATCGGTTAGTTCTGGCACGGTGAACACAACTCGGTGAATTAATTCGAAAAAGCAGCGTGCGGTGGCATCCACATCATAAGCGGCGTCGTGGGCATCACCAAAAGGAGCTTCAAAAAGCTTTTGGTGTAGCTCGGTGAGTGTTGGCCATTTAAACTTTCCGCCTTTTCCTCCGGGCAGTGCACAAAAATCAACCGAAAGATTTTTGGTATCAAGCACTTCAACCTGCTGAATTGTTTCGTAATCTCGGTTCAGGCGGAAAAGCTCTGCGGCTACGATATTGACATCGAACTCCACGTTGTGCCCCACCAGATATTTTGCCTTTTGCAAATCATTAGTAAAGGCATCAAGCACTTCAGCCAATGGAAATCCATCGCGCATGGCTCGTTGGGTATCAATGCCGTGAATTTTTGCGGCGTTGAAAGGAATATCAAATCCATCGGGTTGAACGATAAAGTTTTTGTTCGAAACCAGGGCGCCCTTTTCATCGTGCACCTGCCATGCGAGTTGCACCATTCTGGGCCAGTTGTCGCTGTCGGTAATGGGAGCCTTCCAATCCTTAGGTAATCCGGTGGTTTCAGTATCAAATATCAGAAACATGTGTAGGGAAATAGGGTGTGTGTGTTGATGCTTCAAAGGTAAAAATCAACCATTGCTTTCGTCCGCCGACAGGCAAAAGTTATTCACCATAAAGGCGGATTAACACCAATTTTTTAAAAAACTATTGTCGCTATTTTTGTTGCAACAAAGCCTGAAGATCGTAAATTTGATAGATCATGAAGTCAGGCCTACTCACCTACATCGTTTTATCCATACTTTGGACGCTCGCGGTTTTACCGGTGGTTCAAGGTCAGCCCAAAGTTTCGAATTCAGAGTACGAGGAAACCACCAGTTTCGCGTTTGATTTGATCAATAAAATGTTTGATCGTTGTTCTCACGTGTCTACCTTGTCTTGCGAGGTACATAAGAAGGAGCGCTACAATGGTGTTTATGCTGAAGCCCGTTCGTTGGTGAAAATGTCTACTTCACCGTATGCCGTTTATCTGAAACAATTAGACGGTGGCAGCGGCGCCGAGGTGCTGTATCGCGAATCAGCCAATAACGGAAAGATATTGGTCAACCCGAATGGTTTTCCTTGGTTCAACCTGAATCTCGACCCGCACAGTTCAATCATGCGCAACAAGCAACATCACATCATCCATGACATTGGGTTCAGTAAGTTCAACCGCGTACTCGATCATTTGCTTAACAAATACGAACACAATGCGCATGAATTGGTTCGGTATATTGACAACGACGTGATCAACGACAGGCCGTGCCATGTTGTGGAGATTGTCAATAATTACTACCACCTGATGGCTTATACGCCAGGGCCTGACGAAACCACCCATTCGATATCCGAGAAGTTCAAAATCAGCGAATACCGCATTGTCGAGCTCAACGCGTCGGTTTCGGGATACGGATCAGTAGCTGCTGGAACACGATTGATCATTCCCAACGACTACGCTCCGCGGATTAAACTATACATTGACCAGCAGCGGCTCATTCCGATGCGGTTTGAAGTGTACGACGACGATGGACTGCTGTATGAAGCTTATCAATACGACCGCGTGGAATTAAATACTTTATTCAAGGACAACGAGCTCACCGCAGATTTTCCCGATTACGGATTTTAAGTGATTAGCGTATTCCCTCCCATTCGTCCAGAAACTGCCGGATAAATTGCTCCATGTACTGATGTCGGCTTTCGGCTAATTTTCGGGCCGTCGGTGTGTGCATCCGATCTTTCAACAACAACAGCTTTTCGTAGAAATGATTGAGCGTGGGTGAATTGGTGGATTTGTACGATTCAAAATCAATATGCATAACTGGCTGAACTTCGGGGTCATACAACAATCGGTTTTTGTTTCCTCCATAAGCAAAAGTGCGGGCGATTCCCACGGCACCGATGGCGTCCAATCTATCGGCATCGCGCACCACCTGCCCCTCAAGACTCAGTTCGGAATCGGCAACTTCGGCACCCCGATAGCTCACGTTGGTGGCAATATGCCGCACCTCAGTAGCGATAGGAAGGGGCACCACTTCTTGCTCCAACCACCATTCAATTAATGCAACTCCTGCTTCAATATCCCCGCCATGCAATTTATGATCGGCCACATCGTGCAACAACACCGCCAGCTCCACAATGAACAAATCTGCCCCTTCTTTGCGACCGATGTGAAGCGCCAGTTTGCGCACCCTTTCAATGTGCCACCAATCGTGTCCGGTACCTTCGCCAGTGAACTTTTCCTTAACGCGTGCAGCAATGCCTGCAATCATTTTTTGTTGATGTAATGTTACTTTGGGCTGAGACATAAAATTTGAATAAAATAAATTTCCGTAGCAGTTTATAAAATCGGATATTTGCGGCCCAATTAATAAATCTGGGTTTCGTACCCACAAACCATTAATGTATAAAGCATGGCTGTAAAAATCAGATTGCAAAGAAAAGGAAAGAAAGGAAAACCTTATTTCCACATTGTTGTTGCCGACTCACGTGCTCCGCGAGACGGGCGCTATATTGAGCGCTTGGGCAGTTACGACCCGAACACCGATCCGGCAACCGTTGAGATTGATGTTGACAATGCTGCCGCATGGTTGCAAAAAGGTGCTCAACCTACCGACACCGCTCGCGCTATTTTGTCGTACCGCGGTGTGTTGTACCGAAATCACCTGAACAAAGGAGTTACTAAAGGGGCTTTAAATCAGGAGGATGCCGACAAAAAATTCGAGGCATGGACAAATGAGAAAAATGCCAAAATTCAGGCTAAGATTGATCGTTTGGCCAATGAGTCAGCATCTGACCGAAAAGCCCGATTGGAAGCTGAAGCCGAAGTAAATCAGAAGCGTGCCGCAGAAATTGCTGCTAAAAACACACCCGAACCGGAAGAAGCACCAGAAAGTGAAGCTCCCGCTGCCGATGTCGAAGCGACCGAAACTCCAGAAGCTGCAGTAGAAGATACTGCTACTCCTGCCGAAGAAACCGCCGAAGCTCCTGTTGCCGAAGAAGCAAAAGAAGCACCCGCAGCAGAAACTCCAGCGGAAACTCCAACGGAAGAACCTGCTGAAGAGGTGAAAGCCGAAGAGCCTAAAGCTGAGGAAGCAAAAGAAGAAGCTCCGATAGAAGAAAAGAAAGACGAGGCTCCAGCTGCTGAACAAGCAGACGAAGAGAAAAAAGACTAATCTTTCAGAGACGTTGACCGATGCGGAAAGAGGATTGCTTTTACCTCGGAAACGTTTCAAAAACTTATAGTTTCCGCGGGGAGCTGGTCATTTATATTGACGATAGAAGCCCCGAACGTTTTACAGAATTGGAATCAGTTTATGTTGAAATCAACAACAAACTGGTTCCTTTTTTTATTCACCATATTCGCTTCGACCGAAAAGGTGCGTTTGCCCGGGTTAAGTTTCAGGGAGTTGATACCGCAGAAGATGCAGCCGTATTGGTCAAAAAGGACCTCTATCTTCCGCGAACCCTGCAAAATGACGAGGAGAATGATGAATTTTTTCCGGAAGACGTCATCGGGTTTTCGGTTATCGATGAGCAACTGGGCGATCTCGGCGCGGTGAGCGATTTTATCGACCACCCCACAAATCCCATCCTTAGAGTTTCCGGTGATAAGGGAGAAATTCTGATTCCATTTCAGGATACTTTCATTGTGGAAATTGACGATGAAGAATCGACCATTACCGTTGACATTCCCGAAGGACTAATCGGTCTGAATGCATAGAATGGCTGCTGAAGCATTTCATTTTAAACAGTTTTCGGTGCGCCATGATCGGTGTGCGATGAAGGTGGGCACCGACGGAGTACTGCTCGGCGCATGGGCAGGCAGCCAGCTCGATCCCTTTCGAATTCTCGATGTTGGAACCGGTTCAGGGCTCATTGCATTGATGCTTGCACAACGTTTTCCTAACGCGCAAATAGACGGCATCGAGATCAATGAAAGCGCAGCCAGCCAAGCGCGAAAAAACGCTGAAAACTCACCATTCAGTAACCAGATCACGATACAGAACGGTGATTTTTTTCAATGGGAATCCAACTTCAAATACGATTTGGTGGTATGCAATCCGCCTTTTTATGCCCATGCACATCCTGCGGCAAACGAGGCGAGAGCCACAGCCCGACACGGAGTAGATTTTAACCTAAAGCAATTTCTATATCGCGTACCCCAATTCCTGTCTGCTGAAGGATCGCTCGCCATGATCCTTCCTACTTCCGTTTTTGAAAGCCTTCCCTCCACCACGCTTCATATCCGGAGAATTGACCGCGTTTTTCCAGTTCCACACAAGGCCCATCACCGCATTTTAGCCGAATGGAACACCAGTCACCAAACCCCAACCGAATCAAAAATTATTATTGAAAATCACGATCGACATGATTATCACCCGCTATATGTGGCCCTGACTAAACCATTTTATCTTAAGTTTTGAATTTGATCTCTTCGTTTTTTTCAGGGGTTCTGAATTTCTAAATATCCTTATATTGGCACCTTGATTGAAATCCGATATATGAAAGTATTCTATCTTTTCCTGTGCAGCGCAATACTCATTCTTCTGACTACTAATTGTAAAAAGGAAGAGGAGCCCGTAATATCCTCTCCGGCATCGAAACTCAGGGGAAAAGTGGTATTGATGAACAAATACGGACAGACAGAACTCACCGACCGTGCCGGAACACAAGTCGTGTTGATGTCGTTGTATCAGACACCCACTCAAACAGATAATTCAGGTCGGTTTGAGTTTTCTGGTCTCAGTGACGGGAATTATACGCTTACCGTGTCACGAGAGGGCTACGTGCCTTACGTTATGCATAATATTGGTTTTAGTCAAAATTATCCAAACTATCCGGTGACTGGAGACTACCAGATTCTGCCTACCATAAAGCTGGGTATGAAATCGGTATCGCGGTTCGACAGCACCCATGTGTATGCTGTGTATAATATTCAGGAAACCTTTGATACAATCAACGGAATACCACTCTATCAAATTGATACGCTTTCGGCCGATTTGCATTTCAGCTCACGACGAATATACCCGGAGTCTTATAATCCCAATGCCAAATTTGGGTATCGCATTTTTATTGGAAACGCTGCCAATATTGGCCCTTCCGATAATAATAATAATAAGGCCACTTATCACGGGGTGACCCATCAATTGGAAACCGAAATAGAAAAAGTGTGGACACAGCAGGAGTGGCAGAGTATCGGCTTGAACTTCAATGATCCTATTTTCATCAAGGTATATGGCGACGCTGTAGAGTCGTATACCACCACTTCGGTTAACAGCCAAACGCTTTTCCCGCTACTGTCAGACTCACTGGGAGTTGACTCCACTATTGTGCTGTCGTTTCAGTAATCTCCAAAAAATTCAATTGGGCTTTCGGCTAGACAAAGTCAGGTTTCACTTCTTTTTCGTCGAAGCGGATGCCGTAATCCTCGAGTTCCTTTAGGATGGGCTCGTAAATTTCTTTTTTAATCGGCAGTAAGGCACCTGTCAGTTTAATGTTGCCATTGAGGATGTGTTTGGCCGCGATACCCATTGGAAGACCAACCGTTTTTGACATGGCTGTGTGGATGGCATCATCACCAGTAACCACCAGTGAAGAGTTGATTTCGCGCTTTTGTCCCTTGTCGATAAAGCCGATTTTATGCCACATGACAATCATGTCTTTATCACCGGGATCGAGGCTCATTTTCTCTTCCATCCGTTTTTGCAGTATCTGTGCCGGAGTGGCATTTGGCAATCCAATTTCCTCCTCTTCGAACAATCCAAGCCACTCTATCAGGTGAAAAGACTGGTCGTCGTGATCCATTTTAAGATAAGCACGCAGTTTCAGCTCAACGGAATCACGAGGATTGTAGGCGAGAAATGAATTCAGAAATTGGCGGTACGTCATTTTCTCGGTATCTACCATGGCGTAGCTGTCGTCTGTGGCACCGAGTTGAACCAATACATTCCACGCGCGGCTAAAACCCGGACGCCGCAATGTTCCCCGATAAATGGTGGGAACATCACCTAAATCATACACCTCGCGGTATTTTAGTGAGTCGCGATTGGCATAACCTTCAAAGCGGCCATAACCGGCAATATCGATAAACTCGGTGCGACTGAACAACTTGTGATAGGGAATGTATTTATACCTTCCACCGTGCTTAAACTGCACTACTCCACCCTGCCCGGCCAGTATCACGTTGCGCGGATTCCAAGTAAATTTGTAGCCCCACGGATTATTGTCATACGCTGGTGCAATCAAACCACCGGTAAAAGATTCGAAGCAGCGAATATCTGCACCGGTAGCGCGAATCTCATCAAGCATTTTCACAGCAGAAAGATGATCGATTCCCGGATCGAGTCCAATTTCATTGAGCACGAGCAAGCCCCGGCTCTTCAACTCCTGATCGAGCGCTTTAATCTCATTGGTGATATAAGAAGGTGTAATGACATTTTTGCCCGCTTCCATACAATCTTTCACAAT
This sequence comes from uncultured Cryomorphaceae bacterium, assembly GCA_964487545.1. Taxonomy (GTDB): domain Bacteria; phylum Bacteroidota; class Bacteroidia; order Flavobacteriales_D; family SKUL01; genus SKUL01. Next base: position 79,860 of record CAZARI010000001.1, read on the forward strand.
GGCAAAATGCAAGGTTGCCGGCAGCATAGAAATGACCAGATCGTGCTGACTGATCAGTATCTTTCGCAGCATCTCGTCATTGGCATCAAACGACTGCACGTCTCCCCGCTCATGCCCTGCGACTTTCCTTTCAGCCAAGGCAAGATCCATGTCGCACACTGTTACCCGCCAGTTCTGTTTTTGTGCATTGTCGAGGAGATATTTAATAAGGGTAGATGACGATCTTCCTGCACCAATAACCAATATTCTCTTCATTCCGTCATAAATTTTGGCCAAATATAAAGGTTCATCCGGCTCTACAAATCCGACTCGGTTTGGAATTACGAACAACAGGGTTTTTTCCTTTGGCACACCAATTGAATACTAGCCTAAAAAAATTATTTTTACTCACTAAAAACCAACCCGATGAAAAATTTATACTTCCTCCTTCTGTTTCTTGGTATCGGTCCATTGATGGGCCAAAACACCGCAAACCTGATCTTGTTTACTGAAAATGGCGAACCATTTTTTGCTTATGTCAACAATGTAAAGCAAAACCAAACGGCTGCCGGAAATGTGAAGATCACCGATATGACCGCCGAGTATGTAAATCTTAAAATTGAATTCGCAGATCCATCCTTGGGCAGTTTCAGCAGAAACTTGTCACTGATGTTTGGCCATGAGTTTACCGCTCAGATCAGAATGAACAACAAAGGCAAGTATGTTATCCGACCTTTTAGCCAACCCGTGCCCATCGCTTCGGCACCTTCGCTCCATGATGATGTACCGGTGATCATATACCACGAAGAACCTTATGTGGATGTTCCCCATACCGAATCAGTGATTATTCATTCGGAAAAGCCAGTTCCTCCTTCCACTACCATTTCTTATACTGAAAAGGTGGAAACCACTCCAGGAAACACGCAGGTTGATGTAATTATGCCCGGTATTCAAATGAATGTGAACATCGACGAAAACACGAACCACACACAAACCACCACGACCACCACTACGACTACCACAACGACACTTCCCTCCAGGCCGGTGATTTATGAACCCTTGTTTATAGAGGAAACCGTTGTTGAAGAATCGCTGATACCCGGCTACAATGGCCCCATTGGATGCGGTGGGTACCTCATGTCGGATCAGCCATTTAAAGCGGCATTGCAATCCATTTCCAGCAAAACCTTTGAGGGCGATAGAATGACCATGGCCAAACAAATTTGCCGAAACCAATGTCTCACCACTACACAGGTAAAAGAAATCATGGAACTCTTTACCTTTGAGACCACCAAACTTGACTGGGCAAAGTTGGCTTACGATCACACTTATGATATTGGCAACTATTGGATGCTGAATGATGGTTTTACCTTTTCATCGAGCATCAGTGAGTTAGACCAGTTCATTCAATCGAAATAAAATATGTTTCAAAAATTACAATCGATCATTCTTTTCTGTTTTGTTGTTGCGGTGATTCTACCTGGGTGCTCCGGTGCGCAATCACTGGCCAAAAAAGGTGAGAAAATGAACGCTACAGGTCACTACACCGAAGCTGCCGATTTCTTTTACCAGGCCTTAACGCGCAACAGAAACAACCTCAGAGCCAAAATCGGGATGCTCGACGCCGGACAAAAAGTGTTGAACGACAAACTCGACGCATTTAATCGCACCAATAATATGGGCGACTTGCATCAGGCCGTTCAACTGTATCGCGAAGCCGATGCTTATGCATTAAAAGCACAGCGAATCGGAACCAGTCTGAATATACCGGAACATTACACGCGCGATTACAATACATCGAAAGAAATTGTGCTGGAAGAACTCTACAACGAAGCCAATGAGTTATTACAAGACGAACAATATGATCAGGCTGAGTCGTTGTTTAAAGAAATCAACCAGCTCGACGCCAATTACCGAGATGTAAAGGGATTGACTGATATTGCCTACTGTCAGCCCCTCTACCTACAAGGGAAAGTAGCGCTCGACAACGGCGCCTACCGCATGGCCTACGATTATTTTCAGCAGATTTTGAACCGCACATCAAACTTTAAAGACACACACGATCTACAGCAGGAAAGCATCAATAAAGGAAGAATAACCGTGGCTCTGGTGCCCTTTGAAAATGTTACCCGCGAACACAACATCGAGCACCGTGTTAGTGCATATCTGCTCGATGACCTGTCCAAAATTCCTGATCCATTTATTCGCTTTGTCGATCGCGGAGATATGGATCAGATTCTTCTGGAGCAGCAATTGAGTGTTTCAGGAATAATCAACGAACAAACGGCCTCAACGGTTGGTGAAATTGTTGGTGCTCAAGCTTTAATTACTGGAAAAGTGCTCGATTACAAAGAATCAAAAGGGCGTTTACAGCGTCAGGTTAAGAGAGGATATGAAGGATATCAGGTAAAGAGTCGCAGCGCAGAAACCGGTGCCGAGTTTATCGAAACGCGCTTCAAACCCGTTGAATATACAGAGTGGACGGCGGCCAGTTCGGTGATGCTTACCTTTCAGTATAAACTTTTGTCGCTCGAAACCGGCGAAGTGTTGCTTTCACGGATTATTGAACGCGAAGTCAAAGATGGGGTTAACTACGCCACTTTCGACGGAAATATTGCCCTGTTATACCCTGCAACAGGAAACAACAGAAATGCAACCGCTGCGGCAAAGCGCGAAATTGACACTAAGTTAAGGTCACGTCGCGAATTGAAATCAGCCTCGGAGTTATCGACGAGTCTCTTTTCGAACCTTGCCGGCGATGTAGCCAATGACATCGGAAATTACATGTCACAACAATGATGAAAACACCCCGGGTTTTTCTATTGCTGGTCGTGCTGATGTTGATTGGTTCGTGCGGGAGAAAGCCCATCGTTCAAAGCACCGTACCAGTAGATCAGCCACTTTCCGAAACACGTCCCCACTGGGTGCAAGGCAAGCCATCGTCGTCGGTGTATTTCTACGGAATTGGGCTGGCTCAGAAAACGCCAGAAAATTATGAGTATCTCGAGGTGGCCCGAAAGAATGCCCTCAATGATCTGGCCTCCGAAATACAAGTCAACGTTTCCTCTAATTCCATTCTATACACCCTGGAGCGCGATTACAAGTTTCATTCGGAGTTTATCGAAACCATCACCACAACTACCAGCCTCGATCTTGAAGGGTATGAAATGACTGACAGTTGGGAAAGCGAAAATCAATACTGGGTGTTTTATCGATTAAACCGCGCCGACTATTACGCTAAAAAAGAAGCTGAGAAACAAGCTGTTTTAAAAAATGCTGCCGATTTTTTCACCAGCGGCCTCAAGGCCTGGAAAAATCAGCAGGTGTTGTCGGCTTTTGATTTACAATTGCGCGCATTGAGTGTAATGAAACCCTATTGGGCAGAAAGCAATGAATATGATATTGATGGTCAAAATTTGCTGCTGGACAACGTTATATTGCAACAGATTCAGAACATGGCCAACCAGATGCGCCTGCAGGCCGCGCCCAAAAAAGTCACCCTCCATCTCGGCAATCGGTTTAAAACCGTTTGCGAAATCACAGCAGTTGACCTTCAATCTTCCAACGGCCTGATTGGGCTTCCACTGCGATATCGTTTCCGGTCGGCAGATGGTATTCAGCGCGGTTCATTGAATACAGACATCGATGGCAAAATTTCGATCGGAATAGAAAACCCAGATTTACAAAATGATTTGCAAGAGCTGGAAGTTTTTGCCGAACTCGACAAACTCTTTGATCCGCGGGCATTAGATGCGGATATGCGTCAACTAATAAGTGGACTTCCCTCGCCCGAAATCCGGATTCCTATTGAATTGCGGCGACCGGTTTTTTATCTGCAAAGCTCAGAACAAAACCTACACTATCGCGAAAATCTGAGTTACCTGCGCGACTATCTCAGCACAGAGCTCATCAAAAGAGGATTGCCCGTTACACAAAATAAAAGCAAGGCCGACATTATAGTCCAAATTAGCGGACGCACGCGCGATGGTGGAGAAAGTAACGGATTTGCCATTGCCTTTCTCGACATGCAAATTAAATTCATGCATCCCAATGGAAAAAATGTATTTTACGAGCAGTCGTTCAACGATGTGAAAGGGGTGAGCGGCACCGCAGAACGCGCAGGACTGAAGGCATTTGAAAACGGCACCAATAAAATCGATCGCACTTTTATGGAGAAATCCCTGAAAGCCATTATCTAATCATTATAATTTTAATTTTGGCACAGTTTGTGAAAAACCCTCATTAAATTTAAAAACCAGAACTATATGAAAGCTTTACTCAACCCCCGCTTATTCACCATGGCATTGCTAGCCGTAAGTCTTGCCTTTAGTACTACTAGTTGCGGCAAAAAGAAAAAAGCCGCTGAAGCCGCACCACCCGCTGGCGAAACATTAATTAAGCAATACTGTGCAGGGGAGCAGTATTTCAGCGACAAGAATTTTTTCCGCGCCAATAATCTCGGCGAAAGTGCAGATCAGGCAACGGCAAAGAAGAGAGCATTTAGCAACGCCCGTGCTGACCTCGCCTCTTCTGTCAACACCACCATCAGAGCAGTTGTCGACAATTATGTGAATTCGCGCGAGTTTAATAACCGCGAAGAGATCGAGGAGCGTTTTGAAGGGTTGAGCCGCGAAATTATCGATCAGCAGTTGAACGGTGTAAAAACCATTTGCGAAGAAGTAGTAATGGTAAACAGCACCGGGAAGTACAAATATTACATCGCTATTGAGCTTTCTGGACAGGATATGGTTGCTGCATTCAGTGATCGCGTGTCAAAAGATGAGCGATTGCAGATTGACTACGACTACCAGCAGTTCAGAGAAACTTTTGAACGGGAAATGGATCGCATGGAAAACAGCCGACCCTGATTTAGGCCCAAATCCAATCAAAAAAATCCTTTTCTGAAATTCAGGAAGGGATTTTTTAATTTGCAGCCATGAACACCACCCTTTTTCGAACCGGCGCCCTGTTGATGGCGCTTGCCGTAATCCTCGGAGCGCTTGGCGCCCACAGTCTCGAACGAATGTTATCGCCCGATTTACTCGACTCTTTTGAAACCGGCGTTCGCTATCACATATACCACAGTTTGACTTTGCTGATCATTGCCGGATTTTACCAACACCTTTCACTATCCTATGCCCGATGGGCATCGCGATTAATGCTCATTGGAGTGGTCTGCTTTTCGGGATCGATCTACCTTTTCACTTTTGGACATCTATTTTCTATGCGGCTTGCCGGACACCTGTGGTGGATTACGCCACTGGGTGGTATTTTGCTCATCGCCGGCTGGCTCACCCTCTTCTTTGGAACGGGTGTTATTAATCCGCACCTGAAAAAGAAGTAAACAGGCCAACTATCAATGAATCGATCGCTTACTGAATTTCAGCACCCCCATTGTCGGTAAAATGCCCAAAAAGATTCTTCCTATCCCTTCAAAACTTTACCTTTGTTTCACATTACGATAAAGTCTAACCAATTTTAGTCATTATGAACGAATTCGGAAGAAAGCCGAATAATGCAGACCTGAGCTATCTGGGGCTAAATCGCGCAGAGAATATTTTTTGGAATTTATCTCCTGCGGAGCTCGTTGAAGAGACCATTGTCAAAGGACAAGGACTCCTAACCCACACGGGGTCACTCGCTGTAAATACGGGAGAATTTACCGGCCGCTCGCCAAAAGACCGGTTTATTGTGTGCGACGACAAAACAAAGGACGCTGTTTGGTGGGGTGACATCAATATAAAATTTGATATTGACCACTTTGATCGGTTGCAGCAACGCATGCAGGCCTACCTAAGCAACAGAGACATTTATGTGAAAGATGCCTATGTATGTGCCGACGAAGATTACCGCATGAACGTCCGATTGGTTTCTGAGTACCCTTGGTCTAGCCTGTTTGGTCACAATATGTTTCTCCGCCCGGAAGTAGATGAAATAGATGATTTCGCTCCGGAATGGAACATCCTCTGCGCACCAGGCTTTTATGCCGATCCGGAAATTGATAACACCCGTCAACACAACTTTGCGGTGATCAACTTCACCAAAAAAATGATTTTGATTGGCGGCACCGGTTACACTGGAGAAATTAAAAAGGGAATTTTCTCGGTATTGAACTTTATCCTTCCGCACGAGAAGAATGTGCTTTCGATGCACTGCTCGGCCAATGTGGGTGAAGAGGGTGATACTGCAGTATTCTTCGGATTGTCCGGAACCGGAAAAACCACCTTGTCATCAGACCCCAACCGAAGGCTGATTGGTGACGACGAGCACGGATGGGCAGATGGCAGCGTATTCAACTTCGAAGGGGGTTGCTATGCAAAAACGATTGACCTCTCTTCTGAACGCGAGCCGCAGATTTTTGACGCGATCAAATTTGGTTCATTACTCGAGAATATTGGTTTTGATGAAGACAATCCTTCTATTCCAAACTACGAGGACTCAACCATTACCGAAAATACACGGGTGAGCTATCCCATTCACCATATCGACAACATTATGGTTCCTTCGGTGGGATCAGATCCTAAAAATATCTTTTTTCTGACCTGCGATGCATACGGTGTACTTCCTCCCATTTCTCGCCTTACAAGAGGTCAGGCCATGTATCACTTCATGAGCGGATATACGGCTAAGGTTGCGGGAACTGAAGCGGGCATTACTGAACCACAAACTGCATTTTCGGCCTGCTTCGGGGCACCGTTTATGCCTTTGCACCCCTCGCGCTATGCCGAGATGCTTGGAAAGAAAATGGATGAGCGAGATGTAAGAGTATGGTTGGTGAATACCGGGTGGTCTGGTGGACCGTACGGCGAAGGAGATCGCATTAAATTGCGCTATACCCGCGCCATGATTACGGCCGCACTCACCGGAAAACTCAATGATGTGGAGTATAAAGAGCATGAAATTTTCGGACTGCAAATGCCCGTATCCTGCCCAGATGTTCCGGCTGAGATGCTCAATCCAAAATCCACCTGGAAAGATCAATCTGCATACGACAAGACCGCACAGTCGCTGGCCGCAAAGTTTGTTGCCAACTTCAAGAAATTTGAAGAACACACCAGCGAAGAGATTATCAGTGCAGGACCACTCGTGCGGGTGAATGCATAACACCATTAGATAAAGATTCAAAAACCGCTTCGAAATTTTCGGAGCGGTTTTTTTTATTGCAATGATCCATACCGCGAAACACTAGCACCTGACACCGAATTTTTAACTTTGCGCCATGCACGTTTTTTTCGCCGAAACCATCGTCAACAATCAATTGGTACTATCGCACGAAGAAAGTGTGCACGCTGTTCGCGTACTGCGTATTCAACCCGGTGACTCTGCCGTAATTCTCAACGGAAAAGGCGACAAGTTCATCGCTCGATATGAAGGAACCAAAAGCAAGCAGTGTTTTTTCTCGGTAGAAGAATCGGTGAAAATTGCACCGCGAACGATTCACCTCACCATTGCCGTTGCCCCTACCAAATCCATCGATCGCTTTGAGTGGTTTCTCGAGAAAGCAACTGAGATCGGAGTGGAAAAAATTATTCCGATCGTATCACACCATTCCGAGAGAAAAATCATCAAGCTGGAGCGAAGCAAAAAGGTGTTGATTGCAGCGATGAAACAATCGCGTACAGCTTGGTTGCCCGAAATTACAGAGCCGGTAAGCTTCCAAGATTTTCTCATAGCGCAAAGTGAAATGCAGGAAATGCGGTACATTGCACACTGCCATTCTGATACACTTCCGCATCTTTTTCACCAGCCCATTAATGGAGCATTTCATATTTTAATTGGCCCTGAAGGAGATTTTGATGCCGAAGAAGTAAAACAAGCTGTTGATTCAGGCTGGAAAGAAATATCTTTGGGTACAAATCGTTTGCGAACCGAAACCGCTGCGCTCGTTGCTGTTCATACCATTGCCTTAAAAAACCTATGAAATCGCTGTTTTTCTCATTTATACTGTTGGCCGGTGTGCTTTTTTCGTGCAAGGACGTGGAAATGGATCGGATTTGCGAACCTGAAATCCTGCGAAATTTCAACATCGTTTACAACGCGCACTTTAAAGGTCAACTGATTTTTAACAACACTTGTAATGACACGGCATACGTGTTGCGCACGGATATGCCCAACGAGGTTGTTCCTCCGGGAAAACAGGTTTCGTACAATCTGACATCGGGTGAACAATATTATATCGCGATAAATTGCAGTGATTCATCTCACACTTATATCTACCAGAATACATGTCCATAATCAGAGTCTTAGCTTTTCTATTCGTTTCGATGATCGCCGGTGATGTTTTTGCACAGAGCGGCTCGTATCAGTTTGCAGTGTTAAAATATCGCGGTGGCGGCGACTGGTATGCCGATCCGACAGCAGTTCCCAATCTGGCGGCCTTTTGCAACGCGAATCTGAACATGAAAATCGCCAACGAAGTGGCTATTGTTGAAGTAGGTAGTTCCGATCTATTCAACTATCCATTTGTTCACATGACCGGACATGGCAACGTGGTGTTTAATGCTTCGGAGGTTGAGAATCTTCGAACTTACCTTGAAGGTGGTGGATTTTTGCACATCGACGATAACTACGGAATGGATCCTTTTATTCGGCCTCAACTTCAAAAGTTATTTCCCGATCAGGAATTGGTAGAGCTGCCCTACTCCCACCCGATATTTAACCAGCGCTATTCTTTTCCCAACGGGTTGCCAAAAATTCACGAACATGACGGCAAACCCCCGCAAGGTTTCGGGCTCTTTCACGATGGAAGGCTCGTGCTTTTCTACACCTATGAATCGGATATTAGCGATGGCTGGGAGGACGCTGAAGTGCACGGAAATGATGAATCTACTCGTCAAAGGTCTTTGCAAATGGGAGCCAATATCGTGCAGTTCGTGTTTAGCGATGCCAACGAGTTATAGGCCTAATCATTCTTCTATTTTTCTCCCCTGAGCATCATCAAATAGCCCAGACCGAGCGTGACAAAAAAGGAGAAACTGCCATAGATTACCGCCATTAGCGCCAATCCTTCGTACTGCAACACAGATGTGGCCAGAAAAATGGCGAGCACGCTGTTTTGTAATCCAATTTCGACGGCTATAGTGTAACTTCCACGGTGTCGGATACCAATTAGACTAGCCAGGTAATACCCAATTAACATCGATCCGACATTTAATAACAACGCCGGAAAAAACAAAACCCAATTGGAAATTAGGTCCTTTACACCGTCACCGCTGTCGTCAAATAAAACAATGGCAAAAACGGTTAACAATATTCCCGGAAGCACATAGCGCAGTGGTTTGCGCAACTTAGCAGTAAGTTCTGGTTTCCAACTGTGAATCACCATACCGGCCAAGGTGGGTACCAATACGGTAAAAAGAATTTCAGAAAACAAATACCAAAAACCAATTTCTACCTGCTCTTCCTGACCGAGAAACATCTTGCTGGCCAAGCCAATTATTAATGGTATGGTAACCAAAATAAAAAAGCTATTGACGGTGGTCATCGTAACCGAAAGTGCTAATCTGCCCCGCAGCAAGAAGGTGACCAGATTTGACGAAGTGCCGCCTGGGCAGGCAGCAATCAAAATCAGTCCCACTTTGTGAACATTGTCCATGGGCCACAAAACGGCAATTAAAAATGCAACGGCCGGTAAAATGATCAATTGACCAACTACTCCGAAAATCACAGCCTTGGGTTGAACGAAAACAGATTTAAAACTGCTGAAATGCAAATTCAATCCGATTCCGAACATGACAAAAGCAAGTGCGATCGGAAAAAAAATAGACTCTGATGTTCCCATAGATTCTGGTGAAAGTCAAAAATACACAACTATCCGACGAAACAATACGCTGTTATGTGAAGAACCTGTACCCAATTTGTAGAATAGTTCTACATAAAGCTCACAACAGACACGCTCCTAACCCGCTAATAAAGAACCCTTTAACATCAGAATGGCTTGTGGTATGATATTCCTTATTAGGAAATCAAACAATTTTAAATTAAAAAACACCACAAAATGAAAAGCATTTTTTTAACAGCAACTCTATTCGTTGCAGCATCTACGGTTTCGTTTGCACAGCAAGACACTACACAAACTTCTGATCAGGACACCACTGCTCTCAATATGATTGAAAAAGAGATGGACATGGCGCTTGCCTTTGCTCAGGAAGAAAAAGCCATTGAGGCAGAGCAGCTTCCGGAAGCTGTTCGCGCAACCCTTAAGAACGAAAAATACAAAGGTTGGAAAGTAGAATCAGCCAAAACCGTGCAAGCTCAGGACGGAACCCTTTACAAGGTGATTATCTCTAACGGAGAGAAAAAAGAAACCCTGACCATGGATGAAAATGGAAACGCAATTGCTTAATTCCCTATAATTCTCCTCAAGTGAAAAGCGTCGGTCTATCAGTCCGGCGCTTTTTTTATGTATCCAGGTGATGCTGAATTCGACGGGTCAATTCTTCACCCATTTCATAGATCATAAAATGGTTTCCCCCTTCGATAATTTCCGCATGCTTGGCGCGTCTGCCGGGAAACAACGGATCGCGATTTCCATGCAGATGTATGTAATTGTGAGGCATCGTTTCATTGCTCCAGTTGATGCAGGCATTGATGGCAAACTCCAGAAACTGCGGCGAGCAGTTATGCAACATATCCATAAATAATTCGCGTTGTGTTTTGGTTTGCCAGCGCACCACCACATCGATCAATCCAGAAAAATTCTGAATAACTGAACCGCTCAACAGTGCGTTGAGCCTCATTTTTGCCACCGTCCGTAACTGTGGTGGTAGTTCATTTCGCGTTTTTACCGTCGAAACTAGAATCATTTTTTCCGGTGAAATGTGTTTTTGCAGCTCCACAGCTATCATTCCTCCCATTGACATGCCAATGATATAAAACGGTTCGGAGGTGTCGATCATCGGAATATACCGCGCTGCATAATCGGCAATGGTAATGCAGTCGTCAGGTTCGATCCAGTTCAAGTAACGCTCTTCTATTCCGGTGATATTGAGTTGAGAAAAAAGCCGCTCGTCCGCTCCCAGCCCCGGAATGAAATACACGATTTTGTTCATCGGAAATCTTCCGTTTTCAATCCGTAAACAAAGCACAGGGCCTCGCGCATCAACGGATACATCACCGTATCTTCGGTGACAAACGGAACGGCTTTTCGGAAATCAGCGTGTAGTTTCTCCACTGCAGGCGATGCCATTTGTGGGCGACGGAAATCCAGCGCTTGGGCGGCACTCATCAGCTCAATACCCAGCACCTGCGCCACGTTTCGCACCACCTCAACGGTTCGTACCGCTCCGTTGGCCCCCATACTCACATGGTCTTCCTGTCCATTGCTCGAGTCGATTGTGTCTACCGAAGACGGTGTACACAACTGCTTGTTTTTGCTAACAATGCCCGCTGCGGTGTATTGCGGAATCATAAAGCCCGAATTCAACCCCGGATTAGCCACTAGAAATGCCGGTAATCCGCGCACGCCATTGAGCAGTTTAAATGTTCTGCGCTCGCTGATACTTCCAATTTCTGCCACAGCAATGGCCAGTTGATCGAGCGCGAGCGCAAGTGGCTGACCGTGGAAATTTCCTCCTGAAAGAATCAAGTCCTCATCAGGAAAAATGGTTGGGTTGTCTGTTACTGCATTGATTTCTCGCTCCAACACTTGCTTGATAAAACCGAGAACATCCCGTGTGGCGCCGTGCACCTGTGGCAGACAGCGGAAAGAATACGGATCCTGAACGTATGGTTTTTTCTGACTCTGGATGGCAGATCCCTCAAGGTGGCGACGCATATTTTTTGCCGATTCTTGTTGTCCTGGATGTGGCCGAATCTGGTGGAGCAAAGCATTATATGGCTCGGTACGGCCGTGAAAGGCTTCGAGGGACATGGCCGCAATCAAATCGGCATTATCTACCCATTGCTTGGCCCGCAGCCAGCTCCACACCGCCAATGCACTCATAAACTGGGTGCCGTTGAGTAAAGCAAGACCTTCTTTTGAACGCAGGGTTATCGGTTCGCGGTTGATTTGCTTTAAAAAATCTGCCCCACTCATGCGATCACCGGAAAAATCAACTTCCCCCATGCCAATAAGTGGCAGGCAAAGATGTGCAAGCGGTGCCAAATCTCCCGACGCTCCAAGCGATCCCTGCTCGTACACCACCGGAGTGGCTTCGCGGTTATACATGTCAACCAATAGTTGCAGGGTTTCGGGCTGAACGCCGCTGTGTCCGTTGGCCAGCCCCTTAATCTTAAACAGCAACATCAACCGCACCAAATCGCGATGGATTTCCTTGCCGGTGCCACAGGCGTGCGACATGACGAGATTTTTCTGCAATTGGGCCAGGTCCTCGTTTCCTATCACCGTATCGCAAAGCGAACCAAAGCCAGTGTTTACCCCATAAACTGGATCGGTGTGACGCTCCATATATCCGTCGAGGTATTCTCGGCAACGCCTTACTTTCGCTAGCGATTCCTCACCGATTTCTATCGTGGCTTGCGATGTGAACAAGTTCTGCACTTCCTCCAGTGACCATGCTTGTCCGTTGATGATGTGTTTGGATTGATTCACTTTAAAAAATCGATTAATTGAGTGGCTGATATTTCCTGTTGATCACCGGTTTGCATATTTTTTACCGTCAATTTATTGGCAACGATTTCGTTCTCGCCCGCCAACACCACAAAGGGCACTTGCTTGTCGTTGGCGTACTTCATTTGCTTCTTCATTTTGGCCACGTCGGGGTATAGTTCGGCCACGGTTCCTGATTCGCGAAGAAGTTTGACTTGCTGCAAGGCGAAAATACTCTCTTCCCGGCCAAAATTGATAAACAACACCTGGGTGCCGGATGACACCTTGTCCGGAAACTTGTTCAACTCCAGCAGTACATCGTAGATTCGGTCAGCACCAAATGAAATCCCAACGCCCGAAAGATTGTCCATTCCGAACACCGCGGTCAGGTCATCATAGCGTCCACCGCCGCAAATGCTTCCCATTTTCACGTTGTCGGCAGTGACTTCGAAAATGGCTCCGGTGTAGTAATCAAGTCCACGGGCCAGCGTCACATCCACTTGCAGTTTGGCTCTTTTCAACCCAAGCTTCGAAACAATGTCCAGCACGATGCGCACTTCTTCGAGTCCTTTTTGTCCGATTTCCGATTGACTCAAAATGGTTTCCAGCGATTGCAACAGCTCATCATTTTGGCCGAACATATCGAGCAGTGGAGATAACACTGCAATGGCCGTTGCCGGAATATTGCGTTCCTTCCATTCTTTGATCACGCCATCGGCTCCAATCTTGTCGAGTTTATCGAGCGCTACGGTCACATCGATCAACTGATTGTGCACGCCAGCCACTTCGGCCAGACCGCTCAGAATTTTGCGGTTGTTGAATTTAATGGTAAAAGCTTCCAGCCCAAGTGCCGCGAGCGCCTGGTCGAGAATCTGAATCATTTCCACTTCATTCAGCAGCGCGTCGCTGCCCACCACATCGGCATCACATTGGTAAAACTCGCGGTAACGGCCTTTTTGCGGACGATCGGCACGCCACACGGGTTGAATCTGATAACGTTTAAACGGAAAGGTCAGTTCGTTGTAGTGATTCACCACAAAACGCGCAAAGGGCACGGTGAGGTCGTAGCGTAGGGCTTTTTCGGCAATAGATGGAGCCAGTTTTACCGAATTTTTCTCCTTGATGCTATTCTGATCGGCTTTTGACAGAAAGTCGCCACTGTTCAATATTTTAAAAATCAGCCGATCGCCTTCTTCGCCGTACTTTCCGGTGAGGGTAGACAGGTTTTCCATGGCTGGGGTTTCGATGGGTGCGTAGCCAAACTTTTCGAACACCTTGCGGATGGTATTAAAAATGTGGTTTCTTCGGCGCATTTCGTGCGGCAGAAAATCGCGCGTGCCTTTGGGTAATGTGGGTTTTGACATGTCGGAAATTAATGCCCCGAAGTTAAGGAGAATTGAGGATTTGACTGCGGGAAACGGTTAAACCGATTCCTGAGGGATTCAAAAGAACAAAGCAGCGCTGTTGGGTTCCACTCCTACTCTACGCAATTCAACTTATTGGTTTCGGGCGAGGAAAAGTGGCTATCTGGTCTTCAATCTTTGCGGTAAAACTGTCGATAGACCAGCCACACGAACACACCGATCATAATGAGAACTCCGATATTCCGCACCCAAATCATCCGCGTACCAGCTTTTTGTACTTAATTCGCTTTGGACCTTCGTCGCCGAGTCGTTTTTTCTTGTTTTCCTCGTATTCGCTGTAGGTTCCTTCGAAATAATACACCGAAGAATCACCTTCAAATGCAAGAATGTGTGTACAAATTCGGTCGAGGAACCAGCGGTCGTGTGAAATGATCACCGCACAACCGGCAAAGCTTTCAATTCCCTCCTCAAGTGCGCGAAGCGTATTCACGTCGAGGTCGTTGGTCGGCTCATCGAGCAGCAACACGTTGGCTTCCTGTTTTAAGGTCATGGCCAGGTGAAGTCGGTTTCGTTCTCCTCCCGACAGCACCCCCACTTTTTTCTGTTGATCGGCTCCCTGAAAGTTAAATCGCGAAACATAGGCTCGTGAATTAATCGATAGGCCACCGGTTTCTATAATTTCGTTTCCGCCGGAAATCACATCAAACACGGTTTTTTCTGGATCGAGTTCGGCATGGGTTTGATCGACATAAGCCAGCTTCACTGTTTCGCCGATATTAATTACACCTGTATCGGGTTCTTCCTCACCCATAATGATTTTAAACAGCGTAGATTTTCCGGCACCATTTGGTCCGATCACCCCAACGATTCCTGCTGGTGGCAGACGGAAGTTCAGGTTTTCGTATAGCAATTTATCGCCGTATGCTTTTGAGACATTAACGGCCTCAATCACTTCGGAACCAAGTCGCGGTCCATTTGGAATGGGCAGCTCCAGTGTGGCCTCTTTCTCCTTGCTGTCGGCGCTGAGCATTTTCTCGTAGTTATTCAAACGGGCTTTATTCTTGGCGTGGCGACCTTTTGGGTTGGTCCGCACCCATTCCAGCTCGCGTTCCAGCATTTTTTGGCGTTTGCTAACCGACTTTTCCTCCTGTGCCAGGCGCTTAGCCTTTTGGTCGAGCCAAGAGCTGTAATTGCCTTTCCATGGAATTCCTTCTCCACGATCGAGTTCAAGAATCCAACCAGCCACATTGTCCAGAAAATAACGATCGTGGGTTACGCAAATCACCGTTCCTTTATATCGTGCTAGGTGTTGCTCCAGCCAATCCACCGATTCAGCGTCGAGGTGGTTGGTAGGCTCGTCGAGGAGCAATACATCGGGTTCCTGAAGCAACAGACGACACAGTGCCACGCGGCGGCGCTCACCACCAGAAAGGTTTTTAACCGGGGTTTCTCCGTCGGGCGTTCGCAAGGCATCCATGGCCACATTCAGCGTGCTGTCGAGATCCCATCCGTTCATCGAGTCGATACGGTCTTGAACAGCAGCCTGACGATCAATGAGCTTCTGCATTTTATCCGGGTCGTTCAGCACTTCCTCGTCGGCAAAGCTGTTGTTAATTTCTTCAAATTCTTTCAGGGCATCGGTGACTTCTTTCACTCCTTCTTCCACAATTTCGCGTACGGTTTTGGTCTCATCCAACTCGGGCTCTTGCGAGAGCATGCCCACCGAGTAACCGTTATCACTCCAAACCACTTCGCCCTGAAATTTATCTTCGAGCCCCGCGATAATGCGCATCACGGTCGATTTACCTGCACCGTTGGCACCGATAATTCCAATCTTGGCTCCGTAGTAAAACGAGAGGTAAATATCCTTGAGAATATGCTTTCCTGCTGGTGTGGTCTTGTTGACCTTCACCATCGAAAAAATTACTTTTTTATCTTCAGACATGATATTGAAAAATTGATGTCCAAAGGTAATGATTTCTGAGGCAGCAAAGGTTTAAGCGCCCACCTTGTCCGGTTTTTTTCCTTTGACTTGGTGCGTTTCGATAAAGCTGATAATTTCTCCTGCAATATCAATTCCAGTGGCTTGTTCGATTCCCTTTAAACCGGGTGATGAATTGACTTCGAGCACCAGTGGTCCGCGGCTCGAAACAATCATGTCCACTCCGGCCACATTCAGCCCCATTGCACGGGCAGCACGCAAGGCCAGTTTTCGCTCGGCTGCTTTTAATCGGATTTTTGTGGCTTCTCCTCCGCGGTGCAAATTTGATCGAAACTCGCCTTCTGCTCCCTGACGCTTCATGGCACCCACCACTTTTCCGTTAACGACAAATGCGCGGATATCTGCTCCGCCGGCCTCTTTGATGTATTCCTGAATTAACATGTTGGCATTGAGGCCGTGAAACGCTTCTATCACCGCATTGGCGGCTTTGCGCGTTTCGGCCAGCACTACACCGATACCTTGGGTTCCTTCGAGTAGTTTGATTACACATGGAGCACCACCAATCTCTTTGAGTAGTGCATCAATTTGCTGCGGATTGCGTGCAAAAATGGTTTTTGGAATGTCGATTTCATGTCGCGAAAATATCTGTGTGCTGCGCAGTTTATCTCTCGACCGAACAATGGAGATTGACGAATTGACCGAAAAAACGTTCATCATTTCAAACTGGCGTACCACGGCCGTTCCGTACATGGTTACCGATGCGCCAATTCGTGGAATAACGGCATCGATTCCTTCCAGCCGCTTGCCATTGTAATAGACCATCGGGTTTAACTTTTCGCCGATCATGGCACAATTCAAATGATCGAGCACCACCGCTTCATGACCCCGCTCACGCGCAGCTTCAACCAGCCGACTGGTGCTGTAAAGTTTAGCATTCCTGGAGAGAATGGCTATTTTCATGTTAAGATAATTTAGGCGTACTTAATAAATGCTTTTGACCAACATCCACGATAAACCGGTTTCTCAAAAACTTGCGACCCAAAAGCGCCGCGTGTTTCATATCCTGCCGATTGGTCAGGGTAAAAGTGGCAAGATATTCTTCATTTCCAAAAATCATGGGCATTCTAACGGCATAACGCTGCTGCACCTGCCCGTTTGAGCTCTTTACTTTACGACGGGTGAACTTATGAAATCGCACTACACGACGGGAATTTCTTAAAAACCGGACACACAACACCTCTTTTCCTCTGTTCTTTTCCACCTCTACTGAAAAACAATGCAGTGAAGAAGTATGCGCCCCCGTATCAACGCGTGCTACCAACGGTGACTTTCTGACCTCCGGAAGCAAAATATACTCTTTGCTACCGATCAGTTTCATTTCACCGATTGATTTGTCTTTTGATAACTGACCTTGCATAAATAGGATCTACCAGTGCGGGCTCAAAGGTATTTTTTTTATCAAGATAGAAAACAACAGTGTAACATTCTGGAAGAAATTCACCGGCAAAACACAACAGTAGGAATCAGCTTCTGGACAAGAGTCAGTTATGCTACTAATCCCCAGTCAAGTCTAAAATTCCGAAACCATAAGGGCAGCATCACGTAATAATAGTTTATGAAATGGGACAGCCTTATGATTAATCATCGAGCCTTTATTCACCTGATTTTTGTCGCAACAGCGCTTATTTTTAGCGCATTACCCTTCACAACCTCTGCACAAGTTAGCGCAGAAATGTCCACCACGGTAAACACCATTTGCGACGGAACCGCTTGTAACTACGACGGTCCAAGTATTCTCATTAATGAACTGATGCTTTCGCCGAGCTCCTTCGACGGTTCGATGTGGGGCGGTCAAAATTCACAACGCGGAGAATGGATTGAATTATACAACCCCGACATTTGTAATCCCATTGATATTTCGTGTTACTATCTCGGAAACAATGCCGATGACTCATCACCCTATCCCGGTGGTTATGTCATTCCTCCCGGAACGATTATTCCGCCGGCTGGCTTTGCCATGATCCGCGGAGTTAATGCGGCATCTGTTCCGAATCACTTGTTGGTAGAAAACGGTGGCAATGTGGTTGAACTGGTCGTTACTGGTGAAGGTGTTTGTGTGGGAGATGGTAGCCGCCTGTGGTTTCCCAACGCGGGCGGATGGTTTGGATTTTACGACAGCGATGGCGTTCCACAGGATGCTGTTTCATGGGCCAGCATGGCGAATATCAACCTTGAGCCCTGTGTTCCGGAAATCGACGGCTGTAGTTTGAGCGGCGGACTGGTGAGCTATAACGGATTTCCCGCCGATAGAAAAAACTACATTCTGAATGTATCGGCTGCCATCTATCAGGGGCAAAGTCTGCGAAGAATTCCCGACGGTGGTAGCTGGGACGGTCCCGGAACACCTACTTATGCCACCTGCAACGCGGCATGTGTAAATGTTGAATTCACGGTATGCAACGGTACCGCAACGGTCAATCCGCAGGATGGTCTTGCTCCTTTCACTTATCTATGGGACGATCCGCAGCATCAAACCACACAAACCGCCACGCGTCTTTGTGCCGGTGAGTATTGTGTTGAAATTACTGATGCACTGGGCCAAACCACCATTGAATGTGTTATTGTAGAAGAGGCTTCATACGACATACACATGGCCGACGGGCTGTGTCCGGGAGAAAGCTACACCCTGCCAGACAACAGCACAACCGCTACTCCAGGAGAATATGTTTTTGAGTACATCACTTCCGGTGGTTGCGATAGCGTGGTGACCCTGACCCTGGACTTTTTTCCGGATTATCATTTTGAACTCGATGCCGAAATCTGTTCAAATCACAGCTATACCATGCCCGACGGTTCGGAGCAGTCGATCTCAGGAAACTATGTTTTTGAATTCGTCACAGAAAGCGGCTGCGATAGTGTCTACACCGTTAATCTTAATGTGCTTCCACCGGTTCAAGTGCCATTAGCAGCTTCCATTTGCCCGGGATCTACCTATATTCTACCTGACGGAACCGAAGTGAGCGAGGCCAATCTCTACGAAGTGCTCATGCCCGGAGGCCAAGTGTGCGACACCTTATTCCTTGTTGACCTCATGGTGTATCCCGAAATTGAAGTAGAAGTATCAGCAACAGATATTTCATGCACTGGAGCTGGTGATGGAAGTGCTGAGCTTTTAATCAGCGGAGGAACCACTCCATACACCTTTATCTGGTCAAACGGTTGGGATCAGGGTGCATCAGCTACCGATCTTGAAGCCGGAAACTACAGCGTTCAAATCATCGATGTGAACAACTGTTCAACAACCATTTCATTTGATATCAACGAGCCTTCGCCGGTGCAAATTATTGCGTCGACAGAGGAACTGATATGTATCGGTTCGAACTCAACACTCACGGCAACGGCATCTGGCGGCACAGGCAACTTCACCTATCACTGGAGCCACACGTCAGAAACCTCAGAAACGGCAATAATCAGCCCAACAGCGGACACTGAATACACCGTTTATGCCATGGACGATAATGGATGCATTACCGAAACCATTACCTTAAATGTAACAGTGATCGACATGAATGAAAGCCTGCTCACCCTTACCTCCGGACCTGCGGTTTGTTCTGGGGAAAGCACAACAGTGGAGGCTTTTTACGACGGCGCTCACCCGCCCTACTCCTATACCTGGAGTCACGGACTGCCCAACGGCCCCGGCCCGCACAGTGTCAATCCCGTGGAAACAACGGTTTATACCGTTACTGTTCAGGACGATTGTGGAAATCAGGTGCAGGCCCAAATCGAAGTGGTGATCAATCCATTGCCTGAAATTGAAGTGAATATTAACCACATTTCGTGCTATGGCAACAACGACGGAACCGCCGAGCTTAACGTTTCAAGCGGAACGCCGCCATATTCGTACAACTGGAGCAACGGCCATACCGGTCATGTGGCAGAAAACCTCACGCCGGGAACCTATACTGTAGTGGTAAGCGATGCTGAATACTGTAGCTCGGAGGTGATTTTCACCATCGAAGAGCCCGCGCTGCTTGAACTTAGTGCCAACGCTAACGATTTGATTTGTCCGGGAGAGGAAGTCACGCTTTCGGCTGTTGCTACGGGCGGAACCGGAAACTACACCTATCACTGGAATCAAAACCTGGCGGATGCGGCAGCGCACACTGTTTCACCAGCATCTTCCACCACATATACTGTTTATGCAACGGACGAAAACGAATGTGTTACTGAAACCATTGAATTGACTGTTGAAGTTATTCTGATGAGCGAAGATTTGCTCACCCTTACCGCCGGACCTGCGGTTTGTTCTGGGGAAAGCACAACAGTGGAGGCTTTTTACGACGGCGCTCACCCGCCCTACTCCTATACCTGGAGTCACGGACTGCCCAACGGCCCCGGCCCGCACAGTGTCAATCCCGTGGAAACAACGGTTTATACCGTTACTGTTCAGGACGATTGTGGAAATCAGGTGCAGGCCCAAATCGAAGTGGTGATCAATCCATTGCCTGAAATTGAAGTGAATATTAACCACATTTCGTGCTATGGCAACAACGACGGAACCGCCGAGCTTAACGTTTCAAGCGGAACGCCGCCATATTCGTACAACTGGAGCAACGGCCATACCGGTCATGCTGCCGAAAACCTCACGCCGGGAACCTATACTGTAGTGGTAACCGATGCTGAATACTGTAGCTCGGAGGTGATTTTCACCATCGAAGAACCCGCGCTGCTTGAACTTAGTGCCAACGCTAACGATTTAATTTGTCCGGGAGAGGAAGTCACGCTTTCTGCTGTTGCTACGGGCGGTACCGGAAACTACACCTATCACTGGAATCAAAACCTGGCGAATGCGGCAGCGCACACTGTTTCACCAGCATCATCTACCACTTATACTGTTTATGCAACGGACGAAAACGGATGTGTTACTGAAACCATTGAACTGACTGTTGAAGTGGCTTTTATGACCGAAGAATTGTTGTTTGTAATTCCCGGTGACCCTTATTGTGCAGGAGAGTCGACCACCATTTCTGCCTTGTACTTCGGCGTTCACCAACCCTATAATTACTCCTGGAGTCACGATTTGCCATCTACCACCGGACCGCATGAGGTTTCACCGACCGAAACCACCACCTACACCGTTACCATTAGCGATTTCTGTGGAAACGAAATCACCAGGAATATCACCGTTGTTGTAAATCCGCTGCCGGAACTCACGATAGATAACCAGAGCGATGTGCAGTGCTTTGGGGAAAACAACGGAGCAGTAGCCGTTTCGGTAGCTTCAGGAACTCCGGCCTTTCAGTACGAATGGTCTTCAAGTTCTAGCACCGGCAATGTTGCTGGTAACCTTACTCCCGGGGTTCACCAGGTTAAAGTAACCGATGTGCATGGTTGCAGCGACAGTTTGCAATTTACCATTGAGGAGCCCTCGCCAGTTTCCATTAGCGCTTCGGCTGTTTCATTGGTTTGTCCAG
This sequence comes from uncultured Cryomorphaceae bacterium, assembly GCA_964487545.1. GTDB lineage: Bacteria > Bacteroidota > Bacteroidia > Flavobacteriales_D > SKUL01 > SKUL01. The sequence goes on from CAZARI010000001.1 coordinate 101,172, forward strand.
AAGCGCCTTTTGCACTTTCGGCTCAGGCTACGGGTGGTGTGGGTGATTTCAGCTACATCTGGAGCCATACCAATAATACCAATCCTGAACAAAGCGTGTCGCTAACCGAAAGCACCAATTTTACCGTGTATGCGGTTGATGCCAATGGCTGTGCAACCGATACTCAAACGCTTGCCGTTACCGTGATGACGATGACTGCCGATCAACTCAGCACCATCAGCGGAGATGCGGTTTGTTTGGGCGCATCGACTACCGTGGCGGCCAACTATTCCGGCGTCTGGCCACCATACAGCTATGAATGGAGCCACAACCTGCCTTCAACTTCAGGACCGCATGTTGTAAGTCCCGACGAATCGCAGGACTATACGGTAACGGTATCCGATCAATGCGGCAACAGCGTTCAGGCTGAAGTTCCGGTGGTTATCCTTCCCATTCCGGTGGCTGATCTGCCGGCTGTAATGGCCGAAGGTTGTGAGGATCTGCGTGTAACTTTCAGCGACACGATCAACGATCCGGCGAATCACTCTTGGGTATGGACAGTGAACGAACAGCAGCATTTCAGCGGTCATACGTTCAATCACTTGTTTACCGAACCCGGCGTACACACTGTAGATTTGTCGGTGACCAGCTTTGGCGGTTGTAATGCCAAATCGGCCTATTCGTCACTGGTTATTGTTAAGCCGTCACCTTCTGCTGCCTTTACCGCCAATCCTTGGGAAACGGAAATTAATCACCCCGAGATAACGTTCACCAACCAGTCTCAGGGATCGAACCTAACGTATTGGTGGAATTTTGGCGATGCCACTACATCGGGCTTGCTGCATCCGGTTCACGCTTATTCGGATATCGGAACGTATCAAGTGACGCTTGTAGTAGAGAATGGCTACCAGTGTGTGGACAGTGTGAGTCATCGTGTTTTGATCAAACCATCGTACAACATTAATATTCCAAATGCCTTTACTCCCACAGGGAACAACAATGGCTACTACGATCCGAATAATCCAAACAACGACATTTTCTATCCTTTTGCCGATTATGTCGATGAGTTTAGGATGACCATTTTTAATCGGTGGGGTGAAATCATATTCGAAAGTGAAGACATCAACTACGGATGGAATGGCTGGTATCGCGATGCGCCCTCTCCGATGGATGTGTACGTGTACAAAATAGAATTTGTATTCAGTGATGGAGCTGAAATAACCAAAGTTGGTGACTTAACCTTGTTCAGATGATGAAATACAGCTACCTATTCATATTGCTACTGGCAGCTAGTCAGTTGACTGTGGTGTCGCAGGATATCCAATTTTCTCAGCCATACAGCACGCCGTTGTATCTGAATCCTGCATTTGCCGGATCTACGGCCGGACCGCGATTTTCGCTCAATTACCGCAACCAATGGCCTGGAATAGATAACAACTATCAGGCGATGGGCGCCGGAGCCGATTTCTATATCCACGATTTGCGCGGTGGACTGGGCGTTTCATTTGTGCGCGATGTGGCGGGAACCCACAAGCTGAGCAATTCATTGGTGGCCATTAAGTACAGCCAGCACCTGGCCATCACCCGCAAGTCGAGTTTGGCATTGGGCATTGAAGCTGGATACGGTCAACGACAGTTCGACAACAGCAAGTTGCTATTTGCCGATCAGGTCATTAACGAGAGTCCGGTGAGTCGCGACGACCTGAGAATGTTTCCGGTGACTTATTACGCTGACATCTCGGCGGGCATCATGTATTACGACGATAATATTTGGGCTGGTGTTTCATTGCATCACTTCAATAAACCCAACCAATCGGTCACCGGTAGTGAGGATATTATCCCAATGCGGTTTTCTGTTCACACTGGATGGATTTTGCCGATTGCTGCTTTTAAGGAAAGCCCCAACCGCAAAAGTTTGCGCCTAATGGCCAACTACAAGGCACAAGGAAAATGGGACCAAATGGATATCGGCGCTATTTATTCAATTCACGGAATCAACGCAGGTTTATGGTACCGTGGAATTCCTTTCAAGCCCTATCAGCCGGGGTATCAGAACAACGAGTCGATGGTGATTATGCTCGGCTATGAATTCAAAACCGGGTTGTCGTTTGGATATAGCTATGACCTTACCATGAGCCGTCTTTCGGGGCACAGCGGCGGAGCACACGAAATTGCGGTGATTTACGAAATAACCAACAACCGCAAAAAACTGAAGCGACGGATTGTGCCCTGCGCGAAGTTTTGATGGGTTTTGTTTGTTGTGAATAAAATAATAAGCCCATTTGTTTTCCAGCTTGTTTCGTTTGAATGCAAAGCGTTTGGAGATTCTTGCACTGTCTAATGCGCTAAGTGGGTTAAATCAGGCCCGATCCCAAAGCGAGCGAGAGCAGTATCAACATGATGGCAACAATGATTTGTAAAAAGCGCAAACTGATTTTTTTCAACAGTTTATTGCCCAGATATGCGCCTATGATGGCGGCAAGTGTTGCCCAAATCACCAGGTTCAAATTATCGATCAAACCCGTTTTTGAAAATCTTGTGGCATAGACGCCTAAGCGGGTGAAATCGACAAGGGTTGAAACCACCACGGCCGTTCCAACAAATGCTTCTTTTGAAAGTCCGGCTTTGATGAGAAAGGCACTTCGCAGTGCGCCCTGATTGCCCGACAGACCGCCAAAAAAACCACTCAACGCACCACCGATGGCCAATTTGTCCTTTCCAAATTGCAATCGACTGAAAAAAGGAATCAATTCCATACCGGCAAAAATGATTAGCAATATAGAAATGGTGAATTTAACTGCATAAACTTCAAAGCTTCTTCCTAAAATTCTATAGGTAAACAAGGGTTGTGCATCAGGAATGTACAATAACAACCAGGCGCCAAGCAAGGCCGCAAAAATTGCAGGAACACCAAAGCGAAGTAATACCGTTTTGTCAGCATTTCGACCCACCAACAACAATTTGAAAAGATTGTTGAATAGATGCACAATGGCGGTCATGGCGATGGCTAAATCTACCGGAAAGAAAATCATGAAAACCGGAGTGAGCAAGGTGCCCAATCCAAAACCCGAGAAAAAAGTGAGCAGGGCTACAACGAAAGCAGAGCATACAATGACTACTATTTCCATTGAAGACTTTGACTAAAAGTTTGTTTCTATAAAATCCCGACAATAAATCTTGATTTCCTGTTGAACCCGTCTAAATTCCTCTTTGACTTCCACTTCACTTCCTGCTGCTTTTGCCGGGTCGGGAAAGTTTTTGTGAAATCGTTTTGCGTGATTCGGAAAATAAGGACAACGCTCACTGGCATGGTCACAAACAGTGATAACAAAGTCAAAGTGGATGTCAACATACTCATCGATGTGATTTGATGTGTGATGAGCGATATCGAGCCCGTCTTCCTCCAAAGCAGCAATAGCGCCGGGGTTGACGCCATGGGTTTCCACTCCCGCGCTATACACCTCTGCTTTATCTCCGGCAAAATGTCGTAAGTAACCTTCGGCCATTTGACTTCTGCAACTGTTTCCAGTACAGAGTACTAAAATTCTCCTTTTCAATTTGTGGCGTGTTTTCTCTTGAGGTATAAACTGACTTTTACCAATAAAATGAGTACGGGCACTTCGATTAATGGACCGATTTTCGGCTGCACAAGGAAAGGGTTTTAACAGCAACCGGAATTCGGCGAACAAGTATTCACAGGCTTTTCTGCATAGACCGTAATACTTCGAATCACGGTTTCGCGGGCGTTGTATTGCTCGATTTCGTTTTCATTCAAATAATTTTTCAAAATATCATTTGGGATAACAATGGCTTTATCATTTTGGATTTTCAGATTGGCAAACCCTGCGTTTTGTATGTAAGCCAGATATTGGTCCTTATCGATGGCACTGGCCACGCAACCAGCATACATTTCGGCGGCATTTTTTATGTTTTCCGGCAAATCTCCGGTCAATACAATATCAGAAATGCTAAAATGACCGCCGGGTTTAACCACCCTGAATAAGTCTTGAAACACGGCTTGTTTGTTGGGCACCAGATTCAGCACGCAATTACTCACTACCACATCTGCGACATTATCCGAAACCGGCATATTCTCAATATCTCCCTGTCGAAATTCTACATTATTATAGCCCAACCTTTCGGCATTTGCGCGTGATTTATGAATCATGGCTTCGGTAAAATCGATTCCGATCACTTTTCCTTTTTCGCCTGTTACCGCTCTTGCCACAAAGCAATCATTTCCCGCCCCACTTCCGAGATCAATAACGGTGTCTCCTGCTTTGATCAGTGCAAATTCAGTGGGTAAACCACAGCCCAAACCCAGATCGGCATCGACATTATAGCCTTTGAGATCGGTGTATTCTTCACTCATAATATTATATACCTCAGTGCTACAGCCTCCGGCTCCACAACAAGATGAGGTATTGGTTTCTTTATCTTGCAAGGCAATTTCACTGTATTTCTGCCTTACCATTTCTTTGATTTCTTTATCGGTTTGCATGGCATTTTTATTTAAGGATTAACAACAATTTTGATGTATAACATTGTCAGAGATGTTTTTGAAATAATGGCTCAACAACTCAAAAGTAGTTTCGTTTATGCAATAATTAATGGCGGTTCCTTCAACAGTCCCTTTGATGAGTTGCGCATCTCTCAGTACTTTTAAATGTTGCGAAATGGTGGGTTGTGCCAATGGAATCTCTTCGAGGATTTCGTTGCCTATACAGGCGTTCACTTTTAACAAGTGCTCGATAATGGCCACCCTGGCTGGATGACCCAAAGCCTTAGCGATCTGAGCCATTTGATTCTGTTTTTCTGTAAAATGCGCTGTTTTAATCGTTCCCATTTTTTCACTACATTGTTATATCGCAATATTACGATATAGTTTTTGATTAGCAAAACTCAGTGCTATTTTTTCTTAAAACGGATATCGGATTAGCTTCCAATTCTGTCTAAACTAAACGGGTGCTATCTCATCCGTCCGGAAGCATAGGCGTCTTGCAATGCCCGCCGCTTAATCCTGTTGGCTTCTTTGGCGCTTTTGCCAGCACTGATAAGGGAAATACTTCCCCCAACGAAACAAACCAACCCAATTCCACCGCCTATTCCCAATAATACAGGTGACTCTTGATTCAACGCGAAATGTGCGAGGGAAGTAATGGCTGGAGCTACCAATCCGACCAGATAAAAAGTGCCGGCCGATTGCAGGTTTTTGCTAGATCGGTATTCGAGCAGGGTAATGTCCCTGTGCTGTTCCACAGAAAATATCGGTTCACCTTGCAGCATAATCGATTTTGTACTATCAATTTGGGCTGTTGCCGCGATGGACAAAAATGCAAATAGAAGGGTAATGATTTTCATAACGTTGGCTGATTTTGTGCAAGTTAATATTATTAGCAGTATAAAAAACGAATGAACTTGTTGCTAAAAAAACCAATGGCAAAAAAAAAGCGGAACCATAATGCTCCGCTTTACTTTGATAATCAAAAATCAAATCACTTTTTTAATTCTTGGGCGATTAGCTCTTGAACGTGATCATCACCCAACTCCATAGACTTTGGTGAAATAGCTACGGCGCGAAACCTTCGAACACCTGGATTAGTTATACTAACATTAGAGCTGGGCAGATAGATCAGCCCTAATTCACCTGTTCTAAATGCGGAAACTACTGAAACAAATCCTCCTGTTACTGGTAAAGAAAAAGGCATTAGCATGAAGGTATTTGCTTCCGTCTCCACATATACAAAGATACCACCTTTGTTTACCATTTCTTCGGTTAATACATTCCAATTATATGTTGCCTCCCATCCCTCATTTTGACTGCCAGACCAAGATCCATAATACATGGTAAAATCCACCGAATGAACATTAGCATTTCCTTGCGGACCTTGTTGACCTTGTGGACCAACAACTTCTTCTTTTTTACATCCACTTAGTGTGAATAAGGCGAAAGCCAATAATAATGGAACAGAAAACCTAAATGATTTTTTCATTTTGTTTAGTTAAAAATTTGGTTATTACTTAATTACAACATTTAATTATTCAGCAAGATGAGCCTCATCCCAAACATGATGAAGCTTGTTAGTAGAAGGTAAATCTCCTTGATATTGTCGTTTGGCTACAACTTTAATGGTGTATGACATAAAAAGGCCACCGGTTAATCCTGAAATTAACAGATCTCCGAAATTGTATCTCGTAATGACCTCACAATTTCCATCACTTGGCGTGTTCACACTGGTCCTTCCTAATGGAATCAATCCCCAGAAAACCCACATTTGTTTGCCCTTGGCATAAGTATAGGTGTCACCTGGAATTTCTCTATACACACCTACACTTGTTTTGGTGGTCATACAAGCAGTTGATTGAAAAGTGATTGCGAGAATCAATAAAATTCTGACTGGTTTTTTTAAAATATTATTCATTAAAAAATAAATTAAGTTAAAGTTTCACAATATAAAAATAAATAATGTTTATCCGTATCGATGTAGACGATTTAATGCAACAGCTTGAAATAGCTGTAAAACACCGGTTTTACGATCGAATCGGGTGTTAAATTTATAACAGAACTCATCCAAATAGGTCTGAAGCCACACATCAGAGAGGTGATGATAAATTCCCAGAAAATTCCGTTTTGCATTACTGATGGCAATATGTACCCAAGGAAGAGCTTTCGTTGCTTTATTGGGGTCGGCTTTGGTGGGATTGTGTTTAGTAACGTGTTCTGCGATACTATTGTAGCTCGGATTGCAGTCAGAATTAACGACAGCAGTTCTGTCAAGCAGCCGTTTAGCAAGTTTAGAATAGTTTTCGCCTCTGAAGTTTGGCAGCTGCTGCATACGAAGGACTCCAGCACGAGTGTTCTCCGTAAGGTCTTTTCTGCGTTTAGGTTTGTTGCGTTTAATCGATTCAATAGCAATAAGCACAAGTTGTTTGCGCTCATTACCTCTTCCACTATTGAAAAGGTGTTGATCAGGATTCTTCTCGCGTTTGTGAACAGTAAAGAAGCCATCATCAAATTCGACTGTTCCCTGCAGTCTTATTTTCGCGTTCTCAGAGCCCATTGCCAGTCGAATTTTCTGCATCATGTACCATATCGGTTCATAGCGCTTCCATCCCAGTCGTTGTAGCATGTCTTTGGCCGAAATTGGCTTTGTGGTACTTGCCATCAGGAACATACAGTAATACCAGATGTCAATGGGCAATTTGCTATGCATCATAATCGTGCCGCTGCGAATGGTGGTCTTTGCCTTACAGTCCATGCACTCCCAGCGATGTACAGTGCTCAGCCAACTCAGCCTTTTAGATGGACACTTTCTACATTTCAAGTCGTTATTTTCTCGCTGTACTCTCATGTGCGCAACGCCTGCGGATTCGTCAAGGAATTGATTGAAAAATTCTTTTGCGTTCATTTTTTGAGATTTTCAGCAAACTTCCTCACTCACTACGTAAACATCTTACGTCCTACATTCAAACGGATATACATTGCTGATTCCTGTACTTATTGAAGCGCTAAAAGAGCTGAAGCAGGAAGTGGACGACTTACGTCATGAGATTGAAATGCTAAAGCAGTAGGGTTCATCATTTATCTCGATGAGGCAGTGGTGTTGATGCGGGTTTTAAGAGTCGAACCGCAACCAATCAAAATCAATCCACTTTGACTCTCCCCCACTTTCTGCTGAAATTCGCTATCTTTGCAATACATGAAGCGCATCGCAATCAGCATATTGGCCATTTTCTGCTCCTTTGGATTTACCTTCGCTCAAGGGGTGTCGCTCGATGATTTTTCGGTGATTCAACACCAACAGGAAGTCTTTTTGAAATGGATTATTGCCCGTGGCTATACCTGCAACGGCATTCGAATCGAACGCAGCGCTGACAACATTCACTTCGAAGAAATCGGTTACATTCCGGGAATTTGCGGCAGCGCCAATTTCGCCCAGCCATTTTCGTTTGTAGATGATCACCCACAGTTTAACCAAACCAATTACTACCGGCTGGAGCTCGGTTTACAAGGGTATTCTGCCACGCGCCAAATTACCCTGCACGATTTCAGCTCCGAAACCCTACAAATCTCACCCAATCCGGTTCAATCCACCGTCCTCTTTCGATTCAACAACAGCCAGTCGCGGCCACATACGCTCGAAATAATCAGCATTAATGGTGCTGTGATGCACCAATACCAAACCACCGATAGTCATCTCGAACTCGAATTGAGCCACCTTCCTGTGGGGATGTACTTTGCCCGGCTAACGCGCCACGATGCGGTGGAGGTCGTAGCCACCAGCCGCCTGGTGATTGCCCGACCGTGATCAACGATTAACATTTCCCCATCGGCCCAAAACCGCTCCGCCGGCTTTTTTATCTTTGAAGAAATCTTCAAAAACAACTATCGTGTTTACCATTGACATCCACACCCACATTTTACCCGAAAATATTCCCAACTTCAAAGAGCGTTTTGGTTATGGCGGATTCATTCACCTCGATCACCACAAACCGTGTTGCGCCCGGATGATGATGGACGACAAGTTTTTCAGGGAAGTGGAAGACAACTGCTGGGATGCCGAAGCACGTATGAAAGAATGCAAATCGCACCATGTGGATGTTCAAGTGCTATCGACCGTGCCGGTAATGTTTAGTTACTGGGCTAAACCCCAGGATACACTGGAAGTAGCCAAATTTCTGAACGATCACATCGCCGAAATTGTTGACCGCTACCCCACCCGTTTTGTCGGTCTTGGAACTTTGCCCATGCAAGCACCCGATCTGGCCATTCAGGAACTGGAACGCTGCAAAAGAATCGGGTTGCGAGGAATTCAAATCGGTTCGCACATCAACGACTGGAACCTGAGCGACCCCAGTGTATTTCCGGTTTTTGAAGCTTGTCAGGATCACGATATGGCGGTATTTGTTCATCCGTGGGACATGATGGGCAAAGAAAAGATGGACAAATACTGGTTGCCCTGGCTGGTGGGAATGCCGGCAGAAAGTTCGCTGGCCATTTGCTCGATGATTTTTGGCGGTGTATTCGAGCGGCTGCCAAAATTGCGGGTCGCCTTTGCGCACGGCGGAGGAAGTTTTCCGGCTACCATCGGCAGAATCGAGCACGGTTTTAATGTTCGTCCTGACTTATGTGCGGTGGATAACAACGTGAATCCCCGCTCCTATCTCGGAAAATTCTGGATTGACTCGCTGGTGCACGACCCTGCTGCATTGGATTACATTATTCAATTAATCGGGCCAGATAAAATTGCGCTGGGCACCGACTATCCCTTTCCATTGGGCGAGCTCGAACCCGGTAAACTGATCAACAGCATGCCATACGATGCAGCAACCAAAGAAAAACTATTACACCGCGCTGCCCTGGCATGGTTAAACGAAGAGAAATCCACCTTCACCAAAGCATAAAAACGCAAAAAGCCTTTCGTAAAATTCGAAAGGCTTTTGTTTCGGGTGGAAGATGGGTCTCGAACCCACGACCTCCTGAACCACAATCAGGCGCTCTAACCAACTGAGCTACAACCACCATTATAACCCCATCATCGAAACTTTTGCAATTTTGGCCTGTTGGCCGTCGATTTAGGGAGTGCAAATATAGATTTAATCTAAAATCTAATCCAATTTTTCATTGACAAAAAGCACCTTTATTTGCGTAATTTTCGCCGGCTATGACAAACAGGGCCTTACATGTGTTGATTCTCCCAAAGTGGTATCCTCATCCGGAAGACCCACAGCTTGGGAATTTTATAGCACTGTTTGCGGAGAAAATGGCTGAGCGTCATCTGATTTCGGTGGTTTATCCCTACCAGACTTCTCGGGAAGCAAAGACCGAAGTAATAGAAAATGGAAATCTGCTCGAAATTCGGGTGCCTTATCCGCCAGCAACAACGCCCCTTGCACCGCTTCACAAATTGATCAATTTCAATCGGCACCGCAGCGCACTCGACAAAGGAGTGGTGCAAATGCTTGCCAGACGCATTCCGCCGCACCTGGTTCACGCGCAGGTTTTAATTCGCCCAGCGCTGTTTGCCGGAAATTTCTCTCAACACTGGGAAATTCCGTGGATGCTCACCGAACACAGTTCTGTATTTCTACGCGAGAACGCGCTATCGGGCATTCGCAAAAGAGCCATCAGACAAGTTTGCCGTTCCGCAGCACACCTTGTGGCCGTATCTCCGCCATTGGCGAAATCCCTGTCGGTGATATCGCAACGCGATGATGTGAAAGTGATTCCCAACCTCGTTGAATTTAATTCCACGGAGCCGGCACCGCGCGATTCTGATAAAATTCAAATCGCAATGGTTGCTGATCTGGTTGATGAAATAAAAAACATCAGTGGTGTACTGCAAGCCATTCATCGGCTAAAAGAAAAGCTGCCTTCATTTGAGCTTAAAATTGTGGGCGACGGCAAAGATGCCGAAATGCTAAAAAAAATCAGCCAGGATCTGAACCTTACGGACTGTGTTACCTTTCTCGGCCAAAAAATTCAACCGGAAGTCATGGCTTTTCTGGCCACAGTGGATTTTGTGATCACCAACAGCCGAACGGAAACTTTTTCTGTAGTATCTGCCGAGGCCGTGGCTTCGGGAAAACCGGTGATTGTTACGCGCTGCGGAGGTCCAGAACATTGGTTTCGCGAAGAATACGGACTGCTCATCGATCGCGACGATCCCAATCAATTGGATGGCGCGATTATCAAGATGAGCGAAACCTTCGGTGATTATTCTCACCACCAAATGACCGAAAGTATTCGCAGCCAGTTTGATACCGAAACCATCATTTCGCAATACGAAAACCTGTATTTCCAAATAGCCAAATTATGAGCGAATTGCGGTTCGGCATATTGATGAATGATTTTGAAATGCAGCGGTGGCAGGAAAAATCCATCAGCATGCTGCTCAGCGATTCACGCTTAAAACCCGTTCTGCTCATTATACCGGAAAAGCCCACCAGTTCGCTTCCGCAAAAAAAAGGCTTCCAACGATTTGACCGGCGAACGCTGTATAAAATTTACCGACGGTTTTTTCACCGGATAGAAATGATGGATGCCGTTCGTCCCAACTGGATCGACGACATTCCGGTTATTCGCTGTAAGGTTGAACAGAAGGGCTTTTCGCAATATTTCACTCCCGAGGATATCGATCGCATCAAAAGCCATCAACCCGATTTTCTGCTTCGCTTTGGATTCAACATTATTCGGGGAAGTATTTTAAATGCTGCTCATTACGGCGTTTGGTCGTTTCACCACGGAGATGAGCAGTATTACCGCGGTGGACCACCGGCATTTTGGGAAACACTGCACGGCAAAACTTCTTGTGGGGCCATTCTGCACCGCCTCACCGAAACCCTCGACGGAGGAATCATTCTCAAAAAAGGTCATTTTCACATAACGCTTCATTCACTGGCAGAGACGCACAACGAACTGTTGAAGCACACCGCTCACTGGCCGCTACAAGTGGCGCGCGACATCCTCAGCGGAATCATTCAACCCGCGAAACTAAAGCCGACGCGCACACAAGCACCGATTTATCGCTTTCCCGAAAACCGAACGATGCTGAAATTCATCGGCAAATTGATCAGGAATAAAGGCGTATTTCATTACCGGCAGTTGTTTCTGCCCGAACAGTGGAATGTGGGTATCATCAACCAGCCCATTGAAAAGATTTTGGACAACGATCTGGCAGTAGTGAATTGGTTGCCCAAACAAAAAAGCCGGTATTTTCGTGCCGATCCGTTTGGGTTTACTCATGGCAACCGGTTGTACTTGCTCTATGAGCTTTATGATCAACAAAAAAGACGTGGAAAAATTGGAACGGTAGACGCCGATCTCAACGCTGTAAATGTCTTTCCCGAATTGCCCTTTCACTGCTCCTACCCTTTTGTTTTTGAATATCAGGGTGGGATTTATGCCATTCCAGAAACCATAGAAGACCGCAAGTTGATGCTTTTTCAGTTTAACGAAGATCAGCAACAGTTTGAGGTTAAGCGGGTGTTGATGGAAAACATCGAGATGGCCGATGCTACGCTGGCAGAAATCGACGGTCGCTGGTGGCTGTTTTGTACGCAGCGACCGCTGTCCAATACCGCCCTATATCTCTATCACGCCGACTCCCCTTTCGGGCCGTTTGAGCCGCACCAAAACAATCCGGTAAAGTGGGATGTCAACAACGCCCGGCCGGCGGGGAATTTATTTCAGGTTGACCACAAGTGGTATCGACCCGCACAGGATTGTAATCGATGTTACGGCGCTGCGGTGGTCATCAACGAAATTGAGCGCATTTCTCCAACGGAATTTAGCGAACGGACGATAAAGAAAATTGATCCTGTGGCGCCATATCATCACGGATTACACACGCTAAGTCGTTGGGGCAACCAAACGCTGATCGACGGAAAAGTTTACCGGTTTAGTGTTCACCAGTTCATTCATCAACTGCGCAAAAAAATAGGGGGTTGAATTACAACAACACCGTTAGATCGCTGACTCCCGGCGTTCTTTGCGTTACAAATCCCTCTCCGAATTCTGTTCCAATTATTCGTCCCATTTCGCGTGCACGGGCTTCGAGAAAATGGATAAACTGCGGCGAGGAGATCGGGGTTTGTGGTTCGCTGCTGTTCGGATCGTAGAACTGCGTTTTGAAAGCGCGAACGGCTTCCATTTTCTTTTCAAACTGATCGGTAATATCTACTACAACATCGGGTTTCAGATAACGATCTTGGATGTAGTGATAAACCACGCGCGGCCGCCAATGCTGCTGTTCTTCGCCCTTGAAGGTTGTTTTCAGCGCCCGCAATCCCGATTGAAAAGCGGCCTCGTTGAGCAACTCCGCTCCTTTGGCGTGGTCGGGATGCCGATCGGCCACGGCATTGGCCAGCAAGATATCCGGTTGATAGTGACGAATTATCTGAATAACTGCCGCGCGGTGGCGTTGGTCGTTTACAAATAAACCGTCTTCAAATCCGAGGTTTTCACGTGCGTGCAACCCCATGATTTTAGCCGAATCAGCCGCTTCTTTTTCACGGTCGGCAACGGTTCCGCGACTGCCCAGTTGTCCTCGGGTGATGTCCACAATCCCCACTTTCTTGCCTTGTTCTACCAGGCGGATTAAGGTTCCTCCAGCACCGAGCTCTACGTCATCGGGGTGAGCACCGAATGCCAGCACATCGAGTTTGAGCATCAGCGCGCTTTGTGAAGTGATTTCAGATCGTCGTCGGTCAACCCCTGCTTTTTTCCATGCAGCGATTCGGTGTCCTGGCGATACAGCAACTCGCCGGTGGCGGCATCGTAAATTCGCTTGTAGCTATACATGTTGTTGCGCGATCCGGTAAGGATAACGTCGACCACCGCTACTGATTCATTCTTTAAAACGGCTTCATTCACACGTTCGCGGCTCACTGTTTGAATTTCACCGGGATAAAATTCTTTTTGTTTTGCCTGGCTTCGAATGGATTCTTCCAAGTCTTTTTCTGTAGCCAGCAACGGCATTTCCTTAATACGATAGGTTTCTTTTGAAATGACACGGTCAGAAAAAGTGCGGTCGGTGATGTTCCCAGATTCCACGCCATTGATGTAATGCTGCATGTGCTGAACATAAAGGTGTACCATCGGCGCACCGTCTTTGTTGATTTTGTCCGTATCGACAATAAGCTCTTTTAGTATCAGCGGCTGTTCGCTCTTTCTGCGGTTTCCGATGGCCAGCGTAAAAAAATCGGTATCGTAGCCGTTAACCTGACCGCTCTGGACAAAGAAAAATGAATAGGAAGCATTGGATTTATACTGTTCAAAAGTAGCCTCATCGATAAACTCCACGGCGGTGTATTTCCAATGTTGATTTACTGCATCTCTGAGTTGTTCATTGTAACGATCTGATCCGTCCATCACCACCGCAAGCGTAGAACCTTTTATACTGGCGGGAATGTCTTTTCCGTAAAACTCTTTTTGGGCAGAAACAGTGAATACACTAAAAACAAATGCAACTGATAATAATAGATTCTTCATTTTTCTGTGATTTTAAGACAAAAATAAGGCTTTTACAACGGGAGCGGCATCAAAAACGCTTAAGCTGGAGATACAGTTTGTGCAGCGGCAAGCCCATCACATTAAAATACGAGCCTTCGATGCGCTCCACTCCGATATATCCGATCCACTCTTGCGCGCCGTAGGCTCCCGCTTTATCAAATGGTTGGTATTGCTTTACGTAATAGGTAATTTCAGCATCGTTCAGTTCTCGGAAGAAAACGCGGGTTTCGTCAACAAACACTTGCTGCTTTTCTGTGGATTGTAAACAAACGCCGGTATAAACACGGTGCATTTTTCCCGATAGTTTCCTGAGCATGGCGTGGGCTTCTTCGGAATTGGCGGGCTTGTTCAACACCTCGTTGTTGAGGCAAACGATGGTATCGGAGGTGATCAATAATTCATCTGGCGACAGGGTTTCTGCGATGGCTTCGGCTTTGATGCGCGCCAGATTCATGGCAATATCTTCGGGTTTAAGATTGGAATCGAAGCTTTCGTCGGTATCGCGTGTGCGGATTTCGAAATCAAGACCCAACTCTTTGAGCAATTGCTGTCGGCGGGGAGATTTGGAACCCAGCACTATCTTTTTTCGAATGATTTTCTGTAACATAAATGTTATGAGCAAAAACAGAACAGCGGATGATTAAAACCCGATTAATAAAGCCCCAACTGACTAAATACGATGGCATAACCCAACCCGGTGACCATGGCCAGCTTGAGCCACGAAAATGCGCGCACATACATTTCCCTGCTGCGCGCGCGCAGTGTGGTTAGCAATGACAGCAACAACGGAAGAGTAATGGTGATGATAACGTAAGTGATGGTAATCCAGTCGTTGAAAAGGTAAAATGCAGTCATTAAAATCATAACCATACTTACACCAAGCAGAATGACCACCACCAGTTTAGCTCGTCGTTCGCCAATAACGATAGGAAGGGTACGGCAGCCTACGACTCGGTCGCCGCGAATGTCTGCCAGGTCTTTCTGAATTTCACGAATCAGCGTGAGCAAAAAAGCATAGCCCGAAAAGCCAAGCACAAAAAAGTACAATACTTTGAAGAACATATTCGGGTCGGCTGTGGGGTCTATTTGCATAAATAATGCCTGCACTTCAGTACCGTATTTTTCCATGACCAAAGGGATTTCAAACAAACCCACTGTCAGCGGAATCAGCGCAGCCAACAGTGCCACCACGATATTTCCAATGAGCATTTCGCGTTTAAAAATCACCGAATAATACCACAACGAGGCCGCAGCAAATAGGTGAATCAACACCAGTTTCCAGATTCCAACTTCCCAGGCCAGATAACCTCCCAGCGCTATTCCAATCACATTAAATGCGATGTGGATAGCCATTGCGGTTCGGCGTTTTACATGCACACCAATTATGATGCGATGCGGTTTGTTGATGCGGTCGGCACGCAAATCAAAATAATCGTTGATGATATTTCCACCGGCTGCGATAAGTACAATTGATAAAGTAAGCAGCGCAAACTGCAGCTCAGACATCTGCAATTCAAGCTGGTTTGATTCCAGAATTTCTCCCAAAATGAAAAACCGGATAAAGTACATGGTCAGTACTAAAATCAACAGGTTTAACGGACGCAGAAGTCTTATGAAGGGTAGCAAGGTTCTGAAATTTTAGGAGCGCTAAGTTATCCAAAGTCCGAAGATTTCCCTATTCCAGCCCATGATTAATTTATTGGATACGGATGATTTTTTCGTCGAAATCACCCAAATGGATGAATGTAGAAAACAATGAAATACGCACATTTGCACAGACCCATTAACTGACCAAACCACAAATCATGAAAAAGCTGTTACGCGTTTTACTGGCCGTTGTAGTGATTATTTTTGTCGCTGTCGGCGGAATGATTACCTACGTTAAATCTGCACTACCCGACGTTGGGCCACCACCCGAAATGGTCATTGAACTGTATCCCGAACGAATTGCTCGCGGTGATTACCTCGCTAACAGCGTGATGCAATGTACCGAATGTCATGCTCAGCGCGACTTTAGTTTATTTGCCGGACCAATGATTCCTGGAACCGAAGGCGGTGGAGGGGAAGTTTTCGATCAGAAATTTGGTTTTCCGGGAAAATTTGTCGCACCAAACATTACGCCCTATGGCGTTGGCGACTGGACCGACGGAGAATTATACCGCGCCATTACCACTGGAGTTAGTAAAGATGGAACCGCCCTTTTCCCCATTATGCCTTATCACCTTTTTGGACAAAGCGATCCGGAGGATATTAAATCGGTAATTGCCTATTTGCGAACACTCGAACCCATTGAAAGAGACAACGAAGCATCGGTGGCAGACTTTCCGGTCAGTATTCTGATCAATACCATGCCGCAAAATTTCGAACCAACGGCCCTGCCCTCGCCCGAGGATCGGCTGGCGTATGGACAATACATTACTACCGCTGCTCTTTGTAGCGAATGTCATACGGCAAAAGCAAACGGTAAAGTCATTGGCGAACCCTACGGCGGGGGCTTTATTTTTCATCAACCCGATGGAAGTATCGTGCGTTCGGCCAACATTACCTCCCACGAAACCGGTATCGGAAAATGGAGCAGAGATTATTTTATTGAACGTTTTAAAACCTATGCCGACAATGGGTACGAACATCAAAAAGTGCAGCCCGGCCAAAAGCAAACCATGATGCCATGGGTGACTTACGCCGGCATGACCGAAGAGGATTTGGGAGCAATTTATGATTATCTGCAAACCATACCTCCGGTGGATAATACGGTAGTCACCTATACTCCGCCAAAATAACAACCTCACTATGTATCAACAAAAAACCCCGGCGATTACGTCGGGGTTTTTTTATGTTTTTAAACAAGTGCTACCACTGTTCGCTGTCCACATCCATCCACTTGCCTTGCACCTTTAAGGTTTGTTCAATCACATCGCGCACGCAACCTTTTCCACCGTCAAGGTGCGAAGTGTAATCGCAGGCGGCACGCACTTCGTTTACCGCGTCGGCAGGACAAGCAGAAACACCGCAATGCCCCAGTGGCTTTAAATCCACAATATCATCGCCCATGTACAACACTTCTTCCTTATTGAGGTTGTGATCGGCAAGGTATTGCTGATACAGTGGCCATTTATTCGAAACACCTAGAAAGACATCACTCACACCCAATCGGTTAAAACGCATCTTCACCGCTTCGGAGGATCCTCCGGTGATCACCGCAATGCGGAATCCCTTTTTAACCGCGAGCTGAACCACGTAACCGTCCTTGATGTTGGCTGTGCGGATTTGCTCGCCATCGGGAGTAAGCCACACCGTTCCATCGGTAAACACCCCGTCGATGTCAAAAATAAAAGTGGTGATCTTTCGCAGCTTTTGTTTATAGTTTTCCATGTTTCTCCTGAATACTTCTGGTGATTAAACGATAAATCTGCAACAGGTTTTCATCGTCTTTGAGCTTTTCAATATGGCGCGCAATGGTTCGTTCATCAGCCCTAACCGCCGGACCGGTTTGCACAGCATGTGGGTCAGAGTGCATGGCCTTGTTCACCGTTTCCAATATCAGCGGATAAAGAATATCGGGGTGGATTTGATGCTGCTTCAAAAAGTCAAAACCAAGACCCCACAAGTGGTTGGCGAAGTTATTGGCAATAACTGCTGCCACATGCATAATTTCGCGTTGCTCAGAATTGAGCAAATAGCTGTTCGACCCCCATGACAAGCTGTTCATTTTCAACAAGGATTCATCTTCTTCGTGAACGGCTTCAATGCAAAGTGGGACTGTTCGAAAATCAACCGGCGCAACATCAGAAAAGCTCTGCAACGGATACAGTACTCCACGCCGATCATGCTTTTTTAAGTCGTTCATATTGCGCGATCCGGAAGTATGTACTACCAGCGCCGAAGTTTGGGGAATGGTTTCTGAAATACTTGCAATGGCATCGTCGCTCACAGCAATGATCACCATATCAACATCGGGGTTCAATGCCTTCGCTTCCGAAACAAATTCAGCATTTACAGCGTCAGCAAGTGATTTGGCAGTCTCGGGCGACCGGTTGAATATTTCAACAATCTTCACCCCTTTTTCGTGAAGCCAGGGTACCATTTGTCGGGCAACTTTTCCGGCACCGACAAACGAAATGCGGGTGATGTACTTATCCATTTTTACGATCGAGCTTGACGCGTTGAAAAACAGCAACTATTGTTCCTACCACCATCAAAATACAGCCGATCCACAAAATATTGATCATCGGGAACATCACGGCCTGCATCACAATAAACTCTTTGCGGTTGCCTTCGTGCTCTGCGACAACAAAGGTAAACTCTTCGCTTTGTGGATTGATTGCCGAAAAAGCCACTTTCAGTCCGTGCTGCTCGAGCAATATCGGTTCCGCAATCACAATGGAAGAATCGCGCAGTACAAACATCGGTTCTACATAAGAAATCTGATTGCGCTGATTGACCACGCGAATTACGGCACGTGCAGCCACATCGTTCGGTTTGAGATTGAAATTCTCCGGATTACGCACGGTTTTAATCGAATCCAGCATCATCAAACTTACTGTGGTGAAAATGGTGTCGCCCAACGCAACCACATGTTCTTTGGGCTCAAAGAAACCTTCGGCATCAAGTTCGCGCTCTTCCAGTTCAGCCCAGCGAATGTGCGTGTACACATCTTTGTTAAAGTAGTGCTTGGTATCGGGTTCGGGCACATTTCCAAATCGTTCGTTGATTTGCAAATGCGGACGCAGTTCAAATAACTTCTCTCCCGCCTGATGCGAATTCCAAAGTGTAATCGGTGGTGTTTCTTGTTCGGTCTCAACATTCAGCATTTCCCAATACATGGGTTGATCCTTGAGAAAGTTCTCTCCTGCAATATGATCGGTTTTTGCCCGGAAGAAGAAGCCCGAATTATAAACCACTTCGTCCTTTGCGTACTGGCGCGGCAATTTGTCGAAATACTCTACCGTATAAAACTGGTTGTGTCCGATGCGCTCCTTGTCGAGGTAATGAATAAAATATTCATTCATTGCCAGTGTGTCGCCTTTAAACAGTAGAATATCGGTCCGATTGCTGAATTGTTCGTTCAGTCTGTTGATGTCAATTCCCGAAGTATTTTCTGAGATTTTTACACTTTTTCCGGTTGAGATCAGTGCGCCGAGCATCAGCAGTCCAAAACCGATATGCGCAATGGACGATCCGGTGATTTTCATTTTTCCCCGGGCAATTCTCAGCATGTAGTCGGTATTGGCGGCAACCGCGAAAATGGAAGAGAACATCAGCGCAAGTAAGGTGAGTTCATCCCGTTGAAAATTCAGAGCAAAGGCAAAGACCGCGGTCAGCACCACCGAAATCACAAATGACACCGAAAGGTTGCGCAGCCATTTTTTCATGTCGGTTTTCTTGTAGCTGAAATATTGTCCTACCGCAATCAGCAAGGTCACCATAAAGGCAAATGGAAGCTGCCACTTATTGTAGTGCGCAATAACATCCGTCTTGGGCGCCATGCGTCCATCTGCCAGCACCGAAAACACTTCTACATCGGTCCACTCGTAGAGCATGTGTAAAAATCCGGCAAAAGGTTCGGCCAGCAGATTATAAACCGGTTTTGACGTTTCGAGTGTAATTTGTGCAGACGACAACAGCAGCACCAGCGATCCGATAAAGATCCAGAACTCACGCGACCACAGCTCTTCTTCTTTGTTGAGTTTGGGGAAATAGCGGCGGTAGGCTACGAGCAGCATCACCACTGAAATCACCAAAAATATCAGCATGAGCGGAATGGCCAGATCGATTTTTATTAATACGACCAACAATAGTGCTGCACTGACAATGGTGTATAATCGTCTTTCGCCTTTCAATCCTGCTCCAACGGTGATAAAGACAAAGAACAAGAGATAGACCAGCAGTTGTGCCAGCATACCATCGGCGGTAAATGAGTGAACGGAAGTATCGCCCAAAACACCACTGCGGGTGAGGAAGGTTGAATACAATACAAAGATAAACGAGGAGGTAACCAGTAGATAAGTTGAAAAAATGGATCGGCTTTTATTGCGGTTGATGAGCATCAAATGCGCGCCACCCACCAACAACAACCACGGAACAAGCGAGGCGTTTTCTACCGGATCCCACGCCCAAAACCCGCCAAAGCTCAATGCTTCGTATGCCCAGGCTCCACCCATCAATATTCCGAGTCCCAACGAACCCACGCCAAAAAATGCCCAGGCTATGGATGGTTTAATCCACTCGCGGTACTGGCGCGTGGCAATACCCGCTATGGCGTATGCAAATGGGATGAGTGTAGCCGCAAAGCCGAGAAACAGCGTGGGCGGGTGAATCGTCATCCAGTAGTTTTGCAGCAAGGGGTTTAGTCCGCGGCCATCCTGAAACTGTGGAAAGCTGAGATAATTGGGCAATTGAGTCCATGGCAAACCAACGTTTTCGGGTAATTCGCGAATCAGCATAAACGGGCTGCTGCCCATTTTGTAGTCGAGAATATATATACCGAGCAGCATGGAACTCAGAAAAGCCTGAACGACTCCAAAGGTGGCCATCACCGGAGACTCCCAGCGTTTGGCAGTAAAAATAAGAATGTTGCCGAGCACCGCGTGCCAAAACAGCCACAGTAAAAAGCTGCCTTCCTGCCCTTCCCAGAAACAGGAAAAGATAAACCGAAGCGGCATAGAAGTGTTGGAGTGTTTCCAGACATAATCGTACTCGAAATACTGGCCGAGGATCATCGTAAACAAGGCAATGATGATTCCCAGTACAGAAATACTGTGCAGGCGGAATCCCCAGCGACCAACTTTGGCCAGACCCGGGTTGCTTTGGCGAACATCCCACCAGTATGCGATTGCTGAAATTAATGCGGAAACAAAAGAAAGGATAACGAGGAAATGGCCAATTCGACCAATCCACCAATGCTCACCGATATAATCCATGAAAAGTTAGTATCAGGTTTCTATTTTATTCTCCTCGTTGTACTTCGAGGGGCACTTCATCAGGATATCGGTAGCGGTAAATGTTCCTTCATGAACACGTCCAATCAGCACTACGCTTTCGGAACGCTCAAAGTCCTGCGGTTTGGCCTGTAACAGCCTAACCTGTCGACGCTCACCTTTATCGTCGAGCATGGTAAAAACGGTGAGTTGCGGGTCAACTTCCGGATTGTACATGATTTCTTCTGTCCGGTCGAGTGTACCCACCACGTGGTATTCCCGTCCGGGATTGCTGTATGCCTCATTAAAATCGGCATAAGTACTGGTTTCCGTCAGCGAGCCGGCGATGGCGCCAACAGCTACCGCAATGACGATAATGGCTATGATGTGTGCTCGTTTCATTTTGCTTTATTTCAGTTTCTTTTCGTCAGTATGTTCTGTGCTATACTGGTTTATTCCTGCTTTAAATGTTGTTCCTCCAGCTTCTTGAGGCGTTTATCCATCAAAATCAAATAGGTAAATATTCCAATCAATACCACCACCACAACGGCCACCACCACGTAAATTTTACCGCTCGAATACATGGTTTCCTCATACCATGCGGCGGCCTGTGTGTGAACAGCACTGAGCATGACCGTGAAAAAAGTGATTACCGCTACAAAATGTTTCATATTGATTCGTTGTTTTTCTGAAGCACTGACATTCGGTATTGCAGGGTATACATCCAGTATCCCAGCAAAATCCAGCCAATTACGGCAGGGTAAAACACGGTTCGCAGTGCGCTGTCGAGATCGTATTTGCTAAAAGCCGGATTGCCTCCTTTTCCAGGGTGCAGCGAGTCGGTGAACCGGGGAAGGATTAGCAGCAGCACGACCAGCATGGTAAATGCAAAAATATTGTACACCGCCGTGACCCGACCGCGTTTTTCTTCATCGTCGATGCTGTTGCGAAGAATCATATAGGCCACGTACATCAGAAAGGTTACCGCCGCTCCGTTCAATTGAGGGTCACTCACCCACCAGGCATTCCAGGTAAATCTGGCCCAGATAGAGCCGGTTAATAATCCGAGAATACAAAACACCAACCCCACTCTTACGCTCTGCTCGGCTTTGATGTCGTGCAGCATGTTTCCATTGCCCAGATAGCGAATGCCCTGCACCACCGAAATACCCATCAAAAAAAACATGGTAAACCACATGGGCACATGAAACACCAGGTTGCGAATGGTTTCGTTCAGAATTTCGCGGTTGGGAAAGGTAAAGCCCGAACCGGCCACATTTACCAATTGATCGGCACATGGTGCATCTTCAACTGCTCCGGTTTCAAATCCACGGCCGAAAAAAGCCTCGGGATAGAAAATGGTGCCGTCGTTTTCACTGCGCACCAGCAAATGAAAAAAGGGCGCTTCGGTGTGATCGGGAAAATCAAAAGTGGCGCGCAGCGATGTGGGGGATGACACTTCTATATGACTTGCGCAAATTCTTTTCTCTCCATTGGTCACCCATGCGCGAACACTTTCAGTAAAGTGGGTGTTATAACCGGTGATGATGATGGAATGATTGCCGGGTGAAACCTGTGATTCTGAGACTTGAACAACGCTTGGTGAAAGTGGGGTGACGAGGCTAATTAAGAGCACGTAAAAGAGGATAAGCATACCCCCGATTTTCCACCACCAATGCCTCATTTTACACCTGTTTTTAATCGCGCCAAAGGTAGGGAAATAAAACGTAAGCCAATGCCAGCACCACGGCATTGATCAACACCAAAAAGAGGGCGTTCTTCCAATTGTCAAACAAGGAAATTCCGATCAATGCATTGTGCGACAATCTGATTACAGAAAGCAACAACGGAATCACTACTGGCATTCCAAGAATGGCCATTATACCAAAGGCGTTGTTTGTTTTTGAGGCGATGGCCGCAATCATGGTCAGCGCGGTGGCTATTCCAGAACTTCCCAGCACCAGCGCGGCAATCAGCGAAGGCCAATGACTTTCAACAAGCACTTCCGAACCGATAAAAAGCGAAAAGAAAAACAAACTCAGCACGCCGAGAAACACCATCAGCATCACGTTGTAAATCATCTTTGCCAGCACCACTCCCTGTGGTGAAACCATGGTGTACCAGTAAAATGCGAGGCCAGGTTTATCGTTTTGAAACGATTTGGCCGTGGCGTTAAAAGCCGCAAACAACAAGATAATCCAGAACAAAGCATTCCAAGTTCTGGCATCAACCAACTCGCGAAAGCTCAAATAAGCCACAAAAATGGTAGAAAGCACATAAAGTAATACACCGCCAAGGGCGTGCTTCTGACGCATTTCCAGTTTAAAATCCTTTCGGATTAAATAACCAACTTCTGTGAGGATCATAACGCCTCAAAAATAGCTGTTCCACATTAAATCACCCGATGCCTGCAAACTCATTCTGCCTTGATACGTTAATAATTGCCAAAATCCATCATACCGGTGTTGTCTTGCGCTGCTTGGCTTTCGATTTTCATTCTGCACACAGTTTATTTATTTAGTCCGCCTCAGGTTTACTACATTCGCAGACCATGAGAGTATGGTTGAATCAATTATCGCGATATACTTTTCACAGTTGGTACCGGCTTCATAAAATCGTGCACCGTTATCTCCTGGATCACATTCGTGTAGATGGAACGGTGAATCTTTGCATCGAGGGATTGCACTTTAAGATGTTTTCGCACGGCGACGACGGCATTGTTGATGCGCTGTATTTTTCGCCCGAAAATTATGGCGAATACGAAGAAGTGAATCTATTTGGTTCGCTCGCAAAAAAATCGAAAGTTATTTTTGATGTTGGCGCCAACACGGGTTTGTATAGCATTGTTTCAAAACTGTCGAACCCCTCCTCTACCGTTTATGCATTTGAACCCTACGACACCAATTTGAAACGGTTAAAAAAGAATGCTTCACTCAACGGGGTTAGTGATATTGAAGTCATTGCGCAAGCGGTGGGCAACAGCACCGAAAAACTGGACTTTGCCGTTCCGGAATCTGCGCAGGTGTGTGATGTACTTTCGGCAGACGTAGCGTTTACCGAACAATTTACCGAGACCTACAACGGATTTAAAACCGTGAAAGTGCCGCAAACCCGGCTCGATACTTTTGTAGAAGACCACAACCTGCGGGGAGTCGATCTGATGAAAATCGATGTTGAAAACTTTGAGCTCGAAGTGCTGACAGGCGCCAAAGAAATGGTGGCCGAGCACAAACCGGTGATCATGGCCGAGATGTTTGTCGATGAATCGCGAAAAAAGTTTTTCAATAACCACCTGAAACCACTCGGTTATTTTTGCTATTTAATTGGAAAAAAAGGCCTGTTTCGCTCCACCGAGCTGGTCAACAACCCCGACTGCCGCAATTACCTTTTTTCATGCAGGAAAAGTTCCTCGCCTTATCTGTCCTATTCGGAACCCGAACGCATTGCCAGCGAACTGACTTCGGCGCATGAATAAAATTGCAGATTGAATTTCACTAGTTTAGGCGCTCTTCACTCCTGACTATCAAGCTTTACCGACATTTAAAACTGCTTTTGCAAAATCGTGGTGCAACCTTAAATGGGTTTATTCGTTCATATTGACCGTCTTGTATTGATAATTTTCGATGAAGGCGTTTTTATTACATATAAAAGAACGTTAACTTTAGACCAAAACAACATTTAAGCGTCATAACTATTAACCTCATTTATACTTTAGGATTATGTTCAGAAATTTAATTGTTGGCGGATTGCTCTTATTCGCCACCTTTACGTACGCTCAGAATATAGCTATCAACACCACTGGCAACGCGCCACACAATTCTGCCATGCTCGACATTACCGCAAACAACCGCGGATTGCTCATCCCACGGATGACATTGGTCCAAAGAAACAACATTGCCGCGCCAGCCACTGGGCTGTTGATATACCAAACCAACAACACACCGGGGTTTTACTATTTCGATGGCACCGTTTGGCTGCACCTGGGAGCCAATAACTGGCGTCTCACCGGAAACGCAGGAACCAATGCCACTACCAATTTTATTGGCACCACCGACAATCAGGCACTGCGCATCCGAACCAACAATGCCGCCCGATTGGAAATCACCACCACCGGACAGTTGCGTGCGTTTTATAATGGGACGGCCGCTGCACCCACCTATTCGTTTAATGCCAATACCAATACCGGAATATATAGACCGGCTGCCAATTCGTTGGGTTTTTCTACCAGCGGTGTGGAGAGAGTTAGGATAGGATCCTTTAATGGAAGTGTCGGTATTGGAAGGGTTCCGTGTTGTGGTGGTTTGGGTGGTTCTATGGTGGATATTTTTCAACCTTTAGAAGTAGGAAATGATGATGGCATTAACCTTCAAGCGACAATTGGTTACTGGTATGCTATGGATGTAGCAATACAACCCGAACTTTCTGCGTATGGTTTTGTAGGTTATTCTACACGCCCTTGGTGGCGTATGTATTCTTTGGGGTATTTCGTGGGTTCGGAAAGGGCTAAGAAAAAAGAAATAATGCCCATCAATCAAAACAAAACATTGGAAGAACTCGTGATGCAAGACATCAAAAAAATTAGCCCTTCATTTTATTATTACAAACAACAAAATAACACACCAGCATTTTCTCACGACACCAGATACCGCCCTCACTTTCAACTCGGCGTAATCGTTGATGAGTCACCGGACTATATATTAGACGAAAGCTTATCGTCAGTTGATGTTTATGCTGTGGCTTCACTCTCTTTGGCTGGCGTGAAATATAATCATACAAGGATTAATGAAATCGAAAGTAAATTAACGCACTCCATGACAATTAACGATTTTGGCAGTATTTCAGAGCAAAATAATTGGGTGTTTGTTAAGTACGATGATGCATTTATTAGTGAACTCGACGGAACAATCCCAACCGTAAATATTACCCCCGTAAGTGAACGTGAGTTAAAATTGCGCATAGCTCAAAAAACGAACGATGGTTTTGAAGTAATAGCCGATGCTGACGATATTGAGACGATTTCTTTTGATTGGTTCGCGATTGCTAAAGTTAGTGCAACCAAAGTAGAACGAAATACAGATCCTAATGTGGTGGATGAAAATATATTAAAGAAGATTCACTTAACTCCTGAAGAGAAGCAAAAAGTGATTAATCACTACTCTAACATTGAACCCAGCTCATCTCCCCGAACAGAATAAGATTCAGAAGAATGAATGGCTAAAGACTTAGATTCCAAAATCGTACGAGTAAAATATCCTGATAAAAACTTTAGCACCTTCTGGCTAGTACTCAGTTGTGACAGAAAGTAATCGGCCAATCAACCAACAGCATCCAAAATGCATTAGGAAATTCCCCTAAACATTTCCCCTATTCACTGGTTTTAACTTACCGTAACCCACAGGTACTGCCTTTTGTTGGTACCTTTAATTTGGTCTGTATGAAACCATTTTTTCCTTCTTTGTTATTACCAGTTGCCCTATTGATTGGTTTAACCGCTTTTTCGTGCGGACCGCGAAAAATTGCCGAATCACAAAATGGCGAAATCAAAATTACCGAATTGGCCAGCGGACTGAATCATCCATGGGCCATGGCTTTTTTACCCGATGGGCGGTTGTTGGTGACCGAGCGCTCGGGTGACTTGCGCATTTTGCAGCAAGACACCACACTATCCAATCCGCTGGAAGGTGTGCCAGAGGTATTTAGCAGAGATCAGGGCGGATTACTCGACGTGGCGCTGCACCCGCAATTCAACGAAAACCAACGCGTGTACCTGTCGTTTGCCGAAGCAGGTGAAAACAACACCGCTGCCACTTCACTCGGTTTCGGTACACTTTCGGGAAATGCCATTCACAATTTTGAGGTAATCTTCAGACAAGGCCCGAAGGTTGAAGGCGGCCGTCACTTCGGAAACCGCATCATCTTTCAAGACGAATATTTGTTTTTAGCACTTGGCGATCGCGGCCAGAAAGACCCAGCACAGGATTTATCCAATCAAATCGGCACCGTGATTAGAATTAACCCCGATGGCACTATTCCCGATGACAATCCCTTTGTGGATCAGGAAAATGCTGCTGCCGAAATCTGGTCATACGGTCACCGAAACATTCAGGCAGCGGCCGTAGATCCCAACACCGGCTTGATTTGGGTTGGCGAAATGGGACCGCAAAACGGCGATGAATTAAATATCGTGGAGCGGCAACTAAACTACGGATGGCCCGAGGTGTCGTGGGGTGAAAACTACGATGGATCACCGATTCCCGATCACAACACGCGACCTGAATTTACCGATGCTCAATTGGTGTGGACACCCGTAATCTCTCCCTCGGGAATGATTTTTTACTCTGGCGATATGTTTCCCGAGTGGAAAAACAAAATGATTGTCGGTGGACTCACCACAAAAGAACTCGTTGTTGTGGACATCAACAACCGCACGGCCAGCGAATCGCATCGGATAACGATTGGTGAGCGCGTTCGCGATGTACAACAGGCCCCCGACGGTTCTGTTTATGTGATTACCGACGTCAGCAACGGAAAGATTTTGCGGCTAACCAGATAAGGCAATAGGTTTGCCTCCGCTTTAAAAGCATTATATTTCGGATTCAAATACATTGAATTCATGAAAAAAGTATTGAGTCTGTTCGTCATGTTGTTTGCTTTTTCTGCCATCCACGCGCAAAAAAACAAAACCGAAACCATTGAAATTAAGACCACCATATACTGTGATCACTGCTTGGAGTGTCCCGATTGCGGTGTGAACCTGTTTCGCGCGGTGCGAAAAAATTCGGGCATTCGAAACGTTGAGGTCAAACCTGAAGAAAATCTCATTGTGGTGAACTACCGCCCCGACAAAACCAGTCCCGAACAAATCCGCCAGTCGATAGCCGATATTGGCTTCAACGCCGATGACATCAGCGCCTCTCCTACGGCCTACGAAAAGCTCGACGCCTGCTGCAAAAAACCCAATTAACGCCTCGCGGGTTTCTTATTCGGTCAAGTATTCCTTTTTAAATGCTGCAATGGAGGACATACCCGCCTCGGTTGAAAACAGTTCGAGCAGGCGGGCAAAAATTTTCAGATAATGGGCAATGGCGTGGTCTTCATCGCGGTATTTTCGCAACAGCATGGACTCCGAAAGCCAAAATCGACCAAAGAGCGATAAGTGCGCCTGCATAAATTCAAGATCCTGTTCTGTTGCTACCAATTGCCCAACGGCTGCCAGTTGGCTGAGCACCTTACCAAAATCATCATCACGCTGTTTAGTAATGCGATCGTATTCAGATCCTGAATCACTGCTACCCTCATAGCGCTGCATTTGGTGCCCGATCTTTACACCGCGGTACTGAAACTGCCAATGAAAAATCTGCTTCAGTAAAACCAAAAGGTTGGCGTTGGTAGGTGATTGGCGGTTGTACTCCAGAAAATACGTGTTGCTTCGGTTGGCAAACTGATCGAGTAATGCCGCCAAAATAATTTCCTTTCTTGGAAAGTGGTAGGACAAGTTTCCTGGACTGATTTTTAATTCGCGGGCAATATCCCTCACCCCTACATTTTGATAGCCCTTTTCGTTGAACAGCGTTAAACCGATTTCTAAGATATTGCCCCGAGTCGACATTTAGGTAAAACTGTGAGTTGATTAAACTTGCAACTTTTAGTACGACGTACTAAATTTGTTTTTTTTAAAGTAATCTTTTTTCACTAAAACCAATCAGAATTTATCCTCTAAAGTGCTTATCCATGACGTACCCACCTACTGTGTTCTATTGTTTGACTTACCCCACTTTATGATGAAGACAGTGATCATGGATGCCATTGGAGTTAACAATTTTCCGGAAAGAGCAAGGATCAGAGATACAACTGTGATTCCTGCAATTTTTACATTGTATCAACCGGTTTCGCTCTTTCCGGTTTCTCTGGTGTTGTAGGGAGTTCAATGCCCCGGCAGCTCAGGAAATGCGCAAGTTTGTTTTGAAGATCTCAGCCACCAAATACGTCGGTGGGACTGATTTCATTTTTTTTAAGCCGGTCGTTTCGTAAATTTATAAGAGCCCTCGCGCAAAACAATAAAGACGAAACGATTATGAAATTTCATTTACTCTGTGCGCTGTTGATTTTGCCTGTGATGGTATGGGCACAAAAAAATTCCATTCCGGTCAAGACTATCGATCAATCGCTGGTGCGCCTTTCCGAAGTGCTTTATGTCTGTAGCCACCAAACCACCAATGCTCAATATCAGGCATTCCTTACTTCATTGATGCATGATCAACGGATGGAAGAATATCAGGTTGCACAAATTCAGCCCTTCGATTCGGGCGACAGTATTCCTCCATTACCGACAAATTATCATACAGATAAGCGCTTTGCCGAATATCCAGTGGTGAATATTTCCTATCGGGGAGCCATAATGTTTTGCAATTGGTTAACAACACAATACAACAGTACTCAGCGCGGAAAATTCAGGAAAGTAAAATTTCGCTTGCCTACTGAGGAAGAATGGATGTTGGCTGCCCATTGCGGAAATCCCGAAACCGTTTATCCTTGGGAGGGTATTTCGCTAAAGGATGAGCGCGGCGATTATAGAGCTAATTTTAATACTGGTGAAGACGCGTATATTGAAGCCGACTCGTCGCAAAACCAAGAAATCCCGATTCGTCCGGTGATATCATATTCACCCAATTCACTTGGATTATACAACATGGCGGGCAATGTGTCAGAAATGACCGCAACAGAAGGCGTGTGTAAGGGAGGAAGTTGGCGCGATTCAGAAAAGGCGATGCGCATCGACAGCAATGGAAGTTGTTACAGCGCCTCGCCCTATGTTGGTTTCCGCTATTTTATGGAAGTGCAGGAAGAATAGAATACACACTGCCATTTGTTTGAACTTTGCTTCCACCGAAGCACTGAAATATCAGATAAATTGTAACTTTGCGCGCAGAAACGGGTGATTAGCTCAGTTGGTTTAGAGCACTAGCTCGACAAGCTAGGGGTCGCTGGTTCGAATCCAGCATTACCCACAAAACAAATCCTCTGAAAAGTATTTTCAGGGGATTTTTTTTGTGCACTCCTGAGGCAAAGAAGATTAAAATAACTGGGGGAGCAAACTAGTTTCAAGCAATGCTATCGGGTTGAAAAACCTTGAGCAAACTCAATACCGCGCTTGTACTTTTCGTGACCTTGGCTTTTGTTTACAGCGAACAAAATAAGCCACGACATGATCAATTGATGAAATCGGGAAAGTTAAGTTGGTAGACCCTTAAAAATAATCACCAATCAACCGGTCCAAATCATCCTGAATGTTTGGGTTGATGGCTATGGCCAGAATCATGGAGATACCCAGTCCAATCAAAGCAAAGCCAAAGTCGCGAAAGATCAAAAAGAGGGTTCTTTTCATCGAGCGATTGGTTTCGGCGTGCGGTGTGAGCTGCATGGCAATTTCACGACCGGCGAGCAGCCCAAGAAAAACCCAGGTAGTACTCATCGGGATGGTGCTCACCTCTTTAAAGTAAAAGAGCAAAGCGGCATACACCAAGTCGATTACAGATGCAGACCGCACATCGGTCATGGCCGATTTTTCCTTTACAATACCTTGAATTTTATCTCCGCGCAAATAGAACAAAACGCCCAAACCAAGGAATATGAAACCGGCAAAGGCGGCATATTCGATCAGGGTAAGTTGTCGGGGCAAGAAAATGGCAATGTTGGCGGCATCTTGCATAATCCACACCGACCACAGCACTCCGCTAATTACCCACTGGGCCACTACCCAGTAGGGGTGCGGCTCGCCTTTTACCAATTTGGCAATCCATTTAGAAAGAAAGTACCAAACCGTAAATGTAACAGCTCCAGCCACAAAATATCCGGTGAGACTTTTCTGAGTAATTCCCAAAATGGCTTCGGTGTCAGAACTGAACACACTCAGCAACATAAACGTTGTTGAAACCGGCATACGCAGCCGGGTAATGATCAACAGCAACAACGGGCTGACCAGTTGCAGGAAGTGAAATGAGGTGGGTGATTCTGAAAAGCCCTTAGAAGATAATCGCTGAAACGAAACATCTCCATCGAAAGTGTACCAGCTATAAAACGATGTCAAAATAAAAATCACTCCGATAAACAGCCACAGGTGATACCATTTGCGTTTTTCGTTTGACGCCATAAATGTTCCAATAGTCTGGATAGAGTCATTGGCAATAACCGAATAGGCGGCGAAAATAAACCCAATCCACATGGCGATGGCTGGGTATGGATAGAAAATAGCCGAACAAAACAGACAGAATGCCACGAGCCGCAAAAAGGTGCGCTCACGGAACAAAAACAAGCTTAGAATTTTATATCGCCGGTCGCCAATAATTGCTGAACCAATAGTTGGTCGTCTTCCGGGTAAGTCATGCTGGAGTCGCTCCATTTCAAATATCTCTAAATATCGTAGTCTCTGTTAAAATACAAGTAATACTCGCCTGGCTCTTCGTATTGGGCGCTGCGCGGCTGGCTAAATTGAGTAGCTTTTATTTTTGCCACAAAAACAGTGAGCACCACCACCGCTCCAGAAATCAATAGAGTCCAATCGGCGATTTCCTGTTGTGGATCACGCATGGCATGATAAATATTGAGGATGGCATCCTGCCAAAAAGTGACAATCGATACCTGTGCGAGTGGAATGGTGACCGACCCCAGCACGAACACCAACACAGCCAGCAAAACGGTTCCAGTCATTCCGGTAAGCAAAAACAACTGCCTGATGATAACAATGGAATAGACCAGAATAAAAACCATTAATGCCAAAACGATGGTTCGCAGTGGGAAATCATGAATCTCATAGATGGCAAGTTCTGAAATATCAGCCATCGGTGACAAGCTCAGTACGGTTCGTTGCAATAGGGTATAAACTACCAGCCCGGCAACGGTACCCAAAATCTGGGCAGGGATGTTAAGCCAAACCGGCATCCAGGTTTTATGGTAAAAACTTCTCATCAACGAATAAAAAGGAAAGAGATCCGCTTCGAAGCGGTAGGAACTAACAAATACGGCCACAATGTAAATGAATGCAAGCAGAGCCGACAGCTCCAAGAAATTAAGCGTAAAATGATCTGATTGAACGCGGCCTACTAATATGAAATAGGCCAGTGTAAAAATTGCAGAGGCTGAAAACTCCACCACAGCAGTCCGAAGAAGGGTTCTTATATCCATCGAATTAAGGTCATATAGCTGCGGCAATTTGGCTTTGTTTCCTTCGGCCAATGCTTCGCTTTAGTGTGGCTACACATGGTTGTAATTTACCGCAAAAATGCGACGGATTAATGACGAAAACCCCCGCTTCAAATTATTCTATCTTTATAGTAATGTTAAGGCAATGTTAAGCCTCAATTACTCATCACCATGCCACAGAGTTGATAGAGCATCCGGGCGCCAACATTTCCATCCCAGTCCGAATTGCCAGGGGAAACTTCGCACAAATCAAATCCGATAATTTCTCGGCCGCTCTCTCCGATCAACTGAAATAAAAATGCCGCCTCTTCAAACGATAATCCGCCAGGAACAGGCGTTCCCGTGTTTGGACACAGCGAAGGATCCAGTCCGTCGATATCTACCGAAACATATATTTTCTGTGGAAGTTGATCGATGATACCCTGAAACAACTCGAACCAGGATTTGCCGCGCATATTTTCGCGTTGAAGAAAACGGTCGTAAAAAATCGTTATGCGGTCGCCTTGAGATTGGGCAAAAGTCACTTCTTCTTCGCAAAAATCACGGATGCCTACTTGCACCAGTTTTTTTACTTGCGGCAATTGCAACACATTGTAGAAAATAGACGCGTGCGACCAAGTAAACCCTTCGTAGGCATGACGCAAATCGAGGTGAGCATCAAGCACGAGTACACCAAATGATTCGTGTTGCTGGGCCAAAGCGCGCAAATATCCCAACGGTGTGCTGTGATCGCCTCCGATTAGACCTACTTTTTTTCCCTGCGACATCCAATGTGCAGTGCGCTGCTCCACCCACTGGTTCATTTTTTGGCTCGATGCATTAATCCGACGGTAGGTTTCGTCGAAATGGGCATCATTTCGCGGCTCATCGCCCGATTCGAGCGCGGCTATAATTTTCAGCGATTCCTCACGTGTTTCATTGGAAAGTGTCCGAATGGCTTCAGGTAATTCGTCAAAGGCAATACCGCGTTTCCACAAATTGGGATAATCATAATGGTTGAGATCCATTTGAAACGAGGCTTCGAAAATGGCATCCGGACCATTTGCCGCGCCAGAGCCATAACTCACCGTGGCCTCCCACGGCACCGGGACCAGCACCAAATCGGCCTGTTCGCAACTAAACGGTAAACCAAAAATTCCGGCCGCTGTACTGCCCGGATCGTTGGGGTTAAAATTACTGATCAGCTCTTCCTTTGATTCCATGTTCGCGATTTATGCTGCGAAGATAGTGCTGAAGATTCAAAGAATCGGTTAAAATCAATGTACCGTGCTCTGATGAATAAAAGCCTCAAAATGATCGGCGGTTTGAATGTGCCACCACGCTTCCGTTTTAGCGCGCACATGTAACGTATCTCCCCGTTGAGCTGTGCCGATCTTCGGTCCATTGAGAGATGCTGCTTGGCGCAAATTAGCTACCGACGAACGCACCACCAGTTGATCTTTCCACGCACTGCGAAAATCAGATTCCGTCGGTTTTTCGCTTTGGTACACATACGACAACGGATCGACGGCTCCCATTGACTTGTAAATTCCAAAATGCAAATGCGGACTGGTGGTGATGGCATTTCCGGTGTTTCCGACAAATCCCAGTGTATCGCCCTGTTTTACCCCTTGCGCGATTCCCACAGTAATGCTATCGAGATGGGCATAATACAGCGAATATCCACCAAAAACTCCGGTGCGCAGCCAAACCTGTTTGCCACCGAGTCCGCGCTCTCCAACATAGGTGATTCGTCCATCTGCAGAAGCCACTACCGGCGTGCCTCGCGGTGCAAACACATCGATACCTTCATGTGTGCGGCGACCACCGTCACGGGATGCTCCCCAAAAGCTGAGGATATCTTTGTTTCCCCTGCCCGCCACCGGAAAGGCCAGCGTTGGTGAAGTATAAGCAATAATGATGAACGGAGTACTTGCTTCAATCTCTGATTGAACAACCACCTTGTAAGTGGTTGATTTATTGACCTCATATTGAAACACACCACCTTCTGAATCCTTGCGAGCATTGACCTCAAAAGTTTCACCGCTCGTGGATGAACCCATCTCGAAGAAGTCGATAAACACACGAACGTCGGTCGTGTCGGTATCCACTTCCAGATGAAAGTTCTGCCCTTGCTTCAACTCTACGTTGTAGCTATACACCGTAAAATCGCCAGGCACAAAAAAGCCACCGGCACTAAACGGCAATTCAACGATTAAGCTGTCTGCCAGGCTTTGTTCAAAGGCGTTTTGCCAAGCCACGAATCGGAAACTGTCTGTTTCAAACTCGCGCTGATAAACCTCTCGTGCTGATGGTTTAAGGACCATATCGGCAATGTCGCGGCACGACAACAGTCCTACAAGCAGAAGTACACTACACTTGAAATGATATTTCATCCAACTAAGAAACCGCATGGTAATCTTTACTGCGGTTTTAAGCAAAGTCTATGCAGTAAACAACTTTCGGTTAACCCTCACCGAAAAGTGCTGTTTCTTAGGGAAAGCGATGCGACAGAATGTGCAACGGATTGCTCAGTTTACTCGCGAATGGCCACCGCTTTAAGGGTGTTCATCAGCAATGAGGCAATGGTCATTGGGCCAACGCCACCAGGCACCGGAGTAATAAAGCTGCATTTTGGTGCGACTTCTTCAAAATCTACATCTCCAGCCAGGCGGAATCCGCTTTTCTTTGCGGCATCTTCAACACGAGTAATCCCCACATCAACCACCACGGCACCTTGCTTTACCATATCGGCTTTGAGAAATTCGGCTTTTCCCAGCGCAGCGATAATGATGTCGGCCTGCAAACAATGGGATTTCAGATCCTTGGTCCGACTGTGGACTTGTGTCACCGTGCAGTTTCCGGGATTGTCCTTTCGCGCCATCAATAGGCTCATTGGCTTGCCAACGATGTTGCTCCTACCGATGACCACGCAGTGTTTGCCTTCGGTTTCCACGCCCGATCGTTTTAATAGCTCTACAATTCCATTTGGCGTGGCCGGAATAAAGGTCGGTAGTCCAAGCACCAATTTGCCCACATTTACCGGATGAAAACCATCAACATCTTTATCGGGGTGCACGGCGTTGATCACTTTCTGCTCGTCGATATGTGCAGGTAATGGCAACTGCACAATAAACCCGTCGATTTCAGGATTTTCGTTGAGATCGTTGATCGCTCTGAGCAATTCCTCCTCCGAAACTTCAGCCCGAAAGCGCACTAATGACGATTCAAACCCCACTTGTTCGCAAGCTTTTACTTTGGCACCTACGTAGGTTTCACTGGCGCCGTCGTTACCGACAAGGACCGCAGCAAGATGTGGAATTTTCTTTCCGTCGCGTTTTCGCGCTGCCACTTCAGCAGCAATTTCTTCTTTTATTTCAGCAGCCGTTTTCTTACCGTCGAGCAGGATCATTTCTAATCAGTTAGTTGATAAATTGTTTTACATATTCGGCATTCCTTTCATGCCTTTCATTTGCCCCATGAGCCGGGTCATATTCTTTTTATTCGACATCATGCGCATCATTTTGCGTGTTTCTTCAAACTGCTTGATGATTTTATTGACTTCGGTGATGTCGTTACCACTTCCGGCAGCAATCCGTTTTCGGCGGCTGGTGGTCAGTAAATCAGGGTTTTCGCGCTCGGCTTGTGTCATCGACATCACCATCGACTCGATAGGCTTAAATGCGTCGTCGTCAATATCTACCCCTTTCATCATTTTCCCCATTCCAGGCATCATACCCATCAGGTCTTTAACGCCCCCCATCTTTTTGATCTGTTGAATCTGGTCAAAAAAGTCGTTGAAGTTGAATTCGTTTTTGGCAATTTTCTTTTGAAGTTTGCGCGCTTTATCTTCGTCAAACTGCTCTTGTGCCCGCTCCACAAGCGACACCACGTCACCCATACCCAAAATCCGGTCGGCCATCCGATCGGGGTGAAACACGTCGAGTGCGTCCATTTTCTCACCTGTTCCCACAAATTTGATGGGCTTGTTAACGACCGATTTAATCGTCAGCGCTGCACCACCACGGGTATCACCGTCAAGTTTAGTGAGCACTACACCGTCAAAATCAAGGCGTTCGTTAAAGGACTTGGCGGTATTCACCGCGTCCTGACCGGTCATCGAATCCACCACAAACAAGGTTTCGGTGGGTTTAATGGCAGCTTTTATGTTGCCGATTTCGGTCATCATTTGCTCATCTACCGCCAAACGACCCGCAGTATCGACAATCACCACGTTGTGACCGTTTGAGCGCGCGTAGGCGATGGCCTCTGTGGCAATCTTAACCGGGTCTTTTTCCTCTTTGTTTGAAAACACTTTTACGCCGATCTGCTCGCCCACCACGTGCAACTGATCGATCGCCGCCGGACGGTAAACATCGCAGGCCACGAGCAGCGGATTCTTTCCTTTTTTGGTTTTGAGCCAATTGGCCAACTTTCCCGAAAAAGTGGTTTTACCGGAACCTTGCAATCCCGACATCAATATAATTCCCGGATTGCCCTGGTAGTCGACCTCAGAGGTGCTACCGCCCATCAGTTCGGTGAGCTCTTCGTGGGTGATTTTCACGAGCAACTGGCTCGGAGAAACCGAATTCAGTACATCGCGTCCGAGTGCCTTTTCCCTAACGGTATTGGCAAAGTCCTTGGCGGTTTTATAGTTAACGTCGGCGTCGAGTAGCGCTCTTCTAACTTCCTTGAGCGTTTCGGCAACGTTAATTTCTGTGATTTGCCCCTGCCCTTTGAGGACTTTAAAGGCCCGGTCGAATTTATCCGTTAAATTTTCGAACATAATTTTATCGTCTTCTGCTGAATTTGCAAAGTTAATAAAATGCACCGCACCTTCTGGTAATTACATCCTATCGGGTGAATCGATTCCCAGCAGCATCAAACCTTTTTGAATCACCCCGGCCGTGGCTTTCGACAATTCCAGTCGCAGTGTCCGTTTAATCAGATCTTCTTCTTTCAGTACAGGAACAGTTTGGTAGAAATGGTTGTAATCCTTTACCAGTTCGTAGAGAAAATTGGCCAAATCGGCTGGGCTGAGATTTTCGGCTGCCTCGGCAATAACTTCTGGAAAGCGATCAATTTTCAATGCCAGTTGCCGCTCAGGCTCTACCAATTGCACGCTCTCAAATACACTTTGAGACTGATTTTCGGCTTTTCTCAGCAGTGAACAAATCCGTGCGTGGGCGTACTGAATAAATGGTCCGGTATTGCCATTAAAGTCAATTGACTCTATCGGATCGAACAGCATATTTTTCCGGGCATCTACCTTCAGCAAGAAATATTTCAAGGCGGCCATCCCGATCTGGTTATAGTGCGTTTGCTTTTCATCTTCGCTCAACTCATCGAGTTTTCCCAGTTCTTCTGAAATGGAACGGGCATTGGCAGCCATCTCCTCCATCAGGTCGTCAGCGTCCACTACCGTTCCTTCGCGAGATTTCATCTTACCGTCGGGCAGCTCCACCATACCATAACTCAGGTGGTAGCAGTTGTCGGCCCAGCCATAACCCAACTTGCGCAAAATGGTAAAAAGAACCTTAAAGTGATACTCTTGCTCATTACCAACAGTATAAACAACCTGAGTCATTTGCGGAAAATCATCGTGACGTTGTATGGCCGTTCCGATGTCTTGGGTGATATACACCGCTGTGCCATCTGACCGAAGCAATAATTTTTGGTCGAGTCCCTCGTCAGAAAGATCAGCCCAAATTGAGCCATCATCGCGTCGGGTAAAAACGCCCTGATCCACGCCACGCTCTACCTCTTCTCTTCCCTTAAGGTAGGTTTCCGATTCGTAGTACAATTGATCGAAATCCACGCGCATTCGGTCGTAAGTTTGTTCGAAACCTTTATATACCCAGCCGTTCATTTTTTTCCACAGTGCAATCACTTCCTCGTCGTTCTGTTCCCAGCTCTTCAGCATCTCCTGTGCTTCTTTCATCACAGGAGCCTGTTTTGCCGCCTCTTCTTTATCCACGCCCTGCTCAACCAGTTGTTCAATTTCCGACTTGTGTTGTTTATCGAACAGCACGTAGTATTTGCCGACCAGCTTATCGCCTTTCATGCCACTGGAGTCAGGCGTTTCGCCATTGCCGAATTTTTTCCAGGCCACCATCGATTTGCAGATATGGATGCCCCGATCATTGATGATCTGCACCTTTTTAACCTGATGCCCCGCTGCTTTGAGAATTTCGGCTACGCTGTATCCGAGAAAAATATTTCGCAGGTGACCGAGGTGCAATGGCTTGTTGGTGTTAGGCGACGAATACTCTACCAGCACAAGTGGTTTGGAATCGGGGCTCGCCAAACCGTAGTGCTCGTTTTCATTGGCGTATCGGATAGTATTCAGCCAATACTTGTCGCTTATTTCGAGGTTGAGAAATCCCTTTACCGTATTGTATCCAACGACATCGGGTAAATGTTGTTGAAAATAATTACCGAGTTTTTCACCACAAGCCTCAGGAGACAATTTGGCCTGTTTAACGAGCGGAAAAACAACCAGGGTAATCTGACCCGAAAATTCTTTTTTGGTGAGTTGCACCTGAATCTGGCCGCTAGAAGGCGTAAATGAAAATAACTCCTGGCAGGCCGATATGGCTGCGTTTTCAATAATGCTTTTAACTTTCATCAGACGTTGATTACTTTTTTAAGTGACTTTAACAGGTCTTTCAAAATCAGGTAAGTGGTGCGTGCCATCTCATTTCCTTTATCGTCGAGTAGCGGATTGACTTCAACAATTTCGAGACAGCCCACTTTTTTGGAAGCAATGAGGGCATCCATAATCTCAAGCGTTGCTTCGGGTGTAAAACCCTTAGAAACAGGAGTTCCAGTACCCTTTGAAACCAGTCCAGGATCCATAGAGTCCACGTCGAAAGAAACGTAAATCAAGTCGCAGTTGCTGAGTTGTTCAAGCGCTTCATCGACACAGACCAGTACTCCGCGTCTGTTTACTTCGGAAACTGGATAGTTTCTAATTCCTTTTTCCTGCATTAATTTTACTTCGGGCTCCTCGGTATCGCGAACACCAAAGAATACGATATCGCTTGGGTTCACTTTCGGAGCGATGTCACCATAGTTTTTAAGGTCATCCCAAACTTGTGCGGTTTCCGGTGCGGGATCGTTCTGCTGGCTATCCAGATTATCGACATTTAGGCAGATGGCCAGCGGCATGCCGTGAATATTTCCCGAAGGCGTGGTGTATGGTGAGTGCATATCGGCATGAGCGTCAATCCACACCACTCCGACTTTGGCTTCGGGTTTGGCGGTTTTAATTCCGGCAATCGTTGCAGCAGCGTTGCCATGGTCGGCCGAAATCACGAGTGGAAAGTCACCTGATTTTACTACCTCATGGATAATGGTGGCAGCGCTGGTAAACACTTTGCTGAAGGCATCGATGTGCTTGGCAAAAGGGTGTTTCACACGGTTGTAAAGTGCGTTGTTCTGGTGTTCCACAACGTGTATTGGATACCGTCGAAACACGTCGTCGTTCTTTTTAAGCGCTTCAATTTCGAGTGCTCGCGATCCCAGACTGCTGCCGCGTGTGCCAGCGCCAATCTCTGAATCATTAATCACAATTACCAAACTCATAATGGATAGCTGTTTTAATATCACCTGCAAATGTAGTCATGTACCGAAAACAAGTCGGGACGAAGAGACAAATATCGCCGGACTCCGGTTAAAAAAGGAATCGCTACCAAAAAAGAAATTTACAAACCAAAAGCGGTCATGGGAGATTGGCATGAAATGAACATTGCGGGTTGAAAAGCTTGCATTTCACTTTTTTCTGCATTTGAAAGTTTACTTATATTGGCGGCTGTAATAATCAACCAAATCATCTTCATTTTTCAAGTGTCATATAGGTATTTCATCAGCACCGGAATTGTTGTTTTCTGCGGTGTTATAATTACCCTTTCGTCATGTTCTGGCGTGCTTGACCAGCGCATCCGCGAAGGCGTAATCGAGTATCAGGTCACCTTTCCTTACCTTGATGAAAGCAACAATATGATGGCGAGTTTGCTGCCCGATAAGATGTATCTTTACTTTGAAGAAGACCGATATAGCAGTGAATTATCTACCGTAGGCGGGCTCTTTAAAAACCGTTTTGTATCAGATCAGCGCGACATGAAGCTCACCCATCAGATTAAGATTTTTAAGAAGAAACTTGAAAGCAGTTACGATCAAACTTCGGTGCAGCGTCAATTGATGAACCTTCCGCTTTTGACCATTGTTGAAACCAACGAAATGGATTCGATAGCTGGATACGCGTGTAAAAAGGCCATCGGAATTTTCGATCACATTTCACTTCCCGAAATGATCATCTACTATACCGAAGACATTAACATTGATGACCCCAACTGGTGCACGCAGTTTCATCCGATTAAAGGGGTGCTCATGCAATACGAAATTGAACAATTTGGTATCAGGATGAGATTCCGGGCCAATTCTGTGCAAAACACCAAAGTTAATCCGGTAAATATTGGTCCTGAACCGGGCTACGACAATGTTTCTCCCGATCAGCTACAGGTTGAAATGGAAGAGCTTCTTAATTCATTTAATATGTAAACACCATGAAAAATTTACTTTTACCATTCATTTTAAGCACCTTACTCGTCGTTTCAACCGTTGCGGTCAACGCGCAGTTCGAAGGGGTTATTCACTACTCTATTTCGTTCGAAAATCTTCCTCCAGAAATGGAACAGCTTAAATCACAATTGCCCAGTAAGTCTACCAGCACCATCAAAGGCAAAATGTTTAAACTCGAACAACCGATGGGAATGGGTATGAAACAAGTGGTGATTATGGACAACGAGGCCGAAAGCGGTGTATTGCTAATGGACCTCATGGGGCAAAAACGAGCCATCGTACTCGACAAGGAAAACCGCGAAAAGTTTGAGAGCGAACAACCCGAACCGGTGTTTGAGTATGTAAACGAAACAAAGAATATCGCTGGATACAACTGCAAAAAAGCCATTATGAAAATGAAAGATGGCAAGCAGGATGTGGAGCTAACGATATACTACACCGATGAAATTGCCAGTTCTGGAATTAACGAAATGCGCGGATTGAAGGGATTCCCATTGCAGTACTCCACCGCTTCGGGTCCGTTTGTGATGACCTTTACTGCCGATAAAGTGGAGAAGAAGAAAGTGAGCGAAGAGGAATTCACGATACCAGAGGGATACGAGCACGTAACGCTTGATCAATTTCAGAAGTCTTTTGGTCAATAACCCCAGACCAACTCTCAACAGCGGCTTGTTAAAATAGATTATCTGCAGCTACCGTTTTAGATGGCAGATTGCCGTATTTTTGGCGTTTCAGTAAAGTTGTACCGGCAAACCGGAACACGAGATACGTATGTGCGCAAAGAAGAAAAAAGAACCCAAAGCCAAAAGATCACCAGGAGCCTTTAAAAGCAGTGTGGTAAAAACCGTTCAGTTTCTGCGCAGCGAACGGTTTGAAAGAATTCTCGGATTGGTTTTGTTGCTTTTCGGATTGTTTCTCACCGTATCGTTTGTTTCGTTCTTCTTTACATGGAAGTACGACCAGAGTCACTTGAGCGGTTCGTGGTGGAACTTTTTGGTCGATTCGGAAATCCGGGTTGAAAACTGGCTCGGAAAGTTCGGAGTCATCCTTAGTCACAGCTTGATTCACGCTGGATTTGGCATTGCTTCATTCGGTTTTGTGCTGCTCATCGGGCTGTTATCGCTGCGCATCTTGTTTAAAATATGGGTATTGCCCATTGCCAAAACCTCCTCCTACCTACTCGTTTTGTTTCTGACAATTCCGGTAACTATGGCGTTTTTATTCTCCGAAAACCACGCCTACCTGGCCGGAGCCTTTGGCTATCAACTCAACCATTGGCTCAACAGTGCACTCGGAACTTTTGGCACCGGTGCTCTTTTGATTTTTACTTGGATCGGTGTTGGCATAATCGCCTTTAACGTGGCTCCGGTGCAGTTATTAAACAGCGCACGAAAATTAACCGCCCGCACCTCAAAAGAAGCAACCGTTGACCATGATCATGGCGAAGCTGATAATGAAGAAGAGCAAGAACCGCTCGAAATGCCTCATCCCACACCGGTTAAAAAAGACATATTCGACGACTTACTGTACGACGATGACGATTCTTTTGATGCGCAAAATCCAGTTGCATCAGATGCTGAAGGCAACCTGACCGACCCTGTAAAAACTTCTTCAGAAAAACGCGAAACAGAAGCCGAGATGGAATTGCCTCCTGAGCTCTCTGCCGGGGATGAAGAAGATGCTGATGACGGCGGGTTGGAAGTAGAAATTAAAGCCAATGAGGCAGAACTTTCGGAAACGGATATCGAAGATCGGTTGAAAAACATGGACGATTACGACCCGAAACTCGACCTGTCGTCGTATGAATTTCCAAAACTCGACTTGCTGCAAAAACACGGCGACGGTGTTATCAAGGTCAACAAAGAAGAACTCGAGGCCAATAAGGACAAGATTGTAGAAACACTGGGACACTACAAAATTGGGGTTTCGAAAATCAAAGCCACTATCGGACCAACAGTAACCCTGTATGAAATTGTTCCGGAAGCAGGTGTGCGGATTTCTAAAATCAAAAATCTGGAAGACGATATAGCGCTGAGCCTTGCAGCCCTCGGGATCCGAATTATTGCGCCTATTCCAGGCCGCGGAACCATCGGTATTGAAGTTCCAAACTCGAGTCCGGATGTGGTGTCAATGCGTTCGATGATTGCTTCCGATAAATTCCAGAACAACGATTACGATTTGCCACTGGCCCTTGGAAAAACCGTGTCTAATGAGACCTATGTTGCCGATCTGGCCAAAATGCCGCACCTGTTGATGGCTGGTGCTACCGGTCAGGGAAAGTCGGTTGGGTTAAACGCTATATTGGTTTCGCTGCTTTACAAAAAGCACCCGGCACAAATTAAATTCGTACTCGTCGATCCGAAAAAAGTGGAGCTTACCCTGTTCAATAAAATTGAGCGGCACTTTCTGGCTATGCTCCCCGACTCTGCCGATGCCATTATTACCGATACCAAAAAAGTAGTGCACACCCTCAATTCGCTGTGCGTGGAAATGGACGAGCGCTATGAATTGTTGAAAACAGCGCAGGTACGTAATATTAAAGAATACAACACTAAGTTTATCAAGCGCCGATTAAACCCCGAAAACGGCCACCGCTTTTTACCTTACATCGTGCTCGTGGTGGACGAATTTGCCGACCTGATAATGACAGCGGGAAAAGAAGTTGAAGGACCCATTGCCCGACTGGCCCAACTTGCCCGTGCCATTGGCATCCATCTGATTATTGCAACACAGCGTCCATCGGTGAACGTAATTACCGGAATTATTAAAGCCAACTTCCCTGCGCGGATTGCGTTTCGGGTGACCTCAAAAATAGACTCGCGCACCATTCTCGATTCAGGTGGTGCTGACCAGCTCATTGGTCGAGGAGACATGCTGCTATCGCTAGGCACAGAGCCGATTCGGTTACAGTGCGGTTTTGTGGACACGCCCGAGGTGGAAGAGATTACTGAGTTTATCGGTAGCCAGCGTGGCTACCCGAGTGCCTATTACCTGCCCGAAGTGCAGGAAGAAGCTGGAGAAGGAATTGGATCAATCGACGAAGACGATAGGGATGCACTGTTTGCAGACGCCGCCCATGTGGTGGTCATCCATCAGCAAGGTTCAGCATCTTTGTTGCAGCGGAAACTAAAACTTGGATACAACCGCGCTGGCCGCATTGTCGATCAGCTCGAAGCCGCAGGCATTGTTGGGCCCTTTGAAGGAAGTAAAGCCCGTCAGGTGCTCATTCCCGACACCCACTCTTTGGAACAGTTATTGAATAGCGGTAACAACAACGAATAAGACACATCAAATGAAACTTAAATTCTCTCTTCTGCTGCTCGCAGCAACTTTGGTTTATTCAGGTCATACACAGGATCAACAAGCCATCGACATCCTCAACCAGGTAAGTGCCAAAACCAAAGCTTACAAAAATTTTTCAGCCGATTTTACGATGAGCCTGATCGATATTCAGAGCGATTTGGATATGACGCGCAAAGGAAAAATAATCATTGCAGGTGATCAATACCGCTTGAAGCTGGAAGATGACGTGGTTATTGGTAACGGTGACACCCGTTGGACCTATCAGAAAGAAAGCAATGAGGTGTACGTAGACGATGAAGTGAGCGAAGACGATTCGGGATTAAACCCTTCCAAGATTTTCACCATTTGGGAATCCGGTTTCAAGCAGTTTTATGGCGGAGAAACCAACGTCGACGGAAAAACGGTCCATCAAATCAACCTTCATCCCAACAAGCCCGCAGACACCAATTACCATACGGTAAAGGTTTTTGTAGATAAGGCAAAAAACGAACTGATTCAAGTAGAGGTCGCCGGCAAAGAGGGTGATACCTACAAGTACAAGCTGCTCGATTTCAAACCAAATCAAGATATTCCGGCCAATACCTTTACCTTCTCAAAAAGTGAATTTCCGGGTGCCGAAGTCATCGACATGCGGTAATGAAGTTCAC
This sequence comes from uncultured Cryomorphaceae bacterium, assembly GCA_964487545.1. Classification (GTDB taxonomy): domain Bacteria; phylum Bacteroidota; class Bacteroidia; order Flavobacteriales_D; family SKUL01; genus SKUL01. The sequence continues at coordinate 145,793 of CAZARI010000001.1, forward strand.
TTCAAGTTCAGCCAGTTTTGTTCTCCGCGCAGATGGTTGAGTGTTTTTTCCTCCTCACTTCCGGGCTGTGGCTGGTAATTATAAAGCCACATCGCTTCTTCGGGAAGGCTCATCAAAATGGATTCGGTGCGGCCTGAAGTCAATAACCCAAAACGCGTTCCTCGGTCCCAAACCAGATTAAACTCCACGTAGCGACCGCGGCGCAATTTCTGCCATTGCTTCTGATCTTCGGTAAAAGCCCTGTCGCCATATTTCTCCGCAACCCGACGGTAAATCGGTACAAAAGCCTGGCCCAATGCAATGGTATAATCGAAAAGCGCTTGTTTTGAAATGGGGTCACCGGGCTTGAGGCGATCAAAGAACACGCCCCCTACCCCACGCGATTCTCCGCGGTGTTTAAGGTGAAAGTACCGATCGGCCCAAGCGCTGTGTTCCGGATAAAATGAAGGATAAAAACGGTCGCAAATGCTTTTCAACTCCTGATGAAACGCCACCGCATCTTCTTCAAAAATATAGTGCGGCGTAAGGTCAATCCCTCCACCAAACCAACACATGCCATCGTCCATCTCAAAATAGCGCACGTTCATGTGGATGATGGGCACAAAAGGATTGATTGGATGCAAGACAATCGAAACACCCGTGGCCAGAAATCCGTTGGTTGCACTGCCATATTCGCGGGCAATCTCATCGGGCAACTCACCATACACTTCCGAAAAATTAACACCGCCTTTTTCGAGCAAATTCCCATGGCTTATGACGCGCGATCGTCCGCCGCCGCCCCCTGGTCGCTCCCAGAGATCTTCCTGAAACCGAGCTTTTCCGTCGAGTGATTCTATACCGCTGCAAATTTCATCCTGCAAACTCTTGTAAGCAGTAATAATCTGGTCCTTATCCGGCATTAGTTAATTCTTTTCAATTCGTAATTGTCGTACTGCAGCAGATAAATGTGGCGATTGATGGTGGCATTGGGCTGTGGGTCGAAACGAAATCCGAGGTGAATGCCATTGTGCTCAAGCGCATTCAAATGCTGCGGAAAATCCAAACCGTGCTTAAGCAGGTTGCTCAAAAAGTACCAGGCCACATCAAACCCAAGAAATGCATAGCCATCACTTCCGGGTTCCTGTTCATATTGTTTGCGATACAAGTCAATAAAAGACTGCGTGGATTCCTGTTCAAAATTGAGAAAAGTGGAAGAAGGCACCGTTAATTTAAACCGGTTTTTATACACCATGTCGATGTTGTGATAATCCTGCCACTTCTCCATTCCGATCACCTGAATATCATATTCACTACTTTTCACATTGCTCAGGCGATTCATAAAATCACTGACAAAGCCCAGGTCTGTCGACGGAACTACCACAATGTTTCTTCGATTCTCCTGAAGTTTATTCTTGACCGGATCAATGCCAAACTTATCGAGCTTCACAACAGGTAGGGTGATACCGTCACCCATCGGCGACTGGTAGCTATCGATAAAAGCCTGAACAAAATCGTGGTCTTTAAACTTGTCGCTATCCACCACAACCACGTTGTCGGTAAAATGCATTTTGGCCACATAGCGGCTCAGGAAGCGCACCTGTTGCATGGCATTAGAGTGCACAATATAGCTTCCTGAATATCGGGTTTGCAGCCGCTGATTGGGCACGGGCGCCACCACGGTGATGCCAAGCGGAGCGGCCCATTTAGAAACCATTTCAAAACTTTCGCGGTGAAGCGGACCGATTATCAGGTGCAGCTTTTTCATTATAGGATCTTTCAGCAAATCGTCGAGTACTATCAGATCGTCGGAGACATCGTGTACAAACAATTCGACCTGTAGCCCTGATTGCACCAGCGAATCGACAGCCAGTTGTACTCCGCGATACATTTCAGCCGCAATCCGTGTCAGCGTGTACAATTGCAAGGGTTGTGTGGGGTTGTAATCCTTGAGCAGACTGTCTTGAATGGCGGTAGAAAACGGCAGCATCAGCCCCACGTTATAGGTATTGCGCGAACCGGTTAAAAGAGGTTGAACAATTTTCATCGTGTCGCGTTGCGCAAGGTATTCATCGGTGTATTTCGGAATGCGCAAAACAACGCCCTGAGGCAGTGTGTCTCTTAAATTGTTCAGTAATTTCAGTGAGTCGATGCTGACTTCATAGGTGCGCGCAATGGAATAAAACGTTTCGCCAGGTTTAACATGATGGGTCATCAGGCTATCATGCTGGGCGGGTTGAATTGCCACCGGATCATCAACCGGTATATCGCCGGTGAAGATGCGCAATACCTGCCCCGGTTTAAGTCCCTCGTTCGCTTCGGGATTGTGCTCAAGAATGCTGTTGACATCAATATTGTATTTTCTGGAGATCGCAAAAAGCGTCTCTCTACGCTCTACTACGTGTTCGAGATATTGTCCGGAAATTTCAGGAGGATTATCGCGTGCCGCCTTTCGATCGACTCCCTTTTCAGGTATGAGAATTTCCTCACCGATGCTCAGTCCATCACGGGCACCTGGATTGTGCTCCAGCAGCACATCGATGGTTGTTGAGTATTTCTTGCTGATGGCAAAAAGAGTGTGTCCTTTTTCAACTACGTGCACCAGATATCGCTGCCCCTCAATGCGGCGCGTTTCCTGACCAAACAGGTGAAGCTGGCCAAATAACAGCGCCAGCAACAAAAGATACTTTATCCTATTCCCATTCAATGGTAGCAGGAGGTTTTGAACTGATATCATACACAACACGGTTCACGCCTTTAACGCGATTGATAATTTTATTGCTGATTGCTGCGAGAAAATCGTAGGGTAAGTGGCACCAGTCGGCAGTCATCCCATCAGTTGACGTCACCGCCCGCAGTGCTACAGCGTTTTCGTAGGTTCTTTCGTCGCCCATCACCCCCACTGATTGCACCGGCAGAAGGATAACGCCCGCCTGCCAAACTTCATCATATAATCCTGCCTCGCGCAAGCCGTTGATAAATATATGATCGGCCTCTTGCAAAAGGTGTACCTTTTCGGGTGTCACTTCGCCCAGAATGCGGATTCCAAATCCCGGACCGGGAAATGGATGTCTACCCAGAATCGCTGCCGGCATATTCAGCGATTTACCCACACGGCGAACTTCGTCTTTGAACAGCGACCGCAAGGGTTCCACCACTTTTAGTTTCATGAAATCGGGCAAACCGCCCACGTTGTGGTGGCTTTTGATCGTTGCCGACGGACCATTTACCGACACCGATTCGATTACATCGGGATAAATGGTGCCCTGTCCGAGCCATTTAACCTCTTCGATCAGGTGCGCTTCTTCGTCAAACACATCGATAAAAACCCGTCCGATGGCCTTTCGCTTTTCTTCGGGATCGGTAATTCCCGCCAAGGCACGGTAAAACTGGTCACTGGCATCAACCCCTTTTACGTTTAGCCCCATTCCTTTATATCCTTCGAGCACCGATTCAAATTCATTTTTACGCAGCAGCCCGTTGTTAACGAAAATGCAATATAAATTTTTGCCGATGGCCTGATGCAGCAACAAAGCGGCAACAGACGAATCCACGCCACCGCTCAAACCCAGAACTACCCGGTCGTTTTGTAATTGTCCGCGCAGGGTTTTTACAGTCGATTCCGCAAAAGCATCTGGTGTCCAACCCTGGCGGCAGCCGCAAATGTCAACCACAAAGTTTTTCAGCAGGGTGACGCCTTCTACCGAGTGGTATACTTCCGGATGAAACTGGATGCCGTAGGTTTCTTCACCTTTTATATGATATCCTGCCACTTTAACATCTTCGGTGCTGGCAATGATCTCGTAGTTTTCGGGCAACTCACCGATGGTATCGCCGTGCGACATCCACACCTGCGAAAAATTACTGACCCCTTTCATCAGTTGGTGCCCCTTATCTACAAAGTTGAGATTGGCGCGTCCGTACTCTCTGATCTCGGCCGGACGAACGCTGCCGCCATCAGCGTGTACCATCCATTGCGCACCATAGCAAACGCCTAGCAAAGGAAATCGCTTTCTGAAATGATCTGCCCTGGGATGGGGCGCATTTTCATCATGAACCGAATGCGGACTACCCGAAAAAATAACGCCTTTTACGTTGTCCAGGTTTTCTGGAATGTGATGATAAGGATGAATTTCGCAGTAAACATTGAGTTCGCGAACCCGACGCGCAATCAGTTGTGTGTATTGCGAACCGAAATCAAGGATTAAGATCATTTCTGGCATGGCGCAAAGATAGCAGCAATTGTTTTTGAACACCCGCGTCCTGACTATCTTTTACACCTGCTTTTGGGGAAAAATGTCTTGGTGAAAATAGTGAGTCGGCTATTTTTGATGGCCAAACAACATTAAATTTCGTTTTTAGATGCTCCTTCCGGGTGCATAATTTTGTGATCCAAATATGGTGGCGCTCATTGTTGTGTTTCCTCATCATTAACAAACTAACATCTGTTTTTAAATTGCGCCGATCTGCCTGATTTTTTGGTACTTTTACAAGGCATTGCGAAAATAGGATGTACCTGAAGCTGATCATATTGGCGCTATTAACCGGGCTGATGACTTCAACATCAGCTCAAACGGTATTTGTGCCAGGCGACATTATGCTTGTTGCCATCAATGCCAATAACGGTTGCGGTGCTTCGTCAGGATCAGATGATCTTAGTTTTTTGAGTTTCAAAGACATCACTACGGGCACCACTTTCGATATTACAGATAACGGTTGGGAGCGCGCAAACAGCAACCGCTGGGCCACCACCGAAGGAGTGTTGCGCATTACCCGAACGGGCAACACCATCCCGGCTGGAACTGTGTTTACGCTGCGGGTCGTTTCAAACAGCCACAACGTCATTGGCATATACCCCGACAACAACTGGAGCTCTGTGAGCCTGAATGGGGCAAACAACTATTTTAACATGAATACCAACGGCGATCAGCTTTTCATTATGCAAGGTGGTGTGTGGAACGCCCCCGGTCAACACCAAGGCACGTACAGCGGCACTATCCTTTTTGGATTTTCTACCAACAACGGATGGACTCCTTTTACTGGAAGCGACTTAGGCACAGGAGAATCGGCTATGTATCCTGGGATGCTTTGTCTTAGTCTGGCACCTACCGCCGAATCGGATTACAATAAATATACCGGCGCAACATCGGCGACTAATCAGCGGGCGTGGATTACTAGGGTAAGCGACCCATCCAACTGGACCGCTTACGCAAATTGCAATGCGTTTCAAAACAATGGCCCGCAATACCAAAACGGAATCACCTTTGGCATTACTGTCGAAGGTTTTCGTTCAGGATATTGGTTTGGCAGTCTCAGCAGCGACTGGTTTAATTGCGAAAATTGGGAAAATATGCTGATTCCAGATGCCACCACCGATGTGCTGATAAGACCGAACAATGCGATTGAAGGTCCTTTTAACGATGCGATAATCGACAACAGCGACATCGCCATAGCGCACAGCATCGACATTCAAAACGGCGCCACTGCATTTATTCAACCGGGCGGCGAATTACAGATTGAAGAAAACCTGCGCAACAACGGTATCTTTAATATTTCGGGTGCCATCGTTTTACAGGGCAACCAAGAAAGTTTGATTTGGGGCGAAGGTGGGCTTTCGGTGCAACAACTCACGCTCAACAAATCGGGAGGCGCGGCTATTCAGGCCGACACGTTGGTAACGATCAAGGCCAACGGACAACTTATCTTTAGCTCGGGAATCCTTACCCCAACCGGATTGAACCGTGTTGATTTTGAGAATAACGCAACGGTTTTCGGTGCATCAAACAATGGTTTTGTGAATGGGATGGTGCGTAAAACCGGCAACCAGAATTTTCAGTTTCCCGTGGGCGACGATGGGTTTTTTCAACCCATCGGTATCGAAAACATTGCCACCGCCGGATCGATTTACGAAGCGCGGTTTCTCCATCAGAATGGCCCGGGAACCTACAGCTACAACTGGGAGCCATCCATTACCAACGTGGCCACTTGCAACTACTGGCTACTGGAAAAATTATCGGGAAGCACGGCGCGGGTTAGGCTGAGTTGGGGCAACGACGACGATTGCGAAATCAATGCACCAACCGATCTTGTGGTGAGTCGATACAACGGTGCGATGTGGGTTAACCACTGGCAACAATCCATCACCGGAAATGCAGCGGCTGGCACGGTGCTTTCGTCAGACCTTATCACACAGTCGGGACCGTTTGCACTGGCCTCCACCAGCAATCAAAATCCACTTCCGGTGACTTGGTTGCAGTTTGAAGCAATTCAGAAGAACCATTCTGTTGCACTTAACTGGAGTACCGCCAGCGAAACCAACAACGATTACTTCGCTGTGGAGCACTCAACCGACGGTTTTTTCTTTCGTGAACTCGCTCGTCTTTCTGGAGCCGGAAACAGCAGTCAGGAATTGAACTATTCGTGGGTTCATCAACGCCCTGGTTCGGGCCATCATTATTATCGCATTCGGCAGGTTGATTTTAACGGTCAATATTCTCAGTCAGAAATCAGGCATGTGAAAATTGATCATCGCGGATTGTATCAGCTCGAGCTAACCGATGGCTGGTTGCGCGTTATCACCGCGAAAGATGTTTCAGATGCAGCCATTTCTATTTATGACCCGACAGGCCGGCTGGTCTTTCACGAGGATGCGACCTACGGAAAACGCTTTGAAATTTCGCTGAACGCGCTTTCAGTCGGAATCTACATTCTTAAGTTTCAATCGGCCGGCATGCATTTCACTGAGCGATTTTACCGTTGAGTTACCGTTCTTCGATCACCGCGAATTCCAGTTGCAATGGATCGAGTTCCTCCATTAATGTTTTGAGAAATCCGGTTCCGTATCGGGCGTAGTATTCAAAAAAGTTGTGGCTTCTTTCCTGCAATCCACCCCCAGGAAACAAGCGGTCGAAGATGTGGTTGATCCGATCGATGGTCAGTCCATGGCGTAATTTTTCGGCCTTCATCATACGTTTTTCGATTCGCACCAACATTTTAGCCGCTCGTGCTCCGTCGGCCAAGACCATTTTCTCGAAGGTAGGATCAGATTTGGCGGCTCGGCTGGAAATTTCGCGAAAAATCATGGCCAGTTTATTCCGGTCGTTTTCGAGCGACAATTCGTGTTCGCTTTTTTGGTGCACCATGGTTTTGATCAGCTCCTCACGATCTTGAAATAAATCGGCCACTTGGAGGTTCATGTGTTCCATTTTGCGTGTTTCACTGCGTGTGGCCCACAACACCGAGTTACGTAATAACAACACTGGAAATGGCACTTGTGCAGCGTCAAAAACACCCTTCAACTGAAACCAATAAGCCAGCTCTCCACCACCACCGATATAGCTCAGATTGGGAAGAATGACTTCCTGATACAACGGTCGCAATGCCACATTTGGACTGAATCTTTCGGGATAGGCGTCCAATTCGGCCAGTATTTCCTCTTTAGAAAACGAAATGCTCGTATGCAACACCACGTATTGGCCGTCACGAAAAACAATGCGTTCGCGCAACTGATCGCCCAAGTAAAAAAGGTTGATTTCTCGCGGAGTGACCTGCAATGGATAATGCTTTTCGAGTGCAGAATTGGTTTTAGAAATGGCTTTGAAAGAAAAATGTTCGGTTAATTCGCGCTGGACGATGGGCGCAAATAATCTTTTCAGTTCTCGGTCGTCGCCATCAACCACGAGAATTTCATTCGGTCCGAAAATTTCATAAACCAGATTTCGTGTGGCCTCCGCCAGGGTCATTTCTTCAGAAGCAAAGGTTTTTCGAAGAAAATCCATCACCACGTCTTTTTGTGGAGCACCGGTTAGCAATTCGTCTACTTCGTTGAGCGCATCTGCAATAGCCACCAGTTTCATTCTGCCCACTGCTCCTCCTTGACCACTTTCCCAAATCACTTTTTGGTTATTGATGTGCAGGTGGTTAACCTCATCGAAATCGTGGTCTTCGGTAGCCATCCAAAAAACCGGAACGACATCTTTTCCTTGGTGCTGACTGCGCAACTTTTCGGCCAGCTTAATTGTCGAAACAATCTTATAGATAAAATAGAGTGGTCCGGTAAACAAACACAGTTGGTGGCCTGTCGTTACCGTATAGCAATGGGTGCTTTGCAGCCTTTCAATCAGGTTAGCTCCAGAATTGGTGGTGGCATGTTGCTTTTTGAGGGCGCCGATCAGGGTTTCACGGTGGGTGTAGGATGATTGTTTTTCGGCAATCTGATCGGAAAAAGAATCGGCATTGGAAAACCGGTGATAGAACGGTTTTAATGTGGCCTTTTCAGCAAGATAATCGACCACCACAGGAGAAAATTTGTTCGTGGCCCGGTAAGACAAATACGATGTTTGCATGGAGCAAAGTTAGCACAAGCGGATATATTCCTTTCAACCAATCGTATTTCATTGTTAAGGGTTGTTAATTCTGTGGCAACCGGTTGAAGCGTGTTTCGAACACCAAAAATTCTCCTTTTATTGCTGTCAAATTGATTATTTTCACAACGTCACAAAAAAAAACACAAGCATGTTAATAGCAATAGGAATACTTGTTCTGCTCATCATCTGGTTGGTGAGCATATACAACCGGCTGGTGAAACTACGCCTCAGACGAGAGAACGCGTTTGCCGATATCGATGTGCAGTTGCACCAACGCCACGATTTGATTCCGCAACTTCTCGGTTCGGTTAAAGGGTATATGGAACACGAAGCTGGAGTCTTAACACAGGTTACGCAAGCTCGAACCAGGGCGGTAAATGCCAGCTCGATTAATGAAAAGATTGAAGCCGAAAACGATCTTACCCGCGCATTGGGCGGATTAAATGTTCAGGTGGAAGCCTATCCCGAGCTAAAAGCCAACGAAAACTTTATGCATTTGCAGCGCGAAATTGCAGACATCGAAAACAAGCTCGCTGCTGTTCGGCGATTCTTTAACTCTGCCACGCGCGAGCTCAACACGGCCATTCAAACTTTTCCAAATAACCTGGTGGCAGGCATGTTTGGTTTCGATAATCAGCCCATGTTTGAGTTGGGTGCCGAGCGCGAAACCATTTCTCAACGCCCCGACATTTCATTTTAATTAAGCCGTGTCTGCATACTTAGGAATTCAAACTCAGATTGCCCGCAACAACCGCCTGTCGGTTATTTATCTGCTGGCCTTTCCCTTGCTCATCCTCGTCATGGTGTGGGCGTTTATCTTTTTGGCAGGTGTCGATCCCTATGCACCCGATCGCGTTGGTGCTGCCCACTTGATGTTTGTTGAGGCCATTCCGATGGTGGCTACCGTGGTCATCATCTGGTTTATGATTGCCTATTTCTTTAATACATCGCTCATCAAGGCGGCAACCAAGGCCAAGACGCTCGATCGCAAAAACCACATGCGCGTTTATAACCTCACCGAAAATCTGTGCATGAGTCAGGGAATGAATATGCCCAAACTCAATATTATTGAAAGCGATGCGCTCAACGCGTTTGCAAGTGGAATCAATGAAAAAACATTTACCGTTACACTCACGCGCGGATTGATAGAAAAGCTCAACGACGAAGAACTGGAAGGCGTAATTGCCCACGAGCTCATGCATATCAAAAACCGCGATGTTCGTTTACTGATTGTGACAATCATTTTTGTCGGGATTTTTTCTTTTGTTGTGCAGATTTTGCTTCGGTCGCTGTTTTACCGAAATATTGGACGAAGCTCTGACCGCAACCGCAATTCGGGAGTTGCCATTTTAATTGCACTGGCATTGGCATTGGTGGCCTACTTTTTATCGATGCTGTTTAAATTCGGTATCTCTCGCAAGCGCGAATACATGGCCGATGCCGGAGCGGCCGATATGACCAAGAATCCCCGGGCACTGGCTTCGGCACTGCGGAAAATTTCGGGCAATCATCAACTGAATGTCAACGATGATGTAAAGCAGATGTTCATCGAAAACGAGCCCAAAAAGGACGCACGCGGTGGATTCAGTTTCACCCAGTTGTTTGCAACCCACCCCCCGATCGAAAAACGAATACAAGTACTCGAAAATTTTTGATAAAAAAAGAGGCTGCCCGAATGGAGACAGCCTCTTTTTTGTGATGGATTTACAAATTGTTATTGCACAATTTCGAGAAGTTCAACTTCAAAAATTAGCGTTTCGTTTGGCCCAATTGGACCTGATCCCTGTGGCCCGTAAGCCAAATCAGAAGGAATATAGAAAGCGTATTTAGCTCCTGGCTTCATCAGTTGCACGCCTTCGGTCCATCCGGGAATCACCTGGTTGAGGCCGAAAGTAATGGGCTCGCCACGTTCTACTGAACTGTCGAATACCGTTCCGTCCATCAGCGTGCCGTGGTAATGCACTTTTACCTGGCTGGTTTCGGTTGGATGCTCACCATTGCCTTCATTGATTACTTTGTATTGCAATCCACTTTCGGTAACCATTACGCCATCTTTCTTAGCGTTTTCGGCCAGAAAGTCTTCGCCCTTTTTAATGTTTGCTTCCTGCTGAACGGCCATCTGACTTTGCATATAGTTGCGCACCATCATATCCCCTTCTTCGGGCGAAAATGGATGATCGCCTTCGCTGTTTACGTTTTGAATGGCTTTGGCCACCACATCCGCATTCATCTCAATGCCTTGATTTTTCAGACTTGATGCCACAGAAAGCCCGATTGCATAGCTCACCGAGTCGAGTTCGGTTTGTAGAGTTGCTTTACCAGCTTTTGCCGATTTGTTGTTGGTTTGTGCGCATGCTGTCATTAAGAGGAGCGTGGCCGTAATTGAGAAAAATAGTCGTTTCATCATTTAGTTTTTGTGTTTTGATTATGATTGTTCGCGGGTAAACACCCAATTGTTTCCTTGAGATAATTTATCGTTGTAGCTATAGCCTTCTTCGTTAAACAACTTGAGATTTTCCGGATCTACAATGCGTTCGCGCACAGCATAAGCCGCCATTAATCCCCTTGCTTTCTTTGCAAAGAAACCAATCATTTTATAATCTCCGCTCTTCCAGTCCTTAAATTGTGGTGTGATCACCGCTTTTTCTAGGTTTTTGGCATCGATGGCCTTAAAGTATTCATTGGATGCGAGATTGACCACGGCTTGATGCTCGCCAGAGTTCAGCTGTTCATTGAGTCGATCGGTGAGTTTCTTCGACCAAAATTGGTAGAGATTCTGCACCTTGGGCGTCACTTTCAGTTTGGTACCCATTTCGAGCCGGTAGGGCAACATCGCGTCAAGCGGTCGCAACATACCGTAAAGTCCGGAGAGTATTCGCAGATGGTCTGAAGCAAATGCGAGGTCTGAGTCGGAAAACTGCTCGGCTTTCAGTCCGAGATATACATCTCCTTTAAAAGCGTATATCGCTGGTCGCGCTGCACTGCTCTCGACCGGCTGCACCCACGACTGAAATCGATCGTAATTGAGCTGGGCCAGATCATCGCTAATATTCATCAACGATTTGAGGCTGCGCGCCGATTTTTTCTTCAGCAGGTTGACGAGTTTTTGCGATTCTTGAGGAAACGCCAGTGCACTCAGTTCGAGCTGCGGAATTTCACTTTCGTAATCCAATGTTTTTGCCGGTGACAACAGGATGATCATCCTCAGAAATAAATTTTGGTAAAAGTATTAAAATGGGTTGGTAGCCCAAACCGACAGTTCGGGAATAAATCCACGATCGTCCATTTCGAGGGCTGCACAAATCGCATGTGCAATTTCGTCGGGACTCAGTTTATTGTCCTCTATGGGACGCTCCTGCCGATCGTCGCGGCCAAAAGCGGTTGGCACTTCACTGGGGTTGACCAGCATCACGCGCACATTGTATGGACGTAATTCGGCGCGCCAGCATTCGGTCATTCCGCGCAGGGCAAATTTCGAAGAAGCGTAGATACTACCGTTGGCATACCCGCGAAGTGCGGCTGTGGAAGCAATATTGATCAGGTTACCGCTGTTTTGCTTTTTGAAAATGGCAGCCGCTTTGGCGCCCATCACGGCAGCTCCGAAAACGTTGGTTTCGTATACCTGTTTGATTTTTTCGCGGGTCACCTCATCGACGGTTGCCCAGCCGCCAATTCCGGCGTTGTTGATGAGTACATCCAACTGACCGTAACGCTGCATCACTTCGTTAAAGGTGCGATCAATATCGCTATCGCTACTCACGTCGGCAACGATTCCGTGCACGTTGAGCTCGTCGGCCGTGGCTTTGAGTTGTGTTTCATCTCTTCCGGTGATGATAACTTTTGCGCCCTTTTCTGAAAGTTGGCTGGCCATTGCTTTTCCCAGACCCCGGCTTCCACCGGTGATTAATATCACTGAATCAGCGAGTTTCATAATTGTTGTTTTGTTTTAGATTAACTAAGCCTTTCCGGCATTTCTCGTAATTTTGAAGTGAATTTAAATCAAAGGAAGTGAAGTTTTCTGAATTGGATTTGCACCCCAACGTGCAACAAGGCCTGGAGTCGATGAGTTTTACTGCTGCTACTCCCATTCAGGAGCAGGCTATTCCTATGATACTGGAAGGAATGGATATTTTGGCCAGTGCACAGACCGGAACCGGAAAAACCGCTGCGTTTTTGCTTCCGGTGCTCAGCCAAATTGAAATCGATCCAAAGCCCGGCATACAGTGTTTGGTGCTGGTTCCTACGCGTGAGCTGGCCTTACAAATCGATCAGAATTTACAAGGACTGGCCTATTTCACAGGCATTTCGTCGATGCCCATATACGGTGGCGGCGATGGCACTTCGTTCGATCAGGAAAAGAAAGCAATTATCAGTGGGGTCGATGTGTTGATTGCGACTCCTGGCAGGTTGAATTCGCACCTAAATCTCGGCTATCTTAACACCGATACCATTCGGTATTTTATTCTGGACGAAGCCGACCGCATGCTGGACATGGGTTTTATTGCCGACATAATGAAAGTGCGGAAAATCCTTCCCGAAAAACTACAAACCCTAATGTTTTCGGCCACCATGCCACCAAAGATTCGGCAACTTGCCCACGAAATTATGAACGATCCGGCAGAAATTAGCATTGCCATTTCCAAACCGGCCGAGAATATTTTGCAGGTGGCCTACTCTGTTTACGACAAGCAGAAAGTGCCATTGGTATCACATCTGCTAAAAGGCAAAGGGCTTAAAAGTGTTTTGATATTCTGTTCAACCAAAAAAGCGGTAAATGTGCTGGAGCGCAGTTTGTCGAAGATCAAGGAGCTGATATGCGGATCGATATCGTCTGATCACGACCAGAAAACACGCGAACAAATTATGCTCGATTTCCGCAACAACAAAATCAATGTTCTGGTGGCTACTGACCTGGTGAGTCGCGGAATTGACATTGCCAACATCGAGCTGGTAATCAATTACGATATTCCGGCCGATGCAGAAGACTATGTGCACCGCATTGGACGAACTGCACGTGCGGCTACCGACGGAGTAGCTATTACACTGATCAGTCCCGACGAGCAACACAAGTTTAGAAGGATTGAAGAATTGATCGGAAAGTCTGTGCACAAATCACCGCTGCCCGAGGGTTTTGAACCCGGTCCCGAATACAATCCTGCTGCAAATTCGTCAGGAAGAAACAGCAGACCGGGCCATAAAGGTGGACAGCGGAAAAATAATTTAAGAAAGAAAAGAAGCAATTCATCATCAAAATAATTGCCATGGCTGACTATCCAAAAACCGAAGAGGAATGGCGCGAGAAGTTATCGCCCGATGAATATCAAGTGTTGCGCGAAAAAGGCACCGAGCGGCCCTTTACCGGAAAGTATGACATGCACTTTGAAGCAGGTACGTATTTCTGTCGCGGGTGCAAGCAGCCACTGTTCACAGCAGATTCTAAGTTTGATGCGGGTTGTGGTTGGCCCAGTTTTGACCGTGCCATTGCCTCTGGAGCGATCGAGGAAAAAGCCGACCACAGCCACGGAATGATCCGCACCGAAATTTTGTGTGCCAATTGTGGCTCACATCTTGGTCACGTTTTTCCTGACGGCCCCACAGAAACCGGGGTTCGCTATTGCGTCAATTCTGTATCGCTTGATTTTGCCTCAGAAAACGATAATTAAAATAAGCCATGATTAGATTTTTCTCAACGATTTTATTGTCTTTAACGATTCTCACTGCTACGGCCCAAAGCGCATCAGAATTACGACTGTTGTCGCGTTGGCTCGAAGGAGAATTCACCACCGAAGGAAATGCACTGATTGAACCGCGCACAGAGCACCAGAAAATGCGATTTGTACGCATCTGGAAACACCTGCCCGATCCGTGGTTTTATATGGAACAGAGCAACCAAAGCAATCAGGAAGAGCCCATTCGTCAATGGATTTACCGACTGGATCAGCAGGGAGAGCACATCATGCTCGAACCCCATGTTTTGCCCGAGGATTTCACGATGGCTGGCAATTTATCTGCTAGGGATTTGGAAAAAGAACTCGATTTTGACTTGATGGATGTAGAAGACGGTTGTGAAATTTTCGTGACCTACGACGGGTTTGCAGTGTTTTCGGGCGCTACGGTGCAAAACTACTGCGAGCTGCAAATTGACGGGGCAACACATATTCGCATTCGGTTAAATATTTCTGATTCCCAAATTGACTGGTGGGAATATGGCATGCAAACCAACGAGACTTTTTTATGGGGTTCTGCTAAAGATGCTCAGGAGTTTATAAAACAATAAAAATTACTTTTTATTAACATTTTTTGAACATTTTAAGCGTTTAGATGTTGTATTTTTCAATCACCGGAAAAAAAACCGGAAGATAGAATTACGAACCACTTAAACGCACCGCTATGTCACAAGAACAAGATAAGCCCCAAAAAAAACTCAAAGTTAGATTAGATCACAAAACAATCATCACCATTAAAGACAGAGCCAAGTTGAATTTCTGGAAGGAGAGATATCCCCAGGCAGTTGTGCTCGATTGATGTTTAGTATTTCGGTTAGTTTTAGTTTAGCGCTTCTTTGTTCGAAGAAGCGCTTTTTTTATGAAATCAACTGAATTACCAAATAGTGAAACCGAACACGAGCGGTTTAAAGGCTATCAACAGACAGCCTTGCTGTGTGATCCAACCAATCTATCGCCGGTGCAATGGTGGACCTACGATTTACCTCAAAATATAACGCCTCCTCCCACTCCTTCTCCGCACCATTTTGTATTCGGAAAAAGAATGGAGTGGTATTTTCGGCACGAAATCAGTCATTCATTGCGCTTTGGATTGCTGGTCGAAAACCTGCAAGTGCAATACAAAGGGATTACGCTGGGTGAGCTGGATTTTATTCTGCACGACCGCGAGATGGATTTCCTGATTCACGTGGAAATGGCCTTTAAGTTTTACCTGTACGATCCGTCTCTTTCACCAGAAATCGCTTGTTGGGTTGGGCCCAACCGTCGGGATACGCTGGAAAAGAAACTGCATAAACTACAAAACCGGCAATTTCCGCTGATGCATCAACCGGAAACAAAGAAGGTGCTGAAAGCTTTTCAACTTCCGGAGTTGCCGATAAAACAAGAATTGTATTTCAAGGCACAACTGTTTTTGCCACTGGACTTCGACCAACCGCTTCCACTGGTAAGTCCAGCTGCAGTTTCAGGTTTTTGGATTCCGCTGGATAGATTTGGTGATTTCGCCAATGATGAATTTCACATTCCCGAAAAGCGGAACTGGACCATTAACCCGGCCGTTTGGACGCATTGGCAATCTTTTGAAGAAACGCGTATGCAATTGAAATCACTGGCAGCTTCCCAAGTATCGCCACTGGTGTGGATGAAAACCGATAACAGCGACTACAGGAAAATGTTTGTGGTATGGTGGTGAACTACAGGTTTCTTTTCACAAACAAAAAATCAACTGCACTTACTTTTTTTGATGGCCTCTTGAGAATAGAAAGTGCGCCATGACAGTCAAAACCTTGTTCGTGCATAAAGTTAACGAGATCGTGGAAGGTGAAAAGCTGCTTATAAGGTGATACAAACATGTATTCTATAAAGCAGATTTCTGTTTGCCGCAGCGTTTCAACCCCATGCTTCAGCACATTCAATTCATTTCCCTGGGTATCTATTTTCAGCAGAAACACCGGCTCCTGTAGTTCAAGGTTTGCCACAGCTCTATCGAGGGTGGTGGCTGTTACGGTTGTTGATTGCATTTTGGCAGGGTCGTCGAACGGAAACTCCTGGCTGAGGACAGCTCCATCTGCTTCTACAATGCTGTTCATGGTTTCATCTTCGTGAAGAAAGAAAGTCACCTCTCCTTCAGCATCAGATAATGCTACATTCTCGATCTGAAGATTAAAATTTCCGTAATTCTGTTGAATTTTCTCATTCTGCTCTATTTTGGGTTCAAAACAGATGGTTTTATCCAACTTGAAAAAGGCATTCGCTGCTTTTGAGAATAATCCATGATGTGCACCGATGTCGAGCAATACATTTGATTGGCTAATGTAGTTTCTTACCGATTCCAAACCTTCGAGCATGGATGATGAGACACCTTTTACAGCAGATTCAGACAGGCCATTCCTGAGGAGGATTTCACTTCTGTCATTTTTCTGTACCCAATGTCGGGTGCGAAATTCAAGCGATTTTTTAAGATCCATCTTAGTGATATTATATGTTGTTCGCGTATGGTCCTTCTAGATAACACTCAATCGTGCACTGCGGCCACAACCGCCGAAAACGATCGATACTTTCTCCACGGTGTGAACCGACATCAATAATCACAGGATCGTTGCTCTTGATTAAATTCTCATACAAAACATCAAAAGATGTATCGGGTGGAGCCCATTCCGTTTTCTTCATACCCAGCCGGGTCAATATTTTGTTATCATTACCTGAGGATTGTTTCATCAAATGAAAAAAATGATTTCATCTGTAGCGCTTATGGCGCGCAAAATAAGGTTTTCAGCGTCATATTCAAAGGAAACCATCACTCCCGCTACTGAACAAAAAAGTAATATTTTAGCCGCTTTCAAATCGCCTTTCACCAAATGAGATTATCCATCGTAATTCCAGCCTACAACGAAGCCGCTACCATTCATTTGATTTTAGATAAAGTCCGAAAGGTGCAACTGAATCAGGGATTTGAAAAGGAGGTTATTGTGGTGAACGATTTCTCGACCGACGGCACTTCCCAAATCATTAAAACCTATCAGCAGAATCACCCCGAACTGAACCTTTGTTATTTCGAACACGCTTTTAATCAGGGAAAGGGAGCTGCGTTGCACACGGGCATTGCGCAGGCTACAGGTGAGTATCTCATTATTCAGGATGCCGATCTGGAATATGACCCGGAAGAATATATTTTGTTGCTGAAGCCCGTTGTTGATGGCTTTGCCGATGTGGTTTACGGCAGTCGATTTATCAGTGGAAAGCCCCACCGTATTCTGTTCTTTTGGCACACCGTCGGAAACAAGTTCCTCACTTTTTTGTCGAACATGTTTACCAACCTGAATTTAACCGACATGGAAACCTGTTATAAGCTTTTTCGCACCGACATTATTCAGTCGCTCGACCTGCGTGAAAAACGCTTTGGTTTTGAGCCTGAAGTCACCGCTAAAATATCGCGCATTCCCGGTATCAGAATTTATGAGGTGGGGATTTCGTACTACGGCAGAACTTATGCCGAGGGAAAAAAAATAAATTGGAAAGATGGTTTCCGCGCCATTTATTGCATTCTAAAATACGGAATGCTGCGCGCAAATTAATCACCGGGATTGATACGGCCTCTGCGATTAAGCCATTTTTCTGTTTGATAAAAAAAGCCGGTAAATCCCATAATTGCGAAAGGCATCAGCGTAAGGAAATAACGGTGTTCGAAAATACTCGTCACTTTCATCACCCCGATAAACAACGCAATTGCAGGCAATATCCAGAACCAGCCCTTGCGTGAAAACACGGCGCCTAGCAATACGCTTCCCAGCAAAAGGTAGTACATGCCAAGGTACTTTAGTCGAAACAGTCGGTCTATAGTAGTAGAAGCAAGTGGTGGCATGTAACTGCTGCCCGATCGCAACGTGCCCCGTTTTATGGTGTTGGCTTTGATCATCCACGTTTCGAACGAAGAGCGCTGATCCACGTAGCACCGGCGATAGCTATTTGCCGTTTGAACGATGTGTTGCTGCATTTCTTCGTCCATTCCCACTGCATTGTGAAACTCCTGGAAATCGCGTTTCAAGTTTTGCAAGTCTTCCGGCGTGAAACAAGCCGCGGCATAGACCCTTTCGGGCAGTTGAAGCGGTTTATCTGACTTGCCAATCCGGAACCACTCGGCCTCGCTAGCCGGTTCAAAATACAAGGCTTCACCGCCCCACGCACCAATCAGGCTGCGAATACTCATCCATGCGCGGCTGTATGCTTTGCCATAGGATTCAGTAACAGATGCTTCCATGATCACCACCTTGCCCATTTCGTGATAGTTACGAACATTCCACGCCAATAATGCCAAGCCAAAGGGCAGCGCAAATACTATCGCGTACTTGAATTTATTGATCCAGCCCGGAACCTGCCACAGCAGAAACAACCCCATCACCGGAAGTAACACCCCCAAGTAGGGTCGCATAAAAATAATCCAGGCCAGCAATGCTCCGGCCAGCAAAAACCATTTTACCGGAGCCGCTCGCAATCCGCGCATCAGGCAATAGAGCATCACACTGGTCATGCTAATGGCCAACCCTTCGGACAAGGTTTGGTAATCGTAGAATGCCGATACCGGATAGAGTATTCCCAACCCAAAAACGATTAAAAACGCCGAGCGACGTTGGAAAAACATTTCAGCGGCGCGCGCCAGTGTGTAGGCTCCCAATCCGCCGAGCAAAGCCTGTGTGACGATCATCATCACACTGGCCATTTCCTGGCTCATCCAGATTCTGAAAAACAAATAAAATGCGCTATATCCGGGCATTCTGCCGGCAAAGGGTTTGTCTTCGTGAATTCGGAAATGTCCGTTTTGATACAGATTTTCGGCCGGTGTGATGTGGTAATAGTAATCTACCGCCTGAAATCCGAAGCCCGGAGCGATGGCGTTGTCAGGATCGGTGTAGGTAATTTGACTGCTAAAAATAAAGACCAACAACAATCGCCATGCTACGGCGGTCACCATAAAAACCACCGGTGGAAAAGCCATTATTTTCAGTGCGATTTGCCTCACTTCTTAAAAGTTAATGCCGCTTCAATTACGCGCTGGGGATCTAATTCGAAGTACATGGGTAGGCGCACCAAACAATCAGAATAGGTATCGCTGTTGTGCAGTTCTTTTCCCCGAAAGTGTTGCTGATAAAACGGACTTTTGTGGAGGCTTTGGTAGTGAAATACTGCGTGGATGTCGTATTTTTTCAGGTGACTAATCAGCGCCGTTCGCTGTTCCGGCTCAGCACACACCAAATAAAACATGTGGGCGTTGTTGGTGGCCGATGTTGGAATAAATGGCGTCCTGATCTGCAAGTCGGCGCCCCAGTTTTCAAATGCAACGCGATAACGGTTCCAGTGTGATTTTCGTTTTTGTTGGATGTTATCCAGATTCTGGAGTTGGGCCCAAAGAAATGCCGCGATGACTTCGGAGGGCAGGAACGAAGAGCCCACGTCTACCCAGCCGTATTTATCCACTTCACCACGAAAAAAAGCCGAGCGGTTGGTGCCTTTCTCCCAAATGATTTCTGCCCGCTCCTTGAACCGCGGATCGTTGATGGCGAGTAATCCGCCCTCACCCGAAATAATATTTTTGGTTTCGTGAAATGAAAATGTGGCCAGGTGTCCAATAGAACCCAAGGCTCTTTTCTTACCATCGCGACCGGTATAATAACTGTCGATGGCTTGTGCAGCGTCTTCCACAACAAACAAGCTGTGCTTTTTGGCCAGATCCATGATCACATCCATATCACAAGCCACGCCGGCATAATGCACTGGAACAATGGCTTTGGTGTTGGGGGTAATCAGTGCTTCGAGCTGCGATTCGTCGATGCCCGGATGATCGGGTCGGCTATCGGCGAAGATGATTTTTGCCCCGCGCATCACAAACGGATTGGCGGTACTGACAAAGGTGTAAGAAGGAATGATCACCTCATCGCCAGGTTGGATATCGATTAGCAGGGCGGCCATTTCGAGCGCATCGGTACACGAGGTGGTGAGCAGGCATTTGCCCATGCCGAATTTTTCTTCAAAAAACTGCTGGCACCATTTGGTATATTTTCCGTTGCCCGAGATTTTCCCGGTATTGACAGCGTCGTGGATGTATTCGGTTTCCCTTCCGGTGAGGTAGGGTTTGTTGAATGGGATTTTCACAGAAGGGTCATTGTGGTGAACAAACTTAGTATTTGTTGCGGAAATTAAGGTAGGTGAAAGCCTGGGATGCTAAACAATTCTTCGTTAAAATCAATCATTGATGATTTCATCCGGACTGAACCAATTGAGAATCATGGAGTCGCCCTTTTCGTCTTCGATGCGCAACAACGACATGATGTTTTTGATGACCATTTTCAATTCCTGCCGGTTATTTGCATAGCAATAGATTCTTGCAAAAACCTGGTTCAGTGTTCCCTCTTCCTCCATGATCTCACCCGAATACCGAAACTGCAGAATGTGGTACACCCTTTCGTGATTTCGGATTTCTTCCAGACCATTTATTTTGGAAATCGTTCCGTTTCTGAGCAAAACAACGAGCACGAAATAGGGCTGGTTAAACCGAGGATTGTCTACCTTTTGGATATCCCAGCCGCCGAATAACCCGGTGAGTGCATAGCGGATATGCATGGCCAATAAGTCAATTCGGCTGTGATGCTGAATCGGTAAATAACCCGCACCGCCTGACAATCGCGGTCCCATCTCAAACAAAATAATTTGCTTATCGCGAACAAAACCCTGTAGGAAAAAAGTGCCGTTTTCCATTCCCAGGTTCGACATCATTTGCTGAAGTCGGTGGTGAATCTGCTCGTAGTACCTATCGATATAGCGCGACGGAAAGTAATAGCCCACCGGTTGTGGTGCTTTTCCGTATTGTTCATTGTTCATCAGCCGATCGGCCATGGCAGAAAGACTCACTTTTCCGTGCTGGATGGTCAAGTACAGGTACACATCATCTCCTTCAATGAATTCTTCCACCACTACTTCTCCAACGGTAGAAAAACCCAGTGCTTTTTCTATTGCGGGGTTTAGTGACGCGGGATCGTGGCTAACCGAAATTCCTTTGCTGCTGTAGCTATCGGCGGGTTTCACTATAACGGGAAAGTGAATAGCCTGAGGGTTGTTTGAAATCAATTCAGCGGAAATATCTTCAGCTACTTTGAGTCCATATTTGCGGCACATTTCCTTGAAAAGAACCTTGTTCAGCGTTGGTATGAGTTGGGCTTCGGTTGCGTAAAAGGGCAAGTTCAGTGCTTGGCAGACGCGTGCACAAGGAATGAGGTTGATGTCCACGTACCCGGTAAAAACTCCGTCCACCTTTTCCTTTTTAGCCAACGCAATGAGTGCTTCAACATCCAATGTGCTGACGTTGTACGATTGATCCGCCACTGCTTTTGCGGGCGCACCCGGAATATAATCGGTCACAATGGTTTTCACCCCCAGTTCTCGGGCTTTTTCCACCACGTGAATCATCAATGGGTGCCCACCGAGGAGCAACAGTTTTTTGTCTTTCAGATCGGTTGGGAGTGGATTGAGAAGGTGACCGACAGGCTCTTCTGCGGCTGGTAATTCGCCAAGCGGTGAGCGGTTGTTGATAAAACCGCCAAACTGCCATTGATGGTCTTCACCTCGGTTGGCATCAGCCATTGCTTCGGCTGTGAGAACTCCGTTGCCTTCGCCTCCGAGAATCAGTACTTTTTTTGACATTCGTGGGGATTCGGTTCAGGAGCAAAGAAACGGAAATCATCCTACTTTTGAAGCACCACCCATTTTGGAGGTTCTAAGGATAAAACTTTGTGCCCCATCCTAAAATAAGTTTACAGATTATTGACTAAATACTGGTATAGATTTACAAGTCATTCTTAATCCTAAAACTGACACCCCTGCCCCTTTCAAGAGCGGAAGTGTTAGCCGCTGGGAGCGACGGGTTCTAATTTTTATTAAAGCTCCGATTTTAATTAAAGTTCCCCATTTAGCTCCAAGGGATAATTTGAAAATGGGTGCTGCTCCTCAAAGCAGATGAGGGTAATGGGATACCTCCCTATTCAACCTAAGGGTTGTTTGTGTATTTTTGTGCGGATGGCCGCGAAATTTAAATCTTCGGGTAGGCATTGTGAGCGCATTGGGAGGTAGCCTCAACTTTAAATGATAATGATGGACATAAAAAGTATCGCAGATAATGTATTCCTTGAGAATGGGATCTGGTTCTCGAAAAATATTAGCGAAGTATCCTATCCCAAAACGGGGAATATGAATTGCTATGAAATTGAACAGGATAGCTTTTGGTTCAAACACAGGAACAACTGTATAATTGAATCGGTAAAGCAGTACTCCCCAAATGATGTGTTCTTTGATGTTGGTGGTGGCAACGGTTATGTTGCAAAGGGACTTGAAGACAACGATATTCAATCGGTATTGATAGAACCGGGTGTAGAAGGTGCTTTAAACGCAAAAAACCGCGGACTTAAAAACGTGATTTGTTCAACGTTTGAAGGAGCAGGCATTCAAAAAAACACATGCAAAACCATTGGATTATTTGATGTTGTTGAACATATAAAAGACGATCAACTATTTATAAAATCAATTCATTCCATTCTTGCTAACGAAGGAATCGTTTATATCACGGTTCCTGCTTTTAATCTGTTATGGTCAGAAGATGATACCAAAGCAGGACATTTCAGGCGCTACACCGTCGAGAGTATTGGAAACGTGCTTAAACAGAATGGTTTTGAAATCTTGTATGCAACCTATATCTTTTCGATTTTACCCATTCCCGTTTTTCTTTTCAGAACGATCCCAAGTCGGTTTAAAACAAGTAAAAAACCGAAAGGGTTTGCTCACTATAAAAAAGAGCATTCTCAGAAAAGGGGCGTTTTGACTAAGGTTTTAGATAAGATTTGGGCAAAGGAATTGAATCGTATCAGGAATAAAAAGAAAATTCCCGTTGGAGGAAGTTGCTTTATAGTTGCCAAAAAAATATCGGTAAGCTGAAATCTGCGCCTTCGCACAGCAATCGAGTTTCAGTGGTGAGGGACCTACTCCTTTTTCCAAAAAACCACCGCCCTACTCCACGGCAACGGCATCACCTTTTGTGCCCGAACAAACAGCATGGCAAACATCACAAAATAAGTGATGGCAAAAGCATAGGCCACCCCCATGTATCCATAAATCTCAATCAAGCCAAAGTTGAGCGCAATCATCAAAGCCGCGTTGATAAACGATACCGAACGCACATATTTCTGCTGTTCGTTGCGAATGAGAATGGGCATCAGAAAAACGTACATCCCATAAAACAAAAAACCTACCGTCAGCGGAAAAATAAACTCCTGCGCACCGTAATACTCTGGAGTGGTCATCAGCCGCAAAATAAATCCCGAAACGGCATTCACAAATATCAACCCGGCCAATAACAAAGCCCACAATCCGAGGAAGTAGCGCGCAAGTTGCACCCGCTTTACCTGGCCCACAGCCGAAATCTGCTCGTACAAATAAGGCGACCACGACAGCGCCAAAGTCAACACCAACAGCCTCACCACAAAGGCAATCTGATAGCCAATGCCATAAACGCCCAGCACTGTTTTGGAGTAATACACCTCAATAAAAAAGATGCCTACCTGCGAAATAATCACCGACTGTACCGAATTGGGAATCAGCGGAAAAACCACACGCCACACTTGTTGCATCCGTGATTTAGTGATGTGAAAGGACAAAAATTGGTTGCGATGCAGGTAATAAAGCACCACCATCGCCGATAAAAAATACGATACCAGAATACCAACGGCCCTGCCCTCCCAGCCCCACAGCAGCAGCATTACCAAAGCGAGCGATATCCCCAAGTTAATCACGGTGTTGCCCACCTGATGCTTGCCAAAAGTCATTACGCGTCGCTCGTTTTTCATCACGTTCAGGCCGATGTTAAACACCACAAAGGCAAACGAACCTATGGGAATGACCAGCAGCCAAACCAGCGGAATTTCGATCAGGTGCGACACAAAGGGAAATACAAGCACTGTCAGCACCAGCACCACGAGTGACAACAGCGCACTGATCACAATGGAATTTCCGATCAGCTCGGCCACTTCTCTGCGTTCAGAATCAAAAAAGTGCTTTGAAATCACCGCGGGAATAGACGTTCCGGCCAAGGTATTCATCAGCATCAAATACAGACTAAACAACACAAATGTTCCGTACTCTTCGGGCGACCAAAAGCGCGTTAGAATCGGCAGAATCAAAAACGGCAAGGCTTGGTTGACGAGCGTGGTGATAAAATAACCACCCGAAAACCGAATCAGCGATTGAACATTATTCCATGCACCCCGAAGTCCGAGCATTACTTATATTTTATGGGTTGTACCGGCCATTCTCCACGGTCTAGACTGTCAAAAATGTAATTCAACTCTTCTATCACGATATCGGTGTTGCTGCGATTTTCACTTTCGAGGGAAGTAACATGCTCGTATAAGTATTTCATTCGAATTGCCATATCTATTGATGAAATTTTAATTTGCTCAAATGCTATCAAGTCAATATTATACGCTTCCTTTTTAAAATACAAAGCTTGTCTAAAGGTGCTGTGTGCAAATCGACCGTAACTAAATTCTTTCATTGCATTGTTAACGATAAAAACCACCGGTTTATCAAATAAAACTGCCAACACATTACTGGTACTAACATGCGCGATAACTGCATCTGCATCTTTCACCAATTCAGCCGTTTTGTTCTTGATGACTTTTCGCCCTTGCCATTCGGAGGTGTAATCTGACGAAGGATGAGCTGCGATTATTACTTCACATTTATACTCTTTCTCAAGCCAATCGAAATACCGGTTCATGGACTTTTGGTACTGTGCGGCTAGTTCTTCTGATTTTGTTGACCGATGTCGTGCTTCGGCATGTTGTGCAAAATAAATATCTAACAATACCATATACTGACCTTCAATCATACGTTCTGAAAACTCTTTCACTTTTCTGAAAACTTCATAATCCGGACGATTGATGCTGTGTGTTTTTGGTGTAGAGACACCAAAAATATGCCCATAGGTTCGATAGCCTTTCCACATTTTCCAAAGTAAATAGATAGTAACCTTGATTTTTTCTTCAATTGTATACCGGAATTTTTTTAATCTATCCCCAATTTTGTTCGTACTTGGACCTTTCTTGATTTTTGAGTGGATATTAAGTTGAATTGTGTAAAACTTTTGTCGTGATAAATTGTAAAATATTTGTCTAGACATCCAACGTTCATGCACTTGAACTATAAACAGAGTTTGAATCCGGTTTTGTTTATTTAGCTCTTTCAAAAAATGAGCTAAATTTTCCATTTTTTTACTATAATTTTCCTTGAGTTCATCTGGAAACTCGACCAGTTGCTTTTTTGATCGAACAAGGTTTTGAATATCCCAGTATTCCACTTCAAATCCATTCGATTGAAGCTCTTCAATTAAATAGGATCTTTTCAATCGTAAAACCAGTGGTATGCTATTAATGAAAATTACTTTTTTCTTTCCCATTAAAACAATTGATTAGATTTAATAGCCCTTATAAAACCGGCTACAAATCTAATATAATCTGCGGGTCACTCCAGATCTTCCCACTTCAGAGGCGTTCCAGCCGATAAATCGCGGCTGGCTTTTTTGCCGATAACCTCGGAAATGGCGGTGGGTGGTAAACCATGACCAGGACGAACAGAGCGCACCTAATGCGGTAGAATTTCGGCTCCGGCAGCAATATTTTCGGTGACGAACAATGAACGACGACGCAGCTTGTTTTTTTCGGCCACTTCGTAGCTCACTTTTCCGAGTGCAGATTCAGCTTCACGGACTGCTTTTACCAAATCGGCAAATTCTTTGGGTTCCATCGAAAAGGCTGAATCGGGTCCACCCAATGAGCGGTCGAGGATAAAATGCTTTTCCACTACTGTTGCGCCCAGCGCCACGGCAACCACCGGCACAAGGTGGCCCATGGTGTGATCGCTCAGCCCACCTTCACCCCAAACCTTTCTATCATATCGGGAATGGTGAGCAGGTTGGCCTCGGCAATCGTGGCGGGATATTGCGAAGTACACTTTAGAATGGTGATGTCATTGTTGCCCGCATCGCGGCAGGTTTGAATGGCGGCATCGGGTTTCAGCCAATCGATACACGCCGACCAATACCGAAGTAAGTTGCGAAAATGGCGTTGCCGTTCCATGGTATTAAAGCTGTAGCGGTCAAAATCCATCCGGTCCATCATGCGCAAAGCCAGCAGTTCTTCGGCAGCGATGGATTCAAAAAATCAACATCCAGCGCTCCGTCGGCGTATTTCTTTTGGACTTCTTCCGGAAAAATCCCCTTCCATCCGTTGTGATATCCATGATAGATAATGTTCGGAAAAGCTTGCGGCACCATTGTTCGGGAATGGTCATCGTGATAACCGTTCCAGTACACGGGCTCCCAACCGTGTTCGCTTTGGAGCTTTTGCGCCACCTGAAGCCAGGGATCGAGGAAACACGTATTGTAAAATACCTTCATTCTTCTGCTGAGTTTTCTTCAATCAAGAGCCCATGAGACTTGAGTTGAGTGACAACAGGAACCAACTCCCACACGGGAGCTGAAATCTTCTCGGCAATTTCCAAAAGACTGTGTTGGCCGTCACAAAAAGAAATCAGATTCATCATGGTACGGACCGTTCTTGCCGTACCTTTTTCACTCAACGTCGGGTATAAACCCCTCTTCCCCAATTGTGGTTCTCCGAGTACAGTAACTTTTAATTTTTCATTGGCCTCAACTGCCGAAACAATATGTTGTAAGACTTCCAGGCTGCCATTGAGTCCTTCGGGTGAAATCAGCTCCAAATTATCGAGTGAGGTGTGATATTCGGGATACTTTCCGTATTTGGTGCGGCAAAATCCAGCCATCGGCAAATCAACACCGGGCGCACAATACTGGCGTTCGTCACTTCCGCGCTCCAACCACGAATAGGTATTATATTCCGGATGGTAATGCTTCAGTACATGGGTCAGCACTTTATCGGAAAGGTTATTACCCATTCGCGACCGAACGTGAGAAAAGGTACGATCGTCTCCCACACAACTGATAACATAGCCACACTTTACATTCTGCTGAAGATGTTTGAGGTGTTTGCTCAGGTACATGAGTGAGCCAATGGTTTCGGGAATAAAAACCATTCTGTAGGTAAACCTTCTTTGTTCGAGATCCTGAATCCAACGAGCCAACGCGGTGGTAACAACTGGTCCTGATATTTCATTATTTGCCAAAGATGGATGGCAGACGTAAGTCGAAAAGAAAACTTCTTCTTTACTCTCGCCCGGGATAATTAATTCACCGTAGTTCAATTCTCCTTTAAAGTGCCGTGATCTGATAACTACATGATATTTCCCGTTTTTTAAAGACGTGCGCTGATGGTGCGAAAGACAAAATCCCCAACGCTTTTTATAATAGGAGGTGATATACGGAATGGCATCCGGCTGATCTGGTATGGAATAAAGATTTTTTTGCAACTCTTCAAGTGTCATCCATTCATCGACTGGTGTAGAATAGCCAACGACATGGAGGTTGTTCGTTGCAAAATCTACCAATCTGTTTCCCGATTCATCTTCAATAAAAGCTTCGGAGATTTCCCACTCTTCTGGTACTTCCCAATCAAACGCTTGTTGACCGCTGGGAACGCCGCAAATTTTAAGATCTGGAAGAATGTTTTGTAAATACCGTAGCGTTTCCCGAACTCCTTCTCCGGAAAGGCTTCTATTTAAAGGGAATAAATCGGTTGCCCATTCATACATTTCCTGACCAACATTTTTCTGCAACTCATTCATTTATCAGGAATCGTTGGTCCTTTCTCAATTCATCAGAAATAATACGTTCAAATACTTTTGAGTGATACCACGACACCTTGATATTGGCTTTGGTATTGACTGTCAAAGCATTTTTGCTCAACATGTATTTTTCAATTTTATTCGCTTTCCAGATCGTGTCGATATCAGACCTTCTGACATGATAATCGAAAACAATCTCTTCTTCATTGCCATTTTCATCGATCAGCTTACCAGGAAAATATTTATGGAATCTGTAATCCACATTGTTGTGCCGCTCAATGTAATGCAAATGAGCGCCATATAGGCGTGGCATATTTATATTCACAATGACAAACCCTTCTTTTGACAAATAATCAAAGTGAGAATATTCTTCAAACGCGGATTGATTGGAGAGTTCCGGGTACTCCAGGTATCTCTTATTTACATCGATGAAACTGAAAATGGGATTCATGGTCCGGTATTCAGCATCAAACATTCTCCTGATTTCTTCACTGAATCTCCCCACTTCGGAAGGCGTATTCACCCGGTCGTAAATTCCTGTCTTTGCGTAGGAATAGGTGTAAGTAGGGATCAATACCGTTTTGGGTGCATATTGCGAGACTATTTCTTCCAAAAGTCCCTTGCTCATTTCCGTGTAGTCTAATTCTCCGGAAATACCTTTCAGCTTAACATGCATGAACAGGTTTTCATTCATGGTGAGGTTTAACGAAGAAACAATTTCCTTAATCATTGGTGTACTTTAGATGTGCGAACAAACTTAATCAAATCCATTATTTCTCCAGATCTTCCCACTTCAGCGCCGTTCCGGCCGGTAAATCGCGGGTGGCTTTTTTGCCGATGACGTCGGATATAGCGGCGGGCGGCAATCCGTGACCAGGACGAACAGAGCGCACCTGATGTGGTTGAATTTCGGCTCCGGCAGCAATATTTTCGGTGACGAACAAAGAACGACGACGCAGCTTGTTTTTTTCGGCCACTTCGTAGCTCACTTTTCCGAGTGCAGATTCAGCTTCACGGACTGCTTTTACCAAATCGGCAAATTCTTTGGGTTCCATCGAAAAGGCTGAATCGGGTCCACCCAATGAGCGGTCGAGGATAAAATGCTTTTCCACTACTGTTGCGCCCAGCGCCACGGCAACCACCGGGACAAGGTGACCCATGGTGTGATCGCTCAGCCCCACTTTCACGCCAAACCTTTCAATCATATCGGGAATGGTGAGCAGGTTGGCCTCGGCAATGGTGGCGGGATATTGCGAGGTGCACTTTAGAATGGTGATGTCATTGTTGCCCGCATCGCGGCAGGATTGAATGGCGGCTTCGATATCGGCAATTTCGGCCAATCCGGTGCTCATGATCATGGGTTTGCCGGTTTGCGCCGCACGACGGATCAGCGGAAGGTCGTTGATTTCCATCGACGCAATTTTGTAGCGCGGCACGTTGAGGGTTTCGAGAAAATCGAC
>CAZARI010000002.1:0-42771 GCA_964487545.1 uncultured Cryomorphaceae bacterium
ACATCAGCATGTCGCAAAGCTGTTTCAAGGCTTTGTGACTTCGAGTCACACACGTATCGGGGCTAAAAAATCGTATAACTCTCCGAGCACCTTCCAGATAAATTAGGATTGAAACCATTCATAAAAAGTTGAAGCGGTTCAGCCCGTATTTCTCTCCGAGCACCTTCCAGATAAATTAGGATTGAAACGCTGCTCGGTGCGGTATTCGCTGGCAGGGGCGTACTCTCTCCGAGCACCTTCCAGATAAATTAGGATTGAAACCAACTAGGTTATCTCGTTTGATTTTGTAAGGTTCAAGGTCTCTCCGAGCACCTTCCAGATAAATTAGGATTGAAACCCGATGCTATTCGCCAAATGCGCGAAGAAACCGGCACTCTCCGAGCACCTTCCAGATAAATTAGGATTGAAACAGAGAAGCAGTACCCCTGATGCCATACCACCAATCGTCTCTCCGAGCACCTTCCAGATAAATTAGGATTGAAACACTACGGTAATCTGCCGCGCATTTCCATTAAAGACACTCTCCGAGCACCTTCCAGATAAATTAGGATTGAAACCTCCATGAGCTTGTAGTTGCCTTCTTCGGCGTCCAGCTCTCCGAGCACCTTCCAGATAAATTAGGATTGAAACTTTCCCTTGCCTGTAATACGTATCACCATCCGCTCACCTCTCCGAGCACCTTCCAGATAAATTAGGATTGAAACATTTAACGCACCATAACAATAAATAAAATGAATAGCCTCTCCGAGCACCTTCCAGATAAATTAGGATTGAAACCTCCATTCGTTATACTTCCGTAATTCCAATTCACTCCTCTCCGAGCACCTTCCAGATAAATTAGGATTGAACCCGAGGCCAGTGCGGCTGATGTGATGAGTAACCTTCACTTTCATGGTTCGGATCAAGGAATTGCTGCTTTTAACGGTATTCAAAGGCGAATTTTAAGTTTTTGCCAATCCGGACGGCGTCAACCGAAAGAGGCGATCCCGTCTGCGGTGGGGTCAAGTCGTACGGCGTCAACCGAAGGAATGACCCGTCCGCGTTTGGAGAAGACTTCCTTCCGATTTGAGAAAATAAAGTGGCCGTTCGCTACCACAGCGCGATCAGGTCCGACGGACGCTGATCGGTTGCGGCTACAAACTCCTCAGCCACAACAGGGATTCCTGTCCATTTCCATTTGTTAGGTAAATTCTCTCCGCGAGAGCACCTTCCAGATAAATTAGGATTGAACCCGAGGCCAGTGCGGCTGATGTGATGAGTAACCTTCACTTTCATGGTTCGGATCAAGGAATTGCTGCTTTTAACGGTATTCAAAGGCGAATTTTAAGTTTTTGCCAATCCGGACGGCGTCAACCGAAAGAGGCGATCCCGTCTGCGGTGGGGTCAAGTCGTACGGCGTCAACCGAAGGAATGACCCGTCCGCGTTTGGAGAAGACTTCCTTCCGATTTGAGAAAATAAAGTGGCCGTTCGCTACCACAGCGCGATCAGGTCCGACGGACGCTGATCGGTTGCGGGTTCAAGTTCGTCAAACTCATCCTGAATTTCCGCACTTTTTCAACGTATGCGCAACAAAAACTGCAGACATGCCACAGCCTTAAAACTAAAAAGCGGCTGCATTTTCACGCAGCCGCTGACAAACCTGTTCAGAGCAGGTTTTGGTTATAAATCATCTTCGGTGATGGGCGCAGTGCCAATATACACCCCTTCGCGGTATATTTCAATTTTCTCGATGATACCATTTGTATCATACCGCTTCCATTTGCCATTCCACAAGCGGCCATCGCGAAACTCGCCGACCTGTGAAACTTGCCGGTTCTTATTATACAAAACATTGCGACCATTGTGCCTAAAAACTTCCAGGTTTGGCTTGTCCTCCGTGTTGCGAACAGAATAGCGCTTTTCCTCTGGGGCTGAGCGAACAAAGTCCTCCTGACGCACCTCCGTAGGCATTGGGAATTTCTCTACCGTTCCCTGCTCTACTACCCCATTGCTAAGCATCTTACGCTCCATTAATGCGCCATTCGGATAATACCGCTTCATTTCTCCCTCCTCCAGGCCGTCAACAATTTCAACTTGCAGCTCCACGTTGCCGTTTTCATAATAATACAACTGGGTTCCTGTACGGAGCCCGTAGTCGGTAAAGGAAAACTCCTGCGACACTTTTCCATTGAGATGATATCGTTTAAAAGAGCCGGTATTTCGTTCTCGAATCCAATTGCCGTCTTCCTGCACGCCTCCTGTGGGATAAAACAATTTATACGGCCCATGCGGACGATTGTTCACGTAGGTAATCTCGCTGTTCAGGTTGCCGTTGGTATAATATTTTTTCCAAACTCCCTCACGCTTATTGGCCAGATAGGTTCCCTCTTCAACTTTTTGCCCTGGTTTGTATTTGGCTGAACTTACCATTTCACCGGTGATGATCCAGTGTCCGGTTTTGAGACCATTTTCGTCGTATTGATTTACCGCATCAACCGCAACTTCCGAGGCCTGAGCGGGAAGCAAATTCAACCCCAGCAAAACGGATGCAATCAAAATCAATGAAAATCGCAGCATGTATGTTGTCATTTTGTGCACGTGTACGCAGCGAATGGGGATAGGTTACCGGTTATATCTGTTTCGCAATTGCTTTAACATTTCTTCTGTCATACTACCCAAATCAAAAGCAGGTTTCCAGCCCCAGTCTTCATGCGCATCGCTATCGTCAACCCAGTTGGGCCAGTTGGCAGCAATTTCGTTGCGAAAATCAGGTTCGTAATTCATTTCAAAGTCCGGAATAAACTTTTTAATCGACGCCGCAATTTCATCCGGACAAAAGCTCATGCCCGAAATATTGTAAGCTGTTCGCAATTTTACTTGCTCAGCAGGCGCTTCCATAATCTGCAGCGTGGCCCTTATCGCATCGTCCATATACATCATCGGGAGATAACGGTCGGCCTGAATAAACGACGTATATTTTTTGTGTTGCAATGCTTCGTGATAAATATGAACAGCGTAATCGGTTGTTCCTCCGCCGGGCGCCGATTTATGACTGATTAGTCCCGGATAACGCACCGAGCGCACATCCACCCCGTATTGTCGATGGTAGTATTCACACCAGCTTTCGCCAGCCACCTTGCTAATTCCGTAAACCGTTGTGGGCTCAAGTACTGTGTGCTGTGGTGTGTTTTGCTGCGGACTTCTCGGGCCAAAAACCGCAATAGAACTCGGCCAAAACAATTTATTGATTTTGCCTTCGCGCGCCATTTCCAAACAGTGAAACAGGGTCTGCATATTTAGCTCCCATCCTATCATGGGTTGTTTCTCTGCTGTAGCCGAAAGCATGGCCACGAGGTGATAAACCGTATCCACATTTTGCTCGGCAATAACGCGCTCAATGGCTTCGCGATTCATGGCGTCGAGCCGCAGGTACGCTCCTCCTTTCAACGATTCTGGGCATTCCGCTTTGAGGTCGGTGGCAATTACCCGATCATCGCCATAACGACTTCGCAATTCGGCAGCCAAATCTGAACCGATTTGACCTCCCGCCCCAAGGATTAAAATTCTACTCTCCATGTTCTATTATCACTGATTGTGGACTATGTTTGCCTGTTAAAACAGATGCACAAAGCTATTAATTCTTTGTTTTGTGACTTTTGATCACCACATTTTATTGCGCGGTTGTTAACTTTGAAAAACCGGTTAAGCCATAACCTGACGGAGATCATTTTAACTGAAAATAATCCGGTTTATCTTCGTCGTGAAACATAAACTACAGCACCATGCCTTTTTATCAAAAACTCGGTAAAATTCCGCACAAGCGTCACACTATTTTCCGCAAAGAAAACGGCGACCTTCATTATGAACAACTTTTCGGCACTGTTGGTTTCGATGGGATGTCTTCTTTATTATATCACCTGCACCGGCCCACCATGGTGAAACAGGTGCTTGAATCGATTGATGTAACGCCCGAAATCGCTGTCGACCGAAATATGAAGTCGCGCAGTCTCTCAGGGTTTAACATCTCCCCAGCAGATGACTTTCTCAAAAGCCGGGTGCCTGTGCTTGTCAACAGTGACATCAGTATTCAATTGGCTTCACCCAAAAAATCGCTGCGTGAATATTTTTACAAAAATGCCGATTGTGATGAAGTGCTCTTCATTCACGAAGGAACCGGCACACTGCGGACAATGCTCGGAAACATTGAGTTTTCATACGGCGACTATCTTGTGATTCCGCGTGGAATGATTTACCAGATTGATTTTAATGACCAAAACAACCGTCTGCTGGCCGTGGAATCCCAGCGACCGATATACACCCCC
Organism: uncultured Cryomorphaceae bacterium; assembly: GCA_964487545.1. Lineage (GTDB taxonomy): Bacteria > Bacteroidota > Bacteroidia > Flavobacteriales_D > SKUL01 > SKUL01. The sequence goes on from CAZARI010000002.1 coordinate 4,303, forward strand.
AAACGTTATCGCAACTGGTTTGGCCAATTGCTCGAGCACTCACCGTTTTGCGAACGCGACATTCGTCCACCATCCGCACTCGAAGTATTTGACGAAAAAGGTGATTTCTTGGTTAAGGTGAAAAAAGAGAATATGATTCACCAATATGTCTATGCGTCTCATCCATTTGACGTGGTGGGCTGGGATGGATACAACTATCCCTATGCCTTTTCTATTCACGATTTTGAACCCATCACCGGACGTGTGCACCAGCCACCTCCCGTGCATCAAACTTTTGAAACCGATGCCTTTGTAATCTGCTCCTTCGTTCCGCGACTATACGACTATCACCCCGAAGCCATTCCGGCACCATACAACCATAGCAACATCGACTCTGACGAAATGCTGTATTATGTGGATGGTGATTTCATGAGCCGCAACAAGATCGACAAAGGACAGATTACGCTTCATCCAGCCGGCATTCCGCACGGCCCGCATCCAAGAGCTTATGAACGCAGCATCGGTAAAAAAGACACAACAGAGCTTGCGGTAATGATCGACACTTTCCGACCGCTGCAAATTACCAAACAAGCACTGGCCATTGAAGATCCCGACTATTGGGCAAGTTGGACGGAATAATCTCCGAACAGCCAAGAATATGACCTGCATCGGTGTTGAATTGAAGCCAAGCAAAGAAGCGTGCCATAGTGTCAACCTTGTTCAGCAGATCAGAACAACCAACCAGAAAACACTTTCCTGATTGTTGGCTACCTTTGCAAATACATTTACACATCACTTCAACAATATCATTATGGAAAAGGAACTAAAAAACGTAGAATATGGAACTGAAAAGATTTTTGAAGGAGCGCAAGACTTCCTCCCGCTTCTCGGAACCGACTATGTTGAATTTTATGTTGGCAACGCCAAGCAGGCTGCACACTACTATAAAACCGCTTTCGGATTTCAGTCACTGGCTTATGCAGGTTTGGAAACCGGTGTTCGCGATCGTGCATCATACGTTCTGCAGCAGGGAAAAATCAGATTGGTGCTTACCACGGCTTTGAACAGCGAATCTCCTATTGGTGAACACGTAAAAAAACACGGAGATGGTGTGAAAATAGTTGCGCTCTGGGTTGAAGACGCCACAGCATCCTACGAAGAAACCGTTAAGCGTGGTGCTAAGCCATTCATGGAGCCCACTACCGAAAAAGACGAACACGGCGAGGTGGTACGGTCTGGAATATACACCTACGGCGAAACCGTTCACTTGTTTGTAGAGCGCAAAAATTACAACGGTACTTTTTTGCCGGGATATCAATCCTTGGAATCTGATTATAACCCCGAGTCGGTCGGTCTGAAATTCATCGACCACATGGTAGGTAATGTAGACTGGGGACAAATGAATACTTGGGTAAAATGGTACGAAGACGTTATGGGCTTTGTCAACTTTTTGTCGTTCGACGACAAGCAGATTCACACCGAATATTCGGCGCTGATGAGTAAGGTCATGTCGAACGGAAACGGACGGATCAAATTCCCGATTAATGAGCCCGCAGAGGGGAAAAAGAGATCACAGATAGAAGAATATATCGACTTTTATGAAGGTCCCGGCGTGCAGCACATTGCCGTTGCTACTGACGACATTATCGACACGGTAACCAAACTGCGCAGCCGTGGAGTAGAATTTTTGTCGGCACCTCCTCAGTCATACTACGATGAGATTCCATCGCGTGTAGGTGAGATCAACGAAGACCTCAAGGCTTTACAGCAACTTGGCATTATGATCGACTGCGATGAAGAGGGCTACCTGCTTCAGATCTTTACCAAACCGGTAGAAGACCGTCCCACGCTGTTTTACGAAATCATCCAGCGAATGGGAGCAAAAGGCTTTGGTGCCGGAAACTTTAAGGCTCTGTTCGAGTCAATTGAACGCGAACAAGAGCGCAGAGGCACATTATAACATTCACGTATAATGCAACATAAGAGCCGCGTCAGATTTTCTGATGCGGTTTTTTATTACCAGTGAAAACCCAGCCGAACATCCAGAAACTCGGCCACATGACGATGTGCTTTCAGGCTGGTGCCGATCGATACCCTGTTGGCAAAGACATAGCTGATGGTCCATCGGTGATACAGCGGATCGTGATAGCGGTAGTTATCCAGAACATAAACACCGATTTGCTGTGAGAATATCACTTTACCGAAAAGAAAATCATGGCCTATCAACAACGCTGCACGATGTGCGCTGGCATCCTGTCCGTTCCACTCAATGCGGCGCTCATGCTCTTGGTGATAGTGCCACTCTGCGCCGCCCGAAATACCGTGAACCACACCCACTTTTCTCGAAACCGTAGCCATTGCACCGTATGCAAGAAAGCTTTCCTTTTTGTCAAACTCGCGAGTGGTATACGCTCCGAAAAACGCCACTCGTTTTAACCATTTTTGTTCCGTGGCAGACAAAGCTCTTTTTGGGCGGGGCTGAGGCGAAGCGTAATTCAGCAAATGAAGGTAGGCCACCGAAACATTTGGCCAATTGATTCCTTTATTGGGTTCCTTAACTCCGCCGTTGGAAATATGATGGTAAGCACCGCGAACCGAAACAACGGCCGATTCACCGATAAAAACATTCACGCCAAGTTGCAATTGCAGAAAAGCATTTACCGGCAAGCTATAACTCTGATTATCGGGGTTTTTATGCGCATGATACGGATTGGTTGAATAAGCAAATCCGGCGGCGCCGCGAATCACCGGACTCCACTTTTTAAACGGTAAAAACACGTGTTCCAAAAAATAACTGGCGTGTACCCCCTGACCGAGCACCCAGTTATCGTAATTGGTGTAACCCACAATAAATCCTGTTGTTGGATAGCAATGACAGGTGTTCCAGGCATCGCTGCTCAGATTTCTGAAGGAATATTCCAGTTCAAATCCAAAGGGTACCGATCCGGTCGTGTTTTCCACATCGGCAGAATGCGCATAGATACTTCCTGCGTTCAGATGAACACCAAAATGCTGGTAATTTTCCTTTTTTTCAGGTAAATCCTGTGCAACAAAAGCAACCGGAATCAACAGAAAGACCAACGATATCGTTCGCAGAGGCATATCCCTAAATTAGAAAACTTCGGGTGATGAGCGGCCGCTGCTTGTCGGCTTTATTCCTACGGCCTTTCGATTTTCAAGTTGAGTTCACGAAGTTGATCCTCATCAATTACGGCCGGAGCATCGATCATCACATCGCGGCCGGAATTGTTCTTCGGAAAGGCGATATAATCGCGGATCGATTCGGTACCGCCAAACAGAGCGCACAACCGGTCAAACCCAAATGCGATTCCGCCGTGGGGCGGTGCACCATAGGTAAAGGCCTGCATCAAAAACCCAAATTGCGCTTGGGCTTCTTGGGGTGTGAAACCCAGCTTCTCAAACATTTTTGATTGCAGTTGCTGATCGTGTATCCGGATGGACCCCCCTCCCAGCTCCACACCGTTCACCACCAAATCGTAAGCGTTGGCGCGAACTTTTGAAGGATCGCTGTCAAGCAAACTCAGATCTTCGTGTTTGGGAGAAGTAAACGGGTGGTGCATGGCGTGGTAACGCTGTGATTCTTCATCCCACTCCAACAGTGGAAAATCAAGAACCCAAAGTGGTTTGTAATCATCCGGCTTGCGCAGCTTCAACTCCGAACCCAAGTGCAGACGCAGCTCTCCGAGTTGCCTTCGGGTTGCCGATAAGTTGCCCGAAAGTGCAAGAATCAAGTCTCCAGGTTTTGCCCCACAATGATCTGCCCAGCTTTTTAGCGCTTCATGATCAAAAAACTTGTCGACCGATGACTTGAATGTACCATCTGCATTACACTTGCAATACACCAGTCCTTTGGCGCCAATTTGAGGTCGCTTCACCCAGTCGGTCAATGCGTCGAGCTGTTTGCGCGAGTATTCCGCACAATCCGGAGCCACAATGGCCAACACACTTTCGGACTGGTCAAATACATTAAAGCCTTTGTTCTTCGCTACTGAAGCCAGATCTTGAAACGTCATTCCAAAACGGATATCAGGTTTATCCGAACCGTATTTGGCCATCGCATCCGCGTAGGTCATCCGTGGGAAATTTCCCATTTCAACCTTTTTTACCGTGCGAAAAAGGTGCTGAATCAGCGACTCAAATTGTTGGATTACTTCTTCTTGGTTTACAAAAGCCATTTCGCAGTCAATCTGGGTGAATTCTGGTTGCCGGTCGGCCCTCAAATCCTCGTCGCGAAAGCATTTTACAATCTGGTAATACTTATCATAGCCCGACACCATGAGCAATTGCTTAAAGGTTTGAGGCGACTGCGGCAAAGCGTAAAACTGACCGCTGTTCATTCGGCTGGGGACCACAAAATCGCGCGCACCTTCGGGAGTGGACTTAATCAAATACGGGGTTTCTATTTCCAGAAATCCGGCCTGATCCATAAACTTCCGCGTTTCTATCGACAGCCGGTGCCGAAGCATCAGGTTTTGCTTTAGTGGCTCGCGACGCAAATCCAGATAGCGGTATTTCATGCGCAAATCTTCGCCACCGTCGGTTTCGTTTTCGATGGTAAAGGGCGGGGTATTACTGGCATTTAGCACTTGCAGTGCGGTGATACGAACCTCCACATCTCCGGTCGCCATTTTCGCATTTTTGCTTGATCGCTCTATGACGTTGCCGGTAACCTGCACTACATATTCCCGTCCGAGCTTACGGGCAAGCTGGCACAACTCGGCATTCTCTTCCATGTTAAACACCAGTTGAGTGATACCGTAGCGATCGCGCAAATCGATAAAAGTCATTCCGCCCAAATCGCGCGAGCGTTGAACCCAACCTGACAGTGTAACTGTTTTCTCCTGATCTGAAAGGCGGAGTTCTCCGCAATGATGTGTTCTGTACATTAGGATTTGCTTGAGCCGTTAAGCCCGCGAAATTAGTAATTTTGCCTTTCTCAACCCGCTCCGAATGCTGTCAGTACAATCCGACGAACATTTTATGAAACTGGCTCTGGCCGAAGCCAAAAAAGCTTTTGCGCTGGACGAAATTCCCGTGGGCGCAGTGGTGGTTTGCAACGGCACGATAGTAGCTCGTGGACATAACCTCACCGAGCGACTGAACGATTTTACAGCCCATGCCGAAATGCAGGCCTTTACCGCGGCATCCGAAAACCTTGGCAACAAATACCTCAACGAGTGCACGCTGTATGTTACCCTCGAGCCTTGTGTAATGTGCGCAGGCGCTGCGTTCTGGACTCAATTGGGTAGAATAGTTTATGGCGCGACCGATGAAAAGCGCGGGTACTCTACTGTGAGTCCCAATATAATCCACCCAAAAACCAAAATTGAGAGCGGGGTGATGGCCGCAGAATGCGCTGCGCTGGTACGGGAATTCTTTTCACGCAAGCGCAACAGGTAATCGAAGTGCGGCCTGTTCTGCTCCGTGGCTGTTCACCATAAATTCGGTACCTTTGTATTGAATTTTTAAATCCAAAAAATATGTATCCACCCGATTTAGTTGCCCCAATGAAAGCCGACCTGACAGATGCTGGTTTTGAGGAGCTCACCACTGCGGAGGAAGTAGATAAAGCGATCAACGAAACTCCCGGCACTGCGCTGATAGTGGTTAATTCTGTTTGCGGTTGTGCCGCAGGAAATGCGCGTCCGGGCGTTAAAATGTCGTTAACATCAGGAAACCTCCGACCCAGTCATTTATACACGGTGTTTGCAGGTGTTGACGCGGTTGCTACCGAACAGGCAAGGCAGTATATGTTGCCCTACCCGCCTTCATCGCCATCAATCGCGTTGTTTAAAGACGGCAAATTGGTGCACTTTATTGAGCGCCACCACATCGAAGGACGAAGCCCTGAAATGATTGCAGAAAACCTTCGCGCCGCATACGAAGCCTATTGCTAACGCGCCATTAGAACTAAAACCAAAAACCCGCTTGCACATCTTGCAGCGGGTTTTTTTGTTGGGTTATATAATTTCTAGCGTCTACCTTGAACCGTGCGGCTAACGGGTATTTCCGTTATCTACATTCACATACTGTTTGTAAAATTGCTTTTTGGAATCCCGATAGGAAGCCACCATTCCCAGCTTGTGAAGCACATAAATATACACCCAGGCCATGTCAAGCTGATAGGGTAAAAAACCTGCCCGTGCACTTCCTGGAAAAAGGTGGTGGTTGTTGTGCCACTCGCCCGACATATAACCGGGACGCCATTGATTAACAGAAAGATTGCTGCGATCGTAGTCAATACCATCTACATGTTTTTCTTCACCACTTCCGTGGCCCGAATAATTAAACACCCGAACACCGACCACCCACAACATGGCAGCGCTGAATAAGCCAGTGGCCAAACCAGGGCCTCCGATAAGAAAGAACACGGTGAACCAAAAACTCCAGTTGGCCAGCCACAGTGCAATTACATAGTATGGATTGGCAATTGATCCCCACTCTTTATATTGCGCATAAGAGTTGACAACCACCCCGGTATGACTGATCATACTGGCGGCTTTTTTATAATATTCTTCACTCAAATCTTTCGAAATTCCCTGATGATTGGTGTCTGCAAAAAAACAGTACATCAACCCCAAACGCGCATTGTACGGATCATGAGCTTCGTCAGATTTCGCATGATGCACCATGTGAGATACCGTATACATTTCTTCAGGAATCATCTTCACGACCAAATTCTGAGTAATAAATTTCCAGATCGGATGGCTGAATTTATATGATTTGTGGGTGGCGTATCGGTGGTACCATATTGTGCCATGGGTGCTCATCACAACCATCCCGTAAATTATCATTGCCAACACCAGCCACCATGTCACGTATTGCGTTAAAAAGATTACAAATAGTGGAATGATGCAAAAAACCCAAAACCATCCGATTCCGGAGATCCAGTTCTTTTTGGATTTAAAAATGTTGATCCGCGATAAAAACTCAGAGAGAATTTGTTTGGAAGTAGGCTTTACTGCGTTGCCATCGCTATCCTTCCACCCATATGCAGGGGCTTGTAATACTCTTTCAATAAACGTCATCTTGTTTTAGATTTCCAATTTCACACTAACCATCGGTTCCATCTCTAAAACAGACAATTCTAATCCTCTAAAGGTATGCATTTACTTTGGACACTTGTTCTATTCGCTTTTTAACGCAGCGCCCGATCAACGGCAAAGTGCTGGAAATCAAGGCTGCATTCGCAAATATCTATCAATAGCTTTGTACGCCGCTACTTCATCAAAGGTCGCACCCTAAAAGAGACCGTTTTACGACTCAATTTAAGAGTCCAATAATCATGTGTTGGTGGCGAAGGCTGATATCAATTTAACCACTTCTGTTGGTTTTTCAGCGTGCAGCCAATGTCCGGCTTCCAATGACTCGAAGCGCGCACTTGGAAAAACCTCATTAAGTTTGGAAATATCCTCACTCCGGATATAATTAGAACGTGTTCCGTAAATAAACAACGTCTCAATATTTGACTGTTCCTCAGGCAGTCCAGCAACTATTTCCGGCATTTCCTTTTCCAGCACCGGCAGATTGAACCGCCAGTTGTAACTGCCCTCTTTTTTTCTATTCAGGTTCTTGAGCAGGAACAACCGAACACCTGCTTCAGGAATTTGCTTTTTCAAGTAATCTTCGGCTTCCGTGCGGGAAGTCAACTCATTCACCGGAACAGATTTTAACGCTTCAACAATGGAGTCATGATGAATAGGATATTGTTTCATTCCCATATCAACAACAACAATTCCCCCCGCCAAATCTGGATACTTCTGTGCAAAACGCATGACAGTTTTGCCCCCCATGGAATGACCCACCAAAACCGGATTGCTGATAGCGTTTTCCTCGATCAAAGTTTTGAGATCTTCGGCCATTAAATCATAGCTGTGTCGGTCGCTGTGCGGGGAGTGTCCGTGGTTGCGCTGATCAACAAGCCACACCTCATGATCGTTTGACAAATCATTGGCAATTCGCTGCCAGTTGTCGAGCATTCCAAACAAACCATGCAGGATGATTACTGGCCGTCCATTACCGCTTTTTTTAAAGTTGAGCTTCATATTTCCAATCGTTTCTGATACAATCGGACGGTATTTTCCAATCCGAGATAAATGGCATCGCAGATAAGCGCATGTCCTATTGAAACCTCCAACAGGTCGGGAATGTTCGCAGCGAAAAAAGCCAAATTGCTCAAGTCGAGATCGTGCCCTGCATTGATTCCAATTCCAACCTGCTGCGCGCTTTCAGCAGCAAGGATATAAGGTGAAATTGCTGCTTCGCGGTTGGCGTGGTATCCCAAAGCATAAGCTTCGGTGTAGAGCTCTATTCTGTTCACTCCAGTTTCGGCAGCCCCTTCCACCATGTCCACCACTGGGTCCACAAAAATCGACGAGCGAATTCCGGCTTCGTGCAGTTTGCCAATTACATCCTGCAAAAAGCCCCGGTGTTTAATGGTGTTCCAGCCAGCATTGGAGGTCAGCACATCCGGCGGATCGGGTACCAACGTCACCTGATGCGGTTGCGTTTGGATTACCAGATCCATAAAACTTTCTGAGGGATAGCCCTCCACATTAAACTCGGTAGTAACAACCCCTTTGAGTGCCGATACATCGCTATAGCGAATATGTCTTTCATCGGGTCGCGGATGCACAGTAATACCGTCGGCGCCAAAACGCTCACAGTCCAGAGCCACCGCAACAACATCGGGGTTGTTGCCACCGCGTGAGTTTCGCAGTGTGGCGATTTTATTGACATTAACACTAAGCCGGATCATGAAAAAACCTTTAATTTGGTAAACCTTTGCAAAATTAAGATTACTCGCCGTTGATGACCGCGCACGACATAAAAACAGATGAAATCCCCTATCTGCTGCCCCAAGACAGCGTTTTAAAGGCGCTTCAGATCATGGAAGAATACCGGATTACACATGTTCCGGTAGTCAGAAACTCCAAGTTTATCGGAATGATTACCGAAGACGACGCGCTTTCGGTAGAAAATCTTGAGTCTGAGTTGCGATTTCACGCCGCAGGATTTCTAAAGGTTTTTGTGTTGCAGGATCAGCACGTATTCGATATCATCAAAATGATGTCGGAGTTTAAGCTGACCAATGCCGCGGTAACCGATATTCACCACAATTACCTGGGGGGCATCACAGCCGAACAACTGGTGCATCACGTGGCCCAATTTTCATCAGTAACCGACCAAGGCAGCATCATTGTGCTGAATCTCAATGTAAATGACTACAGTCTGAGCGAAATTGCAAGAATTGTTGAAAGCAATGACGCCAAAATTATCAGTAGCTTTATTACCAGCCACAGCGATTCCATGCAAATGGAGGTAACGCTTAAAATTAACCGTACCGACCTGAGCGGAATTATCCAAACTTTTAACCGGTATGACTACACTGTGAGTGCCTCCTATCATGAAAGCTCTTTTGATGAAATGATTCAAGACCGCTATGAGGAGCTGATGAAATACCTGAATATGTAGCTCTATGAGGATTGCTATTTTCGGTCAGTCTTTCAATGAATCCTTTAAGAAGCCCATTGAACGCTTCCTGACCGCCTTGGCAGAACGCCAACACGAACTGATTGTTTATCATAAACTCGATGGTTTTCTAAGAGAGAATCTACAATTTGAATGCAGCGGTGTATTTTCAGAACACCACGAGCTGAATAATGTAGAGCTGATGATTGCCATTGGTGGTGACGGCACCATGCTGAACACACTGCTCTATGTCCGCGATTCAGGTATACCGGTGCTCGGTCTCAATACCGGACGGCTGGGGTTTTTATCCACCGTCAACACCGATGAGATCGACGAAATTATTGCCGCCATTGATAGTGCAGATTATGATATTGAGCCGCGCACCATACTGGTTTTAGAAAGTGATGCCGGCATGTTTTTACCGGTAAACTACGCATTGAACGAGGTCGCAGTTCACAAAAATGACATGTCGTCGATGATCATTATCAATGCGTATCTCGACGATGTTTTTCTGAATGCCTACTGGGCCGACGGATTGATTATCAGTACTGCAACCGGATCTACCGCCTATTCGATGAGCTGCGGTGGCCCCATTGTGATGCCCGGCACCGAAACACTGGTTATTTCGCCGATTGCTCCGCACAACCTCAATATCCGTCCGTTGATTGTTCCTGACACGGCCACCATCCGGCTGGAAGTAGAGGGGCGCGAACAGCAACACTTGGTTTCACTTGACTCGCGGTTCAAAACCGTTAAAAATTCCCAAACGCTCACCATTTCAAAAGCGCCATTCAAGATGAATCTGCTCAGAATCCGCAATCAACACTTCATCCAAACCATCCGGCAAAAATTAATGTGGGGGCTCGATCGCAGAAACTAAGTGCTAATTGTGCCCACTGAAATGTTTTACCTTTGCTGATTAACAAACAATAATTCACCCTTTTCTGCATTACTAAAGCTGTTTATGCAAAGGATTATATTCATCTGTTTGGTTTTGGCACTACCCCTAACGGCCGCAGCCCAATACAGCGAGGTTGGTTTTCACGCGGGTTCTAGTTATTACATTGGTGATCTCAATCCGTACAAACACTTTACGCATCGGCCGCAATTCGGAGCTGGTGTCTATTGGCGAGTGAACGCTACCGACCGTCACGCGGTACGATTCAACTTTTTGTACACCCACGTAGAAGGAAGCGATGCAGAAGCAAAAAGCGAGTGGCGCATCAATCGCAACTTACAATTCAGAAGCGAAATTGTGGAAGTGGGTGCTATCTGGGAAATAAATTTTCTGAGTTATGAAGTGGGCGACCCCACCCGTCCTTTTACGCCTTATGTTTTTGGTGGAATTGCCTATTTCCGCATGAAGCCTATGGCCGACTATAATGGAACTATGGTGGAATTGCATCCACTGGGCACCGAGGGCCAACTTGAAGGAGGATCTGACAATGGCTACAGTTTGGGTCAAATTGCAATCCCATTTGGGATGGGATTAAAGTTTAATATTTCCGGAAGGGTTTCGATGGGCATTGAATACGGTTTCAGAAAACTTTTTACCGACTATCTCGACGACGTCAGCACCACTTATACCGACCCAAAATTACTCGGCAGCAGCAGCGGTCCGGCAGCAATTGAAATGGCAGATCGCTCGTTGACTCCGGGTCGTGAAGACGGTACAAACACCGGGTTATCACGTGGAAATCCCGACACCAACGACTGGTATGCCTATTCAAACATTAGTTTATCCATCCGCCTGGGACCAACCCGCATCAAATGTCCGGCACCATTGTAATAAATACTTTTCGTTGTCATAAGGAATGTAGACCTTTGCCCTCTTGTAAAATCAAATGAGCGTTAAATCTCAAATCGACTTAAAGCGAATACCCCAGCACGTTGCCATCATTATGGACGGTAATGGGCGTTGGGCTAAAAGCCACGGTGAAGCCCGTGTGGTGGGCCATGTCAGCGGTGTTGAAGCCATACGGGAGGCGCTCGAAGCGGCTATTGAATCGGGGGTAAAATACCTGACCATTTACGCCTTTTCTACCGAAAACTGGAATCGCCCAAAAAACGAAGTCGACGCACTGATGGATTTATTAGTAAACACGCTAATTAAGGAAGTTGATAAACTACACCAAAACGGCGTTAAACTGAATGCCATTGGAGACCTCGAAAACTTACCCGGTCAGTGCCATAATGCCTTAAAAGAGGGGATTGCCAAAACGGCCTCTAACGACCGGATTACCCTGACGGTAGCACTCAACTACAGCGCCCGGTGGGAAATTGCCTCAGCCGCAAAAAGAATTGCCGAAGCGGTTAAACAAGGCAAACTTCAATCCGATGAGGTGACTGCTGCGGAGTTCGAGAAACACCTCGAAACTTACCCGATTCCACCGCCCGAATTGCTTATCCGCACTAGTGGAGAGCTACGCGTGAGCAACTTTCTGCTTTGGCAAATCGCCTACACGGAATTATATTTCACCGAAACCCTTTGGCCCGACTTTAACAAGGAGTCTTTTTTTGAGGCCATCGTTGATTATCAGCATCGCGAACGCAGATTTGGCATGATTAGCGAACAAATTGGAGCGACAAAAGAATGAAGCATTTCCTAATTACTTTCTTCCTCACAATATTTGTTTCGTTGGTGTCGGCACAAGATAATCCACGCGAAGAGGTTGTGGATTACGACACACCCAGAACTTATGAAATCGGCGGCATCACCGTCAGTGGATCAGAAAACTTCGACACCCAGGCCATTATCTTGTTTTCAGGATTGAAGGTGGGCAACCGTATTGATATTCCGGGAGAGGCTATTTCAAAAGCCATCAAGAACCTTTGGAAACAGCGGCTGTTTTCGGATGTACAAATAAGACTTGCTGATGTGCGCGGCAATGTAGCCTTTCTGAACATCCAGGTGGTAGAACGAAAAAGATTATCGCGGTTTAGATTTAACGGCGTTAGTAAAAATCATGCGGACGATTTGCGCGAAAAAATCAGACTGGTACGCGGAACGGTCGTTAACGAAAACATCAAGAGCAACATCGTCAACACCTGCCGCAATTTTTATATCGACAAGGGCTTTTTACACACTTCAGTAGAAATTGTAGAAAAGGTTGACACCCTGATTCCCAATAGCGTGATGCTGTTTATCAACATCGATAAGAAGCAAAAAGTAAAAATCAAGGAAATCGAATTCAAGGGGGTTTCTGCTTTTAAGGAGGGCAAGGTGAGAAAGGCCATGAAAAACACTAAAAAGCGTGGAATTACCCGCATTTTTAGTCCTTCAAAATTCATCCGCAGTTCTTATCGCGAAGACAAAAGCAGCATCATTGGGCTGTACAACTCAAAAGGATACCGCGATGCCCGGATTGTTAACGATTCTGTTTACAATATCGACGACAAACACATTGGCGTTTACATCGAAGTATCGGAAGGAAATCAGTTTTATTTCCGCGACATTCAGTGGACCGGCAACACGAAGTATAGTTCTAGGGAATTGAATCAAATTCTAGACATCAACAGGGGTGAAGTGTACGACCAGTCCAAACTGGAGGCGAGACTTAGGATGAATCCCAACGGCGGAGATGTCAGCTCGCTTTATCTCGACGACGGCTATTTGGCCTTTACTCCACAGGTAATGGAGGTACTGGTTGAAAACGATTCCATTGATATCGAAATCAGGCTGTACGAAGGAAAACAGTATCGGGTAAATCAGGTTATTGTCAGTGGAAACACCAAGACAAACGACCATGTTATTCGCCGAGAAATCAGGACGCGTCCGGGTGATTTGTTTAGCAGGTCGGATATTATCAGAACCCAGCGGGAACTATCACAGTTGGGTTATTTCGATCCGGAGCAATTCAGGATCGACCCCATTCAAAACGACCGCGAAGGAACGGTAGATCTGGAATACGGCGTGGTAGAAAAGCCCAGCGATCAGATTGAATTATCCGGCGGGTGGGGAGCAGGAAGAATTGTTGGAACACTGGGGGTGTCTTTCACCAACTTCTCCATGCGCAACATCTTTAACCCAAAGGCGTGGCGGCCGCTGCCAACAGGCGATGGACAGCGTTTGAGCCTGCGTGTACAATCAAACGGAATTTATTTTCAGTCATACAACGCCTCATTTACTGAGCCCTGGCTGGGAGGAAAAAGACCCACTTCGTTTTCGGTTTCTGTTTCGCATTCTGTTCAAACCAACGGAATCACCAAAAAGCAGGATACCGGATCTAACCGCCAATCGTTGCTCATTACTGGAGGCTCGGTAGGAATTGGAAAGCGCCTCAGATGGCCCGACGACTACTTCCAACTCTTTCAGTCGGTTAATTACCAGTACTACCAATTACAGAACTTCGGAAACATTTTTGTTTTTGGCGACGGTTATGCCAACAACCTCAACTATCTGATTTCGGTATCGCGCAACTCGGTTGACAACCCGCTGTATCCACGATACGGTTCGAACCTGGCCTTGACCTTGCGTATTACTCCGCCATTTAGCACCTTCATTCAAAAAGATTACGAAAATCTTCCACCGCGTGAAAAATACCGTTTCGTTGAGTACCACAAATGGAAATTTACCTCTGAATGGTTTACAGAACTTGCACCCAAACTGGTGTTGCGAACCAAAGCCGGCTGGGGATTTCTCGGCCACTATAACCAAGATATCGGTGCCTCACCCTTTGAGCGATTCTATCTTGGAGGTAGCGCACTTTCTGGCTTTCAGCTTGATGGACGCGAAATTATTGCGCTGCGTGGGTATGAAGACATGGGGGTATCTTCGGATCAGGGAAATACAACCATTGCTAAGTATACATTAGAACTGCGCTATCCGATTTCGCTCAATCCATCTGCCACGATTTACGCGCTTGGATTTGCCGAAGCTGGAAATTCATGGGCCGATTTTGATAATTTTAACCCGCTGAGATTAAAGCGATCTGTTGGGTTTGGACTTAGAATTTTTCTACCGATGTTTGGCTTGATGGGAATTGACTATGGATGGGGCCTGGATCCTTACGATCCTACCCATTCCGGATTTCCCAGAAATCAATATAACAACAGCGGAATGTTCAAGCCACAAGGACAATTCCACTTTACCATTGGCATGGATCTTGGAGAACTGTGAAAAATTTAATTATTTTCGCTCCGCTTCAGCAATAGCTACTGTTAACATGAAACACATTGTTTTGGCTGCCATATTCCTGATGACCTCAACCTGGGGCCTGGCTCAAAAATATGCAATAGTAGATACCAAGTATATTCTGGAGCATATGCCTGAATATGTGCAGGCACAAAAAGACATTGATCAGTTGTCGCAGCAGTGGCAAACAGAAATTGAACAGCGCCACGAAACCATCGACCGGTTGAAAAAAGCGCTTGCTGCCGAGCGGGTTCTGTTAACCGGTGATATGGTCAGCAGCCGAGAAGAAGAAATTGACCTGCGTGAAGGGGAAGCCCGTGAGCTTCAACGAAAGCGGTTCGGCATCAACGGCGACCTGTTTAAACGGCGTCAGGAGCTGATTCAGCCTATCCAAGATATGATTTACGAAGCCATTGCCGAAGTAGCAGATCGGGGTGGCTACATGGTTATTTTTGACAAAGGAATCAGTTCTAATGTACTTTATGTCGATAATAGATACGACCTCAGCGACCGCATCCTTCGACGCCTCGGAATCCGTCCGGGCAATGCTCCCGCCGGAGGAGACGACGAGGAGGATGACCGCGAAGACACGCCTGAACGAGGTCGGGCCGGATCGGGCAGTCAGCAGAGATCTTCGGGCGACCAACCCACTACGCAACCCGGACAACGTTCGCCTTCAGGTGGGGGAACACCTATACGTGGCAACCGATAATCAGAATAATCCATAACAACAAGTAGAAAATCTACGCCCTCAATTCAGAAATAATATGAAAAAGTTAGTATTAGCTCTTTTAATCATCGCTGGCGCCTCTTTAGGCACTCAGGCTCAGAAATTAGGCCACACCAACATTCAAGAACTGTTGATGCTGCTGCCGGAACGTGCAGAAGCTGAACAAAAAATTCAGAAACTAGCCGAAACCCTGGAAGGACGTCTAACATCCATGTCCGGCGAATACCAACAAAAGGTTCAGGCCTATCAGAATGAGCAAAGCGAGATGAGCGCTACCATCCGCGAAAGCGAAGCCCGAAGTATTATGGAACTCGAAGAGCGAATCTCAGAATTTCAACAGAATGCTCAGCGAGAAATTCAACAAAAAGAGGCAGAGCTACTTAACCCAATGATTTCGAGATTGACAAAGGCAATCGAAACTGTGGGAGAAGAAAATGGCTATACCTATATTTTTGACACCAGCAGCGGAAACATCCTATACAAAGCCGGAGAAGATGTAACGCCATTGGTTAAGCAGCACCTTAACATGTAAGTAATATTCTTACCCCGATTTCAGAACCGCCCCTTTAAGGCGGTTTTTTTATTATATAATTCATTACCATCTGTTTCAGTTTATTGTTGTTTAAAAAATTGTCTTTAAACTTGACCTATGATCCCCGCGGTTAAAAATATCATCTTCGATCTGGGCGGCGTAATTCTGAATATCGATTACAACAAGCCGGTGCTAGCGTTTGAACAGCTCGGTGCTAAAGATTTCGAGTCGCTTTTTACACAGCAAAATCAGTCTGAAGTTTTCAGTCAGCTTGAACGCGGAGAAATTACGCCCGCCCAATTCAGAAAAAAGCTAAGAGAATATCTTGGGGCAGAAGTAACTGATAATCAAATTGACGATGCCTGGTGCACCATTCTCGGCGATTTGCCTTCCGACAGAATTGTGCTTCTAAAAATGCTTAAAAAAATGAACTATCGGCTGTTTCTGTTGAGCAACACCAATAGTATTCACATCCGGGGATTCACCGAGTATCTCAATAAAACTTACGGAAAAAACCTGTTTGAAAACCTGTTCGAAAAGGTGTATTACTCTTCGCAAATCGGCATGCGCAAACCCACGAAAAAAATCTTTCAGCACGTGCTGCGCGAAAATAATCTGACCCCCGAAGAAACGCTGTTTATAGATGACTCAGCACAGCACATAGAAACCGCATCAGCAATGGGTTTCAAAACACTATTGTTGAAAGAACCCGAAACAATCAACAGCTATTTTAAGGAGATTACAGCGGCTTTTCCTGACAAAGTTCAATAAGCACACCGTTGGTGCTTTTAGGGTGCAGGAACGCCACCAATTTATTGTCTGCGCCTTCTTTGGGTGACTCATTGATGAGCTGAAAACCCGCTGCTTTTAACCGCTGCATTTCGCTTTCAATGTCTTCAACTTCAAAGGCGATGTGGTGAATTCCCTCCCCCCTTTTCTCGATAAAACGTGCGATGGGACTATCGGCAACAGTGGCTTCGAGCAGCTCAATTTTGTTTGGACCCGATTTAAAAAAAGATGTTTTAACGCCCTCGCTGGGTACCTCTTCAATCTTATAGGCCGGCGCACCAAGTAGCTTCGCAAACAAAGCATTCGATTCTTCGAGGTTCTTGACTGCAATGCCAATGTGCTCAATCTTATTCATGCCTACCGCTTTCTAAACGTTTCTCCAAAACTACGGTCGTAATTCAGATAATACGATCCTCTTTCTAGGGAGGCAACATCCACGGTTTTTCCAAATCCGCGTCTTACCAGGTTGCCGTATTCATCGAAAATTTCAAAATGCGTGGCCTGCGAAAACTCGATTTGATCGCGGGGTCGTTCGGGCGAGAATGTAATAGCGGCGGTGGCACCCTGAAATTCAGTCGTTTCGCTGATTCGGGGTACGTTACGAAAATCAGTTTGTCTCACCCTTGTGACGTTCAACCCACTGTGCGGTTCGAGCTGAAATTGATATTGATGCCCACCGGGTTTTCCTTCGCCCGGAACTTCACCAACCCGCACCCATTTATTCCATTTAAATTGTTCGACTATAAACGGCAGTGGCCCCGCTTCGTTGGTAGTTGACCACTCCAATAGGCCGGAATTCGACACGCTGATATCCTGAATTTCAAAAGTGCTTCGCGGATATAAAACTTCGGGATTCAACACACGTGGGGCACAGCCTGTTTTGTGATTGATGATCACTTCCACCTCCTGTCCGACATTAATTCCCATCACTTCCATATCGATCACAAAAGCGCTAGAGTTCACTTCGTCTGAAGTCACCCTGTCGTTTATGCGTACTTCAAATACACAAAAACTGACGCCCTGTCCACTAAAAGGGTTTTGCACGTAAATGTCGCTCCCCTGATAAACGCCCGAAAGCACAATACTTTCGCTGGCACCAGGCTGGGCGAAAACTTGGGTGACAGCGCAAAAAAACAGACTCCAACAAACGAACATATATTTCATACACACAGCTTTTAGAGAGTAGATGGATTTGAGCCGGAATAACTTTCGGAAAAGGCATTAAATATTTTTCGGGCTTGGTATTCGTTCAGTTGACTCATGCCGGCATCTTTTACCACATATTCCCGGTTATTGTGTTCGATCGAAATGTAGAAATGCCAGAATTCTTTATCCGTATCCCGAATAAACTGCCGGTATAATTTACCTATTTCACTGTCTTCCAATATTTCGAAGTCAAAAACAAGATCTCGCTTCAAATCACTCAGAAGCATTGCTTTATCAGACTGCTCTTCGGATATCTCCACATTAAAAACTCCGCTGGAAACCTCCAGTTGCCCGAAAGCTTCGTTCATTTCAATGGTGATTTCATCCGAGCTGTAATAATCATTGGGAACCGGCAAATGCAATGTAAAGCCCGCTTGATCGATTTCTACCATCACAAACGACTGCTCTGCGGGATTTTCTATCTGTGTTTCAGATTTGTCGGGGGATTCTGATCCCGAACAAGACCACAGCAACAACGCTGCTACGAGTAATGCAATCTGAAATTTCATGACAGCTATTTAATAACAAATATAACGATTCGGGCATCTATTCCACGATTAGTCGCCACCCTTCTGACTGTGCTGCAAACTCAGGTGCATACATGCACTGCACTTCCGCAGGACCGGCGGAAAACGTACCACTCAGGTTCACACGCAGTTCGTATTCGAGCACGTGTTTGCCACGGGGCAGCCGCTGAAAAAAGAAATGATTGGCTTCGTCGGTCACCGAAAGGTAGTATCCAGGGCCATTGCCAAACCGGTATCCCGACAGCACATCAACAGGTTCAAGACCTGCGGCACGTCGTTCCTTGAGGTGAACATATTCAAAATCCATTTCGGATTCGAGTTCTACCCGAACCACCAGCCGATCGCCGGGCGCTAATTTTTGCTGATCCGCTTCCAAATAAGTCGTTTTGCCCTCGCGCTGAACCGCCACAAAGTAGGTTCGCTTTACCCCCAGTGGCGACTGATGCGCAACTACGCGATCCATATCCTGAAAGTACTGCCAATACATGGCTCCCCACGCGGGTCCGTCGTGCTGGTGTTGCACATTAACCGATGCCATATTCGACTCAATATATGCAGCATCCCAACTGGTTTTAATATGTCCGCTTCCAGGCTCGGGGCTCACCACCACTTTGTAATCTCCACCGAGACCTTCGTTGTATTCGATTTCATAATCACCTACTGTGATATTTGGCCAAGGTGGGCCATTCAGCCAGTCACTACCTTGCATGAGCAGTGCATAACAAGCGCTGGCGGTGGCGGTGGTGGTTTTCCAGTTTTGCACGCGCTTTTGGTTTAGCAGCCATACTTTCATTTCATTAATCCACTGCTCTTTGGCCCCGGTTTCGGTGTAGAGTGCAATCAACATACTTTGCGTTTCTACTGGCTGATGATACCAATAAGCTCCGTTGTTCAATTTCCAATATCGTCCCTGTTCTGTAGTAAATATCGAACGCTCGTTCAGCGATGCAACAATCTGCCGGCTAAAAGCACGATTGCCAGTTCGGTGTGCGGCCAACGCCAGCATCGACTGGGAAAAAACGGTTTGCGTTCTCCATTGGTTTTCGGCCAATTTCCATAAGTGACCAACGGTTTTTACTGTTTCGGCAGTTGGGGTGATATCAGAAAAGAAGCTTCGCAGGTACAGGTAGTGCACATCAATCGCCGAAAGCCCTTCATTCTCTATAGGCACTTTATGATCATGGGCCAGCACTACAACCCGATCGAGGTATTTCAACGCCTGATTGACCATGGTTTTGCTTTGTTCGGGCATAATGCCCAGTTGCTTTAGCCTGCCCATTCCTTCAACGATGTATTGTGTGATGTATCGATCCGATCGCATTCCACCAAACCAAGACCACGAGCCGTCTGCGAGCTGGGCAGCTTGTAAAATCTGAAGGGCTGCCTGCCGCTCAGTATTCATTCTTTCTTCATCAAAAAGCACAGCCATTCGCCTTTTAGCTTCGGTTTCGTTGGTGGCCTGCATTAGCCATGGAGTTTCTTCGATCAGAACCCTCTTTAGCGACTGGTTCTTTTCGAGATTGGATAAAAGCGCATCAGACTCGGAATCGGCATACCGCTTCAACATTTCAGCAATTTCTGGCTTCGATTTCACAATATGCGCGGCCAACGAATTGGCATACATTCGTGAAAACACCTGCTCGGTGCTTTCGTGTGAGCGCTCCATCAAATAGGGCAAAGCCTGCACCGCATACCACGCCGGGTTGGCCGAGAACTCGAACGTAAGTCGGTGGTTTTGACGGCTGGTATCCGCTGCCGATTGCTGTAAGCTACCGAAGTTAAAGTGGTGCTGACCACTGCCGTATATGGTCAGGGGCATGGTTTCGGTAACGAGCATTTTTCGCGGCAATACGGGAATCGGTCTGATTTCACCATCTGAAAAGTTCTTTGCCATTGCGGTGGTCTTAAAGCTGATTAACCCTTCTGATCGATCGATGGTCACCGGCCACTGCACTGCAACAGATGCACCCGCAGCCAATTTTACCCGTTTGATAACAGGGCCCGTAGTCAGCTTTGTGGTCAAGTCTGCATTATTTTGTAAATCTCGAATTTCGAGTAAGACTTCTGCATCCTGATCTTTTTCGCTGAGGTTAACCACTTGCGCCGTCCACATAAAGTGATCGCCTTCACGAACAAATCGAGGTGGGTTGGCAATCACCATCAAGGGCTTGCTCGCAGTGAGTGTTCCTTCTTGCGATCCCGTTTTTAAATCTCGGGTATTTGCCAACAGCATCCATCGCCACGTTGTAACCGATTCGGGAAGTGAAAAACTAAACGTAACGCCACCGGCAGTATCGGTGGTAAGTTCAGGAATGAAAAATGCGGTCTCACTAAAATCGCTGCGCAAACTCAAGGGAGCTGAAGAGTCAAATTGAGTTGTTCTCTCTTCCTGAATGACCTCCGTATCTGCTACCGCACTTTGCACCATCGCCTCGTCCTTCATTGCTGTTGCGGCAATTCCAGTGGTCGTGACCGCATCGAAATTCATGCGGCTGTACATTGGTGAAAAACGACCTCCACCAAAGTTCAGTTCACAAGGTTGTGGCGGGTAATAATACGCCACCCGGTTCCAGTCCTTTTGAAACAACCAGCCATAACTGGAGGCCATGCTGCTGTGGCTATTCCAATGAAGGCGGACATTGCGGTTAGTGAAAGGGTTTAGTGCCCAGGAATTTCTAAATCCTAGTGCATCAAGCGAGGCGTCATACATACCTGCAAGCAGCTCGGCACTTACGCCACGTCCATCCGCATCGGTCACCTTAACCTTCCATTCGTCTTTTGCTCCCGGATGCATGTGATCGCGAACCGTTTCCAACTCCACCTTTAACTTTTTATGCCGATAAGGAACGCTTACCTGGTGAGTTGATGCATAGTTTCGGTTGTCATAAACAGAGGATAAATGAATGCCAAAATTACCATAGGCTTCTTCTGTTACCGGAATATAAACAGACTGCATTTCTCCCGTCAGTTCAACCCACTTTTGATCGGTTATCCGGCCTTTAGTTTCTACTTCCAGCCAAACTTTCATTCCCACTTTTCCGGTGAAAAACAATTTCAAACTATCGCCAGGCTGATAGTCGATATTTTCGACAAATGACCACAACATTTCTGGAAGGGTTCCTGAAATACTGTCGTTGATAACGGTGAAACGCTGTTCATTGACAATCGCTACCCCTTTGATTTCAGACGACATACGGATCAGGTACCAGCCGTTATTCCACAGTGAGTCTTCCGGAAGTGAGATTATACGGTTGTTGGAGGTATTGAAAGGAGCCCGAAAAACAGATTGCTCCGGCACAGCGTTGTCTATTCCGGAGGCAACACGGTATGCGTCATCTGGAAACAATGCCGCGTGTTGAACCGAATCGAGTTGAAACTGATCAGGCGTGGCCCAAAGCCTTTCGCGAAGGGGTTTTTCGGACATTTTCAATTTAAAAATTTCAATCATGCCATTCACTGCAACACTATCGCCATTCACATTAGTCGCACCGATCGAGATGCTTTTAAGGTTTTCCGACCTTTTTACAGAACTGAGATTGGCGTGCAAAATAGCAGGAGCGCCCCCCAACCTTATGAAACTCTCAGCGCTGTGGGTCTCCCCGGAAATATCGGTCACTTCGGCATTAACGGTAAACCGCCAGTGCTGATATGCTGATTGACTTTTAGTGACAGCGGCTTTAAAAGGAACTTCAAATTCGCCGTTTTCATCCGTAAACACGGTTCCAGCAACAATTTCCTCTGCTGGATTGGGCACGGGCCATCCAAAGCCCCGCCAAAAAAACTGTTCTACCGTGCGCTCAACGCTGTATTTCACTTTTGCATTTTGCAACGGAAAGCCCGACAGGTTCTCGGCCTTTCCGCGAAAAGTAACACGATCTCCCGGAAGGTGCGCCGAATCGGGGGCGGTTAATGACACACTGAAGGTGGGTCGCTTGTATTCTTCTACCGAAAAATAATGCGACCCCCGAGATGTTTGCAAACGGTAGTTTCCGGTGATTCCACTTTCCGGAAGAATAAAACTACCACTAAAACTGCCAAAGTCGTTGGTTGTAAATTCGGCCTCCTGCACCACCCTGGAATTTACGTCCATCAGTTCAACTTTTTCAGTCACATTACTCAGCACCGAACGCTCTTCATTGCGATAACGCAGAATAATTCCTTTGAAATGCACGGTTTGTCCCGGACGATAAACCGAGCGGTCGGTAAAGAAATGAATGCGCGAAAAAGCCGTAGCATTCCGGTCGTGGCCGCTGTGATAAAATGACTCGATCCAGATGGGGTGGTCGTCATGAACCACCTTTAACACCAGCCGCTGGTCTTTTTTGGTCGGAATGACTTTGACATAGCCTTCCTCGTCCGGATGCGTTTCGAGCACCCTATTCAGTTCTGTTATTCGCTGATAAATGTTGTAGGATTGCGCATAGACCTTTATTTCTAAATCGGCAATAGGCGCTCCGGTTTCACGGTGAACAAAACGAAACTCGTTGCGCTGACGATCATCCTGTCGATGCGTCCACGCCACTTCTGAAACCCAAATTGGGTTGATGGAAACATTTGCCTGCTCATAACCCACCACGCGGGTTGGCGCTGTGATCATCAAGTAGAAACCGGTAGTTAATGAATCGTGGGCCATTTCGAAGGTATGGCTGCGGAAATCCCCTTCGTCGTTGAGCTCCACCCTGTGCGGCAAATCGCGCAAACCAGCAGTACTCACAATTTTCACCATTTGTTCTTCACGGTCGCGGATGGCGAGCAACTCGCGGTAGGTTTCGTAATCAAAAGGAACAACGGTGTAGTATACTTCAGAGATATTTCGGTACTGAACAGTGCTTTTCCATGGCTTGCCAGGTAAAATCACTTTTTCGGTTATTGTATTCAATGCCATTTGCGTGATTCTGCTTTTCAGCGCTTCGCAGGATTTGTGAATACTTTCGGACACAATCTCATTTTCCAGTATTTCGGCACACAATTCCAACGCTTTGGCATAATACCAGCGCGTGCTGTCGGTTGGAATATTGGGTTGTTGATTGGCTCTTGCTTCGTAAAGCTCTGCGACTCCAAATGAGATAATAGCTTTAGCTTCAGGACTTTTTAATTGGTTTAAAGAGGATTCCAGCGCATTCAGATGCAGATCGTCGCTTTGGTCGTTAATCAAATGGGCTTTATACTTTTTCAGTCGATTCACCGTAAGGTTGGCCAAGGCGATTTCGTTTTTGTTCCTCAGGTGATGCGCCGCGAGTGCCTGATAGCGCTCTACCGACTCATGCCAATACGCGCGTTCATTTGGCTGAACTTGTATTTGTTGAAACCGATCGATGTCTGCCAACAAATCTTCGGGATGATCCATCACCTGTTCGAGGGGCACTGTATTTACTTCATGGGATAAATAAAACCGCTGCGCTTTGTCAACCAGCAATTCCAGCAGGTTCTGTTCTCCGGCACACGCGACACTGTCGCTGAACAGCTCTTTCACCATTTCCGCATCAGTGTGGTATAATGCTTTGTGTTGGGTCAGTGCAGTATCGAGATAGGCTCCCACTCGACTGATAAACGTTTGGGGCGACCACTCGCGGACATCATCCCCT
Source organism: uncultured Cryomorphaceae bacterium (assembly GCA_964487545.1). Taxonomy (GTDB): domain Bacteria; phylum Bacteroidota; class Bacteroidia; order Flavobacteriales_D; family SKUL01; genus SKUL01. The sequence goes on from CAZARI010000002.1 coordinate 28,277, forward strand.
AATGCTGCAGGACTCGTTTTTCTACTTGCAATTCGCCACTGGTTGATCTGATAGTAACTCCAAAGCCAATTGGCCGTTGCGGCAGCTAGAATATTTTTGGTAGGAAAAGCTGATTTGGCTACATTTTCTTTCAAACGCGGCCAAAGTTCGGCATCGTGCGAATCGTCGATCAATGCAGAAAAAGTGAGGCTGTAATCCAGCGCTTTACCAGCCATTCCAGGGTGATTTCCGACAATTGACCGATCTAATAGTTGATTTGCCTCATCGCGGGCCGACCGATACAAGCCGAGCTTTTCGAGACTGTCGATTTTTTGCAGATGTTGTGCTGAGCTATAGGTGCCGATATCTGAAACGCGCGGTTTCTGAAACGCCGAACAGCTCCACACTGCAACCGACAAAGCGACAATAATCAAACAAGTTAAAGGGCGAAACATTTTTTCTACTGTATTTTGAATACCGGCTCATGGAAGCACAATCCGTTCCACTTTATTTTACTATACAAAAGTGCGTCAAACTCCCGGATTATTTGATTAACTTAAATAGCGAAACTCAAAAACGCAACAAGATGAAACAGATTATGACGCTATTGCTACTAATGGCACTGACAGCCGGAAGTGTCGCTCAAGAAGGGCTTAGGCTGGGCATCAAAGGAGCTCCTCAAGCTTCGTGGATGTTTAATTCAAATGATTCAGATCAGCCCGACTTTCTATACGTGCCCACCGTGCGCTCCTCGTTTGGACTTTCATTTGGCTTTAATTTTAGTGATCACGCCGGGTTAGCGATGGACGTGATCTGGTCAGATCAAGGACAACGTTATGAGATGTTCGGAAATGAGATTGACACCCGGCTGCGCTATTTGAAGCTGCCTTTCATGTTGTCAATCAACTCTAACCCAAATAAAACGGGTTTTATATTTATGAACATTGGACCGCAGTTTGGTTTTTTGTTGAGCGCAGAGACCGATCAACTATTTCAGGACTCCGGAACAAATGATTTCGGGATTTTCAACGATGAGCTGAACGACATTCGAGACGCTTACCGGTCGTTTAACTTCGGCGCAATGTTCGCGGTGGGAGTTGGCTTCAACATTACCGAATTTTTGCAGTTCACCACCGCCCTACGCGGTGACTTTGCCTTTACCGATGCTGAAGACAAACAATACTTTGTCGACAGAAGAGCCAATACCTATAACGCAACGTTAGGCCTGGAATTCGGCCTTCGGTTTGTGCTGCGCACCGGCAATCGCGACATTTACGACTAATACGAGTGCCGCGGGATTATAATTCTTCCGCTTCAACCGTTTTCACTTCGGGCATCATCTGTGTGAGCATAGTTTCAATGCCGCCTTTGAGGGTGCTCACCGACGACGGACAGCCGCTGCATGCACCGCGCAATGTTACGGTAACCACACCGTCTTTAAAGGATTTGAAATCGATGAGTCCGCCATCATTTTCAACAGCCGGTTGAACATACTCTGCCAGAATCTGGCGAATCTGATCATCGAACTCTGTGGGTACCACTTCCTCATCCGGGCGGAGATCACCATTTGCCCTCGATTCTGTTTTTGTGGGCTGCGGCAGGTTTTCGACAACCTGTTCGTTGTTCATGAGATAGTCGCGGATAAATTCGCGCAACTCATAGACGATCACGTCCCAATCGATGCTTTCGGATTTGGTGACCGTGATGAAATTATTCATGATAAAAACGCCGTTGACAAACGGAAAAGCGAACAGTTGTTCGGCTAGTTTAGAAGAACCTTTGGCCTCGGATACTGAGGCATATTCTGCTACTCCATAATCAGCCACCAAAACCCGGTCTGCAACGAACTTCATCGTTTTAGGGTTGGGCGTCATCTCTGCATATACATTAGTGGGAATCATGCGCTTAAGTATTAATGTGTAGGAAAAAATTGAATTTGTAAAGGTAACGATATAACTTTACGCTTGGAATGAGCGGAAAGTGGGTAACTTAGACGCTATTGACAACATGCCAAAATTTCTACGAATATCGATCGCTGTTTTTCTCGCTCTGGCAACTACCGTTGGGTCAGGGGGATTAACACTTCACAAGATGGCCTGCTTCAACAGCGGATATATTGTGCTTTCGGTAAATGGTGACTTTGATTGCAATCACACCGAAGAAGGCTATGACGGTCAGATGCTGGTTGCCGTATGCTGCAATTTCGACCAACTGGATTTCAGTGTCTCGGCATTTGATTATCAACAAAAGCTTGATTTTCAGTTTCTATTACCATCTGCTACCGTCTCAACTCAGGCACTGCCCGAAACGCATCACTTAAATAAGTCTGCGCTTTACGAAAAGCTAATTCCTCCATTACCGCAACACCGGCGGCTTGCCCAGTTCGGTACGTATATCATTTGATACCGGGTTCATAGCAAACTTTGTCGTTTGCTTTTGAGATTTTTTTCAATCTACAAACCCTGAACCCATGAAATTCAAATTATTTATAACCAACATTTTAATTTTGTGCTTCGGATACTCAGTCCATGCACAAGAAATACTTCGAGGGCAAGTAAAAACATCGGTGCAAACAGAAAGCTCGGCCAGCCCTATTCCAGGAGCCAACGTGTTTTGGATCGATGGAACTGGAGGTACCGTAACCGATCAGAACGGCCAATTCTCGCTTGAAATCCCCAAAAAACTTCCGTCAAAACTGGCGGTGAGTTTTGTAGGATACCAAACAGATACCACCTTAGTGCAATCTGCTCAGCATCACCTCGACATAAAACTAGACGAGAGCATCACCCTTTCTGAGGCAGAAGTCGTGGAGCGACAAAGCTCGACCTACCTTTCTACCATGACGACCATTAACACCACACATCTTAACAGAGATCACCTGCAAAAAGCCGCCTGCTGTAACCTTAGCGAAAGTTTTGAAACCGACGCTTCTATCGACGTAGTGGAAAATGATGCCGTGGCTGGAACCAAAAAAATTCTAATGCTCGGGCTCGACGGAACATATAGTCAAATTCTTTTTGAAGGAATTCCGCTCATTCGTGGGCTATCGTCCACCTATGGTATGACCTATATTCCCGGAACCTGGGTTGAGTCCATTCAGGTGTCGAAAGGAGCGGGATCGGTGGTTAACGGCTTTGAATCAATGACCGGGCAAATCAATCTGGAATACTGGAAGCCAGAACACCGCGAAAGCGATGCCTTTCTGAATGTCTACGGCAACCACTTGGGGCGAATTGAAGGCAATGGTTTTGTGCGCCGCCAGTTAAACGACAAATGGAGTAGTATGCTCTTTGCGCACGGAAAAACCAGCCTGACAAAAGTGACCAATCACGACAATGGGTTTATGGATATGCCGATGGACAATGAGTTTCAGTTTCTAAACCGTTGGAACTTCCATTCCGGCAAACACGAAAGCCAGTTTGGTGTTCGGTTTCTTGCAGACGACAAAATTGGGGGTCAGCTCGCATTTAATCCAGAAATCAGTCGCTTTGAGCAACCCTACTTTGGAATACGCGTTCGCACCAGGTTAATTGAAGGTTTTGGGAAAAAGGGGTTCTTGTTTCCTGAAACGCCCTGGAGGAGTATCGGCATGCAAGCCTCTGCAACCTATCACGAGCAGGACGCCTACTTCGGACTAAGAGATTATCTGGCCACCCATACGAGCGGATATTTTAACGGGATATACCAAACCATGGTCTTTACAACCGATCACACCATAAGAACCGGAGTGAGCCTTCGAATGGATGATTACCAACAATCATTTACCGATTCGGTATTTAACCGCACTGAGGTGGTTCCGGGTGCTTATCTCGAGTACGCCTGGTCGCACGATGACAAAGTGGCCGTAGTGGCGGGTGTTCGCGCTGACCACCATAACTTGTTTGGATTGTTCGTGAGTCCGAGGTTACACACCAAATACAACTTTTCTCCATTGTCGGTATTGCGTTTCTCCGGAGGGCGCGGATTCAGAAGTCCGGTGCTGTTTGCGGAAAACATCAGCCCACTGGCCAGTTCTCGTCAGGTGCAGATTTTAAATTCTCCACAGGCTGAAGTTTCATGGAACACCGGCGTTTCATTTCTGCAAAAGTTCTCACTTGGGGGGATGGAAGGTCACTTTAGCGCCGACTACTTCTACACATGGTTCGAAAATCAACTGGTAGCCGATATGGATTACAGTGCGCGAAAGCTGCTGTTTTACAATCTAGACGGCCCATCTTATTCGCACAGTTTTCAGGTGGATTTTATGCTAACGCCCATTGAGCGATTTAATATAAAGCTCGCCTACAAGCGCTATGAAGTAAAGACCACTTATCTGAAAAACGGTTTAGCGGATCGCCCATTTGTACCGCGTGACAGGGCACTACTCAATATGGAATACAGCACCATGTTTGACATCTGGAAATTTGACTTCACTGCCAACTGGTTTGGTCAGAGTCGCATTCCATCGACAGAGGAAAACCCGGTAGAACATCAACGTTCAGAACGCTCTCCCAGTTATTTTAAGCTGAGCGCACAGATAACCAGAACCTTTAAATTCGGAGAGATTTATGTGGGAGGCGAAAACCTGCTAAACTTCACCCAGTCCAATCCCATTATCGATCCGGAAAATCCTTTTGGTGATCTTTTTGATGCCGCTATGATATGGGGCCCCACCCACGGCGCCGTTCTATACGTAGGATTCAGAACCACCTTTTGAAAACCAGTAAAATGAAATCCATCATCATAAAAAGACTATGCTAATTAAACCGGTTAAGGGTATCTCTCCACAATTTGGTGAGAACTGCTATGTTGCAGAGAACGCAACAATCGTGGGGGATGTGATAATGGGCCATGATTGCAGCGTGTGGTTTCAGGCGGTGGTTCGCGGAGACGTGAACTCCATCCGGATAGGCAATCAGGTTAACATTCAGGACGGAGCAATTATTCACTGTACTTATCAAAAAGCTGCCACTACTATTGGCAACCGGGTTTCTATCGGACATCGTGCCATTGTGCACGGCTGTACTATTCACGATGATGTGCTGATTGGGATGGGTGCTATCGTGATGGACGGTGCCGTGGTAGAATCGGGAAGTTTGATCGCTGCTGGGGCGGTCGTGCTCGAAAACACCGTGGTTGAAGCCGGTTCTGTTTATGCGGGGGTTCCGGCAAAAAAAGTAAAGTCTATCGACAAAAAGTTGTTCGAGGGAGAAATCAGGCGTATCGCCGACAACTATGTGATGTATAGCAGTTGGCTTAAGGAGTAGACCACAAATCGGCCACTTCGAGTTCTATTTTAGAACCGAAAAACATCCGCGTGCTGTTCTGAAAAGAAACCGTAAAGTCGGACACCAGAAATCGATGTTCTGCACTTCCAAGTTTCCCGTCTGGAAGTACCGAAGCAATACTTTCAGCCACGATGCTGGCAGTATCAAGAACGGCTACATTATTGCCTTTATAAAATTTCTCAACCTGACTTCGGATCAGTGGATAATGTGTACAGCCAAGAATCAACGCCGAGATATCGCTTAAAAACCGATTTGACAGATAGTTGTTGATGATGGTTTGACTGATGTTGTTGTTGAAAAAGCCCTCTTCGATCATCGGAACCAACAAGGGCGTAGCCATGGTTTTTACGGATAACGAAGGGTTCAACGACTTAATGGATTTCGGGTATGCCCGCGTTTTAGTGGTTCCTTTTGTTCCGATTACTCCGATGGTCTGATTTTGAAAATGCTTGGCAACATAGGCCGCTACCGGATCAATAACATTGAATGTTTTAACGTGGGGTCCGGCTGCTTCGGCAATTTCTTTGCTGGCAATGCTGGCAGCAGTGTTACACGCGACCACAACGGTGGAGCAACCTTGCGAAACCAGAAATGCTGTGATCCGTCTGGCATACTGCCGTATGGCCCGCGGAGATTTATCGCCGTATGGTAAATGAGCGGTATCTCCGAAATAAATAAGCGAACGGTTGGGCAAGCGGCGATGGATGGCATTGGCCACTGTCAGTCCGCCAATTCCCGAATCAAATATGCCTATCGGAGCATCGGTCATGGTGCCGAAGATAATTAAAAAGCACGCTGCATTTTATACAAGCAGACAGCAAAAAAGCGCAACCAAAATGGCTGCGCTCTTCTAATTGGGGGTGTGGTTTTAATGCTTACTGTTTTCTTACAGTGGTCACGGTAGCATTTCCCATAGCGGGAACCACCGAAACGATTTGCTCGGCACAGTGATCCTTCTTATTGATCCAATAAGTACTCTTGTCGTTTTTATTTTCAACCGACGTGAGTGACACTTTCCAGCAATCTTTGTCGTTTATCTGTTCTTTTCCTTCGACGTGCATGATTACCTGTTTGGATTTCATGGTGGTCAAATCCGCCACGTGGAAAGAAATCTCATATCCTTCCTTAAGTGGCATTCCGGCAATGATCTGATCAAATCCTGAACCATCACTCATGAATGCACCAGTAAAAGCGATTTCCATTTCGTTGTTCATGGCGTTAATAGCGACTTTTCCGGGATGATACTCAAGCGTAATTTCCTGCCCCATTTGCTCAATATTTCGCTTCACGGGTTTCAGATCGTTGGTGTAGGTCATTATTTCCTTGCTTTCACCCATCATTCCGGAGCTGAGTTCTGAAATAACCCAGTTGTTGCCTTCTTTCGTTATGGTACGCGTCAGGCTCATTGCAAGCTCTTGACCTTGCACGGCCACTTTCACCGCATAATCCAGTTGACCTTCACTTAGCACTGCAGTTAATGGCGGAATTTCGTCTGCTACAGGTACAGCGGTTTTTGTCTCGTACACTACCGTGTTGATGTCAATCCGGAGTTCTTCAAGGCGACTGGCCACTTCTTCTGGCATATCTTCCTGATATCGGCCACCGAGAATTCCGGCAAGGAACTGCTCCGTTTCGGCATACATGGCCATTTGGTTGACCGGTTTGGCAAATCCGTGTCCTTCGTCTTCGGCCAGCAAGTAGCTCACTTCCTTTCCGCGATCACGCATAGCAATAACAATCTGATCGGATTCGGCTTTCTTAACACGCGGATCATTCGCTCCCTGAATAATAAGTAGGGGCTTGTCAATTTTATCAGCACTAAACAGCGGGCTGGCTTCTTCAATCAGCTTTCTTCCTTCTTCGGTTTCAGGATCTCCGACCATGCCGTACAAGAAGGCTCGTGCAGACTCCCAGTATGCAGGGATTGATTCGAGCAGGGTGAAAATGTTGCTCGGCCCAACGATGTCAACTCCACCGGCGTACAAGTCAGGTGTGAACGCAAGTCCGGCAAGCGTGGCATATCCTCCGTAGCTTCCGCCCATAATGGCCACGCGGTCTTTATCGGCAATGCCTTCATCAATCAGGTATTTTACCCCCCAGGTGATGTCGTCCTGCATTAGTTTTCCCCATTGCAGATCGCCGGCGTTCATAAAGGCTTTACCGTATCCTCCACTTGCGCGGAAGTTGGGTTGCAACACTGCGTATCCGCGGTTGGCGAGAAACTGAACGAGCGGGTTGTATCCCCAGTAATCACGTGGCCCTTTTGGTCCACCATGCACCAAAACCACTATCGGTAGGTTTTTAGGCTCTACGCCCTGTGGGGTGGTGAGGTATCCTGGAATTTCAAGACCATCGCTGCTTTTGTACTTTACCGGCTGCATTGGGGCCAGGTGTTCTTCCACCGCTTTCAGCTCAGGACGAGGGGTGTACTGGTGAATAAGCTCTTGGGTTTTGGTATCGAAAAACCAAGATTCAGAAGCGTATCGATCGCCAGAAACGGCAATCAGAAACTTAGAGTAATCTTCGGTTGAGCTTTGGAAGCTCACTTCCCGCCCGGGAAATTTTTTCTGCAAAAACTTGTAGTTCTTCTCCCAGGTTTTGTCTTTCCAGTAGTTTCGGGTTTTGTCATCAGTGTAGGACGTTGAGATTATTTTTCGGGTATTGCGGTCCAGGCGCAAGCCTCCAAAATCCACGCGACCTTCGGGATCGCTTTCCAGCTTATTCATCTCTTTGGTCACCGGATCCATCAGGTATAGCGTAAGCAGATCGAGATCTCCCTTGTTGGTGATCAGGTACATTTTAGAGTTGTCTTCATTCCACCCGGTAACGCCAGCCGACTCGGTGACGATGGTCTCATAAATCGGTGTCAACTCATCACCTTCCTTGTGAAAGATGGTGGTTGTTCCGGACTCATCGGTGCGATAAAGCAGACGCAAATTGTCGTCCCAATCAAAATCATAGCTTACGATGCGATCGGTGTTTTCGTAGATCATTTCCAACTCTCCGGTAGTAATGTTGAGTTTGTACAGATCATGCCATGCTTTGTCGCGATCGTTTATACCAACAAAGAATATTTCGTGATCTAAATCACTGGAACTGTATAGCTGCGCGGTAACTTCTTCCATGGGCGTAAGGTTACGCGATTCGGGAACAGTTCCATCTGCTGTTTTATCAGCAGGATTGACAATAAAAATATTAATGTTTTCATCGCCGTCTTTATCCCTTACATATAGAATGTACTTGCCATCTCTCGACCAGAAATAGCCATATAGAGGACGGCGGCTGTCGGTAAGCGGACGCGCATTTTCAAACGGCTCATCAAAGCGCTTTACCCAGATATTCATGATGCCATCGAACTCTTTAAGAAATGAAATCCACTGGCCATCAGGACTTAATTGACCGCCTGAAATTTCGGGGTTTCCGAAAAACAATTCGCGATCGATAATTGGTGTTTTTTGAGCGAACGAAACGGTTGCTAAAGTCATAGCAAGCATAATAATTGGAATTTTAAACTTCATGTGAGTATTGTTTTGATTTGGTAGACAAAGCGTTAACAGGTTTGCACTTGTTATTCTTCATTTATAGCCCGAAAGATACAGCATCACTTTAGAAATCGAATACCAATGATAATTAAACGGTTAAAAAAGCGGATGTGTGGAAGTCATTGGGCGAATTCTAGGGGGCGATTATTCTTGAGTAAGTACTTTTTTTGTTGGAGATTGAATTCCTGAAAAACATCGGCACCGCGTTTACGAATGAGTAAATTGTCTGTATTAACCGCATCACCAAAAGGCGTGTCGGCATTGATATAAACGGCGATGGATTGACCGGGTTCTAACGTGACATTTGCGGTAACCAACGACCAGTTGCCCAAAATATACTCACCGTGAAAAGGATTGTGGTAGCTGCTCCACCGAGAACTGTCGGAATTAATCACTTCCACCTCGACATTAGTGAAAGTCTGAAAGATATTTTCGTTGTAAAACCACAACGAAGCTTCGTAGTGTGCTGTTTCTGGGTTGTCTGGTGAAAACTTAGCCAATGCCGTTCTGCCTTTTCCGGGTACGACAAAAACACCGGATCCGATAAATGTGACTTCGCTTACAACGTCATCGAATGATTCAAAAAACACGGTTGTACTATCGCTTACCCAAAGTGCTTTGTGATTAATGAAATCTGATTTCCGTTGTTCAAACTGATGGATTGCGGGGCTGTTATCAAATCCAAAAGCACGTTCAAGCGAGAGAGAATAGAATTTCCCTAATGTTGTAGAAAACAACGGTGTTGCCCGATCGATCATGTTTTGTTCATTCGGATGCAACTCTTGACCTGTGTGGAAAATCAAAAAGGGTTTGTCTGAATGAAGATCGGCCACAATTTCTTTGGTAAATGTAGGTGGGGAGAAAACCTGCATTATTTTTCTGCCTTCAGTGATTGACGGACGAGACAGATAAGCGTTAAGCATGGGCAAGCCGCTGTGGTAGGATAACATCATGGCGCGGTGTATGCTTTGGGCAGAGCTACCGTGGCTGTATGGATTGCCGTAGTGATAGAAAAACGGTAATGCAATGATGGCCTGATAATCGTTTCCTAAAATCTGTTCAATTTCCTCGGCTAAATTTTCAACGGCAAACTTTTCTGTGAACATGTTTTCTGACTCCGGTGCGAATTGGCTGATTTTATGCGAATAGGAATAGCCCTCAACCAAAAACATCAACATTAAAACAACCGTTATCGTTCGTTGAAAAGCTGTGTTGAAAAAGTACCTACTCAGCAAAACTACCGCAAAGGTTGTTGCTATGAAATAAAACACCCAAGCAAACCTTCCGTAACCGGTAAATTGCAACAACACGGATAACGGCCCCATATCCACTTCGGTGAAGAATTTTAAGGGCCAGCCCATGGCAAAGAGTAGGGCAACAATTGCGGCTGACCAATAAACGGACCATTGGTTTTTAAACAGTTGTGGTAGCGAAATCTTGCGCTTTGCAAGGTTTACCACCATGAAGCCGGTGTATAAAAGCAACGTGATGATGGTGGTCAGTCCAAGGAAATTTCCCACACGGTCCCAAGAAGATCCTCCATTATCGGCATTGAATACCGAAGCCAGCGGTGAGGTAAAAGTTTCGTTGCTCACAAAAATACTTCGCCAGGTGGCCAAGTGATCGGGCATGAAGAATCCTTCGGGTCGGTCGTGGTGGGTATCCATGATTTTGATGGATGCTACATAAAAAATCAGCGGTAGCAGAATGCAAACGAGGTATTTCGTTAGGTTTTTTTTGCTGCTGATTTCGTTGAGCTGTGCTACAGCAACACTTATCAGGTTAAACATCAACAACATTAACCCCAAATAAGGATGAATGTACAACCAGAACAGTGTATTTACGGCCACGAGCCAAATTCTGCCGGTTGCACTTGGACGGTTCAACATTCGGATCGTCAACCACCACCCCAGCGGAAAAAAGCAAACGTATCCAAGTGCCCAGTGACCGTATCCCCACAGTAAAATTTGGGAACTCATTGCTGGAATAGCAATGCTTCCGGCAATGGCGAGGATTGGCTGTGTTTTGAAGTGCCGGAAAATGGAAAACATTAAGCCAGCAGAAACAACAAGAGTCGCCAGCAGCAAAAAGTTGACGATTCCGATACTATAATCTGCTATACCTGGAAAAACGGCTGAGATCGACTTTAGCATTAGTGCCAGTACGGGGTGGGCATCTTCGAGCAATAAAAACTCTCCATACGGATAGTTCATACCTGAAAGATGTAGCGGATGGTCGCCATTCTTAACAAAATCGGCCAGTACGAAATAGTTTTTGATGCCGTCGTCGCTGCTCTTCAATAGCCAAGCATTGGGCGTCACCAGCAACCTGCCAAAATGTACTATCACATAGACAGTCATCAATACAATTACCAGAAGTTGACTCTTCTTTCGCCGCATGGGTCAAAAAAAAGAAGAAAAGCGTTGCATTGTTCTACACTGCGGGTAAATTATTCACACTTGTAAGGAGATAATCCCTTAAGTGACCTTCGTGGAAACTCGATGCGCTCCGTGGTTAGAAAAGCTTAACCACAAAGAGCACGGAGGGTTTCACTAAGGACACGAAGAAAAACTTGATGAACGCTGTGTATCCTCTGTTCATGCCGTGGTAAAACCCCCTTAACCATAAGGGCACAGAGCGTTTAACCAAGAGCACAGAGAAAAACTTTGTGAACGCTGTGATAGCTTAGTGCGCTCCGTGGTTAGAAAAGCTTAACCGCAAAGGACACGGAGGGATTCACTAAGAACACAGAGAAAATCCTAGTGACCTTCGTGTAAACTTTGTACTCCGCGGTTAAAAACACCCAATCACATCAGAGAAAAACTTTGTGAACGCTGTGATAACTTAGTGCACTTCGTGGTTAAAAACACCTAACCACAAAGGACACGGAGGATTCACTAAGAACACAGAGAATATCCTAGTGACCTTCATGGAAACTTAGGTCTCCGTGGTTAGAAAAGCTTAACCACAAAGAGCACGGAGGGTTTCACTAAGGACACGAAGAAAAACTTGATGAACGCTGTGTATCCTCTGTTCATGCCGTGGTAAAACCCCCTTAACCATAAGGGCACAGAGCGTTTAACCAAGAGCACAGAGAAAAACTTTGTGAACGCTGTGATAGCTTAGTGCGCTCCGTGGTTAGAAAAGCTTAACCGCAAAGGACACGGAGGGATTCACTAAGAACACAGAGAAAATCCTAGTGACCTTCGTGTAAACTTTGTGCACTCCGTGGTTAAAAACACCCAACCACATCAGAGAAAAACTTTGCGAACTCTGTAATAACTTAGTGCACTTCGTGGTTAAAAAACACCTAACCGCAAAGGGCACAGAGGCGTAGATCATATAAACGAAAAAACCCCGTCCGGCGGAGAGCCAAACGGGGTTGTTACTGTTGCTAAGGGCATATAGATGTGATAAAAAATGAACCAACCTAATTTAACCAAATCTATTAACCAAACTATTAACCAAATGTGCCCTTGTAGGTAGCAACAGCCATGTAAAGAACTTTCTCTATCTTGAGCAAACTCCCTGCCAACTTTACCGCCATAATGGAAAATGGTAAGTCATCAGATCTTCTGTTTGCTGATACAAAGATAATCATATTAGCCGTGCACCGAAGCTTATCCTGTCCCAAAAGATGTTAATGACGTGGTTTATATTGCCAAAAGGTTATGTTTTGAAACCCGGTGCAATGTGAAAGTCAAACGAATTTCGCCTATCTTTGCCGCCTGAAACCATACCTTTCTACAATATGAGTAAAATTATTCTCGTTCCTACCGATTTTACCGATGTTTCTGACAACGCCATAAATCATGCAATTGCTGTTGCCCAAACGGTCAATGGCAGAATAACCATGGTGCATATTGTTCCAAAAAAAACTTTTGTAGAAGAAGGCCGAACCAAGCTTAACATGTGGCTTGAGCGCATTAACGAAGGGAATCACAAGGTTGCAATCGACGCAATGGTTAGGGTAGGTACAATTTTCGAAGACATCGGTGATATGGCCGAAGAAATTGGTGCCGAATTGATCATCATGGGTTCACACGGTGTGCGGGGCATGCAGTTTATTTCTGGCAGTAGGGCCTTAAAGGTCATCACCAGCAGCACCACCCCTTTTATTGTGGTTCAAAAAAAGCAAATCAACAAATCAGGCTATGACGATATTGTTGTTCCGATTGATCTGTCAAAAGAAACCAAGCAGAAGCTGGACATTGTAGCTCAGATTGCCGAATATTTTAAGTCGCGCGTGCACCTGATTATCCCTAAGGAAACCGACGAGTTTCTCAAAAATCAACTCGATCGAAACCTCAACTATGCCATTCAGTTTTTTAAAGATCGTGGCGTAGAATGCACCACTACCATTAGCGCTGCCGGCAGCAACCGTTTTGACGAGGGTATTATGGAGCACGCAGCAAAAGTAAATGCCGACATGATTGCTATTATGAACCTGCCTGGCAGCTCACTGGCTTCTATCCTCGGTATTTCTTATGTGCAGAAAATCCTGACCAATCAGGACGATGTTCCAGTGCTAATTGTTAATCCAGTAGATACCTCGGTTTCGAAAAGCGTACTCTTTTCCTGAAGTACCCTACACGCCAGACGCATAAATTTCTACGCCTGCCGAAAAAGCGGACTTAATGGCTAATCACCACTTTATGTCGCACTACGTCATTATCAAACAAAAATTCAAGCACATACATTCCGTTTGACAAGTGGCCGGTAGCAATAATGGTTTCCCGATTTGGAATGACCTGCATTTGAAAAACCAATTGTCCGGAATAGGAATACATTCTCAGCATTCCACTCTGCTGATGGTTTGTAGAAATGCTGATAAACTCATCCGCAGGATTTGGAAAAACGGTGATTGCCGAATTCAAATCATTTGGGCTTATGCCCGTACAATCTTCAACCCATAAGGTATCGCGGGCTGCGCAACCATCGGCGTTTAATACGGTTAGAACATATTCGCCAATTTCCTCAACAAGAATTGACGAAGTGTTTTGACCGGTATCCCATAAATAATCAGGGAAGCCGAGAGGTGCATTCAGGGTAAACGGAAGTAAATCGCTGCACACATGGTCTTGTCCGAAATGGTTCAAATCGATTTCAAAATCGGATGGAACCACTTCCAAAGTGTCTGTACTTTCCATCCCGCAACCGTGGTTTACTTTTACCCAATAGGTGCCCGGTGAAAAGGCCGTAAATGAAGATTCTTGGGAGCCGTCCTGCCACTCATAGCTCAGGTAGTTTGCATTCGTTTGCAGTACCGCCAATTGCCCTTCGCAAATATTTTGATCCGGACCCAAATCAACCGGAGCCAAATCCGACACGGTCACCGAGCTTGAGTCGGTGATGAAACAACCTGACAGCCCTTTTACTGTAACGGTGTATAAACCTGTTGTGGCTGCCATAAGTGAATTTTCATACGTATCGTTTGACCACTCATAACTTAAAAAACCGGCACCGGGGTCGAGCAATACCGAATCGCAAACAGTGATCGTTTCAGGCAAAAAGGTCAATTCGGGTTCATTGGTTTGGATTGTGATGGTGTCGTGCGAAATTCCGCATCGACCATAGATGATTGCCGAAATAATATCCGTACCGGGTTCCGCGGCACTTTCCAAAGTGGCTGTGTTATTTCCATCCTGCGCCGTGAAAACGCCGGGTCCCGTATGCGTCCAAACCGCAGAGTCTTGTTCCGATTCAA
>CAZARI010000002.1:42871-131993 GCA_964487545.1 uncultured Cryomorphaceae bacterium
GTGAAAACGCCGGGTCCCGTATGCGTCCAAACCGCAGAGTCTTGTTCCGATTCAAATGAAATTTGATATTGATAGGCAGCACCGCCTTGACAAATATTCTCAGGACCAACAATTTTCTGCTCGTACGCCATCAAATACCCTTGCAACATATTGGGCAGCGAATTTCCGGGGTTTAAAGAAAGCGGAACAGGGTTAGGATTTGAGTAATAATTGCTCAAGGCTCCCGCTGCATTTGGGTTGCGAATTTCATCCAGACCCGCCATTGATTGGTTTGCATTCACATATATTTTCCCATTGGACGCCAATACCAAATGACCAAACGTACCATAATTATACGGGTCGACTGCATATTGTGAGGCTTGAATTTGAGCAGCAGTTGTCAAAGAGAGGTCATATTGAAAAATGTCTTTGCCCTGCCATAAACTTACATAGAGCTTTGAATTGTCCGGTGAAAACGCAACGCTGAATGGTTGTTGATTGAAATCACTGCTCAGTACCAATTCAATCGGGTTGCTGTACACGCCCGTTTCTCTGTTGAAGTCGCTTACGAGTATTCTCCAAGGCCAAGGTGTGATCATGCAGGCAGCCATTCTGTTTCCATCATTGGAAAACCGCATGGAGCCAAGTGTACTATTCGCTATGGGAGTACCTATATTAGACACTACCGGCGTGGTATGAAGACCCGCATTATCGATCAGAAATGCGTTCCAGTCGTTGCTGTATCGATCAACCGTACCCACCCAAACATCATGGCCGTTAGCGTGCCAAGTTGCACTGAGTTTTTCACTTCCGGTCTCCAATAACAGCTTGTTTTTAAATGCAGGCAGAATGTCGCCATAGCCATTGTTCAAGGTCATATCTACAATGTTATAGCGCAGTCCGTTCACGTGGTCGTTTTCTAATGCATCATTGGTGAACACGAAATATTGATTGACATTTCCGGGGTGAGGTGTAATCAAAACGGCCTGCGAAGTGGACAGATGACCCAACAAGCCGGTTCCATTTGGCATCAAATTAAAATTTCTGTCCCAAACGCTGATGCCGGCGCTAAAAAACAGCAAATTCCCATCTGCATCGGCAATAGATGAAGTACACTCGGTGTTATCCTCGATTGGGCTGTTTTGGATAAGAACAGCTTCGCCATCGACAAACTTCATTTGATTTTTCCTAAAAACCCAATGATCCGTTACGCCCGACAAATCGCAGTTGCCGATTTGAAAGAATTGGGTGTTTGAAGTATCCGCGCATTCGCCGTTTCCGGCTATTAAATACAGGGAATGGCCACCAACGGTATTGAAAGTCTCGGACCAGTCAACCGTTGTGCTCACGGGGTTGCCATTCAAGATCCATTGATGGATGGTGCTGTTGATGGAAGTGTTGTTGGTCGAAATTTCGTCACCCGGCATAAACGGCGGAGTAGAAGTTATGGTAAATGATGCTTCAGCCGGACACGCAACCTGCACTGCGATACTTGTGGTTTTATTACAGTTGGGATCACTGTTATTCGCTGTAAGGCTTATTACAAAACTTCCCACAGTGTTAAATTGGTAGGCCAAGTTGGCATCATTGCCAACCACTTCGTTGTTAATGGTCCATTCGAAAGAAGTGGCACCATTGGTTTCACTGTTGAAGTTGATTTCTCCGCCCACAAGAATGGTTGTGTTATCGGCGGTTATAGACAAAGAAAAAGGATTTAAGCATGGGCTTTGACAGGCAATGGATTCGAGCAAGATGGCTCGTTGGGTGGAAATGGCGGCTTGCATTCGCGCGGCCTGACCCTGGCTAAAGTATTCTTGGCAAGCCTGATACCCGTAATCCATATAGTTTTTAAACTGGTCGGGCTGATCGCCGAGACCACCCATTGAAATCGGACGAAAAGGGTTGTTTTCGCTAACATCGTCGGCATCGGTAGAGCAGGTATTGGGCTGGCCGGAACAGGGAACCGCAGCCGTAGAGTTGTCCGGCGGAGTATCGCAAACCCGGTCGCCGTCAGTTTGGCAGTTCTGGTTTAAACAACCACCCTCAAAAGTGTGATAAAGCCCCAGGTAATGTCCCGCTTCATGGATATGTACTTTCGAATTATCGATCGTACTTCCAAATAAGGCGGCTTCATTCACGATCCCATCTTCGGGCTGACCCTGTGAAGTGGGGAAATAGGCATATCCCGCAATTCCATCCCCCATGGAGAGCGAGGTGATTTCTTTCACGAGCCAAATGTTCAGGTATGAATCGGGATCCCAGCGAATCAAATCCTTGAGTGCCAAATCCTGTGTCTCCACCATCATCTCAGTGAGGGTGGAAAAGGTTCGGGTGATTCCGGTTGTCACCTGCCCTGATGGTGATTGGGATGCCAAACAAAACTCAATTTGAGTGGCCACACCATCGGGATGTTCATAATCGCCTATATTGGCAAATCCATCATTCAAATGTTGAATGCCCGCATAAATCTGTTCATCCGAAATGTTTTCAGCCCCATTTTCGTGAATCACATGAACCACAACGGGAATGGTATAAACCTGCCTTGCTGCCGAACCTGTGCGCAATATTTCGTTCATGGCATCCAGTCTGTGCTGAAATCCCGGAATGGTTTGCCGCTGCTGTTCGAGAAGCTGATCGGTAAAACATTTATCGGCTGTGGGGGTGGGTTCTCCGGATTGGTCCAGATTTAAGGTCGTAATTGTTTGTTGCGCGCTTAGGTGGTTTGTCGAAAAAACAAAAATGAGGGCTACACTTAAGTTAAAAAGAGGCCTTACAGAAAGATGCTTGACAAATGTGATCATAGAGGGGTTTGGCTTGGTTGGTTTTATGCGAAACTTGTACTACGCGATTATTCAAAGTTAACAAACCAATCTTTGTACGTCCATTGACTTTATAGAAACCATCATAAAACACGAATGATAATCACCTCAGCGCTGGCATATTTCGGCGCGTGGATGGCGGGGGCAATTGATTAAAAACCGATACCCACAAACAGAATATCATCTACCTGCTCATACCCTTCCTTCCAGGTATCAAGCCGAAGATTGTATTCGTTTTTTTGCTCTTCCATGGGAAGCTGATGCGTCGATATAATCATCCTCCGAAACTGATTGTATTTAAACTTTTTACCCGCTACTCCGCCAAACTGATCTACAAAACCATCCGAAAAAAGATATATTTTATCTTCTGGTTCAATGGCGATGGTGTGTTTCTCAAAGATAACCTCGCCGTGTTCCATGCTTCCGATGGAGAATTTGTTGGGTTTATATTCAATCAATTTGTTGTTTCTAACGAGGTACAACGGAATTTTTGCACCTGAGTATTCCAACTCTCCGGTGGTTTCATCATAAATGCACAACGCCATGTCCATGCTATCGCGCACCATGTGGTATTCGTTGGTTTTATTCAGGTTTTCTTGCGCCAGTTTGTGAAAATCGTGCAATATCTTATCGACCTTCAGGTTGTTGTTGTTCTCTCTAACAGCCTGATTCAAACCATTAAATCCAACAAGACTCATAAATGCACCCGGAACGCCGTGTCCGGTACAATCAACCGCAGCAAATACTTTTTTGCCGTTGATATTCTTGAAGAAATAAAAGTCTCCGCTAACTATATCTTTGGGTCTAAACTGAATAAAGCTGTTGGGAAACATCGACTTGATTATCGTCTCTGGAGGCAAAATCGTTTGCTGGAGCCTTTTTGCGTAGCGGATACTTGCGGTAATGTCGGTATACAGCTCATTAATTCTTTCGCTTTGCAACACCACTTCCTGGGTTCGTTCGCGAACCTTTTGCTCCAGCTCTCTTTCGTTGGCGCCGAGTTGTTTGGCCATTTTCACCAATGCTTCACCTAATTTATCCTCAGCGCTAAGCGGTTTGTAGGGATATTCAAAGTTTCCTTTACCCACCTGTCCGGCAAAATTGGTGGTTTGCTTAAACCCGTCCATCAAGTTATTGAGTGCAATTCCCATTTCGCCAATTTCGTCGTTGGTGATTTTTACCCGTTCTTCTGGCACCACCCCTTTTCCCATTGAAACCAACGTATTGCGAAGTTCTTTTACCGGCTTAACGATTGATCTACCAGTGAGTAATGCAATGAGTGTCCCAGAGATAATCAGCCCAATTCCAAAGTATCGGAGATATACTTTCAGTTGTTCAAAGGAAGCGAGCATTTCATTGCTTTCTACTTCCGTATTTCTCCGCATTTTAAGAATGACGTTTTCCAAGTTAAAGAGAATCTCCTTGGCTTTGGTGTCAATCACCCCGCCTTCTTCGGCGTAATCGCGGGCATAGAACACATTAAAATCTTCGTCATAGCTGCGCATGTCTGGAAGTTCGTTCTTCACCACCTCGTACATCTCGAGCAACTCGTTAATTTCGGCAATTAGCGCATTCATTTTGCGCACTTCTTCATCTATCCAATGGTTGGACAGTTTGTTTATTTCGCCGAGTATTTCAGGAAGATCTTCGTTGGTAATTTGCACCAATGATCTCTTCTCCTGAGTGTCTTCACGACTTTGCACAAATGCCCAGTTGGTAATGAGCATCCGGGTGCGGATGATTTCGTAGCGCAATCTTTCCAGTTGTTCAACCGACGGGATGTAGACGCGGTTGATCCGGTCGTTGATTTCGCGCGATTGATTGAGGGTTTGATTGGTGAGTACAAAAACGATGAGAATTCCGAGAATAAAAACCCCGAAGCCAAAGTACAGTTTTCGCCCTATCGTAAGCCTGAATCTCATGACATTGAGAAAAAGGCTTTACTCACCATTATCCGACTGCTGTGTTTGCTGAAGCAGATCTCGGTATTTGTTGGCTTCTTCATTATTATTGAGACTCAGATAAATGCCTCTGAGTGCTATGAGCGTTTCCCGTCTTGTTGAATCCTGCTCGAAGGCTTTCAGTAAATATGGTAATGCTTCTCTAAACAAATCAATGCTTCCGGATTGTACCTTCACGATGGTCGGAATCTTTGCTTCTGCATCGATTTGCTCGATGCCATAAGCACCTTCGTTATACAGGTTGATCGCTGAGTTGTAGTTTGCGCCGTAGTCATCGGGGTCGAGTTGAAGCACATAATGATAATTCTCGAGGGCCCTGCTTAGATATTCATTATTTGCATCTCGGTCTTGCTCGTATATTTTTCGGTTGCATGTGGCCAACGCCTTGTAAAAGGTAATGTCCTTTTCATCCATATCAACATCCGGATCGATCTGTAGGACAATTTCTCTGTATTTTTGGTAGAGTTCTTCGGATTGCGCAACGCTTTGTTTGTCCACTTCGCGCATCACGAGCACTGCATCATTGTAGTATGAGGAGGCCAAATAACGCAGCGATTTGTAGTTGTTTTCACGAAACTCATCTTTACCATCGAGTTCTAGCGAGCGCAAAAAGGAGTGGATAGCCTCAGACCGGCTGGCAGAATTGCGGTCCTTGTTTTCCACTTCATTGTATATGTCTTTGTAGATAAACCCCCTGAGGTGCCAGCTCATGGCATCATCTTCACCATCAGATGTCGCGATGGCTTTATTGATTAATCCAGCAGCTTCGTTGTATTTTTTCTGCTGATAGGCACGATATGCCTCGATCGTTTCCTGTGGCTGTGCGTTCACTAATAAACCCGACATGATTGCCAGCAATACAGCCACACATTTTAGCATTTGGTGATATTTTATTGCTTTCATCGTCATTGGTTTTCAATAAACAATGCAAGGCTCTTTAAAGTAGAACCAACAAAAAGATGATGTCTTTCTGCATTGGAAACGCTCAGTTCAAACTTCAGATTATCCTCAACCACAATAAAATTTATGGCTGCACCTTTACTAAGTGCCCCCTCTTTGTGCGTAATTAAAAGTGTACTCTTATCTTGAATTTGCGGAATGACTTCATTGAGTACATGGTTGTAGTCGTTATCGACAAACAAGACATGACAAACCGAAAAATTGTGTGTATTTGAAATTTTTCTTATTTCAATGGGCTGGCTACCAACGTTTTTGCCGTTATACTTGGTAACAAGTTGTTGATACATACTGGAGCCTCCCATGACGCCAATCACAAAATTTCCGCGTTTATTTTCCTCTGGCCAATCGATTAGTTTCGCGAAGTTGTAGATATAACTTGCTTTAATGATTGCAGAAGTATCTTTTTCATCAAAACGCGGCCCGCCTTCGTCTCCGACAATGCCGAAAGCAGAGAATATAACGAGGGAGTATATGAACAGTAAGTTCTTCAAATTCACTGCAAAGATCGTTGAATGGCAAAAATAACACGGTCACGCACGAATGTTTAGCGGCAGAAATAATGTTTTCCACTATGCTATATTAATAGCCGCAAATAAACAGGGGATTATTCTGCTACTTCGAGGTTTTCAAGGTCGCGGTCAAAAAGATATAATCCACCTTTATCGTTTCCGATCATGTTCAGCTTATCCATTATATTTCGCGCCAAAGCTTCTTCTTCTATCTGCTCGGAAACATACCATTGCAAAAAGTTATGCGTGGTGTAATCCTGTTCCTGAAGCGTGATGTGAACCAGCGCGTTAATCTCTTCCGTCACCTTAATTTCATGCGCAAGCAACGACTCAAAGATATCGGTTAGGTTGCTGAACGAAGTTGGGGGCTCTTTTAAGGCCGAAACTTTTGCCTGACCACCGCGTTCGTTAATAAACCGCACGAGTTTAAGCATGTGCATTCTTTCTTCGTCAGCATGGGCATATAAAAACTTTGCGCTGCCATTAAACCCTTTAACCTCTGCCCACGAGGCCATAGATAAGTAAAACTGAGAGCTTTCAGCTTCTATTTCCACTTGTCGGTTTAATGCTTCTTCAATCTTCTTCGATAACATAATTGTTAGTAGCTTTATTGAATTCAAAGTTAGGTTTTAATTCCGAAACAGGTCGGCAAACCCACTTTATTACCCAAACCGCTATATGACCCGAAAAAACAAAAAGAAATACCCTTCGCTATCCAAAAAGAAAACCGGCAACAAAAAAGTCAATGTAAAAAACATCACCGCTCTATTTCATCAACAGCAAAACCGGCCACTCAATTACAAACAAATTAACGCAGCGCTGGGCGGAAACAAAACCGACGCTGAAGCCATTGTAAAGCTGCTTCACCAAATGGTTTCAGACCAAAAATTAATCAGTCCTGTTCGAGGAAAATTTCAGCTTGCCTCTTTTGCTAGCGGACTAAAAACAGGTGTTTTACAGGGAACCAAACGCGGATCGGGCTACGTTATCACCGACGATGCTGACGATGTTTTTGTAGACAACCGGCATCTGGGTTATGCTTTGGATGGCGACAAAGTGGAAGTACGTATAACGGGGGCTCGTGGCGGAAAACCTTCGGGTCGTATTGAGCGGGTTCTTGAGCGCTATACCAACACCTTTGTAGGGGTCATAGACATCAGCAATCATTTCGCTTTTGTTGTTCCTTCCAGTCAACGTATCCAGGTTGACTTTTACGTTAATAAAAAGGATTTTAAAGGAGCAAAAGATGGGCAGAAGGTAATTGTTGAATTGATCGAGTGGCCCGAAGGTGCCGAAAATCCTATTGCAAAGGTTATTGAAGTGCTCGGAAACCCCGGTGAACATCAAGTGGAGATGAATGCCATCATGGCCGAATTTGGGCTGCCCATGGAGTTTCCAAAGGATGTACTTCGGGCAGCAGACAAAATTGACACTACCATCAGCATCGAAGAAATCGCCAAACGCCGCGATTTTCGCCAAATAACCACCTTTACGATTGATCCGGATAACGCCAAGGATTTTGACGATGCCCTTTCTGTTGAATTTCTCGATAACGGCAACTACCGCGTGGGAATTCATATTGCCGATGTCAGTCATTACGTTAAACCCGACGACATCATCGATCAGGAAGCGGTGCGTAGAGCTACCTCGGTATATCTTGTAGATCGCGTGGTGCCGATGTTGCCAGAGGTTTTATCTAATTTGGTTTGTTCGCTGCGCCCCGATGAAGATAAATATTGTTTTTCGGCTGTTTTTGAGCTCGATCAACAAGCCAACTTAATCAGTGAGTGGTACGGAAAAACGGTTATTCGTTCGGATTACCGTTTTACTTATGAGGCCGCTCAGCAAGTGCTCGATACTGGTGAAGGTCCATTTCTAAAGGAGCTGAACGTGTTGCTCGGTCTGAGTAAAATAATGCGAAGCGAACGTGTTGCCCATGGTGCAATTGAATTTGGTGGCACCGAAGTAAAGTTTGAACTGGACGAAGACGGCCGACCTATTGGTGTAAAAAAGAAAGTGATGAAAGACACCAACCGGCTGATCGAAGATTTTATGCTGCTGGCTAATAAGATGGTAGCTTCAAAAATCGGAAAAATTAAACAGGGAATGCCAAAACCATTTGTTTACCGTGTTCACGACGAGCCCGACACCGATAAGCTGATTGAACTGCGTGCTTTTGCCCGTCGTTTTGGACATGAATTTTCTACGGCCAAAAACAAAGGCGCTGCGTTTGCGATTACCCAATTATTGAAAGATGTGGCTGGATCAGCAGAAGAAGATATCATCCGGCACATGGCCATTCGGTCGATGGCAAAAGCGTATTACGCCACTGAAAATCATGGTCATTATGGGTTAAGCTTCGATTATTACACTCATTTTACTTCGCCCATTCGTCGTTATCCGGATGTTTTAGTGCACCGTCAGTTGCAGCATTATCTGCAAAACGAAAAAGCCATTTCGGAGGAGGAGTTAGACCATCTATGCAAGCACAGCAGCATACAAGAGAGAAAAGCCACCGAGGCCGAAAGGGCTTCCATCAAATACAAACAGGTTGAATTTATGATGGATAAGGTGGGTGAGGAATTTGCCGGAATTATAACTGGTTTAACCAACTGGGGAATTTTTGTAGAAATCATCGAAACCAGTTGCGAAGGAATGATTACGCTGCAGTCGATTGGTGACGACCATTACACATTTGATGAGGAAAAATATCAGGTAATTGGCAACCGGTTTGGTGCTGAATTTAACATTGGCGACCAGATTGATATTCGCGTGGTTCGCGGAGATTTAGTTAACAAACAACTCGACTTTGAGTTCGTCGCTTTCAGGAAATGAAAAACGAACGCGGTGGATGAGTGGAAAAGCACAGCGTCTCTCTATCTGGGAGATGCTACAAACCATTTATAACCATTTCATATCAGATAACGAGCGACTCAGAAGGGACTCTACACTAAGTTAATCCTGTTGTTGAGTTCATCCTTGTATGAACCTCCGATTGGGATTACTTTTTTATCGTTTTCGAGCACGAGGTTGGGTTGCTCAATTGCCGCAATTTTATCGAGACGGACAATAAAAGATCGGTGCACCCGCAGAAAATCTTCGGCCGGCAGTTTACGCTCGATATCTTTCATGGTGGAGTGGATGGTATAACGCGTGTTCAAGGCGTTGATTACGACATAATCCTTGAGGGCTTCTACAAAGTAAATATCTTTTGTTTTGAGCTTGACCAACCGTGAATTAGACTTCACGAAAATAAAGTCTTTGTTGTCTTTGTTTTCGACCAATGAGTAGAGCATGTCGCGCTCTTTGCGCACTTCGCTTTCGCGTTTATGCTTATAGATGGCCATTTCTATTGAGGTGTGGATATCAATTTCCTTAAAAGGTTTTATGATATATCCGCACGGTTCGGTAACTTTTGCTCTTGCCAGGGTTCCTTCATCGGCATAGGCCGTGAGGTAGATCACCGGAATATTCATTGTTTTTCTGATCTGATCGGCGGCCTCTATACCGTTCATATCACCCTTCAGCATAATGTCCATCAGAACAATATCTGGTTTGGTTTCGTTTGCCAGGGCAACTGCTTTTTCACCTGTTGCAGCGGCTCCGACCACATTGTAACCTAATTTTTTTAGGCTGTGTTGAATGTCTTTGGAAACGATGCTTTCGTCTTCTACAACCAATACATTGGTTTTGGACATAACTTCAGGGTATTAATTTATTTTATCAAATGTAATTAAATATTCTGTTCCTTTCTCCGGTTTGGAGTCAAATGCTACTTCACCGTCGAGCTGTTCAATTAGGGTGTAAACCAACTGTAAGCCCAGGGTGTCTGCGTGATCGAAATCAAAATCGGCAGGCACACCGACACCGTTATCTTTGATCATTAGCTCCACCTTGTTTTTCACCTCTCTAATTTTCATGGTCAGCACTCCTTTCTGATTGTTAGGAAAGGCATACTTCAGTGCGTTTGATACCAGTTCGTTTACAATTAATCCGCAAGGTATGGCTTGATCGAGGTTCAGATAGACTTTATCAAATTTGGCATCTAATTCGATTAAACCCGCCTTTATACTGTATGAATGTAGCAAATTTTTCGACAGACTCAAAATATAGTCTGAAAAATCGATGGAGCTAAAATCGGTGGTTTGATACAGACTTTCGTGAATAAAGGACATGGATTTTATCCTGTTCTGACTTTCCCGAAGGATGGACAGTGTATTTGGATCTTTTACATAGGATGACTGCAAATTGAGTATGCTGGAGATGACTTGTAAGTTATTTTTAACGCGATGATGCACCTCTTGAAGAAGGATTTCCTTTTCGCGCAACGATTCTCTAATTTGCTTTTCGATAATCTTTTTATCGGTCACCTCGTGCGCCATACACGATACTTCTGCAACGCTGTTATCTTCTTTAAAAATTGGATTCAAAAAAGATTCCATCCAGATGGTATGGCCATTCTTCTTTTTTGCCGGTCCTTCAAATTGCACGTACTTCCCCTCTATCGCCTGACAGTATAGGTTCATAAACCCTTCTCGTAAATCCTCACGGATAAACGGCTTGAGTACTTTTAAGTAATCCATTCCAATCTGGATTTCTATACCGAAATTGCGTTGCAGCATTTTCGCGAAGTTAGCGTTGTATGAGGTAATTCTGAAATTAATGTCCACCGTCCAAATAAGCATGGCGGTGCTGTCGAATATAGAATTGATTTTTGCTGCCTGGTCTTTAATCTTTCCCTCTGCCTGCTTTTTAAAGGTGACCGATTGGGATATTCCGCTCAGTTCTTCTACTTCTCCATCTTCTCTGATAATTGGATTGAGATCTACTTCAAACCATTGCAATTTTCCTGTTTCATCCTTAAGCGAAGTTTCGAACGACTGCGGCTTTCCTTCAAAAACCATGTCGTATTTATCTTTCCAGAATTTCTTTGTTTCTACATTTCTGTTGCCTGACAAACCTGTAGCGGGCTGACCGATTTTGGGTGATTTCCCTGTTAGTTTCTTATAAACTTTAGCGTAGTTAACGTTGAATGAGGTGAGTTTCTTTTGTTTATCTACCGACCAAATCATATAGGCCGTACTTTCAAAAATGGCTTTAATTTTTGCCGAGTGGCTATCTGCTTGGGCTATTGCCTTTTTTTGGTCACTGATATCGCGCAGCAATTCTCGTGAGCCAGTAAACTTTCCCTTCTCGTAAATCGGTGAGGAGTTGACCTGAACGTACCGGCGTTGCTTTTTACCATTAATCAGCACATATTCCTGTCCTTTTAGCGTTTTTCCACTCAGCTTCATTCGCTTTCTATCTTCCTTTACTTTTTGTTGAAAGCCTTTATCAACACATTCAAGTAAATTAAGGGTGGCCGCTCGTTTTTCTGAAACGGCAAGCAGCTCCAGTCCGGCTTTATTCCAGTATTTTAAATTTCCTCGTGCATCGGTTAGCAAATAAGCGTCAGACATGTTATCGAACAAGTCGCGATACATTTCTTCGCTCTTTTTCAGATTTTCTTCTGATTGCTTCTCCTCACTAATGTCTCGCGACACGCCCATGGATCCCAAGTAAATTCCGTCTGTGGTATATAGTTGTGATGCAGAAAGATACGAGGTGAATTTTTCTCCGTTTTTGCGTTTATTTTCTATCACCAGTGAAACAAGCTCTTCATCAGCCAGGTTCTTTTTCAGCTTTTTATAATCGCCTCCTGCGGCAAATAGCACCGACGTGGGTTTTCCGATTATTTCATGTCGATTGTAGCCATATTGTTTTTCGGCGGCTTTATTAAATACGCTAATTTTTCCTTCGTTATTCTCTGCAATTATCATATCCATCGAACTCTCAATGAGTGCCAGATTAAAATTTTTAGCTTGCTCCAGTTCGTATTGGGTGATCTTGTGTTCTTTAATTTCGTGTTTTAAGATCTGGTTTATTTCCTCGGCCAGTTGTGCACGCATTTTTTCGTGAATCCACTTTTTTCTAAGCGAAAGATTTGTCAGCATTGTTTGTCTGGCAGGCTGGCCATCAATCCTTATTTCCACTGTTTGTTCTCCCAGATAAAGTTCCTTTCCTGAAGGTCTTTTATAAGGAAATTCAAAGTACTCTGAATTGGCTTCAGCAATCCATTCGTCCATCCGGTTTTTCAGTGCTTTTTTTGCTTCTCCGGTAAACAGTGATAGAAAGGGTTTTCCAATCTGCTTTTCTGCTTTAATTTCAAGCAGTTCTTCTGCTGCGGCATTCATAAAAACAATCATTCCACTGTGATGGATGACAATACCTTCGGGAATGTTGTTTACCAGCTCTTTCCA
Organism: uncultured Cryomorphaceae bacterium; assembly: GCA_964487545.1. GTDB lineage: Bacteria > Bacteroidota > Bacteroidia > Flavobacteriales_D > SKUL01 > SKUL01. Next base: position 55,399 of record CAZARI010000002.1, read on the forward strand.
ACTTTCCTTTTTAACAGCAATTGTTTCGTTGATAACCGACTGATTGCGGTGAAATTGAATCAATAAAACATTTGCTGCTGCTTTGTTAAGAATGGTAGCCGAAATCGTGCATTTTTTATTGTTAATAAATGCATTTTCTATGCTTATGCCTTGGCTATCAATAATTTTAATCCATTTATCAGGGCGGTGTTTATCCTTATTTAGGAATTTTTTAAACCATGTTTTTTGCGTTTCTCCATTACCTTCCACACTGAACAAAGCCGCAGCAGCAGGTGTAATGTAAATTAATTCAGTGGCTTCAATGTCGACCACCGCAGCCGCCAGATTAGCTGCCTCGAGAAAAGAATAGTCGATGTCCGATTTATGTACTTTTTTCATGCGCTAGTTTTCTAACGGGGTCCACTCATCCAAGTCTTCGTTTTCTTGTGATCCATCCTCCACTCTCGCTCCATTTATTCTAAATTCAACTCCTTTTTTGTATCGAATAGTTAGTTCACGCATGCCTTCTTCGTTATACACTTTCCAGGTTCCTACCTTTATTCCTGAATTGTATCGCCCATCCTGACGCAACTGTCCTGAAGGATAATAATATCTATGTCTTCCAACCGGCAAACCTCCCATATATTCTCCTTCAAAATACAACTTTCCGTCGTGGTAGAAATATTTCCAAAGTCCGTGACGTTCATCTGCCAGATAAGATCCCTTTTCGGTGTGGTCTCCCAAGCTATAAAACCACTCGCCCTCTTTACTGCCATTGCCGTATTCTCCTTTGGTTATCTCCTCTCCTTGACTGTTGTATTCGATTGATTCGCCATCTTCGAATCCCCTTCGGTAATATTCCTCACGCAATACTTCGCCATTTTCGTAATACCAGTTCCATTGGCTGTGGGGCAAGCCTGCTACATAATTTCCTTTTTGCTCTACTCCACCCATCATGTAATAGAACACCCAGGGTCCATCTCTTTCAGAATTTATATAAGATCCTTCAGATTTAAGTTCTCCAGTTGGGTAATAATGCTTCCAGAATCCTTGATAATATCCTTCTCTATCGGTAATGCCCTCTGCAACTAAAATCCCATTGTTATACATATTGCCCGAAATAATACTTCCTTGAGAATCGTAAATGCGGTGCACGCCTTCCCTTAATCCATCCTTGTTGTAACCTCCTGTTGACCTTACGCTTCCATCAGGATAAAAAGTATTTTGGATGTCAAGCACTTTTATTTCTTCGGCATCTTCAACCAATCGTCCATTTTCATACTTTTCGAGCAGCAGCAAATTTGCTCTACTATCGAAGCTTTTGAAAAATCCATTTTTTAGTCCTGACGTATAGTTCCCTTCTACTGCAATATTTCCGTTTCTATGGTATTCTATCCATCTTCCTGACTTACGGCCCTGCAGATCATATCTGTTTATTTCTTCTTGACGGGTAATAAATCCGTTTTCATAACGAAGCAGGGTAATGATGCGTTGGTCTTTACCATACTCAAATGCCTGACCTGACTCCTTTCCATCAACGAAATCTACCTTCTTGCTCACCTCACCTGTACTGTAAAAGTAAAGTGCTTCACCCTGTTTAACACCATTTTCATAATTGGCAATTTCTTTAATATTCTCCTCCGCATCATAATAGGTTGCTTCGCCATTTCGATCGCCTTTTCTATAGGTAAGTGAACTGGTTTTTAATCCATTATGATTATAAAAGTTCCAAATACTGTCCAGTTCAAATTGTGTTCTCTTTCCTTCAGATTTTATTGTACCGTCTGGATAATACGTCTTCCAAAACCCATCGGGCTTATCATCGAGCATATATCCTTCGCTTGACACTCTTCCATTTTCATGGTATAACACAGTGTACTCCTTTTCCTGAGCCATGAGCTCTGAAAATCCTAAACCAGATGTACACACTACAACTAAATAAAAAGAAGATTTAATTAAATTTAAACTGGTCTTTATTATGCTGTGAATTGTGTTCATAATTTTTCTTGGAAAGGGTTGGATTGTGACTTATCACGATTTAATAACATTCGATTAACATTAAAATCGATTCAAAACCTTGTTCTACATTAATTTCCACGAAAGCAAAGGTAGTTGTTGAAAAGAAGAGATGGGCATAAATTTTAAATTTTTGGGTATGCTGGTGTGTTTATAAGTCGGGTATTACCTTAGCGACAAGTTTCAGATATAAATTGCCTTTGGTCGGGGAATAATGCTAAGGTCAGTTTTGAGGTAATTTTCCTAATGAAGTTATCAATAATTTTACACACGCTTTCGACGTATCGAAGATGTAATGTTGCAAAACTTTTTAACAAATGGCAGGGCCTTTAAATTTATATCTTTGTCTATTGATAAACACCGTGTTATATGAAAATTTCGATAGGTTCTGACCATGCTGGATATGAGTTGAAAAGCTTTTTAATCAAAGCGTTAAAAGCACAAGAAGTACAAATTGTTGATTTTGGAACGCACAGTTCCGATAGTGTAGACTATCCAGACTTTGCTCATCCTGTATCTGAATCAGTAGCCAATGCACAGTCCGATTTTGGTATTGTTGTTTGTGGAAGTGGAAACGGTGTGGCGATGGCGGCAAATAAGCATTCTGGAATAAGATGTGCATTGTGCTGGTTGCCTGAAATCGCCAAACTGGCAAAGCAACATAATAATGCCAATATAGTGGCTTTGCCTGCGCGCTTTATAACTAACAATGAAGCTTTGGATATTGTGAATAGTTTTATGGAAGCCAAATTTGAAGGTGGACGTCACGGTAAAAGGGTCGAAAAAATTGCAAGATGATTAGGATTATAATGATTGTTTTAGTGTCTGCTTTAGCTGTTCTTGATGGATACGGCGTGGCGAATGATACATTGCGTTCACATTATTCTAAAAAAATAAGTGAGGACAGTTTGCGGCAATATTTGACGGTAATTGCTTCGGATGAATTTGAAGGAAGAGATTCTGGCAAACCTGGGCAAAAAAAAGCGGCGCGCTATATCGCGGACCATTTTGAGCGATTTGGTTTGGAACAGGTTGCAGACAGTGGTTATTATCAACGGTTTTATTTAATCGAATCGGCCATTGAAAAAGCAGAATTTTCTGTGAACAATCGGAGTTTGGAGTACATCGATGATTTTTACTTTTTTGGTGCAATGGTAAGCGATGGAATTAGAGCGTTTTCTGCTCTTCAGTTTCTCGGATACGGCATAGATGATACCCTTTATAGTGATTATGTAAAAGCGGATACATTGGTCAAAAATGTCGTGATTTGGCAGGGCGAGCCTCGTGATGGGGAAGGAAATTATTTGATAAGTGGAGATAAAAGAAGTTCTGATTGGGGTAGCGATTTTAGCACAAAAGTTAATGCGGCTAGAAATAATGGGGTGGAGAATCTTTTTATTGTCAATGAAGATTATGACATGACCGTAGCGCGACTTTCATTTTATCTAACAGTTCCTCGTGTTGGTTTGTGGAATGAGAATAGAACAGCTCCGGTTATGGCTGTTTATTTTATTTCTCCTTCCACTGCAAAAAGGATGCTGGGTAGACAATATGATTCCAATAAACTGAAGCAAGAAATCGAAAAGGAAAGGAAAGGTCGAGCATTTACGGTATCAGGTAAATACAAAATTGACATCAACAAGTCAGAAAAAAAGTTGTCGACAGAGAATGTGATGGGTCTTATTCGCGGAAGTAGTAAGGCAGATGAGTATCTCATTATGACTGCTCATTACGACCATCTCGGAATGGTGGATGGTGAAATCTATAACGGTGCCGACGACGATGGAAGTGGTACAGCGGCATTAATTGAAATGGCCCGGGTTTTAGCTGAAGCAAAAGCAACGGGAAATGGTCCGGAACGCTCAGTTTTGTTTCTTGCTGTTTCTGCAGAGGAGAAGGGTTTGATTGGATCGGCATATTATACAGAGAACCCTGTATTTCCGCTTGAAAGTACCGTGGCTAATTTGAATATTGACATGATTGGTCGCAGCGATGCAAACCATGAAGAAAACAGCGAGTATATCTATCTGATCGGGTCCAATAGATTGTCTACTACGCTACACGAAATCAGCGAACAAGTCAATCGGGAATGCTGCAATATTTTGTTGGATTATACTTATAATGATCCGCGTGATCCAAATCGTTTTTATTATCGATCAGATCATTATAACTTCATAAAGAATGGAATTCCAGCCATCTTTTATTTTAGTGGTGTTCACGAAGACTATCACCAACCGGGAGATACAGTGGACAAAATTCAGTTTGAAAAAATGACTTCAGTGGTTAGGTTTATTTTCTCAACCGCGTGGGAAGTGGCAAATACCGATAGAAGCATTGAAGTGAATGTGTTTGAACAGTAAATCTAAATGCTGATAATCAAAGAAAAAGGCCCCGATTAAAGGGCCTTTTCTGACTCATTCATTTTGAAGTGACTATAAATCGAAAGTAATACCTTGTGCTAAAGGGAGCTCGGTGCTGTAATTGATGGTATTGGTCTGTCTGCGCATATATACTTTCCATGCATCCGAACCAGATTCTCTACCGCCACCGGTTTCTTTTTCTCCTCCAAAAGCACCGCCAATTTCAGCCCCGCTGGTACCGATATTAACGTTTGCAATGCCGCAATCACTACCCGCGTAGCTCAAGAATTTTTCTGCTTCACGCAAATTATTGGTCATTATGGCTGACGATAAACCTTGTACAACGCCATTCTGTATTTCAATGGCTTCCTCAAGGGTTTTGTACTTCATAATGTACAAAATGGGTGCAAAGGTTTCTGATTGCACGATATCCATATCATTGCTTGCTTCAGCGATACAGGGTTTTACGTAACATCCGCTTTGGTAATCGTCGCCTTCTACAACACCACCTTCAACGAGCATTTTGCCGCCTTGCGATTTTACCGCTTCAATAGCATTGAGGTAGTTTTGAACCGCATCTTTATCAATGAGTGGCCCAACGTGATTATTCTTATCTAGTGGATTTCCAATTTTTAATTGTCCGTAGGCTTCCTTGAGCTTTTCTTTTACGGTTTCGTACTGACTTTCGTGAATGATCAACCGGCGAGTCGAAGTGCATCGTTGTCCAGCAGTACCTACCGCACCAAAAACAGCCCCGATAATGGTCATTTTAAGATCAGCATCGGGCGTAACGATTATGGCGTTGTTTCCACCGAGTTCGAGCAGCGATCTTCCAAGGCGTTGAGCAACGGTGGTAGCCACAATTTTCCCCATACGGGTTGAACCGGTTGCAGATATCAAAGGAACTCGATTGTCGTTAGAAAGGAACTCCCCAACGGTATAGTCTCCGTTCACCAGGCAACTAATTCCCTCAGGCAAATTATTCTCTTTAGCCACTTCTGCCCAAATATTTTGACAGGCAATTGAGCAAAGCGGACTCTTTTCAGAAGGCTTCCAAATACATACATCGCCGCAAATCCACGCTAGCGCCGCATTCCACGACCATACAGCTACGGGGAAGTTAAAGGCCGAAATGATACCGACAATTCCCAGTGGGTGATATTGCTCGTACATACGGTGCAAAGGTCGTTCAGAGTGCATGGTTAATCCGTAAAGTTGGCGCGATTGACCTACCGCAAACTCACAGATATCGATCATTTCCTGAACTTCACCCAGACCTTCCTGAAGCGATTTACCCATTTCGTAGGATACCAGTTTGCCCAAGGGCTCTTTGTATTTTCTCAATTTATCTCCAAACTGTCGCACTATATCTCCGCGCTTTGGAGCCGGCATCGTACGCCAAGTTTTAAAAGCCTTTTGTGCAGTAGAAACCACTTTCTCGTAATCGTCCTTCGTGGCCGAAGAGAGCTTCGCGATTAATGCGCCATCAACAGGGGAATAGCTCTCTATTTCTTTATTGTTGCCGAAATGTTCTTGTCCTGTTGAGCAACCATGATTGGTTACATTGATTTTGAGTTGCTTTAATACTTCTGATATATCAACTCCGGATGATGTTTCTGTGAGCATATTTTAATTTTTGATTTAGAATTACAAAGCTAATCAGAATTGATGAGAGGGAATAGGCCGCATCATACCTGAACGCTTGTTGATAAATACGATTGTCTTTTTTATTTAAGACTAATTGATTGAAAATCAGAGTAGTGTTAGCGAGCTGAATTTTGAAAGATCTTTCGAAAATAGGGGTGACATACTATAAAGGCCTTATCGGCCAGAAAAGGGCAATTAAATGTCTTGTTTTTGGAAAACGTAGATCAGACTGGAGTAATTTCCAGTTTTTGTTGCTTTGATGTTTGAAAGTAGTCCTGAGTATAGACCGCTGAGGATGTTTCCTCCTTTGTACTTTTCGCTTAGCATTGAAACATAAAATGAATCAAATTTCATAGGGAGTGTTTCAATTAAGGTCAAATTTGTTTTTTCTGCCAGAACCTTCATACTTTCCGGGTGGAAATGGAATAAGTGTCTGGGAAGATCGTACGCTGCCCAATATTCTCCATATTTATTTGCGTCATACGAGGCATGATTGGGGACTGCGATAATGATGGTGCCGTTTTGCACTAAGAGATTTTTTAGTTCGAGAATGGTTTGTATAGGATCGTAAGTATGTTCGAGAACATGCCACAAGGTTATCGCCCCATATTGACCTTTTTGGTTTTTGATCCATTCCGGTTTATAAATCTGCAGTCCTTTTGCAGTGGCAATGTTGCGGGCGTTATCATCAGGTTCAACTCCAATTGTATTAAATCCATTTTGCTTGGCAAAAAGTAGAAAGTCGCCCGTGCCGCTACCAAAGTCTAATAGATCTTTATTCGGTGTGCATCGTATAATCAGGTTGAGCTTTTGTCTAAGAGTGATTTTCTTCACTTGTTGATAGGCGAAGTTGACCAAACCTTTTGTTGAATCATTGTGCGAAACATATTTGTCCGACTGGTAATAATGGAAAACTTCTGAGGGTTTGGGTTGGGGTGAGGTAATACCTGTTTTACATATACCACACATGGCAACGTTAAATAGCTCCCCAGTTAGAAAGTGATCTTTTGAGTATAAAGAGGTGTGAATGTCTTTACCTCCACACAAAGGACAGTGCATTTTTTTTACCTTGATGTTCCACGTGAAACAATTTTTAAAATGGGATAGAATGGGGTAAATAATGGTTCCACGTGAAACATTAGCGCCCTACATAAACCATAAGAACGGAAATATCGGCTGCAGAAACACCACTTATTCGCGAGGCTTGACCAATAGTGCCTGGTTTAATTTGGCTTAATTTCTCACGGGCCTCAGCAGAAAGTGAAGTGAGTTTTTTGTAGTCAAAATCAGCGTGGAGCCGGATGTTTTCAAGACGTCGAAATTTATCAGCCATTTCGTTCTCCTTAGAAATATAGCCATCGTATTTCATTAGAATTTCTGCTTGCATCAACGCGTCAGGTTGGGGGTTCTGAGCTGCCAAATACTGTTGCAGGGCGCGAGACCCAAGAATCATTTCCTCCATTCCAATCCCTGGGCGACTGATGATGTTGTTGAGCTTAATTTTTTGCTTTAACAAACTGGACTGGGCCGCATCGAGAATCGGGTTTATGTTTTCGACTTCGCAACTGGTTTCCTTAAAGAATGAAATCAGCGAATTATACGCCGTTCTCTTTTGCTCTACTGCGCGAAGCCGTTCATCTGAAGCCAATCCTAAAGCATGCGACTTAGGGGTCAGTCTTTCGTCGGCATTGTCTTGTCGGAGCATGATTCGATACTCTGCACGTGAGGTAAACATTCGATAGGGCTCGTCTGTGCCTTTAGTGATCAGATCATCTATTAGAACACCGATATATGATTCCGACCTGCTCAATACCAGCGGCACCTCGCCTTTTAGCTTGAGATGGGCATTAATTCCTGCCATCAATCCCTGACAAGCGGCCTCTTCATAACCGGTGGTTCCGTTAATCTGTCCGGCAAGAAATAACCCCTCAATGAGTTTAGTTTCGAGCGAATGATAGAGTTGGGTAGGTGGAAAAAAGTCATACTCGATGGCATAGCCCGGCCGGAACATTTTTGCTTGTTCAAACCCCGGAATTTTTCGCATCGCTGCGAGTTGGACATCCTCTGGTAAGCTTGTCGAAAATCCATTGACATAAATTTCAATGGTGTTCCACCCTTCGGGTTCTACAAAAATCTGGTGTCGGTTTCTTTCAGAAAATCGCTCGATTTTATCTTCAATAGACGGACAGTATCGGGGCCCCAAACCCTGAATTCTTCCGCTAAACATCGGCGATCTATCAAAGCCGGTGCGCAAAATATCATGTACTTCCGGATTGGTGTAGGTGATATAACAGCTCCGTTGATTTGTGACCGGAGTGGATGCTGACGAAAAGGAAAATTTCTGCGGATTTTCATCTCCAGGCTGTTCTTCCATTTTGGAATAGTTCAGCGAACGCCCATCAACACGCGGAGGCGTTCCGGTTTTCATTCTTCCGCTTTGGAAACCGAGTTCGCGCAACTGTTCAGTAATTCCAATCGAAGCGCTTTCACCGGCGCGTCCTCCCCCAAATTGCTTTTCTCCAAGATGAATAACGCCATTCAGAAAAGTACCATTGGTGAGAATGACGGTGGGTGCGCTGATTTCAATTCCCATCGAAGTGCGCACACCGGTCACTTTATTGTTTTTTACCTGCAACCCGGTGACCATATCTTGCCAGAAATCTAGATTGGGGATGCTTTCTAGCTGCAGCCGCCATTCTTCTGAAAATCGCATGCGGTCGTTTTGCGTTCTTGGACTCCACATAGCCGGTCCTTTCGAGCGATTGAGCATTCGAAACTGAATGGTGCTTTTGTCGGAAATAATGCCGGAATAGCCACCCAGGGCATCAATTTCGCGCACAATTTGCCCTTTGGCTATCCCTCCCATGGCTGGATTACAACTCATCTGACCCATCACGTTCATGTTCATGGTGATGAGCAAAACCTTAGACCCCAGGTTGGCCGCGGCTGCCGCTGCTTCATTTCCTGCGTGGCCGGCGCCGACTACTATTACATCGTATTTGTTGTGCATGAGGCAATTAAAATTGCCGTAAAGATAGATAATATTCCTCGCGTGCTCTCATTTTTTGCTGTTCTTCCGGAGTTTGATCATCGTATCCTAATAGGTGTAACAGCCCGTGAATCAGCAGTCTGTGGATTTCATCCGTTATGGAAACAGCGTATGTACGGGCATTTTCGCGCGCCCGATCTACGCTGATATAAACGTCAGAACGGATACCGTCATCTTCAAAATAGTCGAAGGTGATAATATCCGTGTAGGTGTCGTGACGAAGAAAACGTTTGTTGATCTGATGGAGATACCGATCGCTACAGAAAATGTAATTGATTTCGCGTAGATTTTGCTGGTGATCAATTACAGCCTGAAACAACCATTTGCGGACGGCAGTTTTGTGAACGAGACGATATTCTCGGTCTTCAGAGAAAAAATAGAAAGGAAGCTTCTTGTTCACCGAAACAGTCGGAAATTATATTCCAAACTGGAGTTCTACAATAGAACCATTCTCAAGAAACTCAATTCCGTCAGAAAGATGGTGCATCAGAAACACTCCGCGACCGTTAGGCTTTTCGATATTCTCGGGTGAAGTAGGATCCGGAACGTTTTCATAGTCGAAGCCTGGCCCCATATCGGTAATTCGGCAAACGAGCTGACCTTTTTTGGTTACAAACTCAACAATCACCTCTTTTTCAGGATCTTGTTTATTGCCGTGTGTAATGGCGTTGTTTACGCCTTCGGTTATGGCAATGAGAACGTTTCCGTAGTGTTCTTCATTGATGTCGTGTTGGCTGCAGATTTCATCAATGGCGTTTTCTATAACTGCTATATTTTCAACACGAGATGCGATGGCAATTCTTTTTGTGTCTGATTGCATTGTGGTGGCGTCAGTAGAGATCATAGGGTCATCGGTCAAATTTAATAAAATATTCGTTGACTTTATTTTTGTAATAAGGCTTTAACGACGGGGGCATTGTCTTTAAAAGTTCAATCTCCCGCTTTTTCCGCTGATTATACTCAAAAAACTCAGTAGGGTTACTTAAAGAATAATCTTGGGCTCTTTCGCTTTCTCGTCGCTCGTCTTGTTCGCGCTCCCTTTCAGCCCGCTCAGACTCCAATAAACGGGTCATAATATCTTGCTGTCGCTTTAATGTTTCCAGCTTAATGTCCTTGTTTACAATATCCTTTTCGACCTTCTCCATTTCTTCGGCCAATTTATTCAATTGGTTTCCCGATCCCGATCCGTCCTTATTTAATTCTTGTGCCAGCTTTTCCACTTCTCGTCGAATAGCAGCCTGTTCTGCGGCCATTTTAGCCAGTTCTTTACTCATATTGCCCTGTTGACCACTTCCGCTCTTTCCTTTGTTCTTTCCAAGGGATTTTTCCATCTCTTCGATTTTTTTACCGAGCGCTTCCTGCATCTTTTTAATCGATGAAGGTGATGGTTTACTTCCGGAGCCACCGGGTTTTTGGCAATTGCCGGTGCCAGGCATTTTTGCGGCCATTTGCATCTGCATTTGCTGCAGCGCTTCGTCGAGTAGTAAGGCCAGATTGTTCAGCGAGGTCATTACATATTGCTGTCGACTTCTGGCTTGTGGCGTTTCACGTTCTGAAAGGTGATTAATGGCTTGCTCCATGTTTTGGTTGATGGCCGAAATTTCGCGATTCACAATGCTCTGGAGCTGCTCAACGCGTTTTGAAAGCGCAAACAGACTGTCTTCGATGATTTTCGCATCGTCCATTACTTTTTTCTGCTCGTTGGTAATGCGGTTGTATTGGGGGGCGCGGCTATCGGTAACGCCGAGCTCTTCCATAAGTCTTTCCTGCTCAAAAGAAAGGTGGATAATGTTGTTGAGCAATTTTCGCAAGGCATCCATATCTTCTGCCGCGGCTTCATCTTGTGCTGCTGCCATTTGTGCCGCCATCTGATTGGCCATCTGTTTCATTTTGGTAGCGGCATCCTGCTGCGATTCAGACGCATTGCTCTTCTGATTTTTTTCGAGTTCGTCAGAGCTGTTTTGCATGTCCTCTTCTATCGAATCCTCCATCTCCTGCGTGTCGTCGAGATCCATCGGATTTTCAAGTTCTTCATTTTTCTTGTGCAAATCTTCTAGCTCTTCGCGAAGCTGCTCAAATTCTTCATTTAGCTCATCTTGTTTATCTTTTATCTCTTCGGAATCAGCGTCTTCACCTGCACTTTCTTTGGAAAGTTCTTCTTGTTTTTTGGCCAGCTCATCTAATTTTTCAATGGTTTCTTCGAGTTGCATTTCAAATTCTAATTGCTTGAACTGCTCCAGAGCGCGGTCCAGCTCTTTCTCGATATCCTTGCTGTCCCATTGCATTTTGTCGAGTTCCTGCTGAATTTTATCCTTGTCCAGCTCTTCCATTAGCTCTTGAAGCCGCTCATACATCTCTTTCATTTCGGGCGTCATCAGCTCATCGAACAGTTGCTCCAGACGCTGCTGTTTTTCAAGCAGCTCCTCGTTCATTGGCTGGTACTCCTGCTGTTGTCGATTGAGCTGCTGATTCTGTTGTTTTAAACGCTCTACCCGATTTTGCATTTGCTGTTGTCTTTTCAACACCTCCTCGAGCTTCTTCTTGTCTTGCCAGGTCATTTCCTTTTTTTGAAGCAAATCTTCGCGAAGATTGTCCAGCTCTTCTTGCAAGGCACGCGCTTCCTTGATGCTTTCTTCAAGATCATCTTTAATTTTGGTGTTGGTTTCAGCACGTTGTTCTGACAGCTCCTCTTTGGTAGGAGACTTAAAAGTTAAGGTTTGTGATCGGCTGGATTTAGCACCGTTAACGGCATCGTTGTCCCACACCTCGAAATAATATTCAATCACTTCGCCCGCGGAAAGATGGAGTTCTGCTAAGTTCCAGTAGTGATAAAACTGTTGTTGGGTTTGGTTCGATACGAAGCCAAGGTTTTGTCGCACCAATTCCCGACTGCGAAGCGAGTCGGTGGTTTCGGTAAATCGGTAGTTGAATGTCAAACGTGAAAAGCCGTAATCGTCTTTTAATAGCCCATTGAAATAGCGGGTTTTAGACGTGGTGCTATCAATTTTTTCTTCCACCTCAACAGAGGGATACGCATCGGGCACCACTTGAATGCGGTAGGGAATGCTATCACGCAGCGGGACAAATTGGTTGGTGGCACGAATGGCATAGCGCTGATCTTGCATAGCTCGGGCAGAAAAATCGAAACTATTGCCCCCGACGCGTTCCGGTCGATGCCATTGGTCGTTGATCCAAACCGAAAGGCTGTCCACATCTTTGGTGTTGAATCGCCACTTTATCTGCGTTCCCTGCGGAACGTTGATGTTGCCCATATTCTGGTGCCTTTCGGGCGCATAACCGGTGTATTCCGGATACTCAAGATCGACCTGAAAGTGGAGTAATACCGGAGCCGGAATAGCTTCTAGCTCGTATCGTTGCGAGTTGAATCCGCCGGCCTCAAATGCAAATGCAATGTTTTTCTGGATAGCGTTGAAGGTGTGGCGATAGCGAAATTTTCCAGCGTTTTTCATTCGCATGGTCTGCCCATCAACCATGAGGTAAACATTTTCGGGAATCTGGTTTCCCTCTAACCGCAGCGTGAGTTCGAAGTCCTCATTGGTAGGCGATTGGAGCACCGTGTTTTCAACTACAAACCGAAAAGGGGCAACGGGTTCAAACGCCTCGCCGTAGCGAACAATCCGGGCGGTTGAGTCGGTGAGAATATTTGGCGCCGCCACCAAAAGCAACAGCAATACCACCAAAGGCGGCAAAGTGAATTTCAGGTACTTCTTGTTTTCACCAAAATCTACGGCATCTGTAAACGGAACTGGCTTTAGCTCGTTGATTTTCTGATCTATACTTGCCAGCAGCAGGTCTGATTTTGTTTCGCGGCTCTGGGTTTCGAGCTGCAGCACGTTGATCAGCTTGTCTTTAACATTTTCGAAGTGCTTGCCAATAATAGCCGAAGCTTGCTCGTGACTGATGGTTTTGCTGAGGCGTGTTAGCCGCGTGAGGGGCATCACAATGTAAATCACCGCTACCATCGTTGAGGCGGCAATCAGGCCGTAGAACAAAACCGTCCTGACGGTAGAGTTAAATTGACCGAAATACTCGAGAATGACGGCTGTGAGATAAAAAATGATGACCAACCCCAAGCTGTACAAAAACCCCTTGATGATTTGATTTTTGTAATACTTTCGGATAAAGGCATCTAGCTTTTCAATCAGCTCGTTGTATCGGTATGTAGCGTTTTTTGACACAGTTTAGTTAACGACAAAAAGGATGAACTGTTTTATACTTCCCCCAAAGTTAAGCGAAAATTCAGATCCTGCGCTTCAGTAGTGCGCTTTAACACTCTTTGGGTGATGGCAATAGCGACGGGCCATAAAACAAACAAGGCGCTGGATGTGAAACCAAGCGCCTTGTTATAAGTCGGTCGTTTGGTTTTATCTGATCATTACCCGCAGACTAACCGGTTTTTTCCCGTCCGACAGCATCAGCAGATACTGTCCCGAGCTCAGCCCTGTAACGTCGAAATACTGGTAACTCAGCTGGTTAGCGTTGTGCGTTCCGAAGTGACGCACCATTCTACCGCTGAGATCGGTCAGAACCACCTCAACATCGCTATTTAACGCGGAGGTTGATCTTAGGTTAAAGCCATCAACAGCCGGATTGGGGTACAGCGCAAAATGATTAGCGTTCAGTGTATGTTCTTCTACCGACACCGTTGAAATAAAAGTCGGAGTACTGATGGTGCATCCATAATCGGTGGTAACCACTACCCAATAGGTTCCGCCACTGGTGGGTTCAAATATTGGTCCATCGGCTCCGGGAACAGGTACACCCCCTTTTACCCACATATAGCTGGCAAAGCCCTCGGGAACAGATAAGGTGCTGCCATCTGCTGAAACAGAAATTTCTACAGACGGACAGACGAGCATTGGTGTAGAAGTAATCGTGCAGCCAAAACCCGCTTCAACAACTAAGTAATACCACCCATAGTCGCTGACAATCAAAAACGATTGTGTAGCTCCCAGTACGGGCTCATCCTGGAAGTACCATTGATACGATGAATAATTGCTCACGCTCGATATAATTCCATTTTGCGCATTGTAGGTGATCTCCACACTCGGACAAACAATGAAAACATCACTCGCCGACGAACAGCCAAATCCGTTTTGTGCAACAACGTGATATTCGCCGGGAGTGGTGGCCTGAATTTGAGAACCCGTTTCACCAGTAATCAATACGCCATTCAGATACCAGTTGTAGCTGATAATGGTTGAGTCCGCGACCACCGACAACCAGTTGGTGTTTTCATCAAACTCAAGAAGTGGTTTCGATGAAGGGAAAACGGTGATTATTTCACTATCGAAGAAGGTGTTGCCCACCTGGCTTGACACGGTGAGTGAGCCGGAAGTGCCGCCAGCACCGCTAAAGTTGATGGTTCCCTCACCGGTGATATTAAAAGAGAATGTTCCCAAATCGTCATTTGAAGAGACAGCATCTTCATCCCAAATTTGAATGGTATAGGGTGGGTTGGCGGCAACGATACTTAATTCTGACCACGATGCCGCAAGAACGTCATCTACCACATTCGATTGAAACAACAGGTTACCTCCCGCATCTCGAATCTGAAAAAACAAATCAGGCAAAAGGCCAAAAAACCCATCGCAGGTAGGTTCTTCTATGTCGCCACACCAATTGTCATTTACAGAGTTAACCGAAACATGGGTGATTATATATTCCAGAAATTGGGTTTCGAGGGTGACTTCGTAAGTACCCGTATCACCATAAAATTGAGTTGGCGGAACCTGCAGGTCGCTGGTTTGCCCGTTGCCAAAATCCCACAACCAGGAGGTGGGCGTTGGATCGGCGTTTAATAGTGCTTCGAAATTTACGAATAAAGAGTCGCAGCCGATGTTTACATCATAGGTGAAACTGGTGTTTTCGCCGGTTCCGGGCAGTACCGTCAGCTCAAGCTGAAAACTTTGGTTTTGGTTTACTTCAATCCCAAAGGCTGGAACGTACACCGCAGCTACAAAGTTGATGTTGATATTATAGGTGCCTGGACTAAGCGGCGTTCCGCATATCCGCGCACAGCCATGTTCGCTGATGGCCGGCTGATAAATTCCTGTAGGTTCATTCATTTCTACATTCATCCCAAAAGGCAATCCGGTGGTTCCGATAATGGTGACTTGATTGAATACCACATCCACTCCGTTTTCAACCTCAAAAAATTCATGAGGGGTGTAAAACGTAATGTCGGTTTCATAAAACTGGCCAGCGGAGGCATCGGGCAGCGAGCCTGGGCACATGGTAGGATACGCTGGTGACAATACACAACTGGTGTCAGGAATGCAGGTGTCGCATTGAGCATGAGCACTCAAAACACCGCCTAATAACATAACGAAAAGTAAAAATCTGTTCATGGTTAATGATTTGGTTAGCGATGTAATATTAATGAATTCTTATGTAGAACAAGTAATCACTGTTAAATGATGCCGCGGTAATTCCACTATCTTTGCGCAAAATTTCAGTAAATGACCGAACCAGTTGTAAGAGTACGATTTGCACCGAGCCCAACCGGTCCGCTGCACATGGGGGGAGTGAGAACAGCCCTTTACAATTATCTGTTTGCCAAAAAACACAATGGAAAGTTTATTCTGAGAATTGAAGATACCGATCAATCACGATTTGTTCCGGGAGCCGAAGAATACATTATTGAATCACTGAAATGGTGCGGAATTGTTCCCGACGAGGGTCTCTCATTGGGCGGTCAAAGTGGTCCTTACCGGCAGTCGGAACGCAAACAGTTGTATCGTCAGTATGCCGACCAACTCATTGAAAGCGGCCATGCCTATCTGGCTTTTGACACACCCCAAGAACTCGAAGATGTTAGAGAACGCGCCAAGCAAGCCGGAGTGGCTTCCTGGCAGTACAATCACATTACGCGCAGCAGCATGAAAAACGCACTCACCTTGTCTGCAGATGAGGTGAAAGCGCGACTGGATGCGGGCGACCCCTACGTGATCAGAATAAAAATGCCGCGCAATGAAGAAATTCGAGTAAACGATCGTATTCGTGGCTGGGTAGTGGTCAACAGCAATCAGCTTGATGATAAAGTGTTGTATAAAAGCGACGGAATGCCCACCTATCATCTGGCCAATATTGTGGACGATCACTTGATGGAAATTACCCATGTTATTCGCGGCGAAGAATGGCTCCCTTCGGCTCCGCTACATGTGCTACTGTATCGGTACTTTAATTGGGAGGCCCCCGAGTTTGCGCACCTACCGTTATTGCTTAAGCCCGAAGGAAGTGGCAAGCTCAGCAAAAGAGATGGCGACCGACTTGGCTTTCCGGTGTTTCCGCTGGAATGGCAAGATCCGCAAACCGGTGAAATATCATCGGGCTACCGCGAGAAGGGATATTTTCCCGAAGCTTTTATAAATATGCTCGCACTGTTGGGATGGAATCCAGGCACCAATCAGGAAATATTTTCACTGAGTGGATTAGTGGAAGCCTTTAGTCTGGAGCGCGTGGGCAAATCGGGATCAAAGTTCGATCCGGACAAAGCACGATGGTTTAATCAGCACTATCTGCGCGAAAAATCGGATCAGGAATTGACTGATTTGTTCATGCCATTGCTAAAGAGTCGGGGTTTTGACCCAGATCAAGCCTATGTAATAAAAGTGGTGGAGCTGTTGAAAGAACGCGCTGTTTTTGTGTCGGATATGCTTGAGGGCGAATACTTGTTTAAAGCTCCCGAAACATACGACGAGCAAACTCAAAAGAAAAAATGGAAAGCACAAACGCCGGAAATGATGGTCGAGCTGGCAGAGCGTTTTAGCGAGTTACCTACGTTTGAATCGGCTTTGGTAGAACAGGAGTTCAAGGCTTTTATCCAGGAAAAAGAAGTGGGAATTGGTGCGGTAATGCCCAACCTTCGGCTATTGCTTACGGGTCAGGGTGCCGGACCATCGCTGTTTGATGTATGCGAACTCTTAGGGCGGGATGAAGTATTGACACGGATGGAGACTGGACTAAAAAGAATAGGGTAATGGGTGTAATACGGGTTGAAGGAATATCATTGTACGCCTATCACGGCTGTCTCGAAGAAGAAGCCATGATTGGCAGCGAGTATTTGGTTGATGTGGAGCTGGAAAGCGATTTATCTGTTGCTGAAGAGAATGACGACCTTTCTTGCACCATCGATTATGTGAGGGTTCACGAAATTGTGCGCAACGAAATGAAGGTGCGATCGAACCTCCTTGAGCATGTTGTACGGCGTATTATCGAATCGGTATGCGAGGTGTTTCCAGAACTGATTTCCGTAAAAGTTAGGGTAGCAAAGCTAAATCCACCAATCAACGGAGTGGCTAAAAACGTGAGCGTTGAGCTCGCCAGACAACTAAAATAACACCGGGGTTTGTCTATGACGCAAAAAAGTTAACTTTGCGTTCCGTTAAAACAACAGGGTTCCGTGGCCGAGTGGCTAGGCAGAGGTCTGCAAAACCTCGTACAGCGGTTCGAATCCGCTCGGAACCTCAAAAGAAACCCCGTCAACGCTGGCGGGGTTTTTTTGTTTTCCAATTGATTGCTTTTAAATGGGGTGCTAAAGCCCTAACTTTTTCAGTGCCAGTTGTGGCCGCAAAGAAAAAAACAGGATGGGGTTGTTGCTTTTTTTCAACTTCATGTGGTAAAAGAATTTCAAATCAAGAATAAGCTGATCAGCTACCGGAAGCTCTTTTTTATATCGCTTATACACAGCGAGTTTTGTGATTTTTGTACCTGTGTTTGAATTTTGAAATGTTTTGGTTTCTTCGTGCAGAACAAAGTTCCCGATATTGGTATCATCATAATGCACCTTGGCGTGTTTCAGCAGCCTGATCATCATTTCGTAATCAAGCACATAGTGTTCCCTTTCATCGTAAAACCCAGCAACCTCGTGCAGCTTTTTTGAATAGAAATAAGAGGAAGGGTTTGATGGAAAAACATCCGGCCTCCAGATTTGTAATATTTGGGGATAACCACAGTTTTTAGGCTTTCTGACGGATTTAATTTGATCTTCTGCATCCCGTATAATACAATTGCCAACCAAAATGTCAGAATCTCCAATTGCTGAAAGCCGATCCAGCACCCAACACAATATTTCCGGCTCGAAATAATCGTCAGCATTTAGAAAAGTGATGAACTTTCCCCTTGCCTTGCGAATGCCTCTATTCATGGCATCAGACTGACCCGAATCTGCTTCAGAAAAGAAACGAAGATGTGGGTGACGTGCAGCATAATTTTCGACGATTTTGGCCGTATTATCTTCACTGCAATTGTCCTGTATAATGTGTTCTATGTTGGTGGCCTTTTGACCAATTACGTTTTGAATGCATCGCTCAACAAACCGTCCGCTGTTATATGAAGGCGTAATAATGCTTAATAAGACACGATCGCTCATAGGCTCAAAAGGGTGTTTTTGTATTTTAGAAGTGATTCTTTTCCGGTTAATTCCACAAAGTGTTTTCCGATAGCGCTATAGTCTGAATTTTGCTCCAGCCGGGTCATTAAGTCGGAAGCTTGTTCAAAACGAAGCGCTTCCGGAAGCGGGTGGCACGGAATATCGGACTTTAGTTGGAATACCGGCATTCCTCTTCGCAACAACTCATACATCATGCTGGTGGTATGC
Organism: uncultured Cryomorphaceae bacterium; assembly: GCA_964487545.1. Classification (GTDB taxonomy): domain Bacteria; phylum Bacteroidota; class Bacteroidia; order Flavobacteriales_D; family SKUL01; genus SKUL01. The sequence goes on from CAZARI010000002.1 coordinate 74,072, forward strand.
CCAACTACGAAACGCAAATTTTCCAGTTTCACAGCAGCGGTGTCAATCCTAACTTGTTTGGTGTGGGTGTAATCCTTGAGCGAAGTAGTGGGGTGCAGGCGCAGCGAAATAGTCCAATTATGACGGGAAGCTATTTCGCAGGCAATGTCCAGTAGTTGCTGGTTGTGTGAAGCATACATCTTTTGATCAAATAGCACCATAAAAATGAGGGAATCGCGACTTGGGTTCACAACGCCCAATAAGGTGGGCTTTCCGCAGATGATCACTTTTGAGTTTGGATGATGTTGGAGAATTAAATCTGAAGTGTTTTTCCCCCAAGCCAGAAAATATTCGGCGACGGTATTTTCGTAATTTACTACATTAACCGTGTGCGTGTTGCCATAATCTACATATAAGCCATGCTGCAGGGTAATAGTTTTGCTGCCGAGGTTTTTAAAATGCTGAGCAATCGCATTATCTAATGGCTGCATATCGGCAAATACAACCACGACTTTGGGCCGATGCACTTCCATCATTTTTGCAATCTGCAGGTAGCCGATCATTTTTATGTAGAAAAAAACTGCCGCGTGCGAACCGATTTTCCGAATCAAGTACAACAATATTCCCGCATGTTTTACAAACAGAATAACCCCGGCAGTGTTAATGCTTTTTCGGTAAGTTAGGTCATTGTATACGCAACTGGACCTCCCTTCTGTTGTATCGATGATTTTAAAGAATAAGTCGTCGTAATCTGCTCTGGGAAGTGATTTCAAAAATAAATAATCCACGGGTGATGCAACATCGTCTTTGGGTATTTCCGGCACCCTTGCAAACAGGTCAAGCAGATAGGATCTGATCATGCCGAGCGTAATCCTAAAGTACTTTAACGATCGTAGAGAATAACGCTGTCGTTCTGGAACACGCTCAAATCGGTAGAAATGAACCGCCAATATTTTATCCCACACCAGATTTGCGAGTGAGATGTGCTTAAAATGGTTTTTCAAATGTTCCAACATTTAATCCGGCTCATTGACAACTTTAGTGGTCATTACCTATTCCGGAAAGGTAAAGATGCAGACGGGTTCGAAACAACGAAGATATCTAAAACTATTTTTGTCAACAGGAAAACCCCACGCGCGTAGAAATGGAAAGTTTAGAATTACCATACAAATCATCCAAAAGAATGACGGTTTTATAGCCGAATAAATTTTACTTGCGACTTGATTATTGGCAACAACATCACAGCAAGTTAGTCTGTGTTGTCAGCCTTAGTTGGCATTGCTTCCGGTCGTTATTCCATGCCGGACAATATGCAGTGAACCAAGTGACTTGTGGTGAGGTAATTTGGTTGACGTGGATAAAACTCCTGACTGAATTTGTTTGGTCGGGAGTTTTTGTTTTCGATCAATTCACCCTTCCATTTCTAAGTTCGCAATAATAGACAATCGCTTCACTGGTTGGGGTAAAAGCAAAAAACCCCCCGAAATTGGGGGGTTTTGTGACCCGGGGAGGATTCGAACCCCCAACCCTCAGAGCCGAAATCTGATATTCTATCCAGTTGAACTACCGGGCCAATTAAGAGGCGCAAATTTAGGTTTTATTTCGCTCATCATACAAATCAAATGGGGCGAAAATTTTATACCTTCACTTTTCGGGCAATTTGGTCTCTTTTACTCGGTATTTTGCGCGGTGATATATGAAAAATAGGTTTTCTTCGTTCCAACTCCATAATTGCTATTGATGACCAGATTTGTTACCTTATTTTTCTTCTGCCTGATGGTGATTCCTGCTCATGCTCAACTGGCTATCCAACAATGGAGAGATCATTTTCCAAATAATGGCACGGTCGATGTCGCCTACGGAAACAACAGGATCTATAGCGCCAACAGAAACATGATCTACGCGCTGAATCTAAATGATAACAGCATTGAAAAAATCACGAAAGTAAACCTGCTGTCGGATGTCGGTATCTCGGCGATCGCCTTTGATCACGCTTCATCTACACTCATCGTTGGATATGAAAACGGAAACCTCGACTTGATCACCAAAGGGGGGGCGATTAATGTTAGCAGTATTATGAACAGCGGTGTATTTGGTATCAAAACCATCAACGACATTTATGTAGAAAATGGCCGATGTTATTTATCGTGTGGCTTTGGAATTGTGTACTTTGATTTGGTCAATCAGGAAGTGATCGATTCATATATCATCGGGCCAGGTGGCGCCAATCTGCAAGTGTATGATATTACTAAGTTCAACGAAAAAATTTATGCAGCAACTGAAATCGGACTGATGGTGGCCGATGCCAATAACTCCTTCCTGACCAATTTTGTTAATTGGAACCCCGTCACCGGGTTGCCCCACACCACTACCGTTACCGATGTCGGCGCAATCGGATCCTCTTTGTTGTTCTTACAGAATAATGGAGATAACGATGTGCTCTATGCAACATCAGATTTTAACAGCTTTGAGGCAGTAGAGCAGGGTGAAAATTTTCGCGGCTTGGATGTTTCCGGAAATAGTATGATCGCTCGCCGTCAGAATTCAGTAGGTGTTTACAATGCTAATTTGAACTGGCAATATTCGGTAGACAATGTGGCATCAAATGGAGCCGTTGTTCTGGAGCCCGGCGAAGTCTGGATGGGTGACGAAAGGGAAGGGCTCATTCGATACAGAAGTGCTAATAATTCACGAGAGAACATTCAGCCGGTCGGGCCAAAGCACTTGCACGCCTATAAGCTCCAGTTCATAGATGGCGTGCTGTTCAAGTCTGCCGGGGCACCCGCCTCGAATTGGGGCCCAACCTATAATTTCCGGGGTGTGGAGGTATTTGCTCAGGGCGAATGGAGAACTTTTGACAGTAGCAGCGACCCGTTATTTAATGCTGATAACATTCGCGACTTAATGGTTGTGGCGGTTGATCCCGACGACCCCGAACATTGGTTTATCGGAACGTGGTATAGCGGAATACTTGAATACCGCGACGGTAGTATTGTACATCGATACCATGAAGATAACTCACCGCTTGATGGAAGGGTAGAAACCGGAGGCCGCGCTGCGGTTGGCGGATTGGCGTATGATAATGACGGAAACTTGTGGATCACCAATGGCTATTCAGACACCCCTGTACTCGCCTTAACCCCTGAGGGAGAGTGGCACGCTTTCAGTCCCAATTCAGTAGGTGCTCAAGGATCCGTGTTATATAGCGACATCCTCATCGATCAATCAGGATATAAATGGTTTATTCGTCCGCGGGGCAACGGTTTGGTGGTATATAATGACAACCGGACTGTAGCAGACGCAAGCGACGATCAGGCAAAGGCACTGAACAATCAGGTGGGTGAAGGCAATTTACCGACAATGGATGTGTATTCCATTGCCGAAGACCTGAACGGTGAAATCTGGATTGGAACGGGCGAGGGCGTGGCGGTGGTATACTCCCCTGGCAGCATCTTTTCCGGCGGAAATTTCGATGTGCAACAAATTCTTCTTGAGCAGGATGGAAACCTTCAGATATTGCTCGAAACCGAGATTGTAAGTAGCATAGCTGTTGATGGCGCCAACCAAAAGTGGCTCGGCACAGCCGGTTCGGGAGTGTTTTTGATGTCGCCCGATGGCACCCGACAAATCCACCGGTTTACTACCCAAAACAGCCCACTGCCTTCCGATATAATACAGTCCATTACTATCGACGGCGAAACAGGAGAAGTGTTTTTCGCTACCGACAATGGGGTGGTATCGTTCAAAAGTACGGCTACCGACGGTAGAGCAAAAAATGAGTGCCTGAAGGTTTATCCCAATCCGGTACGCGAAAATTATGAAGGTCCGGTGGCCATTACTGGTTTGGAGCGCAGCACCAATGTAAAAATTACAGACGTGGCCGGAAACCTTGTTTTTGAAACAACTTCAGAAGGAGGGCAGGCCATCTGGAATGCTCGCAACTCAAGTGGAGACCGTGTAACAACAGGGATTTACACGGCGCTGGCAACCGCTCCCGAAGGAAACTCAAGGTGTGTGGCGAAGATCATGGTAGTGCGCTAAAATGAAAACGCATTCTAAAGGAATTGTACTTCGTTCAATTGATTACGGTGAAACCAGCGCCATCGTGCGGATCTTTACCCATAATCACGGATTGCGTTCGTTTATTGTGCGCGGTGTAAAGGGTAAACGACGACGAAAAATGGGGTGTCTCCAACCCCTGAGCCTAATCGAAATAGAATATCATTTTCATGAACGACGTGATCTGTCGGTGGCGGGAAACATTCGTTTTCTCGAAGGGTTTCACAACATTCAGGAACATCCGCATAAAAGAATGGTTGCGTTGTTTCTGGCTGAGGTGCTCAACGAAACCCTCAAAAGCGATCAATCCGACGAACCGTTGTTTGATTTCATTCACTCAAGACTGCTACTATTCGATCTGGAAGATTGGAACGCCAATTTTCATTTGTTCTTTCTGGCCAGTATGACCCGGTTTTTAGGTTTCTACCCTTTGCTTACTTCAAGCCCCACAGGTTTTGATTTGCTTGGCGGAGCATTTATCAACACTAACGCAGATAGTCATAACGCGATAAGCGGACCGGAGGTGCAGTTGCTGTTTACGCTTTTTACAGAAGAGTGGGATGTTATCAAGGCCATGCCCATGAACGGCCAAATCAGAAGCCAGCTTTCCTACCTGTTCATTGATTACTATCGTTATCACTCGGCCGACATGCGCGCACTGAAATCACTGCAAATCCTTACGGAAATAATGAATGAATAGAAAGTGAATATTATTGTTCGGCGGAAACTGTATTTTCGGTTCGAAATAAATGCCGTTATGATCCGACCTTTAGCCATTATCACCCTTTGCAGTTTTACTTTGACTGCGTGTAATTCAGAAACTTCAGTAGAAAATAAGCAAGAAAAAATGACACCTCCTTTTGCTCGGGCAGAGCCCTTAACGCTCGTTAACCACAACGATGAACGTGTGGATGAATACTTCTGGATGCGTCTGTCTGATGAACAGAAAGACCTCGGAGATAAGAATCCACAAACCAAAGAAGTGCTCGATTATCTAAGGGCCGAAAATGATTACCTCACTGCGGTGATGAGCGATACCGATAGTTTGCAAGACGAACTTTATGAAGAAATTGTTGCGCGGCTCGATCCAACCGACCAGTCAGTGCCCTACTTGTATAATGGTTATTACTACTATTCTCGCTATGCCGAAGGGTCGGAATACCCGATTCACTGCCGCAAAAAAGGCAGCCTCGACGCCCAAGAGCAAGTAATGCTCGATGAAAATGAACTGGCCTCCGGCTTCGATTATTACGCTACTGCCGGAAAATCAGTGAGCAGTGACAATAAAATCCTGGCCTTTAGCGAGGATACCCTAAGCCGCAGAATCTACACCATTCGGTTCAAAAATCTGGAAACCGGCCAAATTCTCGAAGATGAGATTGCTGGCACCAGCGGAAATGTGGTCTGGGCCAACGATAATCAAACGGTGTTTTATTCCGTTCGCGACCACGCCCTGCGAGCGTATAAAATTTTCAGACACCAGCTTGGCTCACCAGTGTCCGAAGATGTGGAAGTGTTTCACGAAGCCGATGAGACTTTTCGTTGTGGAATTTTTAAAACCAAATCCGAAGATTTTCTGGTGATTGTCTCCAGCTCTACATTGTCTAACGAGTATCGGGTGCTGGATGCCAATAATCCAACTGCAACTTGGCGTGTTATTCAACCACGCGAACGTGGATTGGAGTACAGCCTGGATCACATGGGAGATCATTTTTACATTCTTACCAACTGGGAAGCAAAGAACTTTAGGTTGATGAAGACGCCAACAGACCGCACTACCAAAGAAAACTGGCAGGAGGTTATTCCGCATCGAGACGATGCATTGATTGAAGGCATCGAGCTTTTCGAAGATTTTCTTGTACTTGAAGAACGCGTTGACGGATTGTCAAAGGTGCGCGTGATGCCATGGACCGAAGGGGGTGAACACTACATTGCTTTTGATGACGCCACCTATGTTTCGGGAATCAGTACCAACCGTGAAATGGATACCGACATTCTGCGCATTTCCTACAGCTCGATGGTTACTCCGTCGTCGGTTTATGATTATAACATGAACACCCGAACGCTGGAGCTCAAAAAGCAGCAGAAAGTGATGACGGGCTATGATGCCGAAAAATATCACTCCGAAAGACTGTGGGCCACAGCAAGCGATGGAGCAAAAGTGCCCGTTTCCTTGGTTTACAACAAGCAGCACTTTAAGCAGGACGGAACTTCACCGCTGTTGTTATATGCCTATGGCTCTTACGGCTACAGCATCGATCCCTATTTCCGCACCACTATTCTCAGTTTGCTCGATCGTGGATTTGTGTTTGCCTTGGCGCATATTCGTGGTGGTCAGGAAATGGGACGCAGTTGGTATGAAGACGGAAAGCTGCTGCGTAAAAAGAACACCTTTACAGATTTTATTGACTGTGGTGAGTTTTTGATTCAGGAAAAATACTGCGCCGATGATCAGCTATACGCGATGGGCGGAAGTGCTGGCGGACTATTGATGGGTGCCGTGATGAATATGCGCCCGGAACTTTGGGCGGGCGTGATTGCGGCAGTTCCGTTTGTAGATGTGGTTACCACCATGCTCGATGAGACCATACCGCTCACCACTGGTGAATATGACGAATGGGGAAATCCCAACGAAGAAGCGTATTACCACTACATGAAATCCTACTCGCCATACGACAATATGCGTGAGGTGGAGTACCCCAACGTGCTCGTCACAACCGGCTATTGGGATTCGCAGGTGCAATACTGGGAACCTGCCAAATGGGTGGCGCGCATGCGCACAAAAAACGTGGGAGATAATCTGATTTTATTTCACACCAACCTAGAAGCGGGTCATGGTGGCGCATCGGGCAGATACCAGCAATTTAAAGAAGTGGCGCTGGAATATGCGTTTTTGTTAAAACTGGCTGGAAAAACCGACCGAAAATAACGGCACTATTGCCCTGCTACAATCTCAGCTACTTTCACAGACGATGCTCCGAAGAAACCAAGTGCCTGACCTTCTTTGTCAATAAATTTCATATTGCCTTTGAGTGGAGCCGGTGCAGTGTCGAAGGGTGTTCCGGAAAAGGCAGTTTGTAATCGGAGCAACGACAGGAATTCATAAGCGCTTTGGTTAATGCGGCTTTGCATTATACGAATGTGGTTGCCGTAGGCATAGAGCTTATTAGAGACTTCGTATTCGGGCAGCACCGCACCATCAACGAGCTGATCGCTGGTTACCAGAATGTCCGACGGGCTGTCCTGATAGTCGCCATCAACATAAATGAACCAGCGGTAGAAATCCCCTTCACCGGGAAACTCAAAGGTTGAAATGAGGATGCTGTATATCGCTAAACTGTCACTCGGTCGGGGAGGCTCTTCTTCCCAAAAAATATTGAGAATCGGCGGAGTTTCGCGCACTTCTTGAATATCACTGCGCACCGGATCAAACCCCGGAGCAGCCACTTCAATCTGATAGCCTTTGCCGATTTCTGCCAGACCGGGAAAACGATAGAATCCGGGCTGATCGAGTTCTTCCTGCAACACAACCGAAGCACTTTCCACTTCATCTATAAAAGTCCTTAAAGTTACCGTAGCGCCCGAAATACGCGGGGTTGGAGCCTCTTCAAAATAAGGCGCCGTGCTGCTCAGCTTCAAGTGCTGAATGGTGTCTAAATCATTGAACCAACCGTCAACCACCAGTTGAACCTCTCCTTTAGGAACATCCAGATCGATCACCTTTTCACAACTACTCAACCCAAAGGCTCCGATAAAAGCAATGACAAAAATTCGTTTCATTAGAATCTGAAATTATAGGTTACGCCCGGGATAATGGTTCCGAAAACCGAAAGCTGAACGGCCTCTGTTTGTTGCGGATTATCTTCGTTTTGTCGGAAATAAATGCTGTAGGGGTTTTTGCGATTGTAAACATTGTAGAGTGAAAACACCCACGACGACTCCCAGTTTTTGGGCTTATTAAAGAAGAAAAACACCTTATTCGATTGTTCTTTTGGTCGGGAATAAGTCACCGAAAAATCGAGACGATGATAGTCGGGAATACGCGCTCCGTTTCGATTGCTGTAGTTGGGTACGATAATTCCATTGTATTCGTAGCGACCATCGGGGTAGGTCACCGGCCGCCCCGACATATAGCTGAAATTAGCCGAAGCATTCCAGCGCTCGTTAATATCGTATGACAACACGGCCGTTAGATCGTGTGCTTTGTCCCAGTTTGATGGAAACGCATTGTCGTTGTTGATCCCCTCGATGGTGCGCTCTGTGCGCGATAAGGTATAGCTGATCCATCCGGTGAATCGCCCCGTTGCTTTCTTCAGCATGAATTCCAAGCCGTATGCCAGTCCCGAGCCGGGCAAAATTTCCCTTTCGAGACTTTCGTTCAGCAGTAATTCTGCCCCGTCGCGATAGTCAATAATATTGTAGAAACGCTTGTAATATCCCTCCACAGAAACCTGATAAGTATCGTCTTTAAAATTGCGGAAATATCCCAGTGCTACCTGATCAACTGTCGAGGGCTTTATGTAGGTGTCGCTCGGAGCCCACACGTCAATTGGTGTTGCTGCGGTGGTATTTGAAATCAGGTGAATATATTGGCGGGTGCGATTGTAACTCGCTTTTACTGAGTGACGGCTGTTGATGGAATAATTGATGGCCAAACGGGGCTCAAGGCCTTCCCAGCCAGCGTGAGTTTTGATAATATCGCCGCGCGAAAAATGAACCGTATCGGTTACAAACTCTTTTTGATAGGGCATCCCATCGGCATATTCATAAACGGTTTGTTTGCCGTGATTAATAAACATAGAATACCGAAGTCCGTACTGTATGGTGAGATTGTCAGTAATGCTTTGTTCATTGCTCAGATAAATGGCGGGTTCCACAGCACGTTTGAGTTCTGTTGAAATTTCGGTGAATATCGATTCGTTTGAAAGTGGTTTGGTGTGGCCCGGATTAAAAGTGTAGAACAGCGCGTTCCAACCGAATTCAACTTTGTGGTTGGGGTTGGGGAAAAAGCTGAAATCCATTTTGGCGTTGTAGTTCTGAATTCTGCTCTTCCAGTTAAACGCCTGCATTCCTTCGGGAACGCCCAACGAGTAATCGTACTTACTATATACCAGGGTTGTATTGAGAAATAGCCGACTATTAAACAGGTGATTCCACCGCAACGATCCCGAGCCATTTCCCCAGCGCGCTTTAAACTGATTGTCGAAATTCATTACATCATCGCCAAAGTAGCCCGAAAGAAAAACCCGGTCTTTTTCGCTGATTTTGAAATTCACTTTTGCGTTGAGGTCGTAGAAATAAACCACCGTTCCCCGCAGATCATCGAATAGCGGAAAAAACAGGTCGATATACGATCGTCGGCCTGAAATCATAAACGATGCCCTGTCTTTAACAATGGGCCCTTCGAGCATCAGGCGGCTGGAAATCAAGCCCAAACCAGCCGACCCATGAAAAGATTTCATGTTGCCTTCTATCTGCCTTACGTCGAGAACACTCGAAAGCCGACCGCCGTATTTGGCCGGAATTCCACCTTTATACAGCTTAAAATCTTTAACGGCATCGGCGTTAAATACCGAGAAAAACCCAAACAAATGCGATGAATTAAACACGGGCGATTCATCGAGCAGAATCAGGTTCTGATCCACATTGCCGCCACGCACGTTAAAACCCATGGCACCCTCACCGACAGTACTTACGCCTGGTAAAAGCTGCAATGTGCGAATCACATCCACTTCTCCCATAAATTGCGGAATTTTTCGGATGGTTTTGATATCAAGTCGCTCTACGCTCATTTCCACACTCCGAATGTTTTCGTTGCTGCGTTCAGCTTCAATTTCTACTTCCTTCAGTTGAAAATCGGCGGGTTGTAGTTCGATATTCAGCGTTTGGTTGGCCGTTAGGTTAATTGCTTTCTCAATCGAATTAAATCCCACAAAGGAATAGCGCAGGGTGTATTCTCCTTCGGGTAGGGAAATGGAGTAGAAGCCATATACGTTGCTGACCGTGCCGCCGCCGGTTTCCTGAATGTACAGCGCTGCTCCTATCAGTTCTTCGCCGTTGGTGGCATTGGTGAGATAGCCGCTGATGGTGTGTTTTTGCGCCATCACACTCGAGGCAGTTGCATAAAATAGCAAAATAGCAATCAGCTGTTTCATTCTCGGATTATTAACGGCGCAAAGTTGAGATAAATTTTGCGGATTGCCGGTATAATGTGATTAACAACCGGAATGGTGTGAGGAAAGGCAATTTGCGCTGAAAATAGACCATTCAGAGAATTTCTGCTCCGATAATCTCGTCAGGGTTGACTTCGAGTGCATGCTGATGTGCACGATCGAGCTGTTGCAGTTTCATGGCCTGACGATAGGCTGTGTGTTCGCGGTGGCTTGCAAAGTAGAGTTTATGCTGATCGCGTTCGTGTTCCCACAACACACCGAAAACAACTTTTCCGGAGCGCAAACGCAGCCGGCAGTGGCGGTGAAAGTACCTGGATAAATCGTTTTTTGTCATGCGCTTGAAGCTGGTATATCTAAGTTACGCAGAAGCAGAAAAAAAACGATGCTGGAATTTTCAACAGGATACAAACAGGTTATTAACAGTTCCGGATTGTGGGGAAAGATTAGGCTCTGACCGTCTGATGCCCATTGAAACAAATGGTGTTACTCGACCTTATTTTCTTTTTTGTTTATACACGGGTACGGTGGAACAAGGCTCGCCATACATGATGCTTTTGGTGACCGGTTGTAGCACGTTAACAAGGGTAACAAATGCAGCAGCCGGAATTTTTACGTCGCCGCAGCCTTTTACTACCACCCGGGTATCCAAATAAATATCGGTGTCGAGTTGCTGTATGGCTTCGCACAACAATAGGGTTCGCATTTCGTCGGGAGTTCCGGCGTAAACGCGTCGTGCAAATGGCGAAAGTGCCGAAGCGGCAAGCATATAGGCCCAGTCAGGGATGATGGCGTCAGCCGAACAAAATACGGCTACGAACTGATCTTGATAAGTGCTCCAGTCGTTGGTTGAGATAAACTCGCGAAAATCCTTTTCCCGCAACACCATTTCCTGCCAAAGCAGGTCTTTAAGGTCGAGTACTGCGATTTCATCTTCGGGTAAAAACTCCGCCAAGTCGATGGTCATCAGTCCACTGGAAGCCACCTTATTTATTATTTCGCTCATTGCTTATAAAAATCCAAGTTCCAATTGAGCCTCTTCGCTCATCATATCCTTATTCCATGGCGGATCGAATACTATTTCGACCTCTGCCGAAGGAACGCCTTCAATAGTAGCTACCTTTTCTTTTACTTCTGCTGGCAGGGATTCGGCCACCGGACAGTTCGGAGAAGTCAAAGTCATCAGTAAATCAATGTGGGCGTTTTCCCGAATGTTGATTTCGTAAATCAGTCCGAGTTCGTATATGTCAACAGGAATCTCCGGGTCGTAGATCGATTTCAGTACCGCGATAACCTTATTTTCGAATACTTGTTTTTCGTGAAGATTCATACCTCAATTTGATTTTGCACCCTTGGCCTGAAAGGCGAGTGCGTATATTTTCATTTGCTTGATCATGGACACCAGCCCATTGCTGCGCGTAGGAGACAGGTGTTCCTTGAGCCCGATGTCTTCAATAAAATACAGATCGGCTTTGAGAATACTTTCGGGCGAATGACCGTTTAAAACGCGCACCAATGTGCCGATAATTCCCTTGGTGATAATCGCGTCGCTATCAGCCGAAAAAACAACCTTACCGTCCTCCAGGTCAGCGCTTAACCACACCTGCGACTGGCATCCGCGAATCAGCAGATCATCGCCCTTTAGCTTAGGGTCAATCAGCGGAAGTTCTTTTCCTAGTGCAATCAGGTGTTCGTATTTTTCCATCCAGTCCTCAAACATCAAAAACTCTTCGGTAATTTCAGCCTGAAGTTGGTTGATATGTTCCAGATCGGTTTGTATCATAACAGTTTGCTCAGCCCAGCATTTGCTGTGCCTTTTTGATGGCCTTTACCAGTTCGTCAACTTCGCCAAACGTGTTGTAGGCCATGATGGAAATTCTTGCTGTGCCAGATAGGCCGAAGCGATCCATCAAGGGTTGTGTGCAATGGTGTCCGGTGCGCAGGGCAATGCCCATTTGATCGAGAATAACGCCCAGATCGTAGTGGTGAATTCCTTTAAGGTTAAAAGCAATGATTCCGGCTTTTTCGTTGGTTGTGCCAAACGGCATAAAACCATCGATGGTGCGCATTTCGCGTTCGGCATATTGCAACAGTTCGTGTTCGTATGCCGCAAGTTTTTCGATTCCCGTTTCCTGCATCCACTCAACCGCAGCACCCAACCCTATTGTTCCGGCAATGTTAGGCGTGCCGGCTTCGTATTTAAATGGAAGCTTGTTGTAGGTGGTGTGTTCAAAGGTTACGTGCGCTATCATCTCTCCACCTCCGCGGTAGGGCGGTAACGAGTCGAGCAAATCGTATTTGCCATAGAGAACACCAATTCCGGTGGGACCATACATTTTGTGCCCCGAAAACACATAAAAATCACAGCCGAGCTCCTGCACATTAACTGGACAGTGAGCCACGGCCTGTGCACCGTCAATAAGCGTTAGCGCACCTGCTTTCTGCGCCAAGGTGATGATGTCCTTTACGGGATTTATGGTTCCGAGTGAATTGGAAATATGTACTGCTGCAACCATCTTGGTGCGTTCGCTGAGCAGTTCGCAATAGTGATCCATATCCAACGCTCCATCATCATGAACGCGACAAACTTTGAGTACCGCCCCACTGCGCTCGCATGCCAGTTGCCATGGAACAATGTTGGAATGATGCTCCATTTCGGTGATGAGAATTTCATCACCCGGGCGAAGCATATTGTGCGACAAAACCGTGCTGACCAGATTGATTGCATCGGTAGTGCCGCTGGTGAAAATGACTTCCTCTTCGCGCGAAGCGCCAATAAAGTTAGCCACTTTTCTGCGCGCTTCTTCGCCGGCATTAGTGGCTTTCTGACTCAGAAAATGCACCCCGCGGTGAACATTGCTGTTGTACTCTTTGTAGTAGTCGGAAATAGCGTCGATGACCAGATGTGGCTTTTGAGATGTGGCAGCATTGTCCAGATAAATGAGGCGTTTTCCGTGTGCTTTTTGTTGAAGCAACGGAAACTGGTCTCTCACTTTTTTGGCGAAATCTGCCAATTGAACTGGGCTTGTCACATCAATTTGCATCACAGATCTAAATTATTTATCAGGTGATTTCTTACCGCGTCATGTTCGATCTGATCGAGCACTTCGCCTGCAAAAGCACCGAGAAGCATTTTTTGTGCTTCGGATTTTCCGATAGCGCGCGACTGCAGGTAGAAAATGGCTTCTTCGTCCATTTGGCCGGTAGTTGAACCGTGGCTGCATTTCACATCGTCGGCATAAATTTCAAGTTCCGGTTTGGAATAAATCTGTGCATCGTTAGAAAGCAGCAGATTGTTGTTTTGCTGAAACGCGTTGGTTTTCTGAGCATCCTGACGCACATTTACTTTTCCGTTAAAAACGCCGGTGCTTTCATCACTCAGAATGTATTTGTACAATTCCGAAGTGTCGCAGTGGGCTACGGCGTGGTCAACAAAAGTGTTGTTATCGACGTGTTGTTTTCCATTGAGCTGACACAGCCCGTTGAGACGTGCAAACGCATTACTTCCGGCCATTTTAATATAGAGGTTGTTGCGGATCCACCCGGTGTACTTAGGTATGGTGACAATGGAAAAATGTCCACCGCCATCTACTCGTGCGTAGTCTGCACTGTGGTGAAAACGTGATTCAGGTTCAAATTCCATTTTAAACCAATCGAGACGTGCGTTTTCAGCTATAAAAACTTCGGATACTGCATTGGTAAAACCGGCGGCATTTCCCTCAAATGTCTGGGCAATTGCAGCTTTTGAACCCTTGCCAACGTTGACCAGAATGCGGGGCTGGCTCATGCTGTTTTCTCCTTCTGCCCAATGACCGATGTGAATCAGGGGAGCAACAACAGTGTTTGCGGGGATATTCAAAGAAACCGTTTCGGGGCAGAAGGCGGTGTTGATGGCGTCCAGGATGCGCATTTTGGGTTGAGCCAGCGCGTTGAATTTATCTGGAAAATCGGTTTGGGCGGCAGCAATAGACATGGTGACGCCTTCCGGTAGACGGTCGCTGAGTGCAGCGTTGAAAATGCCGTTCACAAAAATGAGTTTTACCACTTGTTCATCGGCGATAGTCGAAATCTGCGGTGAAGGCTGTGCGGGCTGCTGAAAGGTAAAGCTATTTCGGGTTAGTCGCCCCAACCGTGTGTATTTCCAGAACTCATTTTTAGTGTCTGGAAAAGGCTGGTTCTCAAGGTCTGATAGGGCGGTAGCACTTTGCTGACGACCGACGGCGCCAAACAATGCCTTGTAGGAGTCGGCAATGGCTTGGACAAAAGCAGTATCAGCGGCACTTGTGACGGTTTTTATGCTCATACTTCAATGTTTATGTCGTCCTTAATCCAATCGTATCCTTGCTCTTCGAGTTTGAGTGCGAGTTCTTTTGGACCGGTTTTTACAATCTTTCCTTCGTGAAGAACGTGCACAAAATCGGGAACGATATAATCCAGTAGTCGTTGATAGTGGGTGATGATAATAAACGACCGGTTGGCCGAACGCATGCTGTTCACTCCTTCGGCTACCACCCGCAGCGCATCGATATCCAGCCCTGAGTCGGTTTCGTCAAGGATGGCCAGTTTCGGATCGAGCATGGCCATCTGGAAAATTTCGTTGCGTTTTTTCTCTCCCCCCGAAAACCCTTCATTTAATGACCGGTTGGCGAGGCGGCCATCGAGCTGAACCAAAGTAGATTTTTCTTTCACCATTTTCAGAAAGTCACCAGCAGATAGTTTGTCTAAGCCACGGTATTCCCGCACTTCGTTAACTGCTGCTTTCAAAAAATTGATGTTGCTCACTCCTGGGATTTCAACGGGATATTGAAACGCGAGAAAGACACCTTCTCTGGCGCGCTCTTCGGGAGCCATCTCCAGCAGGTTGTTGTCCAGAAACTGCACATCTCCTTGGGTGACCTCGAATTCTTCGCGGCCTGCCAGCACGGAGGCCAGGGTGCTTTTTCCGGAGCCATTGGGTCCCATAATCGCGTGAACTTCTCCCGGTTTTACCGAAAGGTTGAGCCCTTTAAGGATTTCATTTCCTTCAATAAGGGCGTGTAAATTATTGATTTCTAACATTTATTCTCTTATGATTATCCAACACTGCCTTCGAGCGAAATGGCGAGCAATTTTTGCGCTTCCACTGCAAACTCCATGGGCAACTTATTTAATACTTCTTTCGCATAGCCGTTCACGATCAGGCTGATGGCTTTTTCTTCATCAAGTCCGCGTTGCAGGCAGTAAAAAATCTGGTCTTCACCAATTTTAGAAGTGGTGGCTTCGTGTTCTACTTTTCCGGTGGGGTTTCCCACTTCGATATACGGAAAGGTGTGGGCACCACATTTGTCACCCATCAGTAGTGAATCGCATTGTGAGAAGTTGCGGGCGTGTTGGGCTTTTTTGTTGATTTTGACCAACCCCCGATACGAATTCTGGCTTTGTCCGGCAGAAATCCCCTTCGAAATAATGGTGCTTTTGGTATGCTTGCCGATGTGAATCATCTTGGTTCCGGTATCGGCCTGCTGGTGGTTGTTCGTTACCGCTACTGAGTAGAACTCTCCTACCGAATAATCGCCCTTTAAAATGCACGACGGGTATTTCCATGTCACCGCAGATCCGGTTTCTACCTGTGTCCACGAAATTTTTGAACGTTCACCCTCGCACAACCCTCGCTTGGTTACGAAGTTAAATACGCCACCCTTCCCCTGGGCATCACCCGGAAACCAGTTTTGTACGGTAGAGTATTTGATTTCGGCACCTTTCAGCGAGATCAGCTCAACCACGGCGGCGTGAAGCTGATTCTCATCGCGGGAAGGAGCGGTGCAGCCTTCGAGATAACTCACAAAACTGTCTTCGTCGGCAATCACCAACGTGCGTTCAAACTGTCCGGTGCCCGCTTCGTTAATTCGGAAATAGGTAGAGAGCTCCATTGGGCATCTAACGCCTTTGGGGATGTAGCAAAAAGATCCGTCGGTGAAAACGGCAGAATTAAGCGCCGCATAGAAGTTGTCGTTTTGTGGTACTACCGAACCGAGATATTTTTTGACCAGCTCTGGGTGTTCCAGAACGGCCTCACTAAACGAGCAAAAGATGATGCCAAGCTCGCCCAGTTTCTTTTTGAACGTTGTGGCTACAGACACACTGTCCATTACAAAGTCGACTGCCACACCGGTGAGCCGTTTTTGTTCTTCGAGAGAAATACCCAATCGTTCCATCGTCTTTAACAACTCCGGATCTACCTCATCCAAGCTGTCTAAAACAGGTTTTTGCTTCGGTGCGGCGTAGTATGTGATTTCCTGAAAGCTGGGCTTTTCGTACTTAACATGTGCCCATTCTGGCTCTTCCATTTCCAGCCATTTCCGATAGGCCTGAAGTCGCCATTCCAACATCCACTCTGGTTCGTTCTTTTTGGAAGAGATGATTCTGATAATGTCTTCATTCAGCCCTTTGGGTGCCCGGTCTGATTCGATATCGGTGGTAAAGCCAAAGGCATATTCTCGGCTGGTGACTTCCTCTAATAATTTATCTTCTTCGCTTTGTGACATTCTTTATGGTTTCCGTTTTTAGATAGAAAAGCTTTCACCACATCCACAGGTGCGTGATGCGTTGGGGTTAACGAAAACAAATCCTTTTCCGTTCAGCCCCCCAGTGTATTGTAGCTCGGTTCCAACCAGGTAGAGAAAACTCTTCTTATCTACAACCACCTTTACTCCGTTATCTTCAAATATTTTATCACTTTCTTTAAGCTCTGTATCAAAGCTGAGGTTGTACATTAAGCCGGAGCATCCGCCGCCCTGTACACCAACGCGCAGAAATGATTCACGAGAGTATTCCTCTGAGCTGAGAATTTTTTCAACCTGTAGACGCGCGTTGTCGTTTACTTTAATCATGGTTATAATGCTTGTTTAAACCCTGTGACTGGTGTTAATTTAGATTAATTCTAAATAGAGTTGATTTTATCGGCAAAGGTACCGAAAATATGACGAATTGCAAGAATCCTATCGCTTGTTTCTGGTATTTAAGATGAAAACGTCCTTTTTATAGACCAATTCCTTTGGTCAATGAATGTTGACGGTTTCGATAACCCAATTAATGCGCATTTAACTGTAATTTTGCATTATGTTCGACAACAGAGAAACGACACCGCTATCTACCCTGGGTGAATTTGGGCTCATAGACCATTTGACTGCCGGCTTAAAACCGATCAACCCATCAACACTTAAGGGGGTGGGCGACGATGCTGCTGTAATATTAGCTGGTGATGAAGTGCTGGTAATGACTACCGATATGCTCGTCGAAGGGATTCATTTTGATGTGTCTTATACTCCGTTAAAACACCTTGGGTATAAGGCGGTGGTGGTAAACCTGTCTGACGTGTATGCCATGAATGCCCGTCCAGAACAAATTACCGTTTCTCTGGCAATATCCAGCAAATACACACTCGAAGCGCTCGAAGAGCTCTATGGCGGAATGCGTTATGCCGCCGAAAAATACGGGGTGGATATCGTGGGCGGCGACACCACATCATCGACAATGGGATTAGTGATCAGTGTTACGGCAATTGGTAGAACAAAACCCCAAAATGTGGTTTACCGCGACGGCGCGCAAGTTAATGATATTGTGGTGGTGAGCGGTGATTTAGGTGCGGCATACATGGGGCTTCAAATTTTGGAGCGTGAAAAGCAAGTGTTTAAATCTGCTCCGGGGGCTCAACCCGATCTTGAAGGGAACGACTACCTGTTAGAACGACAACTCAAACCCGAAGCGCGAGCGGATGTGATCCGGTTTTTTGATAAAATTGGGGTTAAACCCACCTCGATGATCGATATCAGCGATGGATTGGCCTCGGAACTGCTGCACCTCTGCAATCGATCCAAAGTGGGTTGTACTATTTACGAAGAAAAAATCCCGATAGATCCGTTGACGTATGACCGGGCCAGGGAATTTCGTCTCGACCCTACAACCTGTACGATGAACGGCGGTGAAGATTATGAGTTGTTGTGTACGATTCCGGTTGCGGATTGGGATAAAATCAAAAACGATCCCAATCTGACGGCCATTGGATTTATTACAGACGAAAATTCGGGTGCGCAGCTCATTTCGCGTTCGCAAACCCAGCACTCGATTAAAGCACAGGGCTGGGACGCACTTCGGGATAATTAAACCGGCATGCGTGCTTTTTCGGCAACCAGTTCGCGAAAGGGTATCTTTTTTACTTTGCTTTCTGCCCAACAAATAAAATCGAACTGCTCAAGGGCCGAACTTTCAAACGGATCGTCTTTTAGCGGTTCCAGTGATTGGGCCAGCGAGGCATACACTTTTTCGAGATCTTCTGGTTCCTTGGCCTTCAAAGCCTCACTGATAAAATGAAGCATAATAGTTTCAAATTTATAAACCCGGTTTCGTGTTTCAAGATAGCGCGAGGTTGACTTTAAGGTGTAGGGAATCAGGTCGTTGTTTCCTAGTTCTAGGTGAATGATCAGATTCATTAATTGAGCAAAACAATGAATATCTTCACTTTTGTCGATGTCAATATTATTGAGCAGTTCGTTTATCCACTTAAGGGCCTTAGTATACATTCCCGCTCCGAAATAAAGAATAGCAATACTGAAGTAAAATGAAGCCTTTCGCACCGAGCTCATTTTGTGCTGGTACTTTTCCAGACCGGTTTCAACTTCGTTGATGATGGCCAACCCTTTTTCAAATTCTCCGGTAAGGGCATACCAGGCCAGCTCTATGCTGTATGCAGAATTAAAAATGCGGATGTCGAGATTTTCATTGGAGTTGATGACCAGCTTTTCGGGTACTTTCCGTAGTGTTTTCAGATATTTAAAAGCCTCATCATATTTTTTGAGTTGCATGCCCACGTAAATGGCGTTGGTCAATACAGAGACGTAGGTGTTGGGCTCCTCCTGAAATTGTAGGTATTTGCTTTCAATGAGTTGAATGTTTTTTTTGAGAAATTCATAGCAATTCTTGTCATCTCCTGTGCCGAAATAATAAGCGCTGTAAATATGGAAATACAGATACCGTGACTGGGTGCATAGCTCAATGTCTTTGCGGTGGAGCAATGTGTTGTCTATAATTTGCTTAAAATGATTCATCTCTTCTTCTGATCGTGCCTTACCCTTTCGGAAAAGAATGTTGAACAGGTGACTCTTCACGTTCCAGTATTCGTTATACACTTCGATGAGCTTTGCTATTCGCTGGTCTTCTTTAAGAATCTCGTCGATGTCGGTTACCGATACACCTTCGTAATTGTCCTTTTCAACCAGCATCTTTTCCCAATTCAGAATTTCGATTAGTGTGGTGTGCTTTTCGTGCTTGTAGGCCAGTCGCTTGGCGCCTTTCAGCATTTTGTAACTTTGTTCATATAGCGATTTTTTATAGAAAATCTCTACTGCGTGCAGCAATCTTTGCAGTTCGGCATCGATAGAGCTATTGGCGTGAAAGGCATCCAGACTGCGTATAATTGTAGTGTACAGTCTGTTTTTTGTAATGGCAAAACGTTTTACAAAGGGTGTATCGCAAAATTTTTTCTTCAAGGCCTCTTCATCATATTGCTCTTGTTTCTCGATAGCCTGAAATAATTGCATGTAGTTGGAGCCCGAGCCGTGCCTCGAAACATATACCTTAAAATACCTTTTTTCGGGCTTGGTCAACGACTTAATCAGGTGAAAAAGATGATCAGAAGCTCTATTGGACATGTATATTATTGTGAAATTTTTATTGTTCAGTCTTTGGCCTTGGAACCTTAATTTGTGACAAGTCAGTCAAAAGACGAATGGCCCGAAGGCCATAACACATGGGGTTCAGACGTAAATGTCACGCCCTATAAGATACTGAAAAAAGCAGAAGGATGGTAATAGAGCTGTTGGAAAAGTACAGCTAAAAAGAAGCGGTAGAACTGTGATTATTGGAAAGAAAAAAGAGGGGGGAGTTAGAATCGACTACTCATCGATTTTGAATTGCCCAGTTGAGGGGTTCTGGGGCGCAGCCCTTCGTCTTCATCATCGCTATCATCGTTGATGAGTCCGTTGCCGTTATCGTCGTCCGTATTGTCATCGGAATCGGAGCCATCGCAGGCAGCCGATGAGTTGCCATCGTTGTTTCCGGAAGTGGAATCGCCGGCATTGTATGATCTGGTGGAAAGAGCACCTTCTCCGCGATCGACATTGTCACTTGCACGGTATTCAGTAGGATTGCTCTGTTGGAAATTATCATCTGAACGTAAATCGTTCAGCTCATCCTTCTGACAACCTGATAGAACGATCAGGGTGAAAAAAATAACCGATAATGTTGGAATCCACTTCATCATTTTGCTGCTGTCAACTAAAGCCGGAAGTCAAACATACACATAGTTTACTGAATAATCAAGCGCTGAGGCCATTTTGCACTTCACTTTTTAGCGGAAATGTAATTTCTACTACGGTGCCTTGTGTGGTCTCATCGATTGTTTGCCGATCGTAGGGTCCTTCAATTTTAAAGTTCTGGTCCGTCATTTTGCGAAAAAGCTCAATGCGGTTTTGATTAATTTGCATCCCTTGAGGAACGTGTAGATTATTGTTTTCCTGACGCATTTTTTTACTCTCTTCAATGCCGATACCGTTGTCTTCAATTTTTATCACAACATCATCGTGTTGAAGCTTTACAGAAACCGTAATGAAGCCGGGAGCTTTCATGGGCAAAATTCCATGCCATATACTGTTTTCGAGATAAGGTTGAAACAACATAGTTGGAATCTGAACCGTATTGGTATCGATGGATGGATCCACGTGAATAGAATAAGTGAACTTATCGGGAAACCGCATGTTCTCAAGCGATAGATACAATTCAATTCGCTCGATTTCTTCTTCCAAAGTGGTAAAGTTTGATTGCGAACTGTCCAGATTTTTACGGATTAGACGCGCAAAACTCGAAAGGTATTTGTTGGCCGAAAGCTTATCTTGGCGATTGATGTAATACTGGATGGAATTCAACGCGTTAAAGATGAAGTGACGGTTCATACTAGAATTCAGTGTTTGTTGCTCGAGCGCAAGCATTCTCGAGGTGTAAACCAGTTGCTGCGTTCTGCGTTTTCGCTCTTCGTTTTTGAGCAGACTAAATATCAGAAACCAAATCATCAGGATTGCAGCAAAAGCCGACAAAACCATAAACCACCAAGTGAGATAAAATGGAGGTAATATGGTAAACTCAAATGAAGCAAAACGACCTGAAGGGGAATCGCCTACAATATGTGCGCGAACTTTAAAAGTATAAGCCCCGTGGGGTAACGAGGCGTAGGTAGTGAAGTTGGTCGCCGTTTCGGGCGACCAGTTCTCATCCACTCCTTCGAGCATATATTGGTACACCACCTTTGCGGGATTTGAAAAATAGAGGCCAACAAAATCAAAAGTCAGGTGATTGTTGTGGGGTTGCAGCTCAAGATTTATAGGCAAACCTGTATGAATGTCAATGCTGTCGGAATATTCGCGCCAGTTTTTGTCTTCCAGAATGAGCCGGATACTATTAATTAATACGAGTGGGTAGTGCTTTTCTGAATCGAGTACATCCGTTTCGCTGTTAAAGCGAATGACGCCTTCGGTGGTTCCGAACCAGAGCTGTTCATTTTGGTCAAAAAACACAGCGTTTTGGTTGCACTCCAAGCTGGCCAGCCCTTCCTGATCGGTAAAACGCTTTGACCGCACCACGCCGCTCCTATTATATGCATTGACATCAAGGACAAACAACCCATTGTTAGTGCCGATATACAGGTGATTATTTTTTGCTTGCTGCAGAAAGTTGATGGTGTTCGATCCAAACCCACCGCTAAAAGCCACATGGTGCAATGAATCATTAGCCAATGCAAACAAACCACTTTTCGTGCCGACCCAGATTCTGCCGTGGTGATCCTGCAGCCCATTGTAAACAACTGTGTTTTTGCGGGCTTCGGGAATTTCGTATATCCGATAGCCTTCATCAGTTTTGCGGATTAATCCGTTTTCGGCCCCAAACCAAATGTCTCCATCGGCGGTTTCGAAAATTCCTCGAACCCGGGTGCCTGGAAATGGTTGCAGCTCCTCGGGCGTCAAAAACCGGTCATTCTCAAAAACGGCAATACCATTCACTACCCCAAACCAAATTCGCCCGGACTTATCTTCGTGTATGGCTGTAACACGTTCGAAATAGTGATCAGGTGCAGCACCCATAAAATGCGTAAATGTGCCGTTCTCATACCTACTGACACCGATATTGGTTCCAAACCATGTGCGGCCTTGCATGTCGCTGTGCAGACACCATATTGTGTTGTGGAGCAGGCCGTTTTCGGCGGTAAACCAATGGGTGGTGTCTTGCAGCATCAAACAGGCGCCATTGTCGTACGAGCCCAGCCACATGCTGCCATCAGCGTTGCGGTGAATGGCCATCACAATGTCGCTGATCAATCCGTCGCTCTTTGAATAGGTCACAAAGTTTTCACCAGTAAATCGAAATACACCTTTGCCGTCGGTGCCGATCCAAAGGTTTTCCTCGCGATCGATAAACAGGGTTTTGATGTTATCGTAATTGAGCCCGATATTGGTGTTGAATGTGGGTTGGCCGTCGGGGGTAACTTTATTGAGACCTGAGCGAGAGGCCACCCAAAGATAGCCCGAAGAATCAACGGCAATTTCACGGACAAAATTATTCTGCAGCCCCTGTTGTTCGGTGATGTTGAGTATGCCTGATTCATTGAGTAGAAAAATTCCTTCGCCAAAGGTGGACAGCCAAATGTTGTTGTTGCTGCTCAGAACAATATCGCTGACGCTAACCTTATCGAGCAATACTTGTCGATCGCTTTTGAAGTCGGTGCCCGATAATTTGTAAAGACCAGAGCGCGACCCGATGAGAAAGTCGCCCTTTGGCGTTTTGAGAATTTTCCTAATCATTTCTGTGTCTGGGAAAGCGGAGACTGGGTGATACGCTCCACTGGCTGGTGAAAACAGTAATAGTCCCGCGCCATTGGTGGCAATCAGAAAGTCGCCCGAATCGGTTTCGACGATGTCACTAACCATAAATGAGCTGATCGCCTCTGGCAACGGAAAGGAGGTAAAGATGGTGCCACTGAAAACCGAAATTCCCCCGGCACAGCCAAACCATAAGTGTTTATCTGAAGCCGAAAAAATGCAATTCACTTGATTGTCAATCAGACCATGTTCTGTAGAAAAGTTGGTGTAGCGCGTTCCGTCAAATCGACTCAATCCGCCCATGGTTGCAAACCAGAGATAGCCATGGTGGTCCTGTGCGATGTCGCGCACCTGGCTTTGCGCCAGACCTTCCTCAATACTGTGATGAATAAAACTGAACTGCTGCGCCGAAAGCGGATGGATGGCCAAAGTGATGAATATCCCAAACACCTGTAAATGTCGGCGCCAGACAAGCAGTATGTTCTTAGAAGCTGGCAATGTGCTCAAGGAATTCGGGAAGCTTTCTGCGTGATACGGGCACAGATGTGTTGTCCGACAAGATAGCAAAATTTCCGTCTGTCCTGCTGAAGGCATTCAGGTGATGCATGGTGTTGATGATGTGAGATTTATGGGTTCTGAAAAACATCTGTTTGTTGAGGTTGTGCTCGTAAACTTTAATGTTTTTACTACTCATAAACCGCCGGCCATCGGCCAGATATATATTGGTATAACTGTCTGAAGCTTCCAGCCGGATGATGTCTTTGTTTTTGATGATAACATACCCGTCGCGTGTAGGAATGGATGTTTTTTCGCTATCGGGAAACAGGCTAAAATCCTTGAGCATGTTTTGCAGGGATTGTTCTTTATCCAGATTGGTTGCGCCCGTTGCGTGCAGCTTCAGCAATTTTTGGGTGGTTTTCTGCAAATCTTCAACGCTTATAGGCTTTTCGAGATAGTCGATGGCGTCGGCACGAAAGGCCTTAAGCGCAAATTCGTTATGTGCGGTGGTGAATACAACGGAAAACGTCCGGTTGGGAAGCGACTGGAGAAAGGAAAAACCATCCTCGCGCGGCATTTTAATGTCGAGGAAAACCACATCCACCTGTTGTTCTTCAAGAAAGCTTCTGGCCTCTTCGGCAGAATTGGCCGTACCGCTAACCGTAATTTCAGGACAAAACTCTTCGATCATCATTTGGAGGTTGCTGGCGGCATTGAATTCGTCATCAACTATAAGTGCGCGTAATTTCATTGCTTAACATATTATTTGATGTTAAGTTAACGACAAACCAGCGGCTTTGATGGGTGTTGACGGCCAACGGTTGCAATCAATGAGTGAAAGGTGATTCTGAGTGATTAAGCGGCGCCAATGAATTGCAGAAAATCATGTAGCCGTTTCTTGCTTACCGGAATTTTCTGGCCATCTGTCATCATCAACCAGACTCCGTTGGTGCGAATCACTTCAACAATATGTGCGGTATTGATAAGGTGCGATCGATGCACCCTGAAAAAGGTAATGTTGGGCAATAGATGGGCATAGGTCTTTAATGTGCGGGTATCTAAAAACCGCGAGCCATCGGTCAGATAAATCATCGAGCAATTTCCATCGGCAGAAACCGCAACGATTTCGGCAGGCTTTAAAATTCTTATGCCGCGACTGTGATGAACAGAAATTCGTTGCTGATTCAGCACCATGTGTTGTAGCGCCACCTCCATGTCACGGCGGTAGGATTGATAATGAGCGGGTGTTGTTTTGAATCGCAAAGACTGCCCAACTAACTTTTCCTCTGCTCTTATCAATTCGTCAATGTCAATGGGTTTCATCAGATAGTGAACGGCATCCGCATTAAAAGCGGCCAAAGCGTAATCCCTAAAAGCAGTGACAAAAACCACCAGAAATTTTTGGTCGTCCACTTGGCGTAGCAGATCAAAGCCCTCGGCACCAGACGGCATTCTGATGTCCAAAAAAACCACATCTGGTTGAATTGACTCAATCAGTTCGCGCCCCTGTTCCACGCCATCGGCTTTTCCTACGACTTCGATGCGCGGACAAAATTCTTTAATCAGCATGGCCAGGTTTTCTCGGGCGTTTTGCTCGTCGTCTACGATGATGGCCCTGAGTTTTTCGACGCTTTTCATTGAATAGATGCTTTATGATGAGGGAACACAGGGTTAAAACTAAAAGTTTTCCTTTTCGCAGTGGCAAAATGGCTCATAGTTCGGGTTGAAAATCTACACAATCATGAATCGTAGTCCACACTATTGTGCCGTTACTCCAGCTTAATGAGCGTTATTTTTAATCATGGCCTATGTGCGGCGAAGTATGACTACAACAGAAAGTTAAAGGACTGAATACAGACTCAAGTTGATGCGATTGAATGTTTTTCGACCCCCTTAAAACCTGTTTGGTCTAAATTTTTTAGCAGTATCGAAACCCCAAAGCGGGTTGTCCGTAAGATCGGCATATAACTTGGTAAAAATACTTTCCCATAATATGAACATGATAAAGAATCAACAACTCACCGACTATCGAAATCGCTTGCGGGTAAATCTTGAAAACAGAGATATTCTCACTGTCAACTATACACCATCAACCGATCGCACCTTATATGACGTGTGCGACCTGAACGGTAGAATCCTACTCACTGGTGAAATTAAAAACGATGTAACTCATGTAGAGATCACCGATCTATATCCCGACCAGTATATTTTACTGGTTCTGGACGGTGACAAGGTGTGCAGCACAAAGTTTTCGCTCGAAGATTAACGACCCAATTTATTCATTCATCAATCTTTCTATTTCGTCGGCCTCAAGTGGAATATTTTCCATTAGGTCGACGAAACCGTTTTCAGTAATCAGGATATTGTTTTCCAATCTTATTCCCAACCCTTCTTCGCGAATATAAATCCCCGGTTCCACGGTAAATACATTCCCGGCCTGAATCGGCTTATTCCACAGCCCAACATCATGCACATCTAACCCCAGAAAGTGGCTCGTGCCGTGCATGAAATACCTTTTGTAAGCAGGCCAAGAAGGATCCTGATTGTCGATGTCTGATTGTTTCAGCAAGCCCAGTTTCAACAACTGCTCTTCCATTAGGGTGCCAACCTGCTGGTGATAATCATTGAGATACACCCCGGGCCGCAGCAACTTCATGGCTTCTTTCATTACGTGAAGCACAGCGCTGTACACTTCTTTTTGGCGTGGCGAGAACTTTCCATTCACCGGCACACAGCGGGTCATGTCAGAGGCGTAATTGCCGTATTCGGCACCGACATCCATCAGAATGACATCACCGTCGTTGCATTGTTGATTGTTTTGGACATAGTGTAGAACGCAGGCATTGGCACCAGAGGCCACTATCGGATCATAGGCAAAACCTCGGGAGCGGTTCATCAAAAACTCGTGTGCGAGCTCGGCCTCTATTTCAAACTCATATACGCCGGGTTTGATCATTTTCAACAGCCGGCGAAATCCCTTTTCTGTGATGTTGCACGCGCGCTGAATTTGCGCTACTTCTTCCGCAGTTTTTACAGCCCGCAAGGTGTGCATGATGGGTGCGCTGCGTTCGTAGCGATGCAGCGGAAAGGTCTTTCTGAGCCATTTCGAAAAACGGTCATCGAGGGTTTCCACTAAACTGACAGATCGCGTGTGTTCATTGCTATTAAGATAAACCACCTCGGCTTCGGCCATCAAAGTGTTCAGCACGCTTTGGAGCTGATCATTCCACATCACGGTTTGAATGCCTGTTAGTGATCTGGCCTGCTCTTTGGTAAATTTCGCGCCTTCCCAAATGGCAATCTCCTCGCTGGTTTCTTTCAAAAAAAGAATTTCGCGCATCTGTTTATTGTGGGCCTCCGGAAAGAGCAATAAGGTTGTATTCTCCTGATCTACTCCACATAAATACAGCAAGTCGTTGTTTTGGCGAAACGGAAAAGTCCCGTCCGCATTGGTGGGCATAATGTCGTTGGAGTTGAATATAGCCAACGCGCCCGGGGCAAGCTTTTCCTTAAAATTTCTGCGGTGTTTGATGTAGGTTTCTTGGCTTAAAGGAGAATACTTCATTTTTTAAATACATTTGTGAATATGCAAAGGTAAATATACACGCTCGTTACTCAACATTATTTAGATTGCGTCTAAATATGGTGATTTTGAGGATGCGCTATTTTACATCCATTAGCTTTGCACTTATTAAGATTAAGACTAATCAGGATACAACGCGAAACATGAGTACATCAAAGTCCGGAAACAATTGGGCGTCCATTACCCGAAAAGTAGCAATGGCATTGTCGGGGTTTTTCTTGCTGGTTTTTTTGCTGCAGCACGTTGCTATCAATTTTCTATCGGTTATCAACCCCGAAATTTTTAACATTACCTCCCATTTTATGGGGACCAACCCCTTGGTTCAATATGGGCTTCAGCCGGTGTTGACTTTTGCGGTGGTCTTTCATATCGCCTTGGGGGTGGTGCTCGAAATCCGCAACCGCAGCAAGCGTCCAATATCGTACGCTTACAGTAAGCCTTCGGCCAATTCTACCTGGATGAGCCGGAATATGATAATTACCGGAATCATGGTGTTGTTGTTTATGGGACTACACTACTATGACTTCTGGTTTCCAGAGTTGAAACTCAAGTTTGTAGACGGCGATATGTCTGGTCTTAACGCCGCTGGAGAAATGCGGTATTTCGAAGAACTTCAGCACAAATTTCAGGATCCAATCAGGGTGATAATCTACATTCTATCGTTTATTTTCCTCGGCTTGCACCTAACCCACGGATTCCAGTCGGCTTTTCAGTCGGTGGGGCTTAATCACAAGCGATATACGCCGATAATTAAAAGCGTGTCGCGCATTTATGCTGTGGTGGTGCCGCTTGGATTTACGGTGATTGCGCTTTATCATTTTCTGGCTTAATCGACATTTAGTAACACAATGAACAACATGATGAACGCTAATATTCCCGAAGGTCCGATAGATAAAAAGTGGACAAACCACAAAAACAATATCCGCTTGGTGAACCCCGCCAACAAAAGGAACATTGATATTATCGTGGTCGGCACCGGACTTGCCGGCGCCTCGGCAGCAGCCTCGCTGGCAGAAATGGGCTACAAGGTAAAAGCATTCTGTTATCAGGACAGCCCCCGACGTGCTCACTCCATTGCGGCACAAGGGGGAATCAATGCAGCAAAAAACTATCAAAATGACGGAGACAGCATTTATCGCCTGTTTTATGATACCGTTAAAGGGGGCGACTACCGGGCGCGTGAAGCCAATGTTCACCGGCTCTCCGAAGTGTCTGGAAATATAATTGACCAGTGTGTGGCGCAGGGTGTGCCGTTTGCACGCGAGTATGGCGGGTTGCTCGATAATCGGTCTTTTGGCGGAGTTCAGGTCTCCAGAACTTTTTATGCCAAAGGACAAACGGGGCAGCAATTGCTGCTCGGAGCCTATTCTGCCTTGTCGCGCCAGATTGGAAAAGGTCAGGTGCAGATGTATAATCGCCACGAAATGCTCGATTTGGTATTGGTTGGTGGTAAGGCGCGAGGAATTATTGCTCGAAACTTGGTAACCGGCGAAGTGGAGCGGCATTCAGCCCACGCAGTGTTGCTATGTACTGGCGGATACGGAAACGTGTTTTTCCTCTCTACCAATGCAATGGGAAGTAATGCCACGGCGGCATGGAAAGCACACAAACGCGGAGCTTATTTTGCAAATCCGTGCTTTACACAAATCCACCCCACCTGCATTCCGGTGTCAGGAAACTACCAATCTAAACTGACGCTGATGTCAGAATCACTCCGAAACGATGGCCGAATTTGGGTGCCGAAAAACAAAGAAGACGCCGAGGCAATCCGTCAAGGCAAGAAAAGCCCGCTGGATATTCCTGACGAAGCCCGGGATTTTTACCTCGAAAGAAGATATCCGGCTTTTGGAAACTTGGTGCCACGCGATGTTGCCTCACGGGCGGCAAAAGAACGATGCGATGCCGGCTTTGGGGTAAATGCAACCGGAGAGGCAGTGTATCTCGACTTTTCATACGCAATCACCCGATATGGAAAAGAGCAAGCCCATGTGCGGGGCTTAAATGCCGATGACCCAGCCGTTGTGCGATCACTCGGAAAAGAAGTGGTTGCTAACAAATACGGCAACCTGTTTCAGATGTACGAAAAAATTACCGACGACAATCCGTACGAGGTGCCGATGAAAATATACCCCGCTGTGCATTATACCATGGGTGGACTTTGGGTGGATTACAACCTGATGACATCCATTCCCGGATGTTATGCGCTGGGTGAGGCTAATTTTAGCGACCACGGCGCCAACCGACTCGGTGCTTCTGCGCTGATGCAGGGACTGGCAGATGGTTATTTTGTGATTCCATACACCGTAGGAGATTACCTTGCGGACGACATTCGAACTGGGCAAATTCCAAACGATTTGCCGGAGTTTATTGCCGCCGAAAAAGAAGTCAAAGACAGACTCAATCAGCTCCTCAACAACAAAGGGACTAAGGCGGTTGATTACTTCCACAAAAAGCTGGGCCGAATTATGTGGAATAAATGTGGAATGGCCCGAAACGCTACTAAATTACAAGAAGCGATCGTTGAGATTCAGGAACTGCGAAATGAGTTTTGGCGAGATGTTAGAGTGCCCGGAGCAACCACTGAACTGAATCCCGAACTCGAAAAAGCTGGCCGCGTGGCCGACTATTTAGAACTCGGCGAACTGATGTGTCGCGACGCGCTAAACCGAGCGGAATCATGTGGAGGTCACTTCCGCGAAGAGTCTCAAACCGAAGATGGAGAAGCATTGCGCCACGATGCAGAATTTGCCTACGTCGCAGCGTGGAAATCGAATGGAGAGCCCAAAGATGCTGAGATGTTGAAAGAACCACTGGTTTTTGAAAACATCGAACTGAAACAAAGAAGCTACAAATAAGTCTGTTATGGATTTAACACTAAAAGTTTGGAGGCAGAAAAATGCCTCAACCAAAGGCGAAATGAAAACATACGAAGCCAAAGGGGTTTCGCCCGATCAGTCTTTTCTGGAAATGCTTGATGTATTGAACGATGAGCTGGTAGAAAAGGGAGATGACCCCATTGCCTTTGATCACGATTGCCGGGAAGGAATATGCGGAACCTGCAGCCTTTATATCGACGGTCGTCCGCATGGACCCGGACGTGAAATAACGACTTGCCAATTACACATGCGCTCGTTTAAGGATGGCGATACCATCTATATCGAACCGTGGCGCGCAAAGGCATTTCCAGTCATTAAGGACCTGGTGGTTGATCGTTCAGCGTTTGACAGGATTGTTCAGGCCGGAGGATTCGTGTCGGTTAACACCAGTGGAAATACCATTGATGCCAATGCCATTCCAGTACCCAAAGCCGACGCCGATAAATCTTTTGATGCAGCCGCGTGTATTGGATGTGGCGCCTGTGTTGCAGCGTGTAAAAACTCGTCGGCTGTTCTTTTTGTTTCTGCCAAGGTTTCTCAACTTGCCTTGCTGCCTCAGGGACGCCCGGAGGCGAGGGAGCGTGTATTGAATATGGTGAAGCAGATGGACGACGAAGGGTTTGGAAACTGCTCAAATACGGGCGCTTGCGAAGTGGAGTGCCCCAAAGGGATTTCACTCGAGAACATTGCCCGCATGAACCGTGAATTTATCGGTGCCAATATTTCTAAGGAGTAGATTAGCCATTCGGCTTTTTATCAAAGGTCGGGTGTGATGTCCGACCTTTTTTCATCTTATCATAGCACATGATGAAACCAATTTCCAAACTGGACAACACCGGAAACTCTATCTTTTCAGTAATGTCCGCATTGGCTGGAAAGCACCAGGCCCTGAATTTATCGCAAGGATTTCCCGATTTTCCTGTAGATCCCGAATTGATTGAGCTTGTAAATAAGGCCATGAAAGACGATCACAATCAATATCCGCCAATGCCGGGAGTTCAAGGATTGCGAGATATCATTGTGCATCAGGCCAACGCACGCTACGGTTGTGCACTCAACGCCGATTCGGATATCACCATTACCGCTGGGGCCACTCAAGCCATATTTACCGCCATTGTTGCGACCGTTCATCCAGCCGATGAGGTGATCATTTTTACCCCTGCCTACGATTGTTATCGGCCGGCAATTGAACTTTGCGGGGCGAAAACGATAACCGTTCCGCTGGTGGCTCCGGATTTTTCTCCCGACTGGCAAAAATTGCAGGACGCCATTTCGCCCAAAACCAGAATGATCATTGTCAACACGCCGCACAACCCCAGCGGCACTTTATTTACACGCGATCATTGGAACCAACTGGCTGAAATGATTCGCGAAACGGATATTTTAATTCTGAGCGACGAGGTATACGAACACATCGTTTTTGACGGAAATAGACATTGTAGCGTACTGGCGGTTGAAGACCTGCGCGACCGTTGCTTTGTAGTGGCCTCGTTTGGAAAAACTTTTCACGTCACCGGATGGAAGATGGGATATTGCCTGGCTTCACCCAACCTGATGCAGGAGTTCAAGAAATGTCATCAATACATCGTTTTTACCAGTCACTCACCAACGCAGCATGCATTGGCAGAATACATGGAAAACACAGAAAGAATGGATCAGTTGGGGGCGTTTTATCAGCACAAGCGCGATGTCTTTTTGAAAAGTATTACGGGCTCAAAGTTCACCTTTTCACCCGCTGGCGGCACCTATTTCCAGTTGTTGAATTATCGCGAAATCTCAGATGAGCACGACGTTGATTTTGCACAAAGGCTGACCAAAGAAAATGGCATCTCGTCAATTCCCATTTCTGTGTTTAATGAAGACGGCCGAAACGAATATTATCTGCGGTTTTGTTTTGCCAAAAATGACGAGACCCTGACCAAAGCTGGTGACATTTTAAAGCAAATAAGCTGATGAAACAGGAACTGAAAGTGGTGGGAATTCAGTCCACGCTGCACTGGCACGACCCGCTGGCCAATCATCGGCTGTTTTCCGAGTGGCTGGAAAAAGCTCCTGTGGCCGATTTGTACATACTACCCGAAATGTTTTCTACCGGTTTTTCGATGGAGGCGGCCAAAATAGCCGAACCCATGAACGGCTCTACGCATGCTTGGATGCAAAAGGAGGCGGAAAAACGGAACGCGGTGATTTGCGGCAGCATGGTGATTGAAGAAAACAACCGATATGTCAACCGAATGATGTGGGTTACTCCCGATAAACAAACCAGCTGGTACGACAAGCGACATTGTTTCACCATGGCTGGCGAGCATCATCATTTCAGCCCCGGCGATCGGCGGGTAATTGTCAACCTCAAAGGGTGGCGTATTTTGCTGCAGATATGTTACGATCTGCGTTTTCCGGTGTGGAGCCGAAATTCCGGAGATTATGACGCGGCGCTTTACGTATCCTGCTGGCCTGCTCCGCGAACCACTGCCTGGAGCAAACTGCTGCAAGCTCGCGCCATCGAAAATCAGAGTTATGTAGTAGGGGTCAACCGTGTGGGGCCCGACGGACAGGGCTTAATTTACGAAGGGGCCTCTGCTATCATCGATGCAAAAGGAGAGGTGATTTCTTCTCTGGAGAATGGCGAAGAAGGCTTTGTTCAGGCAAAACTCAATGCCAAAGAGCTGGAAATGTTCCGAAAGAAATTTCCTGTTCTCAACGACCGCGACAACTTTGAAATAAAGGTCTAATCTCCGGTTAGATCCCAAGTCAATTCCATGTCCCAGTTGGAGCGAATTTGTATGCTGTTGGTGTAAACAACCACAGGTTCAGGTTGTCGGCTTTCTGCCACACTGCCGGTGTCCCATTTGCCGTTACCGTTCAGATCGTATATTACCCGCATTGAATAAGTGGCGGGGTCCATTCGATTAAAGGTAATTACCCCCGATGTTTTCGGCTGAACCTCCTTAATCACTTCCCCGCGATCGCTGAGCAGTTGCAGAATGATATTCTGTCGCTCATCATATCTCAGATCGAATTGCAGGTTGCCAAAATAGCGTTCCTCGCGCATCCGAACCGACTTTTTGAGCGTGTCGTTGGTCATCTCGAAAACATCAAAAAAAGTACTGTCAGGAATAATCACTTCATATGTTTCGCCGGGTTCCCAAGGGTGGTGAAGTTCAAATTTTCGAATCGATGTGCTGCTCCAATTAAAGTCAACTTCAACCGAATCGCGGAACAGCGAAATGCGCGATGTGTCAACGAGGGTTGCCGGGTGGTTCAACTCAAATCGCATGGGGCGGTATGGATTGAAATTAAATAGCAGGTTGTCATTGATGGTTAACTGCGGATCTGCATCGTTTCTGCGCTTAATTAAATTCCACCGAAGGGTGTCTTGAAAACCCGATTGATCTGAGACCAGTACCCGAATATTTTCCAGTTCGGGAAAACTTTTCCTGTTGGGAAACCAAGCCGTAACCGTGTCACCCACTGTGCCCTGTTCGAAGATAATGTTGTATTCATCATCCAGCGGACGCAATTGCACGCTGTCTGCCGGCCGATGGAAGTACAGTTGAAGTTGGCCGTAGTGCATCTCTTTGCGCTCGTCAATATATTGCGTGGTATCTTCTTCGTGAAACAAATACAGTTGTTGCTGAATGTTGGTGGTGTCGGGTGGCCCCGGAATAATCTCTGAATCGATAAACCCAATCATTTCTGCCGGCGCATTGTATTGATAATTGCTGTTTTCGTCGCCGATCGCATACAGATGATACGTGCCAGGACGGATGAAATTAATTTCAAACTCGCCGTTTTTACTGGTCTTAGTGAAGTAGTCTGGACGTCCTTTTGTCAGCGTGGTGTCAGTGAAATTGCTGTAAAGCACCACGAGCACGTCGTTTGCTGGCGTTTGATCAAAAGCATCGATGGCCAGTCCGCGCACCTGCAGCGAATCCAAATAACTTCCGGTAGAGAATACATATTGCAGCCCGCTCAACTTATTGCCTTCGGTGAGGTCTACCACGGCGTCGCCGAAGTTGATGACATAGGTGGTTTCATCCTGAAGCGGACTATTGAGATCGATGAAGAGCCTTTTGCCTTTCATCCGGAACGAAGGCCGCTTTTCCATAGCTGGATTGATGACCAATTGCGTGCCGATGTTTCGGAGCTGGATGAATTCGTCAAACTCCAAAATGATTCGCGTAGCGGTAAAATCCGTACTAAAATTTTCCGGGGTAGATTTCAACAATACCGGTGGTTCAACATCTCGATCGCCTCCCGTTGGCGGTTTCATTTGTGCACAAGCGGTCATCAATAGGGCCACAGTAATAAAGCTTACAAACAACTTAAAATACTTCATTAAAGCAGGGTTGTGATGTAAGTGGCCAGTTTTTCGAGATATTGTCGGTCTGTTTCGTCAAAAGTATTTCGCTCGGTGTGGTCGACATCGAGGACCATAGCAACCTCGCCTGCTTTATCAAAAACAGGGACAACAATTTCGGAAGCCGAATGCGGGTCGCAGGCAATGTGTCCGGGAAAATCGTGCACGTCGGGCACCAGTTGGGTTTCTGCCTGCTTCCAGCAATGGCCGCAAACCCCTTTTCCGTAGCCGATGCGCACGCAGGCCGGAGTACCCTGAAAAGGCCCCACAACCAGTTCATCACCCCAAACAAGATAGAAGCCAATCCAGTAATAACCGAGCTGTTGCCGAAGCACAGCCGTGATATTGGCCAGATTGGCAATCAGATCGGATTCTTCGGATGTGATGCCTTCAATTTGTTGCAGACTGTGCTGATACCGCTGGATTTTATTCAAAACATCATTTTGCGTCAAAGATAACCACATCACGCGTTTATTCGGCGCAGGCCGCAACACAAATGCTTACATCGATTTTTGCCGACTGCACCGTGTCGATACAGCTCGCGAGCGTAGAGCCGGTCGTCACCACATCATCTACCAGCAGCACGTGTTGGCAGGGCGAATCAAATGCTTTGAGTTCAAAAACACCCTTAACGTTTTTGTAGCGATCAAATCTCGATTTTTTGGTTTGCGTAGCCGTGTTGATGTTACGCGCTAACGTGGTGATGTCGAGTGGTATTCCGGCCGATTCAGCAATGCCCTTTGCAATCGCCTCACTTTGATTGAACCCCCTAAGTTTGAGCTTTTTTGGGTGGAGCGGAACAGGAATAACGCGGTCTATTTGCGCAAATCGCTCGCTGTGTTTTATTCGGTTGCCAAGCATGTGTCCCAGTATCACCCCTACCTCATAACCTCCATGATATTTGAGCTGGTGCATTAGCCGTTGCACGCGATTGCCTTTGTTAAAGTAGAACAGTGCTGTGCCTGCTTTAAGATTGGTTTTGCCCCAGAACAATTTCTCTACCGGATTGTTGGCATACTTATGAAAATCGGTAAAGGGCAGGGCCGAAAGACAATAGGTACAAATCATCGATTCACCATGAACCATGGCCTCTCCACAGGCTGGACAGCAATTCGGGAACAATATCGAAAGCAATTCACTAAACACGGTTGAAAGTTGGTTAAACACTGCCAGCAGGTAGTGATAAATTGATGTTAATTTAGCAATTTCGCAGTTAAATCTTGTAATTTAGAAATATGAGCACAACGCCACCCAAGCCGCCAATACCGTCAAATGAGTCATCTGGAAAGGCAGACAAGGATAACAGCAACAATCGTTTGCTGATTATTTTGATCGTTGTTCTGGCAGTGGTTAGCATTGTGCTGGGCTATTTTTTATTGACCAAAACCCAGGAGGTAGATGTTCAGTCTACTGAGATTCTGGAGCTGGAAAATGAATCGCTCACCTTGCGGAATGATCTTCAGGAAATGCTCATTCAGTATGATACAGTGACGGTCAACAATGAACAAATGCAGGTTGAAATAGCAGCACAGCAGGAGCAAATTCGCGAGTTGCTTAAGCAAGCGGATAAGCATAAGGACGACGCGTGGATTATCCACAAGTTGAAAAAGGAAGCCAGTACCCTGCGCACCGTTATGAAAGGCTACTTGGTTACCATCGACTCGCTCAACACCTTAAACATTAGTCTGCGTCTGGATCGCGACAGCCTGAATCAAGCGCTTTCATCCGTTACACAAGCCAAGAGTCAGCTCGAAACCAGAACTTCAGACCTCGAAGGCGTTATTGCTAAAGGCTCGGTGCTTCCTACGCGCGATCTGGTGGCAGAAGCCATCCGTATTCGAGGAAGTGGAAAACAGTCTTCAACCAATCGGGCATCCCGGGCCGAAATGATTAAAGTTTGTGGGGTGATTGGTGAGAATATAATCACCAAACGCGGAAAGAAAACCCTTTATCTGCGATTAATTAGTCCGGAGGCGATGGTGCTGGAAGGCTCCACCGGCGAGCCGCAAACCTTCAGATTTGATGGCGTATCGGGGGTTTATAGCGTGAAGCGCGAAATCGATTACAATAACGAAGATCAGGATGTTTGCATATACTACACCGTGAACAGTGAGCTTCCCACCGGTCAGTACATTGCCGAGGTATACGAGTCCGAAACCCTTATCGGAACCGCTACTTTTGATTTGCGCTAATCAGAAGTATGCCCTGAGCTGAACGCCTCCGCTATGAACGGCATTTAACTCTTCGGATTTACGTCCGTTGTAGCTGAGGTTGAGCTGAATGTTTTTGCCCAGTGTGCGCTGATAAGAAACAGACCAAGTGAAATTAGTGCCCGCACGTAATCCTTCAAGCATTTCGTAGGTCAACGATGAGTTGCCAGCTCCTGAAAACCGAATGTTCACCATATTAACCTGTGCCAACAAACTCCCTTTCGACACCTGATTGTAACGCAGCTCAACTCCCAGATCCTGTAGTATGGCTTTTTCGCCACCAAGGTCGGCGTCGTTGTCCTTTTCGGTAAATCTGAATTTTAACGTGCCGCGCAGCGATGTGTTGGGCTGGTAACTCACTGAAGGTTCAATTTCGTTGTAGTTTATTTTGTAATTCCGTCCGGATAGGAAGTCGGATGAATTGCTTCTTTCTCCTTGCTCTCCCCGCAATATCACCCCAAAAACCCTGCTGATGTTGTAGCGCACCTTAACCTCATTCAAGCTCGTGTTTCGAGAATCGAAGCCGTTAGTGAGCAGCGACTTTCCGGAGTTACGGCCAAAAGTGTAATCCACGCCGTACTTTGAGTGTGAGCGGTTGAAAAACACCGTATTTCTCAATGCCGTATTGGCAGAAATTAGCGCCGTGTCGGCCAGTTCGGTAATAAACGGGTTAAAACGATCCATTCCGGTTTCTCCGCGTGTCTTGCGATCAATTCTAAACGCCAGTTGATCGGAAACTTTTGACAGTAATTTCAGCACCCCTCTTTTGTTTCCCCAAATGGCGACCGGATTCCAGTTTATAGAGTGGCTGTATTGATTAGTAAAAGCGCGTACATAATTATCCGTGGGCGTGAAAATTCGGAGATAGCGGTTTCCATCTTCGGGCCGGGCCAGCTCAAATTCATTAAGTTCTTGTACGTTGTTTCCGTTGTAGTCGATCCAGGTGTACGGCCCCTGTCCGGTTGGGTCATGCACATAAATAAATTCACGGGCACGCTCCAGCCCCGAACCGATTTCATAATACAGGTTCATGTTTAATGCTCCTTTCAACACACGCATATCATAATTGATGTTGCCCAGCAGCGTGTTTTCGGGTTCGCTGATAGCGGTTTCTTCATTCAACACTTTCATTTGCCGGTGCACAATCCGACTGCGTAACTGATGTCTGGGATCCTTTGAATAAGCCAGTTCCACGCCATACTGCTCTGCAAATTCAGAGCTGACCAGATCGTTTTGGTAGCTTCGTCGGTCGGTGCGTTGAGAATAAAACACACGGTATCCGAAAAACGAGGTGTCGGGATTGCCGATGTATACTTCCCACTCGTGAAAAGCATAGCTGTTGGCTGCCATCGAGTCGCTGCCGGTATAAGAAAAGGTGTTTTTTTCGAGCTCATCAACATATCCCACATTGAACCATTTGAATTTTTTGATGGCTGTTGTACGGTGTCGGTCAAAGCGCGTGTCGATATTTCCTGAGCTGCGAAGAATACTCCCCTGAAAATCCAGGAAATATCGTTTGTAGTCGAGATTAGCACTGATCTGATTTTTCAACCCCTCAAATGCGTTCACCGCATTAAACGATTCGAGTTGGTAAT
This sequence comes from uncultured Cryomorphaceae bacterium, assembly GCA_964487545.1. GTDB lineage: Bacteria > Bacteroidota > Bacteroidia > Flavobacteriales_D > SKUL01 > SKUL01. The sequence goes on from CAZARI010000002.1 coordinate 112,304, forward strand.
CCAGGCGGAAAATATCGCGTTTTTCTATTCCTACACCTGCCAATGCACGGTGTTGATTGCTCTTTTGATCGAGGTCGGTAATATTCCAATCGCGGTCAAATTCAACCGCCCGAAAGCGTTCGATGGGTTCAAATCTAGATTCTACGAGTTCGTATCGTGCAATGGTGTTGATATACAGTGGGTGCTGGTCGTTTTTTGGTTGCAGGTTGTTGCGGTTGTCCCAAGTGATCAGCGCTGCAACACCCGTGTTTTCATCGTTGTCAATCGTAGAAAAGGTGTTGAGGTCGCTGTTTGATGCGGCCAGCTCAATACCCAATGAAGTCTCGGGAGCAATTTTCCAACGACCACCGGCAGCAATCAATTGTTTCTTTTTTGGCGTCACCAAAAGAATAACCGGTTCAAACCGACCATTGCGCACAACCTGACCACCAACCGTATCCGGAGCCATCCATTTAAATATCCGTCCGGTTGCACCAAACCCATCTTGCAAATAGTCTCCGTTGCCTTGCCCAACATTAGAAAAGGAAAGCTGGTATTGCGCAGTTTCGGGATCGGTAGAATAAACAAAAACACTGTCGTAGCCCAAACTGTCGGTCATCATATACAGTATTTGCTCGTTGTTGAATGCCACGCTGTCGATGGCGGGAACCACTGCCGATTGAATATCGTTGCCGATGGTGGAGAGAAAGCTTCGGTCGGCCTGGGTGAGATCCTGCTGCAATGATTGATTTTTTGAATCTTGCTCCGAATAAACGTTCAGATATACATCGTATTTCTCGGCGTTAATCCCGGTGGCCAACTGAACCATGGTTCGGGTAAAGTTGCGCTCAGAATACTGAAACTCTACGGTAATTCTGCGGTCTTTTGTGATGAGCTGATTGGGCGTGAAGATAAGCTCGGCCGAGTTGTAATCGATGATATAGTCGTTTTCCTGTCCGCGCTGCATAAGCCGGCCGTCGATATAAACGCGTTCGGTGCCGGCCAAAACGATGATGAATTCTTCCCCCTCAGCGCCCCTTAATCGGTAAGGCCCTTGGTTTCCTTCGGTGCCGATGATGACTTGGCGGCTCCACTTTCCTTTGGAGACGGCAGCGCTGGCTTGCAAATAAATTTGATTGTTTTCGGCCGATGGATCGCGTGATTTATCCAGCAATTGCCGGGTTTCGAATGAGCCACCCTGCGCACGTTTAAAGTAATTCATAAAATGACCGGGTGGCTTGTGAAGCTGAAAATCGCCGACGGTCAGCCGGTTTTTATCGTCGAACAACTGGATATATACCTGATCGAAATCTTGTAATTGTGCGGTGTTTCCTTCGGGTTGAATGGGAATGTTATTGTCTGTTACCGATGCCAGAATAGAGATGTTGTCCGTGATTTTTCCGGAAAGCGACAAGTTAAGTCCTGAATTGACCGTTAGATCCTGATTGTTTCCAAAACCCACCCCACGTGAAATACTACCGCTTTTGTCCATGCCGCCCAAACCGAAAATATCCTCGTTGCGCGCCAAGTCTTCCGGCCGATACACAAATGGATTTTGAATGTCACTTTCTCTCGGTGCAATGCGGTCGGGCGATTTATTATAAAGGGGCTCGGTAAAAGACAATGGAAATGTTCTGTAGATAATGATAGCGGAGTCGCTGGGTAAAATGGAGTCATTCCAAATCAGTAATCCTGCAATGGGATCCAATACGTAAAAAGTCGAATCTACTTGCTGACCGTTGATGTTGAGATTTATCGAACCAGGAATAATGCTCAGCGTGTCGAGAAGTACGGTGTCGGTAATCGCAATGGTTTTTTCACGCAGGTTCGAAAGTTCCTGGCCCGACACCCGAAAGGCCGAAATCATCAGGAAAATCCAAAGCAATTTAAAGTGCAGGCGGTGCGACAACAGAGCGTGATTTGAATCTAAAGTTAATTCGATATCATGAATGATCACTCAACCGTTTCAACAGGAATAGTAACTACGCAGTTTAAGCCGCAAAAGTATGCTGCCCAATTGAATTACTCGTGCCGATGTGCTGGCTGCTTCATAATTGACCGGTCAATAAGAGGGATGTTCACGGTAAATAAGGTAATATTTATGATCGGGGCAGAAATTACAACAGGTTATTTCTGGTATTCAGCAAAGAGAAAATTTACTTGGTCTAAGAAATATGGCGACTTGTTATTAAAAAACTAAATTTGATTCTGCCTCTGCGTAAAATAATGATGACCCAATGTTTCGATTAGCTCCGTTATTTCTTGCCTTAATATGTGTGACTTTATGGTCTTGCCAAAGCCGTAACAGTGGTTATACGCATAAAACGATGATTGGCAAAGGCGGCATACAGTATGGCGGTGTGTTTTCAGTAAACGAAATTGAAGATTTTCGCAGCTTATATCCTTTAAATATCACAGATGTTACTGGTCACCGCATCGCCAATCAGGTTTATGAAGGGTTGTTGAAGCTCGATCAGTCAACGCTCGAACTGGTGGGAGGATTAGCTGAATCGTGGGAGGTAAATGACGACGGAACGATTTATACCTTTCATCTGCGCGATGGCGTTTATTTTCACGATGACCCTTGCTTTAAAGACGGCCGCGGAAGGGAACTATCTGCCCGAGATGTAAAGTTTAGTCTCGACCGGTTGTGCCGCGCGTCGTCAGACAACGTCATGGCGTCATATTTTCTCGATCGAGTAAAAGGGGCTTCTGACTATTATCAGCTAAGTCTTAGAAACGAAGCGCCAGAATCGGGAGTGGAAGGAATCAAAGCCATTAATGACCGAACGGTTCAGATTGAGTTAGCGTATCCTTTTCCGGGGATGATGAAAATTCTTACCCTTTCGGCATGTTGGATCTACCCACCCGAAGCTTACGAACGATATGGCGAAGAAATGCGCATTCACGGCGTTGGAACCGGGCCATTTCGCACTAAAACAGTTAAAGAAGGTGAAGTGGTCATTTTGGCGCGTCACCAGAACTACTGGGGAGCCGATGAATATGGAAATCAATTGCCGTATCTGGATGCCATTAAATATACCTTTATAAAAGAGAAGCGAACCGAACTGGATGAATTTAGAAAAGGCAACCTGGATATGGTTTTTGACTTGCCAACCGAAGAGGTAGTTAAAATCCGCGAAGAGATTAAAGAAGGTGTTCCTCAGGATTATCAGTTTCAGTCTATTCCTTCAATGATCGTTCAGTATTACAGTTTTCAGCACCAAAGTGACGTGTTCGATGATGTCAATGTTAGAAAGGCCTTTAACTATGCAATCGATCGTCAGCAAATTGTCGATTACGCATTGCAGGGAAAAGGAATCCCCGCAGAATACGGAATTGTACCTCCTTGTTTTAAAGAGTATGACTCTCAACAAGTAAAAGGATATTACTACGATGCAGATCTGGCCCGAAACAGTCTCTCAAAAGCGGGTTACCCCAATGGCGAAGGTTTTCCGGTGCTCACACTGCAATTGAATTATGGGGGGGCTGTCAACGTGCAAGTGGCCGAGGTGATTCAGAGGATGTTAGAGGAAACCCTCAACATCAGTATCGAATTAACTTTGGTGCCGCGTTCACAGCATTACGAGCGTGTAGAAACCGGAAAAGCCCTGTTCTGGCGTGATGGCTGGAACGCCGACTATGCCGACCCAGAAAACTTTCTCAATCTTTTTTACGGTGCGCTGGTTCCTGATGACATCAATGAGAAATCCTATATCAACTCCATTCGATACAAGAGCAAAGCCTTTGACGATATTTTTGAAGCGGCAATGCGCGAAACCAACGATGAAAAACGCATCTCGTTATTACTGCAAGCCGATCAGGTCGCCATGGACGATGCGGCAATTATTCCGCTTTATTACGAAGAATCCATTCGGTTACTTCAAAACGACGTGGCCAATTTTCCCATCAACCCGATGGAGTATCGCGACTTTGCAAGTGTAAGGTTCGATAATGTAAATCAAACGCCTGGATGAAGCGCCGCGTGCGTACCAGTATCCACTTCCTTACTATTCGGCTCAGCTGATAGCTGGAAAACACGAGTCACCTGTGCATAGCGTAATAGGTGCTATCCTTCGTGATGATCAAATGGTAAAATACCTGCTGAATTGAATTTTGTATCACAAAATCTCCGAGGGTTTCATCTTCTGGCAGAAGTTCGGTAACTTTAATTAGTGCCTGTTCAGCGATTTTATTAATTCCGCCAACTCAATAACAAAACCAGCCTACTTTTAATGCCGGCCGGTCTTTTTCGAATATCTTCAGGCTATTAAAAACGGGGTGTTTACAAAAAAAGAGGCGACATCAAGTAGTTTCGCGAAATTTCAGGAAGTTTACAAAACGGTAATTATCAAACAGAAAACCCTTAAGATGAAAAGATTAAATACCACATTAGCCATAGCATTGTTGATTTCGGGAATGATTGCTTGTGTTCCCGGACGACAGTTTGAAGAAGTGCGCACCCAGCGCGACCAGTTGCTGAGCGAGCAAGAAACCTTGCAGGCCAGTACAAAAGCCGCCGAAGAGCGCTCCAAAGATCTGGATGTTAAAGTGGAGTCTCTCGACCGGCAGGTGAAGGTGCTTCGCGAAGACACCGCCATGATGGGCGTATCTACCCGTAAATTGCGCTCACAGTATGATAAGTTGCTGGCACTGAATGATCAGTTGCTCGACAAAAGCGACCGAGCCAGAAGTGGAACCGAAGCAGAGCGCAGAAAGCTACTCACCGAATTGGATGATGTTAGAACCCAACTCGAGCTGAAAGAAGACCGCTTGGATCAGCTTGATGCTGAGTTGAAAGCCAAAGAAAATGATTTGCTAGAGCGCGAAACCAAGATTCGCGAACTCACCAGCTTAATTCATGAAAAAGATTCCGCACTGACGTCATTGCGGGGCAGAATTGTAGAGGCGCTTGCCGGGTATCAGGATAAAGGCCTGTCGATTGAGCAGAAAAATGGCCGCATATATGTGAATATGGAGGCAAAACTGCTTTTTGCATCGGGAAGTACCGAAGTGGGAGATGAAGGGCGACGAGCCGTTATCGATCTGGCCAAAGCCATAGAGGATTCTCCGGATCTTAATATTCTTATTGAAGGACACACCGACACAGATAAAATCACCTCCTCGCGAATTCCGCGTGACAACTGGGAGCTTAGCGTGTTGCGTGCAACAGAAGTAGTGAAAATCATGACCGGCAACAGCAAGATTCAGCCAGAAATGCTGATCGCCGCCGGACGCGGAGAACATGTTCCGGTCGACCCTTCGGATAAGGCCAAAAACCGCCGCATCGAAGTGGTGCTCACGCCAAATTTGGATGCCGTTTTTGAATTATTAGAATAAGCGCTCAGCCAAAAAGCAACTGGAAAACTTCTTCTACACGACCCACTTCGATGACCTGAATCCCAGTCTTGGGCAATACGGCTTTGTGGTGGCGTGAAATCACGATTTTTTTGAACCCCAATTTATCGGCTTCGGCGATGCGTTGCTCGAGTCGGCTAACCGCACGCACTTCGCCCGTTAGTCCAACTTCTGCTGCAAAGCAATATTCATCGGGCACAGGAATATCTTGTTGAGAGGAAAGTACGGCAGCAATAATAGATAAATCCAGTGCCGGATCATCAATGCGCAGCCCGCCGGCTATGTTGATGAAAACATCTTTTGTTGCCAATTGAAAACCACAGCGTTTTTCAAGCACCGCAAGCAGCATGTTGAGCCGTCGGGTATCAAAGCCGGTGGCTGAGCGCTGTGGGGTTCCGTAGGCCGCAGTGCTGACAAGTGCCTGTACCTCTATGAGCAGCGGGCGAACGCCTTCAACCGTGGCAGCAACAGAAGTTCCGGAGTGGCTCTCGTTGTGTTGGCTGATTAGGATTTCTGATGGGTTTTCAACTTCGCGCAAACCGCCAGATGACATTTCGAAAATGCCGAGTTCATTGGTTGATCCAAATCTGTTCTTGACCGATCTAAGTATGCGATAAACATGGTTTCTGTCGCCCTCAAACTGCAGCACTGTATCCACCATGTGCTCCAGCATTTTGGGCCCAGCAATGGCGCCGTCTTTGGTAATATGGCCCACCAAAAACATCGGTATGTTGTTTTCTTTGGCGATGGACAGTAATTCGGCTGTACTCTGGCGTATTTGCCCCACGCTGCCCGGTGCCGATTCCATTAACGCCGAATGTAAAGTTTGCACAGAATCTACAATGATCAGCTCGGGTTTGATTGCAGTTATCTCACGTGCAATGTTTTGGGTTGAGGTTTCGGAATACAAAAAGCAGTTTTTGTTACGAATGCCGATCCGGCGGGCACGTTGTTGTATCTGTAGTTCACTCTCCTCACCCGAAACGTATAGCGTTTTTAACGTTGAATCTACAGCCAATTGCAGCATCAGCGTAGATTTCCCAATACCGGGTTCTCCCCCAATCAAAGTCACTGCTCCTGGCATTAAGCCGTTGCCAAGTACTCGGTTTAGCTCTGTGCCCGGCAATTGAATGCGCGGAATTTCCTGAAGTACTTCTTCGCCCAAGCGAATGGGCTTTCTGTTGTGTCCAGATGAAAAAACGGCGGTTGCTTTAGGAGATTCAACCAACTCTTCCACCAAAGTGTTCCACGATCCGCACGAAGAACACTTGCCCAACCACTTTAGGGATTTATGGCCGCATTCGGAACAAAAAAAAGCGGTTTTAGTTTTGGCCATGTTTCCTGATTTTTTCTATGATGCGCGTGCTCGAATATCCTTCGAGAAAAGGGATGACGGCTACCGTTCCTTGGTTAGCGCGAACCAGGTCCGAGCCAACAATATAGGCCGGTGACGAGGCGTCGGTTTGCCCGGGGTTGTAGTCTCCTCCTTTTACCAGCACATCGGGAAGAATGGCCGAAATCAGATTAAGCGGAGTGGGTTCATCAAAGATCACCACGGCATCCACAGCGGTAAAGGCAGCGAGGATGACGGCACGAGAATACTCATCATTGATGGGGCGGTCGTCGCCTTTTTCAAGCGATTTTACCGAGAAGTTGCTGTTGAGCCCAATAACCAGACGGTGGCCTAGTGCCGCAGCTTTAAACAGGTAGTCCACGTGTCCGGGGTGCACCAAATCAAAAACACCATTGGTGAACACAATTCTGTTGGATTTCAAACGCCAAACCGCCAACTTCTTTTGAAGCGCTTGTTGGGGAATAATCTTTTGGGTAATGGAATCATGCATTTTTAATGACTTTTCGGGCATTAAACTTCGGAGTAAGATAGAGCGAAATCAAGCCCAAAAGTACAACCACCGCTGCTTGGGCAAACCACATAATCCAGCCGAGGGCAAAGCCAAAGGCTCCGGCCACACCGTACAAAATAAGGGCTTTTTGAATGGCTACCGGATAAGCACCGATTCCTCCGGGAAAGAGTACCACCGCAAAACTGCCGAGTACAAATCCGGCAAAAATGCCACTAACCGGAACATTTGCAGTTTGTTCAAGGGTAAAAAAGCACACCCAGTACATGCTGATGTATAACGACCAGATGAGCAGTGTGTGCAGCAGAAAGAGCCATTTTTGTCGCATGTAAAATATGGTTCTCAACCCAGTGTAAAAACCAAGCCCCATCAGGTAAAATCGACGCACAATGGCAAATCGAGAACGGCGGCCGAATCGGAACAGCATAAAGATCATGGCTCCGCCGATGAAGAGTGCAATTAAAAACAGCCAACTGAATTTCTCTGCCAACCCAGATTGAAGTGCGCCGTAATGCGCACCGAGGGTTTCGAATTGCAGGTAAAATGTGGTAAGGGTGATGCACAGCAAAACCACCGCGTCTATAATGCGTTCGGCGAAGATGGTGCCGAAGCTTTTTTCGAATGGAATTTGTTCGCTTCTCGATAGCGCTACCGCCCTGCTTGCCTCACCGGCACGTGGCAGCACCATGTTGAACAGGTAGCCAATCATAACCGCATAAAAACTATGTTTAAAAGCGGGCGTTATTCCCAGTGGTTGAAGCAGGTATTTCCACCGGTAGGCGCGACTAACGTGGCTGAGTGTTCCCAGAATTAACGATAGCGCAAACCATTCGTAGCGCGCATTGCGCATTGCGCTGAATAAATCGCTTTTTTCTGATTCAGAAAGTTGCTGGTAGATCAGAAAGCAGAGCAGTAGACCGATTCCTGCAGGAACCATCACTTTCAAAAATTTTAATACTACTTTCACTAATTCAGCGCTTTACGAAAAATTCTAAGTTGTCGATCAGCCGAACCCGACCGGTCTTTACCGCTACAAGCGCAATGGCCTGTTGTGCGTTTTTGAGGTCTGCAATCGGCTCCAGAGTTGCGGGATGTGCAATTTCGAAGTATTCTGTCTTGAGTTCAGGCTCGCGATCAATTTCGTTCGTTGCCCATACTATCAACTCACCGATGTCCGTTTTGCTCGCTCTGTTTCTAACCTCGTCCAATACCTGATATATCCGAGAAGCCGCTTTCCTTTGTGATGGTGAAAGTAATAGATTTCTCGAACTCATGGCCAATCCGTCGGCTTCGCGTTTGGTGGGTGCAGCGGCAATTTCAACGTTCAGGTTGAATTGCTTGACCAGCGATTTGATGACCATTACCTGCTGGTAGTCCTTGAGGCCGAAGTAAGCTTTGTGTGGTTTGATAATTTCAAAAAAACGGCGCACTACCATGCCCACACCTTTAAAGTGCCCCGGTCGATGAGCGCCTTCAAAGCGTTCTTCAATGGCTCCGAAATGGTAAGGAGTGGTGTCGGGACGAGGATATATTTCACTGTATTCCGGTACAAAAGCGATATCGCAACCGGCATTGCGCAAGAGCTCCAGATCGGTGTCTATGTTTCGTGGATAACTTTCAAAATCCATCGTATCGTTAAACTGGGTGGGGTTTACGAATATGCTGGCAATCACCACGTCGCATTCGTTGCGCGCCCGCTCAATTAAAGATAAATGACCCCGATGAAGGGTGCCCATTGTAGGGACAAACCCAATGATTTTACCGGTCGCTTTGAAGTTTTCGACTTGCGGTCGAATCTCGCTGACCATGCTCAGTACCCTCACAGAACTATCCGCAAATGTTGAGATTAAACGGACAAAGCTAAGGCGATTAGTTGAATATGAGGCAAATTTTTTGTATTTTTGTGCTCGATTCTAAAACTCCCCCACAATCCTATGGAAAAAACAAAAGTTCTGTACGTATCCCAAGAAATTACTCCTTATCTGGACGAGACGGAGATTTCTAAAGCTTCCAGAGAATTGCCACAGGGCATGCAAGAGAAGGGAAGAGAGATCCGGGTTTTTATGCCCAGATACGGCTGCATTAACGAGAGAAGGCACCAACTTCACGAGGTAATTCGTCTTTCCGGAATGAACCTCATCATCAACGATAACGACCATCCATTAATCCTGAAAGTCGCTTCTATTCCATCAGCGCGAATGCAGGTTTACTTTATCGATAACGAAGACTTTTTTCAGCGCAAGGCCGCCTTGCACGATGCCAAAGGCAAATGTTTTGAAGACAACGATGAACGCTCGCTATTCTTTATTCGCGGCGTAATTGAAACCGTTAAAAAACTGGGCTGGACTCCCGATGTGATTCACTGTCACGGTTGGATGACTGCCCTAATGCCTGCTTACCTAAAGAAGATTCTCAATGACGACCCACACTTTGCAGATGCTAAAGTGGTGTTCTCAGCTTATGGAGAAGGCTTTGAAGGAACATTGGAAAAAGACCTGAGCAAGAAGCTGGAGATGGAAGGTTTCGACGCCAAAGATCTTGAGCCGCTTGTCAACCCAACTTTCGAAAACCTTACTAAATTTGCGATGATGTATTCCGATGGAATCATCAAAGGAAGTGAGAATCTGAACGGCGACATCAGAAAATATTTTGATAGCACCAATAAACTGGTGTTGGATTACGTTCCCTCTGATGAACTAGTCACTGCTTGTTCTGATTTTTACGACCGCGTATTGGAAGAGAATTCAGTGTTGATTGAAGAGTAAAAACAAACATTTTTACGTTGAACATATTCTGGCATAAATTATTGCGGCCGCTTACGGCCGCAATAATTTTATCCGCCGTACTTCTTGGCGGATGTAAAAAGAAAGACGATGGCATAGGAGCCGGAATTTTACCTGATGAACAACTTCTTGGGGTAAATGTCATCGATACCCTAATCATCAACGCTACTTCACAGCCCGACGACTCTGTTCGCGCCGATGGTTTTGCCAATGTTATTCTTGGCGCAATGAATGACCCGGTGTTCGGCATCACCCGGTCGGGGTTCTATACTCAACTGCGCCTCTCGGCAAACCAGGTGAGCTTTGATTATAATACTTTTGAAATTGATTCGGTTGTGCTGGCACTCGTGTATGACGACGAACAGTATGGAGACAATTATCCTCAGGAGTACGAAGTGTACGAACTAAACGAGCAACTCTACTCCGATAGCGCCTATTTTACCACGCGGATAATGGGCTTGGAAGCAACCGATTTGGTATTGCCCGACAGTAAATTTCAAATCCCTGCTCCCGATCAGCAAGTCTATCTGGCCAACGATACGGTAAAGCCACACCTCAGACTAAGTTTGGATCACGAAATAGGGGAGCGCTTGTTGAATCCCGATAATACATCCCACCTTGAGAACAACTCGAACTTTACCGCTTTTTTCAAGGGCTTGTACGTTAGGGCAAATACGCAATCTGTTCCCGCAGGTAGCGGAGGAATTCACCATTTTAATCTACACGACACGCAGTCAAAGCTCACCATTTACTACACCGGTGTCACCGATCTAGATACCGTTACCACCTCCTTTGACTTGGTGATTAACAGTAATACCGTGAAGTTTTCGCGACCTGAGCACGATTACAGCTTTGCAAATATCAACCTGATCAATCAACTGGACGGCGACCCCGAGTCGGGTCAGCAGCAAATTTATGTGCAGGCAGCAGCGGGTTTGCGCGGAGTCATTGAAATTCCACATCTACAGCACCTTAATGCAGATTCTATCGCAATTAACAAAGCCGAGTTGGTGTTGCCCTATGTTTTGGATGATAATTATGCACCTCCAGGACGGCTATATTTGTTGGGAAGAAGTAACGAGGGAACTTCCTACTTTTTACCCGACTACTTTGAAGGAGACGCACACATGGGTGGATTTCTAATCCCTTCTATGCAGCAGTATCGGTTAAATGTTTCTCGTTTTGTGCAGCAGGTGGTGTATGGTTCAAGAGAAAACACTAAACTTGAAGTGGTCAGCGAATGGGCCAGTACCAGTGCTAACCGAGTGGTGTTGTACGGGCCTGAAAATCCTGATAAACAAATGCGACTGGTCATTCAGTACACCAAATTCTAGAATATTATGTGTGGAATTGTCGGATATATTGGCAATCAGCAAGCGGCTCCAATTCTTTTAAAGGGGCTTCAGCGACTGGAATATCGGGGCTATGATAGCTCTGGAATTGCCTTGCATGACGGTGCTGAAATTGCCGTAACCAAATGTAAGGGCAAGGTGAGTAATCTCGAAAAGCTACTCAACGAACAAGAGAATATAGGTACAATGGGTATTGGACATACCCGTTGGGCTACCCATGGTCAGCCCAACGATGAAAACGCTCACCCACACGCTACCGAAGACAATGAGTTGGTGATTATTCACAATGGTATCATTGAGAATTTCGATACCCTAAAGCGGGGATTAATCAATCGCGGACATCGATTCCAAAGCCAAACCGACACCGAAGTGTTGATTCATCTGATTGCAGATATTCAACAAAATGAACAAGGGATTACCCTTTTCGAAGCCGTGAGAAAAGCGCTAAACGAAGTAATCGGCGCGTATGCCATTGTAATTATGTCTAAACACAACCCCGACCAGTTTATCGCCGCCAAAAAAGGCAGTCCGCTGGTAGTGGGGATTGGGCGCGATCAGGAGTTTTTCATTGCTTCGGATGCCACCCCAATTATCGAACACACCAAGAATGTAGTCTATCTCGAAGACGAAGAAATCGCCATAATTGACCGCGAATCGGGGTTCACGCTCAAGAATATTCGCAATCAAGAAAAAACGCCTTATATCCACGAATTGGAAATGGAGCTGGAGGCACTTGAAAAAGATGGATACGAGCACTTCATGTTGAAGGAGATTCACGAACAACCGAGATCTGTTCGCGATAGTATGCGCGGACGACTCAACGTCAACAAAGGGGTGGTTGCACTGGGTGGAATTCGCGATTACGAACAAAAGCTTATTCAGGCCGAGCGAATTATCATTGTTGCATGCGGAACATCGTGGCACGCTGGTTTGGTAGGCGAATATCTTTTTGAAGATTTGGCGCGGATCCCTGTTGAGGTCGAGTACGCATCTGAATTCCGCTACCGCAACCCCATCATTTCAGAATCAGATGTGGTGATTGCCATTTCACAATCGGGCGAAACCGCAGACACCATCGCCGCTATTGAGCTGGCAAAGCAAAAGGGGGCTACCATTATTGGGATTTGTAATGTCATTGGATCAACCATTCCCCGAAAAACCCATGCGGGTTCGTATACCCACGCCGGTCCAGAAATTGGTGTGGCATCAACCAAAGCCTTCACTGCACAGGTTACTGTACTTACATTGATGGCGCTTTCTATCGCACAGGGCAGGGGCTCCATTTCGAGTTCCCGATTCCAACGCCTGCTGGTAGAGCTGGATTCTGTGCCGGACAAAATCGAAAAAGTGCTGAAGCTCGATAGCAAGATTGAATACATTGCCAACATCTACAAAGATGTCAGCAACGCGCTTTATTTGGGCAGGGGCATCAATTTTCCGGTGGCGCTTGAGGGCGCGCTTAAGCTCAAAGAAATTTCGTACATCCATGCAGAAGGATATCCTGCCGCTGAGATGAAGCATGGCCCAATTGCGTTAATCGATGAAAATATGCCGGTGATTGTCATTGCAACCCAGGGCGCCTCATACGACAAGATTGTGTCTAATATTCAGGAAGTGAAAGCGCGCAAGGGTAAAGTGATTGCCATTGTTACCGAGGGCGATGTACAGGTAAAAGAACTGGCCGATCACACCATCGAAATTCCAGATATCGATGATGCACTCATGGCGCTGATTTCAGTGATACCGCTTCAACTATTATCCTATCACGTTGCGGTGATGCGGGGCTGTAACGTCGATCAGCCGCGAAATCTGGCCAAGTCGGTTACGGTAGAATAGTCAATTGATCCGCTTTCAACAGATCGTGTGCAAGCTTTAGCATCCGGTCGTGTTCGCTGATGATGGGATAATAAACTTCATTACCCCAAATGTTTCGGGCAATAAGGGCTTTGAGCCGCGTTGCGATGTAATCTTCAGAAGCGGCAATTCCGGCTGCGTCTCTCTTCAGACTTCTTTCTTCTGCAAAATCGTAAAGATTATTGAGCAAAACGGCAGACACCCGATAGGTCGAGGTAAAAGATTCGGGCTGGTATTTATCCATCAGTTCGGAGCGGTGCTGGTCAGAAAACTCAAAAGCAAATTCATTGAGTAATCCTTGATAAGAAAGTTGGGTGAGATAATTTGATCCACCTACCGTATCGAGCGGAACAAAGTGGTCGGGCACAATTCCTCCGCCACCATACACTGTTCTGCCGCCTTCGGTTTTGTATATCAGTGAATCGGGATAATCAATTTTTGTAGAATCATAGACCTCGCCCGATTCAAATCGCTCAAAAAATTCGGCACTGTAATCAATTCCTTCGCCATAGGGACGTTGAATGCTTCTACCCGACGGGGTGTAGTAGCGCGCCACGGTGAGCCGGATCGCGGTGCTGTCGGGAAATTCGAAATGCTCTTGCACCAGCCCTTTTCCAAACGACCGTCGGCCAATGACTAAGCCCCGATCGTTGTCCTGAACAGCTCCCGCTAAAATTTCACTCGCAGAAGCAGAACCCTGGTCTATCATGACTACCAACGGAATGTCTTTAAGCTTTCCGTTTTTGGTAGACTTATAAGTTTTGTTCGGTTGTGCTTTTCCTTCCGTATATACGATGAGCGTTCCTCTCTCAAGCAATTCTTCGCAAATGGAGATGGCCGTGTTGAGATATCCCCCCCCGTTTCCGCGCAAGTCAATCACCAGCTTTTTCATCCCCTGAGCGAGCATTTCGTTCACCCCATCCATAAATTCCTGATGGGTGGTTCGGGCAAAGCGCGTCACTTTGATATAGCCCGTTTCGCCATCCAGCAGGTAAGATACAGCCACGCTGTAAATCGGAATTTTGCCGCGCGTGATTTTAAAGTCGAGCAGTTCTGGGTGGCCCCGACGTTTGATCTGAATATTGACCTGTGTGTTACTTTTTCCACGAAGCTGGCTGATAACATCGTTATTGCTGATGCCAATACCTGCAATGTTTTCACCCTCAACGGTAACAATTCGGTCGCCAGAATGTATTCCCAGCGCCTCCGACGGGCCGCCTTCCAGTGTAGTGACCACAAAAACGGTGTCGTTCTGAATGGTGAATTCAACGCCGATTCCGTCGAAATTTCCTTCCAGCGGTTCGGTGTATTGGCGCAGTTCTGCTGCGGTGATATAATAAGAATGTGGGTCGAGATGTTGAAGCAAGTCCTGAATGCTGCGGTCAATTAGGTTAGATTTATCAACCGAATCGACGTACTGCTGTTCAACGAAATTGATGATTTGAGATAGCTTATCGGCAGCCGTTCTCACCGGTCGGTGAAAAATAGTCGTGGTTTCGCTGCCTTCTTCCGAGGCGAGATCCATGCCCACAAAAACACCTATCGCAATAGCGATTGCCAGCAACAATGGAAGAACGGTCCATACTTTTTTCATTTGTTAATCAGATATTTTGCAATTGTACCACCTCAACACCAGCTTGCTTGAGAAAGTTTATACCGGATAAGTCTTTGTATTCGTCGATGTACACCAGCCTTCGAATGCCAATTTGATGAATCAGCTTGGCGCATTCTCTGCACGGAGATAACGTGAGAAAAAGGGTGGCATTGCGTGCATTATTGGTGGATCGTGCCACTTTGGTTATGGCATTGGCTTCGGCGTGTAGTACATACCATTTGGTGTCGCCATTGTCATCCTCGCATTGGTTTTCGAAGCCCGAAGGCGTGCCGTTGTATCCGTCAGAAATGATCATTCCCTCTTTGACAATCAGCGCACCCACTTTTTTGCGCTTACAATGCGAAAGTTGCGCCCACTGTGCAGCCATTTTGAGGTATGCTCGGTCATAACGAAGTTGTTTTGCCGGGTCATTATATTTTACAAACCCTTCTTCCATAAGCAAGATCATTGAGCGCACAAAGTAACAAAAAAGGGCCCTCTTTAAGAGGACCCTTCGATGTACCTGGGGTGGGAATCGAACCCACACTCCGAAGAACACGAGTTTGAGTCGTGCGCGTCTACCAATTCCGCCACCCAGGCATTCCGGTGCGCAAATTTATTTAAATGTTTCGGAAGGCACAACATTCTTTGTGCACCAGCAATGAATTAATTATGATCAAGGCTGTTGTGTAGCTGTTTTGGAATCACTACTTTTGCCCGCCCTGGCGGTAATTTCAGATATGGCAGATATAGTTAAGATATTTTCGGGCAGAGCATCAAAGGCACTGGCTAAACAGATAGCTTATCATTACGGTACTGAACTGGGTAATGTCATTGTATCTGAATTCAGTGATGGTGAGTTTCAGCCTTCGTACGAAGAGAGCATCCGGGGAAAAGACGTATTTATTATCCAGTCGACGATGCCGCCGGCAGATAATCTGGTGGAGTTGCTTCTGTTGATCGATGCCGCGAAGCGGGCTTCGGCAAACCGCATTGTTGCCGTTATTCCGTATTTCGGATTTGCACGTCAAGACAGAAAAGACAAGCCGCGCGTAGCCATTGGCGCCAAGTTGATCGCCAATCTTTTGACTGCTGCCGGTGTAACGCGCATCATCACGATGGATCTTCACGCCGATCAGATTCAGGGTTTTTTCGAAGTGCCAGTAGATCACCTCTACGCATCTTCCATTTTTATCAAATACATTCAGTCTATCGATCGCGACAAGCTGGTGATGGTGGCCCCCGATACAGGAGGAACCAAACGCGCCAATGCCTATGCCAAGTACTTTAATGTTGATCTGGCCATTTGCTACAAACAGCGAAAAGTGGCCAACCAAGTAGAGAGCATGACCGTGATTGGTGAGGTGAAAGACCGACACGTGATGCTGTTGGATGACATTGTTGATACAGCCGGTACACTAACAAAGGCGGCTGATATGATGCTCGCCAAAGGCGCACTGAGTGTTCGCGCCATGTGTACACACGCCGTGCTGTCGGGACCAGCCTATGACAGGCTCACCGAGTCGGGTATTTCAGAACTGATTGTTACCGACACCATACCGCTGACCCGGGAGCACCCTAAAATTAAGGTGCTGTCGGTAGCCGAACTTTTTGCTGATGTAGTGCATAAGGTAGAGCGATATGAGTCGATCAGTTCACATTTTGTAATTTCTTAAACCAAATAATAATGAAGCATGTATCATTGAGCGGTTCTCCAAGAGAGAACGTAGGGAGTAAAGATGCAAATGCTCTTCGAAGACAAGAAAGGGTGCCGTGTGTGCTCTATGGAGGTGAAAAACAACTTCACTTTCACGTGTCTTACAACGAATTGAGCAAGCTCGTAGTTACTTCAAAAGTAAACCAGATAGACCTTGATTTGGGTGGTGAAAATTTCCACGCGGTAATTAAGGACGTGCAATTTCACCCGGTTACCGACCGCGTTATTCACGTTGATTTTATCCAGCTTTTTGATGATAAGCAGGTAAAAATCGTTCTTCCATTGCGCGTTGCCGGTAGTGCCATCGGCGTTCGAAACGGAGGTAAGCTATTTGTTATGTTCAGAAGGCTTACCGTTAAAGGATTTCCACCACAGTTTCCTGATGAAATTGTGCTGGATATCACCAAACTGCGCATCGGACAGAAATTGCGCGTTAAGGATATCGATGCCGACGGGCTCACATTTCTTCATGATCCTGAAGCGGTTGTCGTATCCATCAAAACTGCACGAGGTGCGGTAGACGGCGAAGATGATGATGAGTCTGAAGACGGAGCTGAGGCTGCCGGCGCGGCTACCGAACAACCAGCAGAAGCTGCTGCAGAATAAGTAATTTTCGCCCATGAAGTATCTGATTGTCGGATTGGGCAACATGGGGCCGGAGTATGAGAATACCCGGCACAACATTGGTTTTAAAGTGCTGAACTCCCTTGCCGGGGAGTTCAGCACTTTTTTTTCGCCCGCGCGTTATGGAGACATCGCACGGGTTAAATACAAAGGCCGCACCCTGGTTTTGCTCAAGCCGAGTACGTATATGAATCTGAGTGGCAAAGCAGTGAGCTATTGGCTGAAGCAGGAAAAACTGGAAATTGACCGCATGATGGTGGTTACCGACGACCTGGCATTGCCCTTCGGAAAAATGCGCATTCGCGGAAAAGGCAGTGATGGCGGGCATAATGGCCTCAAGAATATCAACGAAATGCTCGGAACAAACACCTATCCCCGTTTGCGCTTCGGCATCGGAGATGAATTCAGCAGAGGCAATCAGGTGAATTATGTTCTGAGCGAATGGAGTGAGCAGGAGCTTGAAACCTTGGGTGAAAGAAGGGCACTTGCGGTTGACGCCATTCTTTCTTTTAGTACACTAGGGCTAGATCGCACCATGACGGAGTTCAATCGCCGATGAGGATAAATGTTTAACTTCATCATCCAATATAGTTTCCATTTTTTGTCATAAAACAATCCTATGAAAAACCTTTTACCCCGATTTTTTGTGTTGATCGCGTTGGCGTGTGGCTTGCAAACCGTAAACGCGCAGAGCGATTTGATTATTACGGCTGTTTTTGATGGCAATATGCCCGGCCAGTTGCCCAAGGGAATAGAGCTGTATGTTTTAAATGACATTCCCGACATGAGCATCTACGGTGTGGGTTCTGCCAACAATGGTGGCGGCACCGATGGCCAAGAATTTACTTTTCCGGCAGACAGCTATTCGGCTGGGAGCTTTATTTATCTGGCCTCCGAAGCACCTCAGTTTACCAGCTTCTTTGGTTTCGCACCCACCTATGTGTCGAATGCAGTGAATATTAACGGCGACGATGCCATTGAGCTTTTTATGGATGGAGCTGAGGTAGATGTATTTGGTGAAATTGAGTACGAAACCTTTGACGGCTCATGGAATTACGATAACGGATGGGCCTACCGAGTAGATGGCACCGGACCTGACGGAACCATTTTTATTATCGAGAACTGGACACTTTCTGGCTCTACTGCACTGGCCGGGGCCACCACCAATCAAGGGGCAAATATCCCCGTTCCAGTGGGGACCTACACGCCTCTTGCAATAGAAGAAACCATTGTTTCTTTCGAAAGTGCGGCACTGTCAGTTGAAGAAAGTCACGGAGAGCTCACCATCACGATTACCATAATCAATCCCGACAGCTCAGCAACAGCGGTAGAAGTGGCGGTGATTGGCGGCACAGCGGTTGAAGGGGTAGATTTTGAGTTTGATTCACCGCAATGGGTCGTTTTTCCGGCAGGATCGTCCGAAAACCAGTCGGTTACATTGCTGGTGTTGGAAAATGACGTAGAAGAGGGTGACCGCACAATTGAACTGGCATTGCAAAACCCCGAAAACAATGCCGTTATCGGAATGGGTGAATTGGTGATTACCATTCTGGATGACGATGTAACCATCCCGTATTATGATATCGCAACCTTGCGTGCCCACGACGAAAACGGTGTGCCCCTTTTGCAAAATGAGTACTGCGAAACCCGGGGTATTGTTCACGGTATTAACATGCGACCATCCGGATTGCAGTTTACGATTATTGATCCCACCCATGGAATCGGTGTTTTCAACGAAAACAATAACCTGGGGTATACTGTAAATGAAGGCGACAGTATCCGGATTTTTGGAACGGTTGATTTCTATAATGGGCTGGCTCAGATTGCTGTCGATTCCGTTGCCGTCTTGGCTTCGGGACTGGATATAAATGTTCCGGTTTCGGTAACAGAACTGAACGAAGACACCGAGTCAAACGTGGTAGCGTTGGAGTGCGTTTCGATAGTTGATTCCACGCAATGGACAGGGTCGGGATCGGGCTTTAATGTGGGGGTGACCAACGGAATCGACACCTTTCAGGTGCGCGTTTCATCAGCAGTAGATTTGTACAACCTGCCGGCTCCAGAAGGAGTGTTCAACATAGCTGGAATTGGCGGGCAATTCGACAACAGCTCACCCTATTTTGACGGATATCAGCTCCTGCCGCGATACAGTACCGACGTTTCAGAACCATCTGCATGGTGTGCTACTTCGGTGAAGGATTTACCAGAAATCGCTTTGTTGGTATATCCCAATCCTGCGGTTGATGTGGTGAATGTTGCCAGTGACGAAAATCTTTCCGAAATTAGGCTCATCGACCTGAATGGCCGTTTAATTCAGAAATTCAATGCCAATGGGCAGCGAACAGTACGGATTTCGGTTTCAGATTTGCCTTCGGGAATGTATCTGATGCAGATTACAACCGAGAGCGGCCGTCTGGTTAGAGAATTTGTTAAACCTTAAAAATAGCTCACAGCTTGCAAAATAAAAACGATCCGATGATTTCGGATCGTTTTTTTTTGTGTGACTTGAGGTGGAAAGTTACTGCCCTGCCAGTTCGATGTCGAAGTCAACCAGGTCGATAAATTGT
>CAZARI010000003.1:0-124200 GCA_964487545.1 uncultured Cryomorphaceae bacterium
TCGTGAGAACCTTAAAAAAGCAATTATGACCATCGAACAAATAAAAACCCCCGCTACCGCGCGAAATGAAATTCGACGTAGTCAATCCTTTCGCGTGGAAATAACAACTACTTCTCGACGAAACAGCATCCACCCATTCGAATGCGCTGTATCAGCCCGCAATGTTTCGCGCTGCTGCATACACACAAAAAAAACCGGCCTCCTCAGAAAGCCGGTTTTCGGTAAGCCTTTTTTAAGGATTATTTTGTCTTGATAAACTGCTGGGTAGCAACTTGACCCTGAACGTTCATTAATGTGAGGCTGTATGAGCCGGGCGCCAGTGTGTTGAGGTCGATTGCCCGTCGGCTTCCGGTGATGGCACCGTGGGCTACCATTCTGCCGGTCATGTCAGTGATGCGATAGCTTAGGTTACTGCTTTCATCGCCCAGTTCAATGGTCAGCACATCCCGCGCAGGGTTGGGAAACAAGTTAAAGGTTTGGTCTGCATCCGTTTCCAAAACCGAGGTCGCTTCGTCGAGATAAACGCAGTAGTCTTCGGTTTCGCCGTATGAATAGTTTTCGCATACCGTCGGCGGTGGCCCTTCACTCCATATTCCGCCAACATATTTCATCGAAATGCGCATGCGAGTGGAGCCGACCAGCGCGGATTCCGGAACGGTAAAACTGCCCGAAACTGCCGAGCTACTCCCCGATCCCGAATCATAAACGAGTTCGTTTGACGCAAATTCGCCGTCCTGATTGTAGTCGATCCAAATTCTAAAACGCTCGGGAAAGCTGTTGCCCGAAAAGCCCGGAGTTAACGTAAAGGTTTGTGGTTCGCCCTTCAGCATGTAGTGTGCCTCACCGGTGAAATCGGCATAGCCGCCGTTGTTGCCTGAAATATTGCTGAAGCCGCTAAATACTACCGATTGAATCCACTCTTCTGACGAATCCTGCCCCCCCGAAGGGCAGTAATCCAGGTCCTGACATGCACCGCAACCGGTGGTGTTAAACAACACGCTCTCTGAATATTCAGTCGAAACGTCATCATTGCAAATGGTTTGAATCTGAACTTCATATCCCGAGCATTCTGTCAGGTCATTCAGCGTATATTCGGTAGTGATGATGTCGTCAATCTCTGTCCAAGCCACTGTACCAATCAGTCGATAGCGCAGATTAAACGATTCGGCAGACAGCACGCTCGACCACGAAATAGTAGTGCTCGATGCGCTGATTGCACCTACCATAAGTTCCGGATTTTCACAACATCCGTCGGTCGTCCATTCTACCGAAACAGAATATTCAGACGACTCATCGTCGCAATTGGCCCGAATCTGAAGTTCGTAGTCGGTGCAATAGAATAAATCTGGAGCGAAGTAGCTTTCTGAGCTCAAACCGCTCACTTCAATCCATTCGTCATTTCCGACTGGGCGGTATCGCAAATCATAAGAAACAGGGTCGAGCCCGCTCCAGCTAAAGGTGTAGTTAGCAGTGTTTTCTTCTTGGGTTATGTTGATGGAGAAAGGAGTAAGACAACCCGCTTCCGAGCAGTTGTCCAGCAAATGCATCAGACTGTTGTATGCATTGATTCTTCCGCCGGTGGCTACTTCGTTGAGTAGATTGGGTACGATGTCCACGCCTTCAAAAAGCGCGTTGCGAATCATGTCGGCACCGAGTTGTGGATCTGCTTTTATAATCTGCATCAGCGAAGGGCAGGGAGCAGAATAGAGCAGGGCAATCACCCCGGCCGTAAGCGGACTTGCAAATGAAGTTCCCGTAGCGCTGCCATAGCCATTGTTTCCCGAAGTGGTGTGCACGCTGGAGCCCGGTGCGCCAACGTCAATACTTTGAATACCGTATCCGGAAAAGGTGCGTTCATCGCGGTTATTGGTGGCGGTGACGGCCACCATGTAAGGGCTGGCGCAGGCCGTGGGCATATCGCCAACAACATCAACGTTTACATTACTATTAGACGTTGCTCCGCAGCTCAATATACCGTGTTCGCCCAGGGTGTCGTAAACGGCACACCACAACGGGTGATTGTTGGGATTGGCGCCATCGAGCCCCCACGATGCGTTGGTGGCCACCACAAAGGCACCCTGCGCACCGTTGGTTTCGTTATAAAGCTGACGCATTACTAATGGGTAAGTATAGGCCGCCACAACCGAGGCCTCGTTCGACAATGACTCACCTGCAACCGACATGATTTTTACATTCCAGTTGGCTCCAGCCACACCCAAGTTGTTGTCTCCGCGTGCACCAATCATTCCCATCACCTGCGTACCGTGACCCCCTTGAAACACGCCGTTGTCGCTGTTGCTGGCCACGTTCCATCCGTTGTAGTCATCAACATATCCGTTGCCGTCATCGTCAATGCCATTGCCCGGAATTTCCTGTGTGTTCACCCATTTGTTGGGCACCAGATCGGGGTGGTTGAGGTTTCCGCCTTCAATAACACAAACCACTATTTCATCGCCAAGCGCGGTGGTGCCACCGGTGGTGATGTCCCAAGCCAGATCGCTGTCGATGTCCGCATCGGCAATGGCGTTTCCTGCTCCGGTGTTGACGTGATGCCATTGTTGCGAAAACTGCGGATCGTTGGGAACGGTCTCGCGGCGATATACTCGGTGGTTAAACTGTGCAATTGAAACGCCGGGGTGATGCTTTACGGCGCGTAACAACTCGTCTGCATCAACCGCTGTTTCGTCAAAAGTCAGCAAGTAGATGTTCATGGGCGGCGAAATCAAATCGGCCACTTCTAACCGCGTGTTCACGCCGTTTAGCGTGCGCAGGTCTGTCGTTAAACTCAGGGCTTTGCGTTCATCGGGAATTTGCACTAGCAATTGCCCGGGTTCAGCTTCAGATGGTTGTGCATTGACTGCAATACTGCAGATTAAAAAACATACAGATAAAATCAGGTTGATGTATTTCATGATTAATTTTTGGTGATGATTACTGGTTTCCTTGCGATGATATGGTCATTTTTTAAAAGTACTACAAAATAAATTCCGGGTGCCACCTCGGCAACGTCAATGGCCAGGTGCACATTGGTCAGACTTTGGCTGAGCACCTGATGACCGATGGCATTGATCATCCGGACTTCGGTTTTTTCGAAAAATGCAGTTTGGGTGAGTTGTATGTTGATGAGGTCGCGTGCAGGATTGGGATATACTGAAAAATCAATAAGAGGACTATCGTTCACACTCGAGGTGGTGTCCGCAATTAAAATGCAATAGTCTTCCACTTCGCCGAAGTTGTAATCGGTTAAACAAGACTCAGCCTGTGCATCGAATTGCATCGTAATGCGCATCCGCGTTCCTCCTGGTGTGGCATCTTCAGGAACTTCAAAAGTGGCTGTTGCCGTGGTTGTGGTGGTGCCTTCAGTATCCAGTACCTTTTCGTTGTTATCAAACACCCCGTTTTGGTTAAAGTCGATCCACGCCGTGATGTATTCATCCCATGGCGAACCGGAAAAGCCGGGCGTAACCGACAGCTCATATTCCATTCCCGGTATGAGTTCGGTGCTCAGGTGAGTGTAATCGCCGTAGCCATTGTCATTGCCCGATAAGTTGTTCAGCGTGTTCAGCTCAACCGCGTCGATCCACTCTTCGATAGAGTTGCTGCTGTATGCGGCGCAGTAGGGGAGGGTAATGCAGGACCCACATCCATCGGTGGTGACCATTAAAATTGGGGTGTATTCGGTTGGCGTATTGCCCGCGCAAATGGTGCGCACGCGAAACGCGTAGGGTGTGCACGCAAACAGACCAGTAATTGTTTCTGAAAGTGAAGTCAAATCAGCGATGGTTTCCCATTCTGAAGTGCCCATCGGGCGGTATTGCAAGTCGTAGCTTTCTGCAGCCAAAACAAAGCTCCAGTCAACGGTAATGGTGGTTTCGGTTGTGGAACTACTAACCAAAGATACTGGAGGTTCGCAACATCCGTCTGATGTCCAGTTATAAATGCTGGAATAATCGCTTGATTCGGTTGCGCAATGGGCCACAACCTGAAATTCATATTCCTCGCACAGGTCAAGGCCAGAAATCGTGTGTGAAGTTCCGGTGATTCCGGTAATGGTATTCCACTCAGGAGCTCCCACTAGTCGGTATCTCAAATCAAATGTCTGGCTCTCACCAAAAGCGCTCCAGGTGAGTATATAATCAGGATAATTGGTGGCTACCGACAGGCCGTATGGCGTGAAACATCCACTGGTTGCGCAATCGGCCATCAGCAAATCCAAGCTGTTTTTCAGGTTGAGCCGGCCTCCGGTAACGGTTATTCCTTCAAGACTTGCATTGGGGTCAACTCCTTCCAGAATGTATTGGCGGGCCAGCAGGGCAGCAGCTTCCGGATCGGCCATGGCGAGTGCCGCAAACGAAGGGCAGGGTGCAGAATAGAGCAGCGCAATGGCTCCGGCCACGTGCGGGGTAGCACCGGATGTGCCGCCAAATCCACCGTAGGATTGACCCGCGCTTGTGGTATAGGCATTTGCACCATGCGCTCCCAGATCGATAGATTCTGCTCCATACCCGGCAATGGAGACTTTGGTGTCGGTGTTGTCGCAGTTGGTAACAGCAATCAGGAAATCACTGGGGCAGGCAGTAGGCAAGTCACCCAAAACATCAACATTGATGTTCAGATTGGCCGTGGCACCGCAACTCAGAATTCCGTGCGTCCCCATAACATTGTAAAATTCACACCACAGCGGCGCATTGTCGGGATTGCCAAAGTTCACGCCCCAACTGGCATTGGTGGCTACCACAAATGCGCCCTGCTCGCCAGCAGTTTCGTTGTACAATTCGCGCATGGTAAGGGCGTATGAGTAGGCCGAAATGACAGCCGCCTCGTTCGTGTTAAAGTTGTTTTTGATCACCATCACCTTCACGTCCCAGTTTACACCGGTGACGCCGATACCGTTGTTTCCTTTAGCACCGATTATACCTGCCACAGGTGTTCCGTGTGATCCGCCGGCAATATTGTCGTTGTTACTTACGGTGCTCCATCCTCTAAAATCATCAATATAGCCGTTGCCATCGTCGTCAATTCCGTTATCCGGAATTTCAAGCGTGTTGGTCCACAGGTTATCCTCAAAGTCGGGGTGGTTTAAATCGATTCCATCATCAAGCACGGCCACCGTAATCTCATCTCCAAACGGGGTAAGTCCGCCGGTGGTGATTTCCCAAGCCTCGTCGGCATCAATGTCGGCATCTACCACCCCGCCGTTTGATCCGTCGTTGACGTATTGCCACTGCTGATCAAAGAGCGCATCGTTGGGCACTGCCCGGTGATGAACCACATGGTTGAATTGGGCCACTTCTACCAACGAGTGGTTGGCTACATGACGCAACATTTCATTTTCGTCCATTGCCGAATCATCAAAAGCCAGCAGCCAGATGTTCATATATGGCGAAACCTGACGAACCGCAATCAAGCGGGTGGGAGTGTTGTTCACTACGGCAAAGTCCTTTTCGAGCGTTTGGCCAGATGCACTTTCCTGCAAGCTGACCAAAATCTGGCCTGGAACGTGTTCGGCGGTTTGGGAATAGGACAATGAAACGCACAAAAACAGAACGAGTGATAAGAGGAAGAATCTGGTCATATTGGATGGTTTTGAACAAAAATAATCAATACCACCACTCATTTACCGAAAGTTGGGTTTGTGTTGGGGGGAATTTCCGCTGAATATCGGAATCTTGACCGTCATGCGTGGTAGTACACCCGCTTGACCCTGCGTGAAATACTACTGATGACTTCGTATGGAATGGTGTCCATTTTTTTGGCGAGTTCCTCCAGTGGAATAACCGCTCCGAAGATTTCCACTTCATCGCCCTCCTGACATGGAATTCCCGAAACATCAACCATGGCCATGTCCATGCAGATGTTTCCTACGGTTCGTGCACGGTATCCGTTGATCGACATTTCACCAACACCGTTTCCGAGCTTTCGGCTGTATCCGTCGGCATAGCCCACCGGAATCGTGGCGATGCGCGATGGTTTGTCGAGCTTGCCCGAACGCTGATAACCTACGGTTTCGTCTTGCTGTACGTGTTTGATTTGAGAGATGACGGTTTTCATCCGGCTGCTGGGCACTAGTTGAATGGCCATTTCCGGGTCATCAGAATAGCCGTACAAACCAATTCCCAATCGCACCATTTCAAATTGATATTCGGGAAAACGCAAAATACCGGCGCTGTTGAGCACATGGCGTTTCACCGGTTTGCCTAATGCTTTTACCAACTGGCGGATGCAGTCGTTAAAACGCGATATCTGAAGACGTGAAAAATCATCGTGTGCCGGATTGTCTGCGGCCGACAGGTGGGTAAATACCGATTCAACGCGCACCTCGGTGTTGTCTTTTAACACGCCAATCAGTTGATCCATATCTGACTTGGTGAAGCCCAGCCGGTGCATTCCGCTGTCGATTTTCAGGTGAATGGGTTGCGGCTCATCGGGCATTCGGGTTTTGCAAACATTGATAAAGGCCTGCAAGGTGCGCAGGCTGAAAATTTCGGGTTCCAGCCGATAACGCACCAGGGTGTCGTAGCTCGAAATTTCGGGATTCATCACCATAATCGGGAGCTGAATTCCCGAATTGCGCAGCTCCACCCCTTCGTCGGTATAGGCCACGGCCAGATAGGAGATTTTGTTATACGCTAACAAGTGTGCCAACTCCATGCTTCCCATGCCGTATGAAAACGCCTTTACCATCGCCATGAGTTCGGTAGTTGTCGAAATTCTTGTCCGGAAAAAGTTGAGGTTCTGAACCAGCGCTTCGAGGTTAATCTCCAAAACCGTTTCGTGCGTTTTTTGCTCCAGAATTCTCGAAATGCGCTCAAAGCGGAATGGGCGCGCACCTTTAATCAAAATCAACTCACGCTGAAAATTTTCAAAAGGGAACTCCGCCAGAAAAGCTTCGGTGGTCGGATAAAATGTTGAATCGAGAGATTCAAAAAAATGGGCGTGTTCGCTGATTTCTGCCCCGATGCCAATCAACCGATCGATTTGCTTGTGACGGCACATGGCTGCCACGCGCTGATACAATTCAGGAAAGGGCTTTCCACTTTGCAGAATATCAGATAAAATGAGGGTCTTCTTTTTCAAAAACTGCTGCTGACCAGCAAAGTCGAGTGCAATTTCTAGCGACCCCAGATCAGAATTATACGTGTCGTTGATGATACTGCACCCGTTAATTCCTTCCAACAACTGCAGCCGCATGGCCACAGGCTGTAGTGTTTTGAGGTCGTGCAACAGCGCATCGCGATCTTCGCCCAGGTGCAGGGCCGCAGCAAAACACAGCAATGCGTTTTCTGTCGATCCGTTGTCGTTAAATGGGATGGTGGCCTTGTAAATCTCATCCTGATGGTGAATTTCTGCCGTGGCATTGTTTCCCGATCGCACCAGATCCGACACGTAGAAATCGGCCGAAGGGTCGGTAAAGCTGCAGCGAATCATCTGCACTTGGTCTAGCCAGTCGGCACGCTCTATGGCGGCATTTATTTCAGGATAATCGGATTGATAGATCAGCGTTTTGCTGCCGCGAAAGAGTTTTAGCTTCTCGAATGCCTTTTCTTCGCGGTCTTTAAATCCGGCATCGTGTGCCTCGCGTAGATTGATGAAAATGCCGATTTGGGGCCGGATGATGCGGTTCAATGCATCCATCTCGCCAAGCTGCGAAATTCCCGCTTCAAACAAACCCAAAGAGTCGCCTTGTTCGATATTCCACACCGACAATGGAACGCCAACTTGCGAATTAAAACTTTTGGGACTGCGCACAATCCGAAAAGAGGCCTGAAGCAGTTGATATAGCCACTCCTTTAAAATGGTTTTTCCATTGCTTCCGGTGATGCCCACCATGTTAAGGTTGAATTTTGATCGGTGCCAGGTGGCCAGATCCTGCAGCGCCTGTCGCGGATTACTTACCTCAATGATGTTGGCTTCAAACAACAAGTCGGTGTTTTCACTGAGTTCGGAAACCACAAAATTGCGCACGCCTCGGGCATACAATTCACGGATGTAGCGATGCCCGTCGTGGCGGGGTCCGCGCAACGCAAAAAACAGCACGGACTCCGGATCCTGAAGTTTTCGGCTGTCGATGCTCAGTTGGCGAATGGTGTTGTTGCGAAAAAGCCGGACTACCTTTCCGCCGGTTATTTCGGCTACCGACTGAATATCGTAATCAGCGTGTGACATTAGTCCGTTTTTCGTGCCTGATGTGCCCGCATTGATTTCACAAACTCTTCGCGACTCAGCGGCTCATAACTTTCCAGTTCACCCAAACGCACCAGACTTTCGTCATTAACAATGCGGTGACTGTAATGTGCTAATTTGCCGCTGCGCACACAAATCGCATGAACCTTTGTTACATACTCTGCAATGGCCAGCAAATGAGGCATCGGACCAAAGGGTTTTCCTTGAAAATCCATGTCCAAGCCGGCCACAACCACCCGAAAACCAGCGTTGGCCAGCTCGTTGCAAACGTCGGGCAGACCGTCGTCGAAAAATTGGGCCTCATCAATTCCAATCACTTCGTATCCGTTGGCCAGTGACAGAATCTGTGATGAATGAGCTACCGGCGTGGAGTGAATGGAATTGTCGTCGTGACTTACCACCTTAATCTGGTCGTAACGCGTATCGATGGTTGGTTTGAAAATTTCGATTTTCTGATTGGCAATTTTTGCCCTTTTTAGCCGGCGAATGAGTTCTTCGGTTTTTCCAGAAAACATCGAACCGCAGATCACTTCTATCCACCCGGCAGTGTCTTTTTCGGAATAGGGTTGTTCCAAAAACATTTTTGTGCTGGTTTATGCGTTAAAGTTAAAACTCAAGTGTGCCGAATACTGTAATTTTACAATAGGAAAGCCCACAAAAAATCAGGCTTCTGCTAAACGAAGCGGATTTTTGCCTCGCAGCTCCTGACAAAAACAAAAGTAATCAAATCGCACTTCCGAAATTTATATCATGGAAAAGTTCAAATCAATTCCCGAGTTAATCCAAAGTTTAAATCAACTGGCACTACGAATCAATAAAGGTACTGTGGGGCTGGAGGAGTTTGAATCTAAAATGCACGATGCACGTGAGCTGTACGAGCGACTGGTGATTTTGCGCTTCAAGGCCATCGAAGACCGCAACCTGATGGGTAGGTACAGCGGTGAGAATGATGCTGCAGAGATAAAGGAGGCTTCTATTGCTGAAGAACCGATGGTTGCGGCAAAGCAAATATCACTGATCGATTCCATTGAAGAAATATCGCGCGAAGAAAATACAGATGAACCCAGCCAGCAGGCTTACACCCAACAACCACAAAATCAACAGCCAGCTCCACCAGAAACCCAGAAGACGCGGCCAGTTGAGGAGCCGGTAAAATCGGATGTGATTCCTCCCGCCGAGCCTCCACTCCCCCAGAATAAAGCCACTTTACCCGATTCGCTGGCCGAGAAACTGAGCCAAACCAAAATTCACGATTTGAATGCCGTTATCGGCCTGAATCAAAAATTCCGGTTTATAAAAGAGTTGTTTAACGGCAACAGCGCAGCATATGACCACGCCATAAAGTCGCTGAATCATTGCGAAAATTTTGAAGAAGCAGACCAGAAAACGGCAGAATTGACAGACACCTATAAGTGGGGTGATGAAGACCCGTTGGCGCTTGCGCTTCTAAACCTGATTGAACGACGCTATCAATGAGGTTGATCACGGTTTGTTTTCTGATTTTATCAATGCAGCTCACCGCGCAGGATCTGCGGTATGTTCGCTATCTCGTCGATACGCTTTGCACCGAACAAATGGCCGGACGCGGATATGTCGATGACGGGGTGAATAAAGCAGCGACCTTTCTCGCTGACCAGTTCGATAGCCTGGAAGTAAAGCCCCTCAATACACAACGATTTCAACCTTTTGTTCATCCGGTCAATACTTTTCCCGAGCAAGCTACCATTCGGCTCAACGGGCAGGAACTTGTGGCCGGAGTTGATTTTCTTGTCAATCCCTTTAGCCCTTCGCACAGCGGAAAATACCGGGTGGTTCGGCTGGATACTACTTACATCTGGCACCCGGAGCGGATACGCCTCGAAGCGAATACAGCGCTGTTAATCGATCCGGTTTCAGTACACAACGCCGATGGAAGGTCGCTCAGAGTGGGACTGGTGCGCGCACTGGCAGAATATGCGCCGATCATCGACCCGGTTTCAAAGCTCACCTGGAGTGTCGGCACCGCCACGTTCAAGCATCCGGTGATTGAAATCGATCAGCACAATACCAATTGGCAACACGCCGATTCTGTTGCGATGGAAGTGAGCGCTGAATTGATTTCGGCTTTTGAATCGAAAAATGTGCTCGGTTTAATTGCCGGAAGTGATTCGACAGCGGAGTATGTGGTTTTCACTGCGCATTACGATCACCTCGGCAAAATGGGAGAGGTGATTTTTCCGGGAGCCAACGACAATGCGTCAGGAACGGCAATGCTGCTCGATCTGGCAAGACATTTCGCGAAAAATCCGCCGAAAACGAATGTGCTTTTTATGGCGTGTGCGGGAGAAGAAGCTGGTTTGGTGGGGTCTAAATATTTTGTGGAACACCCGCTGATTCCGCTCGATAGCATTCGTTTCTTAATTAATCTCGACCTGACAGGTAACGGCGAAGATGGCATCACGGTGGTGAACGGCCTGTTGCACGAGGAGGATTTTCATCGACTGGCAAAAATCAACTCAGCCAATGGGTTGGTGCCAAAAATCAATGCTCGCGGCCCGGCAGCTAACAGTGACCATTACTGGTTCAGTAAAAACGGCGTGCCGTCCTTTTTCATTTACACCCTCGGCGATCGCAAGGCCTACCACGATATTTACGACGTTCCCGAAACGCTGGAATTTCGTGGCTATGAAGGACTGTTTAACCTGGTGTTGAAATTTGTTGATCAATTGTGAGGATGATTTTTGTCAAAATTCGGCCATCCTCACACAGTTTAAAAACGTATAGAAGACGGAATAATTCTGAAATCAAGATGGGGTAGACACAAACGATAAATTATGCTCCATTGCTTTGCTAACACACAATTCCAAATCAATGTTCGGTTCCATCAGCGCTCAGCTCTACCTCGTTCCCACGCCAATTGGCAATCTGGGTGATATTACCTTTCGGGCAATCGAAATACTTAAATCGGTAGATCTCATTTTAGCAGAAGACACCCGCACTTCGGGAAAATTGCTGAAGCATTACGATATCACTACGGCCATGGCGGCCTATCACATGCACAATGAGCACAAGGTCACCGATCGATTTGTTGAACAGATGCGCAACGGCCAAACCATGGCCTTAATAACCGATGCCGGCACACCGGGCATTTCAGATCCGGGATACATGATGGTCAATGCCTGCATCCAAGCCAACTTAAGGGTAGAGTGCCTGCCCGGAGCAACGGCCATAATTCCAGCAGTGATGCTGTCGGGCTTGCCCAACGATCGCTTCTGTTTCGAAGGTTTTTTACCGCCAAAAAAGGGGCGCAAAACACGTTTTGAGCAACTGGCAACAGAAGAGCGCACCATGGTGTTTTACGCGTCGCCGCACAAATTGTTAAAAACACTCACTGAGTTTATCACTTACTTTGGACCCGATCGGCCCATGTCTGTATCGCGCGAAATATCAAAGCTGCACGAAGAAACGTTTCGCGGCACCGTTGCTGAAGTGTGGGCACATTTCGAAACCAAAGGCGTTAGAGGAGAGTTTGTGCTGGTGGTTGCAGGGAAAAACCGCTGATTTGTTGCTCACCGCATTGTGTTTCCGGCAAAATCATCAATCTCACTAACTTCACAACAAAAGCACCAATCAATGAAAGCCATTTTCCTTACCCAATACGGAGCAGCCGATAAGGCCTTTGAAATTCGCGAAACACCTGAGCCCGAAATGAAACCGCGTCAGGTAAGGATTGCGGTCGAAGCTTTCGGAATCAACTTTGCCGATGTGATGGCGCGCCAGGGATTGTATCGCGAGGCCCCACCGTTGCCCTGTGTGCTGGGGTATGAAGTGATTGGCAGGGTTGAAAAAGTGGGTAGCGAAGTCGATGACTCGTGGATGGGTAAGCGCGTATTAGCCTTCACGCGATTTGGCGGATACGCAGAAAAAGTGGTGACTGATCACCGTGGTTTGATTGAAGTTTCCGATGATCTGCAACCCGACCGGGCCACGGCTTTGGGAACACAATACGCCACCGCCTACTATGCCATTATTCACAGCCAAACATTATTGCCCGGCGATGCGGTACTGATTCACGCAGCGGCAGGCGGGGTGGGACAGGCATTGGTGCAGTTTGCAAAACACTTGGGTTGCACCATCATTGCCACCGCAGGTTCACAACCAAAACTCGACTTGCTCCGATCGCAGGGTGTGCATTGTGCTATCAATTACCGCACGCAGAACTACGCCGACGAAGCGCGTAAATTCCTTAAAGACCAACGGCTATCCGCAGCGTTTAACGCCATCGGCGGAAGCGCCATTAAAAAAGATTACCGGCTGCTGGGCTCGTCCGGAACGCTGGTGTGTTTTGGTGCCTCTACTCGTATGGGATCCTCGGGTGGCTTTTTCGCCAATTTAGGACTGGTGTGGAATACCGGCCTGCTCAGTCCGCTGTTTATGATGATGAAATCAAAGTCGGTGGTGGGATTGAACATGCTTAAAATTGCCGACAACCGTCCGGATATTGTGCAACATTGCTTGAACCGAGTGATGGAGATGTACCAATCTGGAGCGATCAACCCAATAGCGGGAAAGGTATTCGACGCAACCCAGATAGCCGACGCGCACGCCTCGCTCGAAAATCGCACCAATATTGGCAAGGTGGCAGTAAGGTGGTGAGGCTTTCGCTGTTTAAGTTTTATCTTTGGCCCATTCAAACCCACTCAATTGAAAAACTGGATTCCCCGCAACAGAAAACCTTTTGTCATCAGCGGCCCCTGTAGCGCTGAAAGCGAAGCGCAAATGTTGGCAACCGCCAGAATGTTGGTAGGCACGGCCGATGTTTTTCGGGCGGGTGTGTGGAAGCCGCGCACCCGCCCCAATGCATTTGAAGGTCACGGACCGGCAGCACTGGAATGGCTGAAAAGCGTAAAGCAGCAAACCGGACTGAAAACGGCCACCGAAGTAGCCAACGCACAGCACGTAGAAGCGGCGCTCAACGCTGGAGTAGATGTCCTTTGGATCGGGGCCCGAACATCCGTTAATCCATTCTCGGTGCAGGAAATTGCCGACGCCCTAAACGGTGTTAAAATTCCGGTGATGGTTAAAAACCCCATCAATCCCGATTTGCAGTTGTGGATTGGTGCACTGGAAAGAATTGCCCGAGCGGGAATTGAAGAAATAGCGGCCATTCACCGCGGTTTTTCGTGGTTCGAGAAAACACCGTTTCGCAACGACCCCAAATGGGAATTTCCGATTGAATTAAAACGCCTTTTTCCCGATTTGGAGATGATCTGCGACCCGAGCCATATTGCCGGTAACCGCGACCTGCTTCAGATGATTTCGCAAAAAGCACTCGACCTGAATTTCTCGGGACTGATGATCGAAAGCCACTTTGATCCCGATCAAGCGCTGAGTGATGCCAAGCAACAAGTTACACCCGAATCCTTGGTCAACATGCTCGGCAAACTCCAGATTCGCAAAGCCACCTCAGAAGATGTGGTTTTTCTGAACCGACTGGAACAATTGCGCGAATCAATTGACGAAATTGATGAAGAGCTGATCCAGAAACTGGCGGCGAGAATGGCTCTTGTTGATGAAATTGGTGCTTATAAACGAGATAATAACGTGACCATCTACCAAGTGGAACGCTGGAAAGAAATTCTGCGAACGCGCAGAGCATGGGGTAAGGCACTTGGGCTCGACGACGATTTTATCCGTGCACTGCTACAATCCATTCACAAGGAATCTATCGCGCGGCAAACCGAAATCATGAATAAAATAACCGCGGCCAAGAAGACTTGAAAATACAAAGCCAAAAAAACCCGGAGTGCTCAGCTCCGGGTTTTTTTCTCTTGCCAATGGGTTTTAATAGTTGATTCCGAAAGTGATGCCAGTTATGGTTGTGGTTGCGGTAGAGGTGAAGTCAACGTCCTCGAGATCTACCATGTTAATGGATCCCTCAATGCGCTTTGGACCCCAAGTCGGAGCAGTTTGTTTCAACGTAATTTGCATTTCATATCCACCGACTTCAACTGATTCGAAAACCACTCCGTTTGGATTGGTAAACTGCACGGCAGCCCCAAAACCAAAGGTGTATTGCCCCACGGTTTCAGCGTCTCCCTCTTCCATTGTGGTGGGTACGCGCAGTACGAGTTGTCGCGAGAATTCACCAAAGACTTGCGTGGCGGTAAAAGTGATGGCGTCGAAGCCGGGCTGAACCTGAAAGTTACTACCTATAAAAGGAGAACCGTTTGCACTTGTGGCATTCAGATACATTTCGCACTCGTCGCAAACCGTACCTCCGCAGTCAATAGAAGTTTCGTCCTGATTGAGAATACCATCGTTGCAGGTTTCGCACGGAGGGCAGGTTCCGCCATAATAGTCAGGCTGATCGCCGATAACGCAGTCGATACCTGCTTCTGGGCCGTTCTGAACACCGTCGTCACACGTTGGGCATACATTCGGGCAGTTCGGCCCACCGCAGTCAATCCACTCCTCGCCATTGTTCATTATCCCGTCGTTACAGCTTTCGTCTGGACATTGAGTAGGACAGCCTCCACCGCAGTCTACACCGGTTTCATTGCCGTTCATAATGCCATCGGAACAAGTGGGCACTGGGCAAGGTGTGCCGCAAATGCCACCACAGTCAATGCCCGTTTCGTCCTGATTCATAATGCCATCGTTGCACGAAGGCACGGGACAAGGAGGGCAATCTGGACCGCCGCAGTCTACACCGGTTTCGTTGCCATTCCAAACGCCATCGTTGCACGTTGGCGGTGGACAGGGTGTGCCGCAAATGCCACCACAGTCAATTCCTTCTTCATCTCCGTTTTGAATGCCATCGTCGCAGGTTGGCTGACAAAAGTTTGGACATGGAAACCCACAGTCTACCCCTTGTTCCATGACGAAAGAGTTGGTTGCCGCGTGCCAGTTAGCGCTTTGAACACCATCGCTACAAGTTCCACACGGATCACAGTTCGGACCGCCGCAATCGATATACTGCTCGTCCTGATTGAGAATGCCGTCGTCGCACGTGGGTGGACATGGTGGACAGTTAGGACCGCCACAGTCAACGCGCTCTTCCTCTTGATTCAATTTCTCATCGAAACAGGTAGCGTTGATTTCATTGTCTTTATGATTACATCCTGCCGTAAACAAAATACTGGCAAATACGAATCCTGTGAGCAGCGATTTCAGGGTTGAATGTATGGACATTACGGTAATAGTTTATTTGGTTGTAGGGTAATTACAGCCGTTTGCAGCGGGTGAATATACGATTTTTGCTTCCTTTTTATCAACAGATTGACGGAAAATGAATGGCGCGGTTGTTTGCCGAGAGCCTAACATCAGCCCAATTGTTGCCCCCGATGCGGCCGCAAGGCATCGCGAAATTCAATCATACGATCGGCCGGTACCACCATCCAGGCCATCCAGTGATTTTGCTCTACGGCTTCGTGGTGGCTCTGTGTTTCCGGCAGGCCAGCTTTTTTGGCAAATTCTGCAAGGTGCATGGCGTGGTGCTTTGCCATGCCTTCTGCATCGCCGCCCCGAAAATCCCAGATGAGTTTGATACGTTCCATATCGATTTACTTTTTGGGCGCCCGATTTAACGTGGCCAGCAAAAATTTCCAGAATTTGTTTACCGATGATATCTGCACTTTCTCGTCTGGTGAGTGTGCTCCGCGGATATTGGGTCCAAAGGAAATCATTTCCATTTTCGGATAGTGTGCGCCTATCAGGCCGCATTCTAACCCCGCATGACAAACATTGACAAAAGGTTCATCCTCAAATAATTCTCGATACAGGTCTGCCATCACCGGAATAATCGCAGCATCGTGCTTAGGTGCCCAACCCGGATAATCGCCGGTGGCATCCACATCACCCCCAATCATTTCAAAAATGACGCGGATGGCGTTGACCAAATCAAATTTTTCTGAATCAACAGCGCTTCGCGTAAGGCACATCACGGCATATTCTCCCTTGCGCGCTTCAACACGTGCCACATTGTTGGAGGTCTGAACCAGGTTTTCCACGTCCGGACTCATGCGGTAAATTCCGTTGGGACAGGCGTAGAGGGCACTGATAAATGCTTTTTGAAAATCGGCCGGCATCAGGCTCTCGGGCATCGAAGCACTGGCTATTTCAATTTCCAGGAGTGGGTCAGAATGATGGTGCTCGTCAGTGAGGGTTTTGCCGATGGATTCAATTTCACGGTTAAATAGGGCTACATCACTGGCCGCAATCGCAACAACGGCATGTGCCTCGCGCGGAATGGCATTGCGCAAACCTCCACCATCGACTTCGCCGATTCGGAGGTTAACTTTTTGCGCCACGGTATAGAGTATCCGGTTCAATAGTTTATTGGCATTTCCCAAGCCTTTGTTGATGTCCATGCCCGAATGACCACCACTTAAGCCTTTTATCGTGAGGGTGAAAGCTTGATGCGATGGGTCTGGTGCTTCCGGATCATAGCTGCCGGTTGCTGTAACGTCCACTCCGCCGGCACAGCCAATAGTGAGTTCGTTATCATCCTCGGTATCGAGATTGAGGAGAATAGAAGCGTTGAGCATGCCGCCTTCCAGCCCCATGGCGCCGGTCATTCCGGTCTCTTCGTCAATCGTAAACAATGCTTCCAGTGGTGGGTGCGAAATATCGTTGGACGAAAGCAAGGCCATGATCGCCGCTACGCCGAGTCCATTGTCAGCGCCCAGCGTGGTGCCGCGGGCCTTTATCCAGTCGCCGTCCACATACATGTCGATTCCCTGGGTGTTGAAATCGAATTCGGTGTCGTTATTTTTCTGGTGAACCATGTCCAGATGACTCTGCAGGGCTACCGTTTGCCGACCTTCCATTCCCAACGTTGCCGGCTTTTTGATGATGACGTTGCCCACCTTATCGACAACAGTTTCGAGATTCAGCTTTTTACCGAAATCAACCATGAACTGAATCACCCGCTCCTCTTTTTTGGAAGGACGGGGAACAGCGTTTAGATCGGCAAAATGATTCCACAGCACTTTGGGCTCAAGGCCTCTAACTTCTTTATTCATTATTGTTTGATGGTCTTTTTTGTTGTCCGAAAAAAAAAATGGAGTAATAATTATTTGATCACTCCCAATTCGCGTCCTACTTTTTCAAAAGCAGCAATGGCGCGATCCAAGTGTTCTTTGGTGTGCGCGGCAGAGAGTTGCACGCGAATACGCGCTTTATCTTTGGCAACCACCGGGAAGAAAAACCCGATGACGTAGATGCCTTCTTCGAGCAAGCTGTCGGCCATGCGTTGTGAGAGCTTGGCATCATACAGCATCACCGGAACAATGGCAGAATCGCCAGGCACAATATCAAAGCCGAGCTGGGTCATTTTTTCTTTAAAATAGCGCGTGTTTTCTTTCAGTTGATCACGCAATTCGGAAGTGGAACCCAAAATGTCGAGCACTTTAATTGAAGCAGCCACAATGGAAGGTGCCAGCGAGTTGGAAAACAGATAAGGACGTGAGCGCTGTCGCAGCAGTTCGATAATTTCCTTTCGTCCGGTGGTGTATCCGCCCATTGCACCGCCCAAGGCTTTTCCGAGGGTGCCGGTAATGATGTCCACCCGACCGATTACGCCACAGTGCTCAATTGATCCACGACCGTTTTCACCCATAAAACCGGCTGCATGACAGTCGTCAACCATCACCAGCGCATCGTATTTATCGGCCAGATCACAAATGCTTTTCAGGTCGGCTACTACTCCGTCCATCGAAAATACGCCATCTGTAACGATCAACTTAAATCGGTGGCCTGCCTGCTGCGCCGCTTCTAACTGGGCTTCGAGGTCTTGCATGTCGTTGTTTTTGTATCGGTAGCGGGCCGCTTTGCACAAACGCACCCCATCGATGATCGAGGCGTGGTTTAGTTCGTCGGAGATGATGCAATCCTGATCAGTGAGCAGCGGTTCAAATATTCCGCCGTTGGCATCGAAACAGGCCGCGTATAAAATGGTGTCGTCGGTACCAGAAAACGCCGCGATTTTGGCCTCGAGCTCTTTGTGAATATCCTGTGTCCCACAAATAAAACGCACCGAAGACATACCATATCCTCGGCTGTCGAGTCCTTCGTGAGCGGCTTTTACCACGTCTGGATGAGAAGATAGCCCGAGGTAGTTGTTGGCGCAGAAATTTAGCACTTTTTGGCCTGTATCAAGGGTTATCTCGGCGCCTTGCTCGCTAGCAATGATGCGTTCGCGTTTGTATAAACCGGCCTCGTCGATAGCCACCAGTTCTGTTTTCAAATGCTCTTTAATTGATCCGTACATTTTTTTTGTTTTCGGTTGTGCGGTGCGGGCTATAATTCTGGATTGTGTGTATGTGCCTGCACCAAATAAAATATGAATAAATAAAATCCGCAGTCGACGATTGGTCAGCTACGGCTGATTAGCAAATGTAGATAAAAATTGACGCTTATTATTGAGGTCAGCTTGGTGAAAATTGGGTGATAGATCCTCAATCAGCCTCTTCCTGGAGTCCTTATCAGCCGGTATCGTTTTCCGGGTAGTGCTTTCACTATGCCCTCCAGTTCGAGGTTGAGCAACAAATGAGATATTTCGCGCATGGGTTTGCCCGCGAGGTCAGCCAGTGAGTCGATAGAAACAGGACCAGAATGCTGCAGGTGTTTAGCCAGTGTTAATTCGTTTTCTGAAAGTGTCGGAAACACACTCAGTTGAGTGGCCGTTGCGGTTTGTGGAGCCGCATTCCAATTGAGTTGCTTCAAAATATCCGCTGCCGATTCCACCAAAGCCGCGCGGTTGGTTTTGATGAGCCAGTTGCACCCGGCCGATCGTGGGTTTGTTGGTCGACCGGGCACGGCCATCACTTCGCGGCTGTATGAGTTGGCAATGTCTGTGGTAATCAGCGATCCGCCTTTTTTGTCGGACTCCACCACCAGCACGCCGTCGCAAAGTCCAGCTACGATTCGGTTGCGCCGCGGAAAATAGTTTTTATCCATGGGGGTGAGGCTGCGAAATTCGCTGATCCAACCACCGTTCGAGAGCATTTCTATGGCTGTTTTGCGGTGGGATGAAGGGTAAATCAAATCGAGCCCGTGAGCAAAAACTGCCGCAGTGGGCAGGTTAAACTCCAGTGCTGCGCGGTGGGCTGTAATATCGATACCATAGGCCAAGCCGCTGACGATGAGGATGTTTGAACTGCTGAGCTCTTTGATCATGTTTTGGCAAATCTCCTTGCCTTCGGAGGTGGCGTTTCTGGTTCCTACCACGCTCAGCACCTGCGGATGGTTCCAACCGAAATTTCCTTTGATGTAGAGTAAAGCCGGAGCGTCGGCGCATTGCTTTAATCGATAAGGGTAGTCCACATCGCCAATCATCAGCACGTTGATATTATTCTCCTCAACAAAGCGAAGCTCTTTTTCGGCTTCTGCTAAGGTTTGGCGCAACAGAATTTGTTTTACAACAGAACGATGCACGCCAGACACGCTATTGAGGTCGGATCGCGACGCCTGAAATGTTTTTTCGGCGCTTCCAAAAGCATTGATTAAGCGGTTAACCGTTACGGGTCCCATGCCGTCAATTATACTCAAGGCAATCTTCCAGAACGTGTTGCTAGTACTCAAATCGTGCTATATTTGTGAGGTTAACCTGCGGCCAAAAGCCATCAATTTCAAGACCCTCAAATATGAGAATTTTTATTCTAATGCTTTGCCTGCAAGCTACTTTAACTGCTGTTGCTCAGCAAGGACAATTGTCGGGACAAGTTACCGACGCAAGCAATGGAGAAACATTAATCGGCGTGAATGTGATCTATGGTGAAGGCTCCGGTGTGGCCACAGATATCAACGGAAGTTATACGCTGAATCTCGAGCCTGGAACGTACCGCATCACTTTTAAATATATCGGATACGAGCCAGTAAATTATGAAGCAGTGATTAAATCCGGCGATCAATTCACTAAAAATATTGAGTTGATGCCCGCCGCCGGTCAGCTCGATGTGGTGGTGGTTAGTGCGAGCCGCTACGAGCAGCGCTTCGAAGACCTCACTGTATCAATGGAAGTAATTAAACCCTATCTGGTAGAAAACCGCAATAACACGAGCATAGCGCAGGTACTCGATCAAACGCCGGGTGTGATTCTGGTGGACGGTGAACCGCAAATTCGCGGAGGTAGCGGATACAGCTTTGGCGCCGGAAGTCGTGTGCAGGTTCTCTTAGATGACATCCCCATGCTTTCGGGGGATATCGGACGACCTAATTGGGGCTATCTACCTACCGAAAACGTGGAGCAAATCGAAGTGATTAAAGGAGCCAGCAGCGTTCTGTACGGTTCGTCCGCACTTAGCGGAGTAATCAACCTGCGCACTGCCTACCCGCGCGATGAGCCAAAAACAAAAGTCAGCGTTTTTACCGGCATGTACATGGCACCACGCACAGACGATGAACTGTATTGGCGACAGCCCGGCTATCGACACGAACTGGGGGTGTATCATCCAGTGCAAGATGTTATTGCCAATCCCATGCAGGGAGGAATGAGCTTTTTTCACTCCAGAAAAATCAAGCAACTCGATGTGGTTTTTGGAGCAAACTTCTTTTCAGATATGGGCTATACCGGCCCGGAGTTGCCAACAGATACTTCTCATGTAGATGAAAACGGCCAGCCGCGAATTCTCGAATTTTCTGAAAGTGGCGATACGTTGTGGCGAAAACCAGCGCAGATGTCAGAAAACAGGGTGCGAGGAAACCTTAACCTGCGCTATCGTTTTAAGAATATTGAAGGGCTTAGCGTGGGCATAAACTCCAATGCCATGTATTCCTTATCGAGCTTTTCGTTGCTGTGGCTCAATTCAAACGAAGGTTTGTATCGCCCCCGGCTAAACGGAATCACCACTACCAAACAGCTCAATTTCAACCTGGACCCCTACATTGAATATGTCAACAATAAGGGACAGTCTCACAAGCTGAAAACGCGCTATTTTCACCTCGACAATCTCAACACCAACAACCAGTCGAACTGGTCGCGAACCTATTTTGCAGAGTACTTGGCGAGCCAGAATTTCGATCACTACGGCATTAACGGCCTTAACGTCACCATCGGCGCCATGACCAGCTATACGGCTGCCCGATCCGATTTATACGTGGCAAACGAGGCCGGCGATGGCAACAACAGCGCGCATAACTCCGCCTTGTTTATGCAGATTGATAAACGGTTTTTTCACCGACTAACCCTCTCAGGCGGGGTGCGCTATGAGTGGTACAACGTGAATAATGAAGTGATGGCCGCGCCGATTTTCAGAACCGGTGCGAATTTTCAGTTGCTTGACGGCACTTTTCTGCGAACATCCATCGGTCAGGGTATTCGCTTTCCAACCATTGGTGAGCGCTTTATCATCACTTCGGTGGGCGGCCAAAACATTTTTCCGAATCCCGATTTGAAAGCCGAAAGAAGCTATAGCGCAGAGTTTGGTGTTAAACAAGGTTTTGAATTTTTCGGTTTCCGCGGATTTATTGACGCTGCTTACTTTTATCAGGAGTTCGATAACTTCATAGAGTTTACTTTCGGCCCATGGGGAACACGGGTAATTCAGATTGGCGATAACGTTTATCCAGATCTATTCAATATGGATAAAATCGTTGGGTTTAAATCGGTAAATACCGGAAAAGCCAAGGTTCAAGGCTTGGATTTCTCATTGCTTGGTGAAGGAGAAATCGGTCCTGTTGGCTTGCGTATGCTATTTGGTTACACCTACGTGTTGCCCATGTCGATGGATC
The DNA here is from genome assembly GCA_964487545.1 of uncultured Cryomorphaceae bacterium. Taxonomy (GTDB): domain Bacteria; phylum Bacteroidota; class Bacteroidia; order Flavobacteriales_D; family SKUL01; genus SKUL01. The sequence continues at coordinate 21,898 of CAZARI010000003.1, forward strand.
CTGATAAACCCTATGCCGAGCCAGAAATGGCAAGTTTGGTGAATAACGATGGCTCGAGTGAGTTTTTGAATGACCTTATCTTCAATCCGATTACGTATCACAATACCAGCTCGTATCCAGATGAGGACTTGCTGAAGTATCGTGTAGAGCACATGGCCAAACTGGACATTGAGTTGTCGTATAAAAAATTCACCCTTGGAAGCAGTGTTCGCATGCACACGCCTATCCGCAATATCGATCGCACTTTTATTATTCTCGACGAAGACGGGTACAACATGCTGCCTTCTGGAATCAGCAAATGGATGAAAGAAAAAACCGATCCGGTATATATTGTTGATATGCGGGTATCCTATCAGCTGTCGCCTCGGAGCAAGTTAGCGCTCATTTCAAACAACCTGTTTAATACCGAATACGCCATTCGTCCGCTCACCATTGAAAGTCCTGGGTTGGCCATGGTGCAATATACTTGGGAAATGTGATGACAGAAAAACCATCGGTTCGCTCACTGGGAATCATACCCGCTAGGTATGGCTCAACCCGGTTTCCGGGAAAGCCGCTGGTAGACATTGCCGGTAAAACCATGGTTCAGCGGGTGTTTGAACAGGCGCTGAAAACGAATTTAGAGGTAGTGATCATTGCTACCGATGACAGCCGTATCGAAGCCGAAGCCCGGCGAATTGGGGCCACAGCCATCATGACCTCCGAGCGACATCAAAGCGGAACTGATCGTTGTCAAGAGGCCTATGAAAAATACGACAAACCATTTGATGTGGTAGTGAATATTCAGGGTGATGAGCCGTTTATTCAGCCCGCACAAATAAATCAGTTGATTCATTGCTTCAACGACCGGCAGGTGCAGATTGCAACGTTGATCAAACCAGCCGCTCATGTACAAGAGCTGTTTGATACCAACAGGGTAAAAGTGGTACGCAACACCCGAAACGAAGCCCTGTTCTTTAGTCGCGCTCCCCTGCCGCATCAAAAAAGCCTTCCGCAGGAGCAATGGCTGGCAGCGTTCCAATATTTTATTCACATCGGACTTTATGCTTATCGTCCACATATTTTGAACGAATTGGCGCAGTTAAAACCCTCTGCGCTGGAACACGCCGAATCGCTCGAGCAGTTGAGGTGGCTTGAAAACGGATACCGCATCAAGCTGGCCGAAACCATGTTGGAATCGGATGCGGTAGACCACCCCGAGGATTTGAAAAAAATGCTCGGACGTATAGACAGGGGAGATTATATCTATTAGTTTCGTAATTTCGCATAAAGCCCGCAACCATTGCATCTCGACGATAAAATAAGCGAACTGCTCTATCACTACGATTGTGTGATCATTCCGGAGTTTGGTGGATTTATCACCAACTATAAACCGGCACATCTCGACGAGCGTCTGCATTTGTTTCACCCCCCCTCTAAAGAAATTTCTTTTAACCGCAATCTGAAACGCAACGACGGCTTGTTGGCGCATTATCTGGCCGAAGTAGATCAATGTTCGTTTGAAGAGGCTAATGAAGGGATCCGAAAATCAGTTGAAGATTATTTTTCTCGGTTGAACAAGGGAGAACGTGTGGTTTTCAACAAGGTGGGAATCATTTATCGCGACAGCAGCCGGAATCTGAGGTTTCAACCCTCGCACGAGGTGAACTTCCTGAAGGATGCTTTTGGGCTGGAAAAGATTTTTGCCGTACCGACAGAATTGCCCGCTTCATCGGTGCAAACTGAGCAACCTGTTGAAAAGCAGGTGGAAACACGAGTTGCACCGGTTGTCCCATTCGAATCGGTCAACTCTGAGTCAATAGAGAAAGGGGGAGAAGTTGTTCTGTCGAGCCCGTATAAAAAATGGGCATGGGCCGCGGCGTTTGCACTTCCTGTGCTGGCTTATTCAAGTTGGTTGATTTCTTCCGGTAACATCGATCGGCCATCCAATCTTACCATTGCCGATTTGAATCCGTTCAAAGGTAATCATGCGGCATTGTACGCAGCTCGACAGGGGTTTGATTCTACCGCATTGCCCGAACCAGAACGGACCGATGAAACAGCAAACCTGCTGGAATCCGATTCAGATTTTGTGCGCATTTCATTCACCGATCCCAAAGGCGACGGGATTTGGGTAAAGCTAAAAATGGATGATATTGCCCCGGTTGCAGCAGTGAATACTTATACCGCTACTGCTGAGGTGCTGGCCATGCGCTACCATATTATCGGTGGTTGTTTTAGCGAACTGAATAACGCGCGAAAATTAGTCGACGAGCTTCGAAGCCGCGGATACAACGCCTCTATTTTTGATAAGCACAAAGGCCTTTATCGCGTCACTTTTGCTGATTTTAACAGCCGAAAAGAAGCGTTGAACACCCTGCGCAAAATCAAGAGGGAAGAGATGAATGCGGCTTGGCTGCTTGTGCATTAAATCATCTGAAAAGTAATCCGATCGTAGGAGAATTAAGCGGCTCCGCTCCCGATTAAATCATCGATTTTTGTTACCTTTCTAAGGTGCGGAAAATTACCGCAATATGAAAGGAAATTGACCAATGTCCATCAGTACAATTGAGCTAGAAAAGGCCACCCTTACGTTTGAAGAAAATCAGATCGTACATCTGAATATTAAAGCGGGTCAAGTGATAGAACTTGACGAAGTAAAGCAGATTTTTATAACCATAAATAATGCTGCAAGCGAGAAAAAATTTAGGTTGCTCGTTACCGCAGATGAAAATGCAGCCCTTTCGCCAGAAGCGCGAAGTTTTGCCTCTTCTGATGCTTCGTCAGATAATATAGTGGCCGACGCGGTACTGGTAAAGCATTATTCACACGAGATTACGGCGAATTTTTTCGTCAGGTTCAATAAACCCGCACGGCCAACGCGACTTTTTAAAAGAAAACCAGCCGCGGTTGACTGGCTGAAAACGTTTAAGGTTTAGTTCAACTCCACATCGTCGTGGTTGGAGGGGCTAAAGTGAAGACTGTAAACCATGGCTTCTACCTCACGCAGGTATTCGCGCTTATCGAATTTCGGCGCAAAAACAAATCCTTCCGCAGTAACTACCCGCTGATTTACTTCGTCCAGAACAGTGAGGCTGATAAACGGTCCGCCCATCACTGCTCCTGCTGTTCGCCACAATCCGCGCATTTCTACTGCATATCCTGCGGGGTGAATCACTGGTTTGCCCAAGGGGGGAAGCAAATGCTCCGTGGTCATATACGAACCTTCTGCCGGCCCGGGCACGTGTTCTTTCAACACCGAATCACGAACGGAAAGCAATTGATCGATTGTAAAAGCACTATCGCTGGTATAGGGGTAATGGTATATAAAAACCCCTTGCAGAATATCGTGGCGAGTTCCTCCAACAGGCTTGGTTTGTTCTCTTTTGATCCAAACAAAATTGGAAGTGACTTTCGCAAATGAGCAATCCGAAGGTACTGCGATACCCAATCCGTGTTCTTTCAGTCGGTCGGTTACGCCGGCATGGGTTTGTGATCTATGAAACGACTGCAGACGGTTTCGTTCATATTCGTGAAATTTTTCTGCTATAGAAGGCCCGTTTTCTTTCATCAGCGAATCGAATTCGGCAATACTCGATGCGTAGGCCGTAATTACCAACTGATGTGATGACCATTTGTTTCGTTGTGCTTCAATGCGCGCTGTTCCGGTCATGTCAGGTGATAAATTCACAAACAGTAAATTGCGGTGTTGTTGTGTTAATTGATTCACCTGCACGGGAGTCATGTTGATGATACGGAACTGGGGTTCTGCCTGAGGCAACATTGGATAAGTGCCGCCCAAGTGTTCGTGAATGATATCACCGGCCCGCCCGTCGTAGTCTATTTTATTCATCACACAGATAATCTCGCCCGGGGCTCCAGTGTGTCGTGGCAAAACGTATGACGAATCACCGCTGCATGAGACCAAAAATGCGGTTGCAATGAATATGGAAATGAGTTTAGCCAATGGGTTGAATCTTGATCTTCTGACCCGGTTTTAGCCGGTTAAAATTCATTCCACTGTTGAGCTGCTTGAGCTGATTAACCGTTACACCATCATATTTTTTGGCGATATCCCAAAGGGTATCACCCAGTTGCACTGTGTGGTATTTATAGTTCTGCGAAGCCTTGCCAGTGGGGGTGGCCAGCGTTTGGGTCGAAGCCTGAGCCGTCACCGTACTTTTTGCCACTTCTTTAGCAGGCTGATGCTTAATGGAACGGTGAATGGTTAGGTTTTGTCCGGGGTAGATGTTGGTGTTTCTCAACCCGTTCCACTCCATCAAATCGCGCACGCGCACATCGTAGCGGTTGGCAATCGATCCGAGAAATTCGCCACTGCGCACGCGGTGATATTCGGTTACTTCTTCTACCGAAGCCAGCAACTCAGCTTTATTTGGATCGGGTGTGTAGTTTTTAATGCTGTCGTGATTGACAATAAATACCCCAATACTCTCTTTAGGCAGGCACAAAACGCGCGGCTTTTCAGCGGTGGCGGGAATTACATTCTTTTTGTAAGTCGGATTTAACAGCTCTAACCACTCGGTTTTAACATCGGTGTAGGTAGCCACCTGTGTAAAGGTGAGTCGGTCGGTAATGTGCAGGGTGTCTGTATCGTGATATGAAAATGGAGCCGGCACTGGATAAATGTTGTGTTCACGATAATAATTCATCATGTAATTTACGGCAATAAATGCCGGAACGTACCCTCGGGTTTCGCGTGGCAGATAATTTCTGATGGCCCAGTAATCCTTTTTCCCACCCGATCGGCGGATGGCTTTGTTCACGTTGCCCGGCCCCGCGTTGTAGGCTGCCAGCACCAAATTCCAGTCACCGTATATGTTGTAGAGCGAATTCAGATATCGGCAGGCCGCGATTGTAGCATCATACGGGTTGTAGCGGTCGTCTTCATAAGAAGTAACATTCAGGTCGAACATCTTGCCCGTGGCGTACATAAACTGCCACAGTCCCTTGGCGCCAGCGCGAGAATGAGCGCGAGGGTTCAGTGCTGATTCAACGATAGCGAGGTGCTTCATTTCAAGCGGAATGCCAAACATATCGAGCTTCTCTTCGATCATGGGAAAATATAAATCCGACATGCCCAGCACCCGCGACGACAATTCCCTTTTGCGGTTTACATACAAATTGATAAAGGCCTGCACGTGGTTATTGTAGCGCAAATCCATCGGAGATTGCGCATCAAGTAGCTGCAGCCTTTCACGTATGGTGTTGTCGTCCCACTCGGGAATTTCGGTGGGCTCAAAGCCGAAAATGTTAAGACATGAAGTGTCGGTGTTGCAGATGAAAGCGTCGTTCATCAAGGCCTGAAACTGCGCGTCGAGCATTGCGGCAAAAGGATCATCGTCGGCAATGTAAAGTGGGGGTAGTGTGTCGGCAGGCGCTATGTTTGACAGATGTATTTGCGTCGTGTCTGTATTGGTAGCGATGGTGTCTTGTGCATACATTGGGATGCAAAAAAACAGTGCACCAAAGAACAGGCAGTGATTTAAACTTTTCATAAGCTGCTTGAGTGGGAACATGAATAATACGTATTCAAAAAGCATTTGTTTTACTACCTGCTAAATTCGTTTTTAAAACGCCATTGACTGGCGATGGAAAGGTAGGATTATGAACTATTTTTTGTTCATTATCTCGGCGCTGAAAGCCAGTAGCTTTGTTTCTTCGAAATGATCGGCAAGGAGCTGAAATCCTATTGGCATGCCGCTTTTAGTTTGGGCCAATGGCAAAGATATGGCAGGAACACCGGCGAGATTGGCCTGCACGGTAAAAATATCCTGTAAGTACATCGTGATGGGATCTTCGGTGATTTCTCCGATTTTAAAAGCCGGAGTAGGCGTGGTAGGAATCAGTAAAAAGTCAGTTTCTTGCAGCAGTTTCTTTGTTTCGTTCTTGATCACTCGTCGCACTTTCTGGGCCCGGGTGTAATAGGCGTCGTAAAAACCTGAGCTGAGGACAAAAGTTCCCAGCATAATGCGGCGCTTAACTTCAGGGCCGAATCCTTCAGAGCGTGATTCGTAGTACGTGTTGTCGATTCCTTGTGCATGGGGACTTCGGTAGCCGTAATGAATACCGTCGAAACGGGCCAAATTGGAAGAGGCTTCGGCAGTGGTCAATACGTAATACGTCGGAATCAAGTGTTTGAGATAAGGAAAACTCACCGGAACCACCTCGTGACCATCGGCAATGAGTTTTTCTTTAAACTGTTCGAAAGCCGCTTTAACTTCCGGGTCCATTCCTTCGCTGTCGATGCACTCGCGCAGATAGCCAATTCGCATTTTCTTATCTGTGGCCGGGAGATTGGCCAATGCGGGAACAGGTCTCGGGTCGGTGGTGCTGTCGTAATCATCGGGTCCGGCAATGACTTCCAGCAGTAGCGCTGCATCTTCAATGGTATGCGTTAGCGGTCCGATTTGATCGAACGACGAAGCGTAGGCAATTAAACCATAACGAGACACCCGTCCATAGGTAGGTTTCAATCCGACCACACCGCAATACGAAGCGGGTTGGCGGATAGAGCCACCGGTGTCTGTTCCGAGTGCGGCGAGACAAAGATTGGCGGCCACAGCAGCCGCAGAACCTCCGGAAGATCCTCCGGGAACATACTCAGGATGGTGTGGGTTTTTTACCGGCCCAAAAGCAGAATTTTCATTCGAACTTCCCATTGCAAATTCATCGCAATTTAACCGCCCGATGATGATGGCGTCCTCGTTGAGCATCCTTTCAGTTACGGTAGCACTGAACACCGACTGGTAGTGCTCGAGTATTTTTGACGAAGCACTGACGATATGGCCCTTGTGGGCGATGTTGTCTTTAAGACCAATGACCATTCCAGCCAGTTTGCCGGCAGTTCCGTTGTCGATTTTTTGCTGAATAATAGCAGCCTTTTCGAGTGCTTCTTCGGCATAAACTTCGTTGAAGGCGTTCAGGTCAGAATGGTGAATGTTATCGAGATAATGGCTAACCAGTTCGGTAAGACTGTATTCTCCGGCCATAATAGCCGTGTTCACTTCATTTAAGGAGCGGGGAGAAATCAATTTTGGTAGAATATTTAATGTTGTTTCAGCACTTATTTCGTGCTGCCTTCATTTTCGTCATTGTCGTCGCGGGTGGCGTCTTTAAATTCTTTGATGCCTTTTCCCATTCCGCGCATCAACTCAGGAATTTTTCTGCCACCAAACAACAGCAAAACGACAAGAACGATAAGGGCTATTTGCCAGGGTCCGATCATACCGATTAGAATGGTTGTGTACATAAGTAATTGTGCAATCTTATTTGGACAAAGGTACTAAAAATTGAATGAGCGCAAGTTGAATTTCGTTTCGATGAACTGCCTGATAGCATCGAATTTACCGGTTAAAAATCCACTGTGTCGGATCCTGTTTGGTTGTGCCGCTACCACTGATTTTCCAGATTTCCAAATGCGCAACGGTCTTATTTTCGTCCTCATCGGTTTGTAAAATACCCAACACTTGTTTGGTAGTGACCTTGTCGCCAGTGGTTACAAATACATCCTGCAAGTTGGTGTATACCGAGCGGTAGGCTCCGTGGCTTATGATGATGTTTTTTCCGGCTCCTGGAATGGTGAACACGCTGGTAACTGTTCCTTCAAAAATAGCACGCACTTGTTCGCCACGTGAGGTGGTGAAATCTATTCCATTGTTTTCAATGGTAATACCCGGTAGAACGGGATGGGGCTGTTTGCCGAATCTTCCGGTAATTACACCCCGCTCTATAGGCCACGGAAGTTTCCCCTTGTTGCTTTCAAAGCTGGCAGAAAGGGCGGCAGCTTCGGGAGTCAGCGCAAAAGTTCCGGCGTTGTCTTTTTTGGCCGCGGCTATTTCGGCTTCGATAATGCGTTGAATTTCCTTGTTCAGTTTATCGCGCTCCTGCTCCTGTTGGCGCAATTTCTTTTTCAAGTTTTTGGTTTCGCTCTGCAACTTGCCAATAATGGATTCCTGTCTGCGCTGATCGTTGGCGAGGGCTTCCTGTTCGGCACGTTCGTTTTGCAACAACTGTGTTTTTTCTTCAATCTGGCTTTCGAGCTGGAGCTGGGTTTGCTGAAGCTTTTCGGTGGTGTTGGTGATGAGCTGCGCCTGTCGTGAGCGGTATTCGCTGTATTGATTGATATATCGGGTTCTTTTCAGCGCTTGAAAAAAATCGTCCGAAGAAAAAACAAATAGTAATTTATCGTAGGTGTTGCGGTTGACGTATGCCCGGTAAATCATGTCGGCATATTCCTTTTTGAGTCGTTCAAGGTCTTCCTCCAACAGGTTGATTTGCTGCTCGTTTTCGGCTATTGCTGAATTCAACCCGGCAATTTCGCTCGTGATGGTAGTAATTAACTTTTTGCGAAGCTGGATTTTTGATGCGGTCAGGTTGAGTTGATTCTGCGTGTTTTTGCGCGTGTCTTCCGTTTCTTTAAGCAGTTGGTTGGTAACTTGAATTTGCTTGTTGATTTCGTCGCGCTGCTTTTGCAATGCTTCTTTGCCCTGAGCTGCAGCCTGAGCAGACAGGATTAGAAGCAGAACTATTACAGAGAGAAATTTAATGACGGACTTCGTCATACTTCTCTGGGATTGAAAACGGCATTCCACTGGGGTCATTCAGCTTTATTCTCGAGTAATCGAGGTTAAAAGTAGCCTCATCTTTTGTATTTCCTATGCTCAACCTGATTTTAGACGGAATTAACTGGTCATCTACCGGTTCAAATTGAGTGTATTGTGCGTTTAGCATGACAGCACTCCACAGGTCGGTGAAGCGGGTCTGGGTTATTTTTCCGTGGGTGTAGTCCAGCCAGTATTGGCGTACCACCAGGTCTTCATCCGTGTCGGGGTTGTGCAATCGAAGCACGCGTCTTTCGGCTAAGGTTACCGTAGAATCGCGCGAAATGAGATGTGTCGGCGGTGGAGTGCTACGCGCGAATTTCTCTAAAAGGTGGCTGTTTTTGGTAGAAAGAAGATATCCCTGATGGTCATTCATTACTTGATAATCGAGCGATTTTTCGAAGTAGAGTGGATCGCCCAGCAGTAGGTTTTGTATCGCGGCGTAATCAAGATCGCTACCCGAAAGCTCGCTCAGCTTTTTGTAATTTCCCTTAAAGTACTGTTTTTTCATGCGGTCGATGTAAAAGACCGAATCCTGCGTGCAAAGGAGCCTGAATACTTCAATGCCCATGGCCGGAGAAACAGAAACCCAAATGGCCGAATCTCTTTGAATGCGCACCGTAGCGCCAAAAGAATTTGATTGCTGGGGCAACCGCACATCAACCGAGGCTTTCGCCTGAAAAAACTCAAATTCCAGCCGGCTGTTTTCGGTTAGCGAAACCAACGCATCGGGTGTTTTTTTCGGATAGTTGAGCACTGTCGCTGCGGGACGTGTTTTGCACGCAGATAGCATGACCACCAGGAGAATTGCGGAAGTCAGTATTTTAAATGGCTGATTAATCATTGAGTTTTTGCTCTGCAATCTTCCGCTCAATATCCTCCGAGGCACCACCCGCTTCTCTGGCTTGAATCCAGTATTGCATCGCTTCTTCTTTTCGGTTGAGTTTCATCAACACATCACCGTAGTGTTCCAGAATTACCCCTTCGTTTATGCCGCCGTTATTCAGGGCTTTCTCGAGCCATTCGCGGGCTTCTTCATATCGACCTGATTTATACAGCACCCAGGCGTAGGTGTCTTCGAACGATGCTTCGTCTTTTTGAAGTTCATTAGCCCGGCGCGACATTTCCAGGGCTTTGTCGAGGTTCTCTTCTCGCATCGACAGGTAGTAGCTGTAATTGTTGAGCACGTATGCGTTGTCGCTCTGAATGGAAAGTGACTTTTCGTACGATTCGTCAGACAACTCGTGGTTGCCGATAGCGTGGTAGGCATCGCCCAAACTGGCGTAAAACTGCGCGAGCTGGTCAAAGTTTTCAATTACCAGATCAGCTCCTGCGCTCAGTGATTCAATGGCCTCTTCATGGTTTTTTAACTGCAGATGCCCCACGCCGTTAAACAGGTAGAACAAGGGGATTGTAGGGAAATATCCAATGGCTCTTTCGCTGATGGCTACCATACTTTCGGTGTTTCCGAGTTGCGAGTCGATGATCAGAATCTGATTCCAGATAATGAATCTGCCTGGATCGATATCTGCGGCTTTTACGAATTGTTCACGGGCTTCGGGAAGTCGCTCATCGCGGTACAAAAAATCGCCATAGATGGAATACGATTTGGCATTATCGGGGTGTGCTTCCACCAAAATTTCACACAAAGTGTAAGCCTTGGCCAAATTTCCGGCATCGTTTTCTGTTTCTGCATATAAATTCAGCAGAATATTGATCTTTCGGTCGATGTCCAAGTCGGTACTTCTAAACGCGTGCTGAAGCTCTTCAAAGGCGCGGACTTCATCGCCAGCATTACGATAAAATTCAGAGAGCGATAAGCGCAGTGTACCGTTGTCGGCATCCATCTCCACCAGTTTAGCATAGGTTTCCATGGCCTTATCGGATTCGCCGTTTTTGTCGTATAACTCTGCCAATATTCCCCAATAGCGAAACTCTTCGGGGTTGAGTTCTACCAGCTTCTCCACTTCGGCGATGGCTTCCTTAATTTTGCCCATTTCCATATAGAGCAACTGCTTTTGCAGAATCATCTCTTCGTTTAAACCGAGTGTTTGCTCCAGCTCGTTAAAAACCTTGATGGCCGAGTCGTAGTCTTTGAGCATGATGTAGGTGCCGGCCAGTTCAAAATGATAATCGTATTGATTGGGGTGTTCTGCAATGATGCTTTTGTAGGTGGCAATGGCCGTGTCGTAATTTCCAGTGATGGCATTGGTTTGTGCATACATCGATTGATACCAGATATTTGCCGGATCGCGCTCTCTTGCCTTTTGAAGGTTTTCGAGTACTTTTTCAAGCTTGTTTTGATGGTGATAAATGCGCGCCAGCTCGTAATAGGGCGCGGCTTCCTCGGGAATGAGCTCCACACAGTTGAGGAAATGCCGCTCGGCCGATTCGTATTTCTGCGCCAGTTTATCCTGTTGACCATTAAAGAAGCTGACTTTAAAAGCGCGCTCCTGTTGCTCGGTATAGGTCTTGACTGGCTCCGCCGTTTCCTGCGTAGCAGCGCATCCTGTCAGTAACAGCGTTACCAACAAAACAGTGAGTCCAGGAGCGACCAGCCACCTGCGGACTCTAATGTATCTGGTTGTAATCTCCAACGCTAAATTCTCCTTGCTTTTTATTGATGGTAACGTGGTTGCCAATCATTGAATTATTGATAACACTGTTGCTGATTCGGCTGTAGGTCTGCACAATGCTGTTGCTGACCACGGCGTTTTCAATAACAGAATTCGCGCCAATGCTAACACCGGGCCCGATCACCGAGTTGTTAAGCACAACACCCGCATCGATAAAGCAGGGATGTATTATCTGGCAATCTGATATTCGTGCCGTTGCATCAACGTGTCCGCCGTGATATTTATTTTCCAGCACCCGGAAATTGGTAAAAACCGTTGCGTCTTTATTGCCGCAATCCAGCCATTCGGTTACGGTGTCGATGCGAAAGTGTACTCCAGTGTTTTTCATGTTTTCCAGGGCATCGGTCAGTCCAAATTCACCTCCCTTTATCCGAATATCGTTGTCGATGAGGTGTTGTAATTCCTTTCTCAGCCGAATTCCGTCCTTAAAATAGTATATTCCGATGATCGCACGGTCCGAAACAAACTTCTCTGGTTTTTCTACAAAAGCTTCTACCAAACCGGTGGCATTGGTAGTTACCACGCCAAATGATTCGGGGTTGTCAACACGGCTGGTCCAGATAATGCCTTCTGCTTCGGTATCGAGCGTGAAGTCGGCTTTGAAAAGCGTGTCGGCAAAGGCAACAATAACTTTACCCTCCAAAGAATCGGCTGCGCAGAGAATGGCATGCGCGGTTCCCAGTGCTTCGTCCTGATAGGAGATTTTCCCTATAGCACCCGCCGATCGTGCAATTTCCAGCAACATCGACTCGGTTTTCAGTCCAAATCTGCCGGTGATAAAATTAATTTCAGTAATGGGGTCGGGGCATACCGTGGCAATGTCCTCAACCAAATGCTGCACAATGGGTTTTCCGGCAACAGGTATGAGGGGTTTTGGAACGGTTAGGGTGTGCGGCCGCATTCTTTTGCCCATTCCGGCCATTGGTATGATGAGCTTCATGTTTCTTTACTTGATTATTAGTGTCCGGTGCTGCCGAAACCTCCAGCCCCGCGTTCTGATGATTCCAGTTCCTCAACACTAACCCAGTTGGCAAAGGTAACCGGCGCAACAACGAGTTGTGCTACTCGAGTTCCATTGGTGATGGTGAATGATTCATTTGAGAGGTTGATTAGAATCACTTTTACTTCGCCGCGGTAATCAGCGTCTATGGTTCCCGGTGAATTGAGAACTGTTACACCGTGTTTTGCCGCGAGTCCGCTTCGGGGCCTAACCTGTGCTTCGTATCCCGCCGGTAGCGCAAAAAACAATCCCGTAGGGATGAGTTTTCGCTCCATCGGATTGAGCTGTATATCCTCTGCCAAATGTGCGCGGAGATCCATTCCGGCCGACTGATCGGTTTCGTACCGAGGCAATGGATGGCCGGAGCGGTTAATGACCTTAATCTGCATGGTATGTCAAGCTATGAGTCCTGCGAAAGTAGCGGTTTTTTTCGGCTTTCAGAAACCCAAACAACGGCGGTGAACACCGCAAGAAGTGCTATTGCCAAGCCATATTTAATCCAGTTGCTTTGCCACGGAATAAACAGCGATGTGAAATAGAGCCCCACGGCCAAGGCAAAGTAGAGGGCTATCCGCCGCAAATCGTAGGGAATGGGGTAGTATCGCTGCCCCAGCACATAGGACACGATCATCATTGCTGCGTACGATGCAAGTGTAGCCCATGCCGATCCCATATAACCGATAATCGGAATCAACCAGATGTTTAGCGAAATGGTAATGATGGCTCCGAAAATTGAAATGGCAGCACCCCAGTTGGTGCGCTCGCTAAGCTTAAACCAAAACGATAGATTGAACACCACCCCATAAAACATGTAAGCTAACAAAAGGATCGGCACCACCTCCTGTCCTTCGCGGAAATCAGATCCAACAAAGAGCATCACAACATCGATAAACAGCATGATGGACAGGAAGAGAAATGCCGCCAGAATGACGAAATAGCGCATCACCGATGCATAGGTCTGAGCGGAGTCTTTCTGTTTTTCTTGCGAGAAAAAGAAGGGTTCGGCAGCGTAGCGAAAAGCCTGAATACCCAGGCTCATGATGATGGCCACCTTGTAGCACGCGCCGTACACGCCGAGTTGCGCCAATGCTTCATCCTTCGGCATATCGAGCAGGTGTTTCAGCAAAACGCGGTCGATGGTTTCGTTTACTATTCCAGCCAATCCCAATATCATCAGCGGCAACGCGTATTTTAGCATTTCGCGCATCAGGCTCCATTCGTATTTCACTTTGGCAATAAAGATCTGTGGAAACAGCAGTAGGATTTTGACAATGCTCGCCACCAGATTGGAGATAAACACATAGCCTACCCCGATTTCTGGGTTGTATACGGCATTTACCAGCCAGTTAGAGTCGGCGCCGTAAGTCTCGAAGTGCGACTTGCAATAGACCAGAAAAAAGAGATTGAGCCCGATGTTGACCGCCACATTCGATAGGCTCACTATCACAAAGCGTGCGGGCCTGTTCTGCTGCCGCAAGTAGGCCAGTGGAATGGATGAAATAGCGTCCAAACCAACAATAATCGCAAACCATGAAACGTATTCGGTGTGATTGGGGTAGCCGAGCAGGTTGCCGAGTGGGACAGAGAGTATGCCGCAAATCGTGATAAACAACAGTGAAGTGCTGATAACCGAAACCAGCACGGTGGAGTATATTCGTGCCGTATTGCCGGTTTTGGAACTGAAACGAAAAAAGGCGGTTTCCATTCCATAGGTTAGAATCACCACGAGAAAAGCGACATAGGCATACATTTCCGTAACCACACCGAATTGCTCCTGCGTGAAGATGCGGGTGTAAAACGGAACCAAAAAATAGTTAAGCAGGCGGCCCACGATGCTACTTGCGCCGTAAACAGCCGTTTGACCAGCAAGTTTTCGAAGTCCCGACATATTATCGCTCCGGAATGGGTATCCCCGGTAGGATCAAAAAAGTTTTATCTGCCCGTGAATTTTGGTTTTCGTTTTTCGAGAAATGCACTGGTTCCTTCTTTGAAATCGTCGGTGCCAAAGCATTTACCAAACTCTTCGATTTCTACCTCTAACCCATTCACTCCAGGCTCAAACGCAGCATTTACCGAGCGTATTGCGCTGGCAATAGCACTTGAAGAGTTTTTAAGAATTCGGCCGGCCATTTCCAAACATGAAGCCATCAGGTGTTCTTGTTCCACCACACTATTAACCAAGCCGAGGGTGAGTGCCTGATCGGCGTTGACCATGCCACCGGTCATGATCATTTCCAGGGCCTTCCCACGTCCAACGAGCTGAGTTAGTCGTTGTGTTCCGCCATAACCCGGAATGACGCCCAGCGAAACCTCTGGCAAACCGAGCTTCGCGTTGTTTGATGCCACGCGAATATGTGCACTCATGGCCAATTCCAGCCCGCCGCCCAGCGCATAGCCGTTCACGGCAGCAATCACCGGAATGGTGGAGTCTGCAATTTTGTTAAACAGTTTTCGATGTCCTTCTGCGCTGAGTTTCTTGCCTTCTTCGATAGAATAGTGTGCAAATTCCGAAATGTCGGCACCGGCAACAAATGCCGATTGGCCGGCTCCGGTAATCACCATAACCCTGACCTCTTTTTGCTCGCTCGCGCTGTCAATTGCGCGACTCAATTCATTGATGGTGATAGAGTTTAACGCGTTGAGTTTGTCAGGACGATTAATGGTGATGGTTAGAATTTCTCCAGATTGCTGAACCAGTATGTTTTGATATTCCATAGCGTCGCCTTTTTCGGTTGATGTTGAAAAACAAAAGTAGGATTATCTTCCGTTACTTCGAGCCGCTAGTAGAATCGCCCCGCGCGGGAATTTCGATAAAGAAGGTGGTGCCGCAGCCCGTTTCGGTTTCGAACCAAATTTTGCCATTGATGTTTTGTACAATGCTCTGCACCATGGCCAAACCCAGACCCATTCCGGTAGTTTTGGTGGTGAAGTTGGGCCTAAAAATCTTGTCCTGCATATCTTCAGGAATGCCCTCACCGTTGTCGCTCACTTTAATTATAAAGCCCGATTCAGAAGCCTCGGTTGAGAGCTGAATTCTTGCTGTTTCATGGGCGTCGGTTGCCTGCAAGCTGTTCTTTATCAGGTTCTGAATGGCACGCAGTAATTGATTGTAATCGGCGTGAACGATGGGTGGTAGTGATTGTTGCGGATGGTACGAAATGTCTACTCCGGGCAGCTCGCGATAGAGCTCCACCACATTTTCTATCAGTTTGTTGAGGTTGACCTCGGCCAGTTCGGCACGAGGCATCTTGGCAAAATTCGAAAACGCATTGGCGATTTCACTCAGGGTATCGATTTGCTCAATCAGCACTTCGGCTGTGCGCGCAATGCGGTGCTCCACGTGTTGCCCCTCGTCCACCGCTTTCTGAAGCAGTTGGATATTCAACTTCATCGGTGTCAGCGGATTTTTTATTTCGTGGGCCACCTGCCGCGCCATCTCGCGCCATGCACTTTCGCGCTCCGATCGGGCCAGCTCCTCGGCCTTGATTTCCAACTCACTCACTTTTCGGTTGTATTCATGCACCAAGTTGCCAATCACATCTGAACCCTTATATACAATCTGTTCATTTTGTCGGCCAAGCTCAATGCGGCTCAAAGAGCGCTGTAACTCCTGCAAAGGACGCGTAATGCGATTCGATATAAACACCGCCGCAACAATACTCATCGCCAGCAGCAACACAAAGATGTTGACCATGGTCACAAACAAGCGCGCAATTTCATCTTCCAGTGCATCTTGTCGGGCAAAATAGGGCAGGTTTACATACGCAACGATATCGTTGTTGAAGTTGCGGAAAGGAACATAGGCCGACAGGTGTTTTAGCGCGCCTATCTTTTCCTCCTGAATATAATCGCTCTTTTGGTTGATGACCATTTTTACATAGGCCTCTGAATTCATCCGGGGAGCCACCAATCCAGCCTCGAAAATTTTAGGTTGAGATGAAGCCACGAGTTCGCCCTTTTCATTGTATATGTTGATGTCGGTGAAAAATACATACGACAGCTTTAACACGCGCGACTTGAGTTGGTCAATCAACGGATCGGTTATCGCGGTTTCATTGATCAGTTGACTTTCGAGCTCAATAAGCACCGACTGAATTTTTTCACTCAGGATACGTTCGTTCTTTTCCTTAAACTGACGCACCGTGTAAAACCGGGTAGCTACACCAAAACTGACCAGCGCAATAATGATGATTCCTGCCGATAGCAATTGAATTTTGACGTTAAGGTGGTTGAGGTATGCTGGATTGAGCAGTTGCGGACGATGCACAGGAAGCAAAATAAAAAACAGCGTACCGAAGAAAACAAACAGGTAGATAAAAGTGGTGATGTGGTCGAAGAAATTGAGATTTTCTTTACTGACCACAATAATAGTTCGGTCATCAGCGCGGTGAACAAGGTGGCTGTAGTCTTTGTAGTTTTCGAACTCAAAGCGCTGTTCATTATCTTCATACAAACGGGTGTTGAGTCGGTAGTTATAGTTTCCGCGAGTTGCAACGAGTTTATCGTCGATATAGCGCGCATAGGAATACTGCTTAAAGTGTAGCGGCTGCTCTTCGTCTTGGTCAATCAATAACTCAGGAAATCCAATCTCATCGGGAAACAGTTTAGATTCCAGCCCGATCACCACCCAGGCCAGTTGAGAAGTATCGTTTTCAAATACCGGCACTTTCGCCAGATAGCTAAGATTTTCAGGGTAATTGTAGAGATGATAAAGCTGGGCGTTCGCTGATGAAGGGTAGCCGTGTTCTTCAATCAGGCGATTGAATGATTCGAGGTCTGGCGGACGCAATTCAGGCAAAATCCCCCAGTAACCACCGTCAGGTTTGTAGATGTGGATCGTAAAGTCGTATTTGTTCCAGTAGCGATCGGTAAACTGCTCTTCAATTTCATCGGCAAACACCGCATTGGTATAGCGACTGGATTGTTTGAGTTTGCTGCGAATGCTGAGGTCGTTGGCAATCAAATCGGCCACCGAGTCGAAGAGGAGTTCGGTTACCGGATCTTCGTCCGATGCCAGCCGTTCAGCATAAACCATGCGCTCGTTGCGCTCCTTTGACTGCGTATATTTTATCAGTGCAAATGTGCCAATTATCGAAAAAAACGCGAGCAGAATCAAGTTGAAACGCAGGCGATATGCCGGTGTGCTGCTGAGAGTGGCTGCTCCAATAAGCGGCAACGCAGCAACGGGCCACAAAATGATTTTGAAATCGACAATGCCGTATAGATGTGCCAGAGTAATATGGGCGATCAGTGCAGCGATGATGGCGGAGATTGCGACGGTCCGCGAAGTGCTTTTCCAGTCTATCCAACGCAGAATGGCGCGTGAAAATAGATTGAACGAAAACAGCAGCATTCCGATAGACGCCACAGCCAATGCGCTGTATATACTTAGGTTAAAAACATCATTGAGATTGAGGTTGATGCGCGAGTTTTCTATCAGTCCGAATATAAGCGGAGATATAAACAGCGCAAAAGAAAATCCCGAAAAGAACAATAGCGAAATGAAAACGGGATGGACCGAACGGACTTCGGCAGCTTTTGCCCGATTGTACAGAAAGTATCCGAGAAAGGTGATGAGTACACTGTTCACCAATAAATCGCCCAGGGAGGGAAACCAAAATGACGAGGCGTAAAGTGCTGGGTTGAACAAGAAAATATCGGCAAATGGGTTTTCTGAATAGAGCGATAAATAGCGCAAACCTGCCACCACTAGCGGCAGCAGAACGATCATCACCAGGGGGCGTTGTTTTTGACGAAACCACTGCTCAATTCCTGTCAACAAGGCGATCAGCCCCGATGCAATGAGGATGAAATTCAACCAAAGTCGCAGCGTGATACTGCGTCCGGTGCGCTCCAGATGAAAAACTACGTCGCCGTTAACCATCACCGATGCCGATGTAGGCGAAGGTTTTAGGTAAATGTCGAAATTGTTGGGCAGTGGAATGTCACGTTGAAAATCATCGTACAAGTAGGCATTGTGATGCGGGTACGACGATCGGATCTGAAACAGCGCGTAATACTCACGGTTTCCTTCAATGTGTTTGAGCAATCCGTACCATCCGCTTTCGAGCTTTAGGTATTGCTCATCAGGAATTCCCGGACCAAACAGGTATTCGAAAGCCACTCGGTTGTCTGACCAATAGGCCAGCTCGTTTTGCTCAAAAACGGCGATGAACAGTCCTTTGTCGTCGAAAAGTCGGCTATAATAATCGGAATATTTTCGGGCAGCGCGCTCAACACCCAGTTGGTCAAAGCGGTTTTTGATGTCGGTGATTTCCTGGGTGGCGCCTTCTTTTTTATTCTCGATAGCCAAACTCAGTATATGAGCCGCTTTATCCAACGGTGGATCGCCCAAATGTGGAAATGAAATATACCAACCTGTACAGATCAGAAGTAATCCGGCAATGATGGTGTAAATCGGGTTTTTCACTAACAAGGGCTATTCTGCACTAAGGTAAATATTAGCGTCAACAGAATCAGGACAAAAAATATGCCCCTTGCAGAAAACTGAGGGGCATATCGCTCAAATAGTATAGCTGGGAAGTACTTAGTTGTTCAGTGCTTCGGCACCACCAACAATTTCCAGAATTTCTGCGGTGATGGCTGCCTGTCGTGCTTTGTTGTAAGTCAGCCTCAGTTCTTTGACCATCTCAGTGGCGTTGTCTGTTGCTTTGTGCATGGCGGTCATACGCGCACCGTGCTCGGCCGCTGTCGAATCGAGCAAAGCTTTAAAGAGCTGAATTTTGAGTGATTGGGGAACGAGCTGTTCAACGATTTCTTCACGGCTGGGCACAAAGATATAATCGATGGCGCGCGCTTCATCACCCGATTCCATTTCTGGCGGAGCAATCGGCAAAAATTGCTCTGTGCGACAGATTTGCACCCCAGCGTTTTTAAAGGAGTTGTAAACCAGTAGTACCCGGTCGTAGGTGCCCTTGCTAAACTGTTCCATCAGGTTTTCGGCAATCGCTGCGGTTTCTTCAAAAGTCAGATCGTTGAGCACTTCGTATGGCGTATTACCAAAGGTTTCGGTAGCCAAGATTTTGTCCTTTCTGTACTTTTCGAATACTTTTTTTCCCAGGGCAAGAATCCGGATGTTGTGGCCTGCATATTCAGCGAGCAGTACCCGAGATTGCTTAATAATCTGGTTGTTGAAGCCGCCGCACAGTCCCCGATTAGAGCTGATGAGTACCAACAAAACATTTTTCACCTCGCGTTGGGCCGAGTAGGGGTTTTCTTCCATATCGAGGCCAGTGCTCAGATTTTGCAATACAGCCTGCAGCTTTTCGGCATACGGGCGCATTTGAGTAATTGCATCCTGAGCGCGTTTCAGTTTAGCAGCAGAAACCATTTTCATCGCAGAAGTGATTTGTTTGGTAGAATCTACCGAAACAATTCTGCTGCGTATTTCCTTAAGATTAGCCATGGCTGAAAATCAACTTGAGGTTCGCGTTTTATTAATATTTGGCCGCTACTTCGGCCGCTACTTTTTCGAGTGTGCTGGTTACTTCGTCGGTCAGTTTTCCTGCGCGAAGCGTATCGAGCACCTCGCGATGGCTGGTTTCAAGCACCGACAGGTAACTCTCTTCAAACTCGCGCACTTTGTTTACCGGAACATTTCGAAGCAATCCTTTGGTTCCGCAGTATATAATGGCAATTTGCTTTTCTACCGGCATCGGTGAGTTTTGGCGCTGCTTGAGGATTTCCACGTTTTTCGCTCCCTTGTCCAGAACGGCCATTGTAGCGGGATCCAGGTCAGAACCGAATTTGGCAAAAGCTTCGAGCTCGCGGTATTGTGCTTGGTCGAGTTTGAGCGTACCGGCTACTTTTTTCATTGATTTAATCTGGGCGTTTCCTCCCACACGTGAAACCGAAATCCCCACGTTAATTGCTGGGCGAATTCCTGCGTTAAATAGGTTGGCTTCGAGGAAGATCTGCCCGTCGGTAATAGAAATAACGTTGGTTGGAATATAGGCCGATACGTCACCAGCCTGGGTTTCGATAATTGGAAGTGCAGTTAGTGAACCGTTTCCTTTCACCTTCCCTTTGAGTGAAGGCGGTAGGTCGTTCATTTGCTGTGCAATTTCGTCTGATTCGTTAATCTTGGCAGCGCGCTCCAGCAGTCGTGAGTGCAGGTAGAAAACGTCGCCTGGATAAGCCTCTCGTCCTGGAGGGCGACGCAATAGCAGAGAAACTTCGCGGTAAGCTACGGCCTGCTTTGAGAGGTCGTCGTATATGATCAGTGCCGGACGTCCCGTATCGCGAAAGTACTCACCGATGGCGGCTCCGGAAAACGGTGCGTAGAACTGCATAGGTGCAGGGTCGGCAGCGTTTGCAGCAACCACAGTGGTATATTTCATGGCGCCGGCGTCTTCCAGGGTTTTAACGATGTGTGCCACGGTAGATCCTTTCTGGCCGATGGCTACATAAATACAATATACCGGCTCTCCGCGATCGTAGAATTCGCGCTGGTTGATGATGGTGTCGATTGCCACGGTTGATTTACCGGTTTGGCGGTCGCCGATAATTAGCTCGCGCTGACCCCGACCCACCGGAATCATGGCATCGATGGCTTTAATTCCTGTTTGCATTGGCTCGTCCACCGGCTTTCGGTAGATAACACCAGGTGCTTTTCGCTCCAATGGCATTTCAAATGTTTCTCCCTCGATGGGGCCTTTACCGTCAATCGGAAGTCCCAGGGTGTTGACCACACGGCCAACAATTCCTTCACCTACCATTAGCGAAGCGATTTTTCCTGTTCGTTTAACGGTAGCACCTTCGCGCAGGTCGGAGTATGGTCCGAGCAATACGGCGCCCACGTTATCCTCTTCCAGGTTCATGGCAATACCCTGAAGGCTGTTTGGGAATTCTATCAGCTCACCCTGTTGAACAGAGGTAAGTCCATAGATACGGGCAATACCGTCTCCTACCTGGAGGACCGTTCCCACTTCTTCCAATTCCGCCCCTGTTTTCAACCCGGACAGTTGTTCCTTCAATATTGCAGACACTTCTGCTGGTTTAACTTCAGCCATTATGCTTAGTTTAAGTGAATTATATTTTTGCTATGTATGGGTTCTTCGAGAACTCCAGACGGAGGTCATCGAACTTTCTTTTTATACTTTGATCGATTTGCAGGTCGCCAGCCCGGATGATAAATCCACCCACGATTTCCGGATCCACTACTTCTTCCATTTCTATCTGACCACTGATATTCAGTTTCTGGATGTGTTTGTCGATAAAACCCCGGATATTTTTCGTCATCTCTTCATCTGCTGGAATAGCTGTGGTGACCGAAACCGTGGTGATGTTTTTGAGCGTACGGTATTGCCTGCTCACAGCGTTGGCAATATCATATAATGCGCGCTCACGTCCTTTGCGCACCACAATTTCAAGAAACGCCATTGCGGTTTGTCCTACTTTTCCGGCAAAAATGCTTTTCAGGATATTTGATTTGATGTCTGGCTTGATGATCGGGCTTTTGAGCATCAGCACCAAATCGCGATTTTCATTCAGTGTTTGGGCTACCAGCTCCATATCCTGCCGGATGCTTTCCAGCTCGTTGCGCTCAATTCCCAAGTTAAGCAAGGAAGCGGCATAGCGATTGGATACCCTGATTTCTTTCATGGTTTAGTTCAGGTTAATGTTTTCCATCAGGTTGTTTACCAGCCTTTTGTGCTGTTCGTCACCCTTAAGTTGCTCGTGGATGATCTTCTCGGCAATTTCAATTGAAAGTTGAGCAACCTGATTTTTTAGATCGGAGATGGCGGCCATTTTTTCGTGGTGAATATTTTGACGGGCGGAAGCCATAATTTTATCGGCTTCCTGCTGCGCCTTCACCTTGCTTTCACTGATGATGGAGTCTTTAGCGTCGCGAGCTTCCTTGAGGATTTTATCTCGCTCAATTCGCGCTTCACGCAGCAGGTCTTCGTTTTGCGCGTGCAATTTATTCATCTCTTCGCGTGCTTGTTCGGCAGCAGTGAGGGCATCGGTAATGGTATGCTCACGTTCGTCGATGGCTTTGAGAATGGGCGACCACGCAAACTTTTTAAGTACTCCAAGCAGGATTAAAAAAGCGACGGTGGTCCAAAGGGCGAGTCCAAAATCGGGGGTAACTAAATCCATGGTCTTGTTTTATTATTTAGTCTAAATTCTAAAAACGGAACCGCCCGACAACCAACCGTTGTCTGGTGCGGTTCCTTTGTTCTTATCCACCAAAAAACGCAGAAGCAACGATACCAAACAGTGCAGCACCTTCAATAAGTGCAGCAGAGATAATCATTGCGGTCTGAATTTTACCCGCAGCCTCAGGCTGACGAGCGATAGCTTCTGTGGCTACTCCACCGATCCGACCGATACCGAGTCCGGCACCGAGAACCGACAGACCTACGCCAATTGCAGCAAGTGTTCCAGTCATTGTATTAGATATTTAGGTGTATAAATAAATCCTTGATTAATGTGCTTCTTCCACTGCCATGCCAATAAACAGGGCCGACAACAGAGTGAATATATAGGCCTGCAGTGCCGCAACCAGAATTTTCAGTGTGAGCATGAACACCATAAAAGGTATCGACAGCAGCGACATGGCAGCCGATTCGAAAATAAAGATTAGCGATACTAGGCTGAGAATGAGAATGTGACCAGCGGTGATGTTTGCAAACAAACGAATCATCAATGCAAACGGTTTGGTAATCATTCCGATAATTTCAATAGGGATCATAACAATCCAGAGCACCTTGGGTACTGGTGGCGCAAGGATGTGCGACCAGTATGGTTTTTTTCCGGAGATGGTGGTGAGGACAAAAGTAAACAAGGCCAGCACCAGTGTAAAGGCGATGTTGCCCGAGAGGTTGGGCGCCAGAATCGGCACCAGACCCAGCAGGTTGTTAATCCAAATCAGGAAAAATGCGGTAAGCAGATAGGGCATAAATCGGCGGTAATTCTTTTCGCCAATGTTGGGTACGGCAATATCGTCGCGCACAAACAAAATTAAAGGCTCCAGAAAACCGGCCAGTCCGCGTGGTGCTTTCGGGGCACCCTTGTAACGACGGGCAGCAGCACCAAATAGCCAAATCATCAACAGTGAAGTGAATAGCAGCGCCGCCACATTTTTGGTAATAGATAGATTAATAAATGCGCCATCTTCACCGCCAAAATAGGCGCCCCAGCTCATGGTGGAGTACTGGCCGCTTTCTACTTCGTTAGCTATGATTGATCCACTGTAGTTAATGTCGTTTAGGCGCTTTGCCTTGCCATGATCCAGGTAGTATCCTTTATAAGCTGCCTGTCCATGGTCGAACTTGGAAGACATGAAAACGCTCAGCCCGTCCTCGGCAGAAATCAGAAGCATGGGCAACGGAATGCTGGTGTTCCCCCAAAGGTGAACCTCGTGTGCATCTTGAATGTGATGCATGATCATTTCGGCGGCATCAAACTTCTCCTTTTCTCGTTCGGCCGGTTCTGCTAGCGCAGGTTGAATGCCAAAAAGCAAAAGCAGAGCAGCTAAAATGCTAAGTTTAAACCGTTTGTATTGAGCAACTTGAGTAAGCATACGGTGCTGATTTTGACCAAATTAGTTTCACCCCTGAAATTCGGGGCAAAAGTACGGAATTAGTTTATAAAACGGATGCTAATTGCTGGGATAAAATCGCGGCGGGTAATTCGTTGAGCTGAAGGGGTTACTTCTGTTGGAACTGGCGGTAGAGCATTGCCACTTCAATACCGGTAAAGAGGAAATAGGTGCAAATAAACGAAATGGCAACGGGCAATTTGTCATCTGGGTTAAAGTAGACATAGCCGAACAACAGCGAAAGTGTAACAGTCATTTTAACCAATACAGAAAGCATGAAGTAAGAAACAAACATTCCGGATTGTTGTCGGTGAGCGCGTTGCATCACGACGTACATAATCATGGTTGCCGCTGCGAGTGCGACGGCAAAAATGTAGTTAATCACCGGCATGACCGCTGGAAACAACAGTAATGCGAGGATGTTGATCGCTGTGGCAGCGAAAAAAACAGTAAGGTCTTTCCTCATCGAATCAGGTCTTTAACCATGAAGTACATAGCAAGGAATACGGCGGTGAGTGTAAATATCAGAGAATATAATGGAAATTCGCCTTCGGTGTCGAGCCATCGACCCAATGCCACTCCAGCCAAAATAATGGCAATCATCTGCATGCCCATGCCGGAGTAAAAGAGCAGATTTTTAGGCGGTCCTTTCTTCTTTTTGTCGTCGGGCTTCTGCTGTGGATTCCGGCTCACGTTGTGTAAAGTCTTTAATAACGGCACCGTTTGCACTGGCATCTGCGGCGTTGTAATTACAAGTACATTCGAGTTTGGCGCCTTCCTCCACACGCAACTTGCTGAAAATTGAGTCTCCGAAAATTTTGGCGGAGGCCTTTAGGTAGAGCAATTCCTTCACTTGAATCACCCCTCTAAAGCTGCCTTCTATTTCAGCGTTTTGGCAGCTCACTTGGCCTTCTACCTGACCGGATGGACCAATAATCAGTTTTCCTTTTAGCGACACGTCGCCTTTGAGGTAACCGTCTATCCGAAAATTGCCTTCCGACTGGATAGAACCTTCAATTCGCGTTCCGTCAACTATGGTGTTAACTTTAGTCGATGATGCGGATTCAGCTGTTTTAGACATACCTGAGGGGTTGTTTTTTTTGAACATGATGGGCGTTCGCGGTTTTAATTGACTACTTTTTATACGTTGTGTTGTAAAACTCCATGTACTGATCTACATCTTTTTGTTTAAACAGCGTTGTAAAGTTTTTGGTGGAGATTACAAAGGTAGGAAACCCATTTTCATTGATGGATTTCAACTGATTGGTGTTCTTTACAAAGGTATTGTAATAATCTAAAGCTTCGGATGCATTACCAAAGCTTCTGAGAATCAGAATTTGATTTTCGGAATTGATAAAGCTGTTGGTGATTTTTATATCCTTGTTGCGGAAGTAAGCCTGATTGAAATCAGAGATGCTGTTTTTCATGTTGTTGGCGTCTGTTCCTCTGTTGGGGAATACCAATGCAAAAAAATGACTCGCTTTGTCGTCGTACACGTAAGGTGAGGGTGCGGGTTCTGCTGCGGGCTCTTCTTCTTCTTCTGGGGATTCCGTTTCGGGTTGTTCTCTTTCTTTCACCGTTTCGCCAATAGACCCGAGTAGTTCTTTGGCTTTTTCGGCTTCATCAGTGCCGGGAAATAGCTGAATCAATTCCTGCAGCGTAGATTTATACGACCCCACATCTTTTTTCTGGGCGATAACCATCGCTTTTAGCAGATAAAATTTGGGGATAAAGTAGTTGTTGGGCTGTTCCGAAATAACAGTATTGCAGGTGTATAGCGCGTCGTTATACTGCCGGCGACGATACTGCGTGTAGGTCGATTCATATAATTCCTGATCGGCCACGAGTTGTTGCGATAACTCGGCGGCATAATTCGGATTGCGAATCAACTCGGCATATTTCGAATCCGGGTGCTCGTCCAGAATGTAGTTTTTGAAGTAATCGGAATTGTCGCGGCGACCACTGCCGAAAAAGGTGCCCGATTCTTCTTTTTTAACGTAAAGCCGGTAGAGCTGATAATGCGATACCAGGGCCAATTCACTGGTGTCGTATTCCAGAATGATGCGGGTAAAAGCTTCGATGGCGTTGTCGTCGTCGTGCAGTTTTTCGCGGTAAATAACACCCATTTCATATTGCGATTGGAGCACCGATCGGTGGGCTGCCACAAATGATGAGTCGGTCAAAGGCACATCTTTCAGAAAATCTTCCAAAGTTCCGACGTTCGACACTGCACCATCGGCGGTGCTGCCGTCGATTTCTATTTCTTCTCCCTCATCCCAAACCAAATCTTCCGATTGCTTGTTGGTACGGCGCCAGTTGTCTTCTAATGGCCGCGTTCCCCACACCCGGCGAAATTCATTAAACCCGTGTGATCGGGTGGTGTTATTGTAAAAATACCAGTCGCCGCGTCCGCCCGGTCCGGTAGAAACGGTGCGCTGTTGGTCTTGTGGAGAAAAGCTCCCGATCTGATCTGATTCGCGTGCTCGTCGCTGCCGTTCTTCTTCGGCCTCCATGTCGGCAATCATTTTCAGAATTTTTCTTTCTCGTTCTTTTTCCGGCAGGTTGGCCAGTGCAATCAAGCTGTCCTGCCGCTCCACATTCAGAATATGTTCTACCAGATCGGTGAGGCTGGTTGCCTTTCCTCTTATTTCGAAGTAATTGGGTGCGTCTTCATTAATTACGGTGAGCGTGGAGTCGTAGTAGTTTCGGGCGTTGATATATTGTCGTTGATCGAAATACAATTCCGCCAGACGGACAAAGGTTTTGGCCTTTTGCTTTGGGTTGGTGCTCACGCGTCCCGATTCTACAAGGTATTCAATGGCTTCTTCCTCGTGGTGGTGTTTGAGCTGCACATCAGCCATGGCGTAGTAGATCTGATCGCGGTATTCATGGTTTTTGGCGTCGCGTAACATGCGATTCAACAGGCGCATAACATCTGCCGGATCAAGACGGGAGTGGTGTGAATAGGCCTGATACAGCTTGGCATTGAATTCCATTTCGTAGGGTGCCGCCATTTTGGTTACCTGCTCAAATGTTTGGATGGCACGCTGGTAGTCGTTCATTTTGTCGTAGAGCTGCGCCAATATAAAGGTGAGCCGGATGCGAAATTGCCGGTCGTTGGAGAGCGAAATGGCTTTGTGAACTTCGTCGATAGCATTGCCCCAGCTTTCTTGCCGGATAAAGTAGTCGGCGTACACGGCGGGCAGATCAGCAGCTACTCTTTTTGGTAGGTTCTTTTCTTTTTCCAACTGCCGCATCACGGCGTTGGCTTTGCTCATCATGTCGCGTTCCATATATACGCGAGCCAGCCAAAGCGCGGCATCGAAACGCGTATCCTGATCGCTAAACGCTTTGTTGACGTACGTAAACATTTCCTGCGCCTTGCCATAATCGCGTTTATAAAAGTTGGATTTCCCGATCAGAAAGTAGTTATCGTCAATCCACTTGTTGTGTTCTTTGCGGCGAATGCGCATGGAGTGGCGGTTGATGACTTTGGAGCATTTTTCTTCAATCAAATCCAGCTCAGGATAGAGCGACTGTGCTTTTTCTTCGTTGGGATAGATGAAAACGGGCAGCATTTCGTCCCAGTTTTCTTCGTGGGTTTGCCGCAGGTTTTCTTCCAATGCCAGCATAATTTCCTTGGCATTGAAATAGCCGTTAAAGCGAGCGGTGGTTTGGTGATATATGCGGTTGGTAACTCCTGCCTTTTTCTTTGAGCAGCCGGTTCCGACCAGCACGACAAAGATGAGCAAAAGCAGAAGGTGAGGGGTATATCGGTATCGATGGTTCATGTTCAGAAAAAAGCTCGCGTCAGTCTAACTGATTAAGGGCAAAATTATTGTATTTTTCCTACACTCGGCCGAAAAAAGGCGAAGATGTGAGGGAAAGCTGTGACTCGGGCCATCTCTGTCTGAAATTAATTGATGGCTACCTATAAGCTCCTGGTGTTTATCCGAACACTAAGTAAGGAGAATCCAAGAACAGATAGACTATTGCTGCCTTAATCCCACAACCGCCATTCATCACGTTTCTACCTCGTGCCGCTACAACTACTGTTAAACCTTTCTAAAAGCGTTCGGGCAACTGCCGCCTTTTAACGATATTTGCGCCGACAACGAAAGATGGAAAAGCACCCGAAGAAAAAAATGCTCAAAAAGCTGAAGAACAAGTACCGCATGGTCATTCTTCAGGAATCGACCTACGCCGAAAAATTCTCGATGCTGCTCAGCCCGCTCAATGTTATTCTGGTTTTTGCCTTCTTTTCGCTGTTTATTGTTATGGTGGTGCTGTCGGTTATCATTTTCACCCCACTCAAGGAGTTCATCCCGGGATATGCGGACACCACCACCAAAACCAACGCGCTGAAAGCAGCGGAAGCCGCTCGTCAACTCGAAGAGCAGACGCGCATTCACGAGCAGTACCTGACCAACCTGCAACGCGTGTTGCGCGGTGAAATTATTGAATCCGACTCGGTAGAAGTTGCCGCGCTGACGGTGCAACCTGCAAATATCTCATTTGAGCGCTCGCTGGAAGATAGCCTGCTGAGAGTGAAAATTGAAGAGAGTGAACAGTACAATGTGAGCTTTGAAAGCAACCGCGATGTGTCACAGGGCGAAATGGCCGGCATCTATTTTTTCAGTCCCCTGCGTGGTGAATTGATCAGCGGATTCGACCCGGCCATCAGTCATCTCGGCGTAGATATCGTAGCCAAACAAAACGAATCGGTAAAGGCCGTGCTCGACGGAACAGTGGTGCTCGCCACCTGGACTACCGACGGTGGTTTTACGATGCAGATTCAACACCGCAACAACCTCGTGTCGGTGTATAAACACAATGCTGTGCTGCTCAAAAAGGAAGGTGATGAGGTAAAGGCCGGCGATTCTGTAGCCATTGTCGGAAATTCCGGCGAACTTACCGATGGCCCACACCTGCACTTTGAATTGTGGCATCAGGGAAAACCACTCAACCCCGAAGAGTTTATCGTGTTTAACTGATATGGGACTGAAATCAGCCATCGCCAGAAATTACGCATCGTTTCTGATCCGCAAGAGAAACCGTTGGACGGCTCAACCCGAAAAAATCCAGCAAAAAGTCTTTCATTACCTGATTAAACAGGGAGCAGATACCACTTTCGGACGCGATCATCATTTCGAAAAAATCAGCTCGTACGAGGACTTTAAAAAACACGTCCCCGTTCGAGACTACGAACAACTGCGACCTTATTTTGACAGAATGGCCGCCGGAGAAGAGCATGTGCTCTGGAAAGGAAAGCCGGCCTACATTGCCAAAACCAGCGGAACCACCTCGGGAGCCAAATATATTCCCATCACGGCCGAGTCGATGCCCGAGCACATTAAATCGGCAAAAATGGCGTTGCTCAGCTATATTCACGAAACGGGAACGGCTGGTTTTTTATCGGGAAAAATGATGTTTTTGCAGGGCAGTCCCGAATTGGAAACCGTCAACGGTATTTCCACGGGTCGGCTCTCCGGAATCGTTGCCCACCACGTGCCCAAATATCTTCTGTCCAATCGCAAACCGAGCTACGAGGTTAATTGCATCGACGACTGGGAAGTGAAATTGCAGCGAATCATCGACGAAACGGTCAATGAAGACATGACGGTTATCAGCGGTATTCCGGCATGGGTGCGCATGTATTTCGAGCAACTGCTGGAGCGAACCGGCAAGAAAACCATCCGTGAAATTTTTCCGAATTTTTCACTTTTTGTGTATGGCGGAGTTAACTACGAGCCTTATCGTGCCGTGTTCAACAAACTAATCGGTTTCAAAATCGACACGATTGAAACCTATCCGGCTTCCGAAGGGTTTATCGCCTATCAGGACTCACAAAAAGAACGGGGAATGCTGCTGGAGCTCAATTCAGGGATTTTCTTTGAATTTATTCCCAGTGACGAGTATTTCTCCGAAAACCCTACGCGATTGTCGGTGGCCCAGGCCGAAGTTAATGTGAACTATGTGCTGGTTCTCAGTACTACTGCCGGATTGTGGGGGTACTGCATTGGCGATACGGTGAAGCTGGTGTCGAAATCGCCGTGCAGAATTATCGTCACCGGCAGAATCAAACACTTTATTTCGGCTTTTGGCGAACACGTAATTGCCGAAGAGGTAGAAAAAGCCATGACCGAAGCTGCCGAAAAACATGGCGCTGAAGTGTTGGAATATACTGTGGCACCAAGGGTAGAACAGCTACAAAACGAATCGTATCACGAGTGGTTTGTTGAATTTTCGAAACCGCCGGCCGATACCGCTGCCTTTGCTGCCGATCTGGATCGTAAAATGCAGGAGCAAAACGTCTATTATTTCGACTTAATTCAAGGTGCCATGCTTCGGCCACTCATCATTCGCTGCATTGTGAACCATGGCTTTGAAAACTACATGAAGTCCGAAGGCAAACTCGGCGGACAGAATAAGCTTCCGCGATTGTCGAACGACAGGAATATTGCCGACAAATTGCAGCAATACATCATTCCTTCCGATTTCCCGACCTGAAAAATTATGGCGACTTTTGCAGCCCTTCAATAAACTACACCGGTTATTTTGGACAAACAAAAAAGACACATCGCCATTCTTGGATCAACAGGTTCTATTGGTACACAGGCCCTTGAAGTGCTTATGCAACATCCAGATGCGTTTGAACTCGAAGTGCTCACCGCCAACAGCAACGCCGACTTGTTGATCGAGCAGGCGCTAAAATTTAAGCCCAATGTCGTGGTCATCTGCGACGAATCGAAATATCAGCGGCTCAACGATGCACTTTTTGATGAAGGAATTAAGGTGTATGCCGGTGAAGACGCCATGTCGCAGGTGGTGGAGATGGAAGAAATCGACATGGTGCTGACAGCCCTGGTGGGCTATGCCGGACTGAAACCAACGTTGGCGGCGATTCGCGCAGGAAAACAAATTGCGCTGGCCAATAAGGAAACGCTCGTGGTGGCCGGCGATCTGGTCACACAACTGGCCAAAGAATATGGGGTGAATATTTATCCGGTAGATTCTGAACACTCTGCTATATTTCAATGTCTGGTGGGTGAGTTTCACAACCCGATCGAAAAAATTTACCTCACTGCTTCTGGCGGTCCGTTTCGTGGAAAAAAACGCGACGAACTGCTGAAAGTAACGCGCGAACAGGCGCTCAAACATCCCAATTGGGAAATGGGCGCTAAAATTACTATCGATTCGGCGTCGTTGATGAACAAAGGTTTGGAGGTGATCGAAGCCAAATGGCTCTTTGGACTGAAAAACGAGCAGATCGATGTCATCGTTCACCCGCAATCGATCATTCACTCTATCGTTCAGTTTGCCGACGGCTCAATGAAAGCGCAAATGGGGCTGCCCGACATGAAACTGCCTATTCAGTTTGCGCTCGGTTATCCGCAGCGACTTAAATCAAA
Organism: uncultured Cryomorphaceae bacterium; assembly: GCA_964487545.1. Lineage (GTDB taxonomy): Bacteria > Bacteroidota > Bacteroidia > Flavobacteriales_D > SKUL01 > SKUL01. Next base: position 53,112 of record CAZARI010000003.1, read on the forward strand.
TTTTCCGCGGTTCAACTTTCTTGACTATCCAAGCCTGACTTTTGAACAACCCGATAGCGATACTTTTCAAAACCTACAACTGGCATACCAAGCGCTCCAAAAAGGGGGCAATGCGGCCTGTGTGCTAAACGCGGCCAACGAAGTAGCTGTTCAGGCATTTCTCGAAAACAAGATCGGCTTCCTCAACATGTCCGATCTGATTGAGCACTGTATGGCAAAAGTGGCGTATATCGAAAAGCCGGGATACGAAGATTATGTGCAGACCGACCGCGAAACACGTCGCGAGGCAAATGCTTATTTAAACTAACAAAACAACATGCTGATTACAATAGCCCAGCTTCTACTGAGTTTATCCATTCTGGTGGTGCTTCACGAACTTGGTCACTTTATACCAGCCAAGCTTTTTAAAACCAGGGTAGAAAAATTCTATCTCTTTTTTAATCCGGGCTTTTCGCTGTTCAAGAAGAAAATTGGTGAAACAACCTACGGAATTGGTTGGCTACCGCTTGGCGGCTATGTGAAAATCGCCGGAATGGTCGACGAGTCGATGGACAAAGAGCAGATGAAACAAGCACCTCAGCCTTGGGAGTTTCGTGCCAAACCGGCGTGGCAACGCTTGATTATCATGGTGGGTGGCGTAACGGTCAACTTACTGCTGGGCGCCTTTATCTATATGATGGTGCTGTTTACCTGGGGCGAGGAATATCTGCCCGTAGAGAACATGACTTACGGTGTGCACTTTAACCAGGTGATGATCGGACAGGGTTTTAAAGACGGCGACAAAATACTCGAGGTGGGTGGTAAAAAACCGGGCACCCTGGGACAAGTGTCTCAAATGATATTGATTGACGGTGCACGCGAAGTGGTGGTAGAACGTGATGGAAACCGACAAACCATCGCCCTGCAACCGCAATTGATCGACACCATTCTGGAGCAGAAAATCAGGGCCCTGTTTACCGAGCGCTTCCCATTTCAGGTCAAAACATTTGTGGCAGGAAGTGAGGGTAAAAATGCCGGATTGCAAGAGGGCGATTTTATTGTTGGCGTAAACGATACCATCATTCCATATTTCTACGACTTTGCACGCTACATTCCACAGTTTAGTGGCGATTCTGTATCGCTACACATTGAGCGGGATGGTCAGCCAATGACCATTCGCAGCAAAGTAAGCGACGAGGGGCAAATCGGGGCGTATTTTGTCGAACCTTCCGAACTGCTCGAGTACGAACACGTGGAGTACACCTTGTTCGAAGCCATTCCGGCCGGCTGGAATCACGGCATTAATACCCTGACCAATTACGTCAAGTCGATGAAATTGCTATTCACCCCTTCTGGTGCGAAACAAGTGGGCGGTTTTGGTACCATCGGCTCGCTGTTTGGCGAAGAGTGGCACTGGCCGCGCTTTTGGGAAATGACAGCATTCATCTCTATCATGCTCGCCTTTATGAACATCCTGCCTATTCCGGCACTCGACGGCGGACACGTGATGTTTCTGTTCTACGAAATGATCACCGGACGCAAACCTGGAGATAAGTTTATGGAATACGCGCAAATTTTTGGCATGTTGCTGTTGCTCACACTGGTAGTAGGGGCCAACTTGAACGATATTCTTAACAGCGAATGGCTGAGTAATCTGCTCGATGCCTTAGGCGGTGTTGGCGGTGACGCGACTTCTGGTGATATTAAAGATTAAACTTAGGTGAAACTTCCGTTAATAGAAGTAAAAGGCTGCAAAGAGTTTTAAATTTGTGCAACGCAACACAATGGAGAAAAACACATTCAGTCTCGATCACATTTACAGCTTGTCGGGTGATGACAGCGATTTTGTCGTGGATATTCTGTCGATGTTCATAAAGCAGGCCGAAGAAGAAACCCAACGCATCCATGATTTTGCCGCAAAATCCGACTGGGATCAGGTTAAATTTGTTGCACACCGTTTGCGTTCGTCAGCAGGGTCTGTTGGGGCGTTTAAAATAGCCGAAAAATGTTCTGATTTAGAGCGTTACGTCAAAAGTGCAAATGATATAGAAAAAGAAGTACATTTATATCTTCAAAAGTTCAAAGAAACCAGCAATAAGGAAGTATCAGAAATAAGGGAAGCACTGTCATCCCTTTTGAACGGAGGAGGAAAAACATCAGTTAATCGGTGAAATGTGAAGAATGGGCGAAAAAATAGAACTTTTATCTTCCGATACTTGTATAAGTAATTTACAGCCGTTACGAATGAAAAAGCGCATTTTACTTGTAGACGATGAAGTGATCACACTCAAGCTAACCAAAAAGTTTTTGAAAAATAATGGCTTTGACACTGACATCGCCTCCAGCAGCACCGAAGCCATACAGTTGCTTACATCCGAAAGCTTCGATCTCATTGTTATCGATATCACCATGCCCACTTTGAGCGGCTTTGACCTCGTTCAGCTAATGCAATCTCTCGATATCACCACACCTGTCATCTTTCTCTCCAACAACGACAACGAGTGGAGCATTGAAGAATCATACAGCCTCGGCGCTAAACGATTTGTAAGCAAAGAGCGCGAATTCAACCAGCTTCCCGAAATCATCCGCGAGGTCCTCATTCAGGAAACCTCAGACAACGATTAACCCGCCCATTTATTCATGCCGCATTCACGCTTTCTGATCGTCGGGCAGGGTCTCGTCGGTACAGTGGTAGCACATGAGCTTGAGCAGCACGGTATCAAAGCGCTGGTCATCGATAACAATCACCGGATGAGCGCCTCAAAAGTCGCCGCCGGATTGTTCAACCCCTTTATTTTTAAATACGTTACCCGCTCGTGGATGGTCGATGAACTGCTGCCGGCCATGCACCACACCTATGGTTTGATTGAGCAGAAACTCAATCTTAAGTTGGTGCACAACACGGGCATGGTACGTGTAATTGGCTCGGAAAGCGAACAAAAACACTGGGCCAAAAAACGTCTCCGTCCAGAATATGCCGCATTTGTTGGTGAAGATTGCAACGACCTCATTGCAGCGGGAATAGATCGTGGATTCGGCAATATTACCATTCCTTCGGCAGGTTGGCTCGATTTACCCACGCTGCTGCTCGAATACCGCAAGTATCTGATTTCAGAAAACCGACTGCTCAACGAGCCATTCGTTCATGAAGACCTTAACCCAGAATCGCCGGTGAAGTACCGCGGAATGGAATTCGACACAGTGATTTTTTGCGAAGGAGCTGCCGTGAATCAAAACCCGTTTTTTAACCACCTGAGGTTCCGGCATACCAAAGGTGAGGTACTCGAAATAAAGGATAGGATTCCGGTAGATTTGCCCATTCAGTACGGTCAGTTTCTGGTTCCAATCGGAAACAGCAAATACCGCATCGGAGCCACTTTCGAATGGGATGAACTCAACGATATTCCAACCGACAGCGCAGGGCAAAAGATGCTGGAAACTTATACTGGGTTTTTTAAATCCACTCCGCAAATGGTCAGACATCAGGCCGGTGTTCGACCAACCGCAGACGATCGGAAACCTTTTGCAGGCCGGCATTCCCAATATCCCGCATTGGCCATTCTCAACGCCACCGGCAGCAAGGGAGTGATGATTGCGCCATGGGCGGCCACACAACTTATTGCACTGTTGATCAACAATCAGAAGTTACACCCTGAAATCGATCTCAACCGAACGATCTCAAACCATACTCATTAAGTGACCCTTAAGTTATTTACACTGCGCTGTTAACCCATTTCGGGATAAATTGAGCTAAGTTGAATAGAATCAATAAGTTGAGTCTAATGTGTGGTGGATTGTAGAATTTTTATTTGGCCTCTCCTGATTAATTGAACTTTGTTTTGGCCGCGTGGAAAATTTAATTTAGCTGTTCAACCCGAGCTAATCTATTGGCCATGAAATTCTTTTCTTTTTTCCTCCTGCTGATATTGTATTGTTGCAGCCACACGCTTTATGCTCAACTTCCTCAACAAATCCATTATCAAGCTATCGCACGTGATGGTGAGTCAGGTGCTGAGTTGCAGAACCAAACCATAGATGTTGCTTTTACTGTGCTCGATGGCGGCGCGGCTGGTTCGGCAGAATATCAGGAATTGCACAGTACCCTTACCAATGAATACGGATTGGTGAATTTGCAAATTGGCGGTGGAGAACCCCTTTTTGGGGATTTTTCCGCAATCAATTGGGGCGAAAGTCAAAAGTGGCTGCGTGTGGAAATGGATTTGGGTGATGGATTGGAAGAGGTGAGTGTTTCGCAGTTTATTTCGGTTCCCTATGCACTTCATGCAGCTTTTGCGCAAACGGTGGTTGATGTGGACGACGCCGACGCCGATCCGTTCAACGAGTTGGTGGATAGTCTTGTGCTGGTTGAAAACATACTTTACCTCTATCAGCCTGAAATGGTGCTGAGCGTAGATTTGAGCAGCCTGATTGCCGATAACGACGACGACCCAACTAACGAGTTGATTGAAGATGGATCTTTTCAGTTGCAGGATACGCTGCTGTCTTTTACCGAAGGCGGCATTACGCACATTGTAAATCTGGCGCCGCTGGCCAATTACGGTCCGTGGCTCGTAGGCAATGGCTCGGTTTACAACACCACGCACCGCATCGGAATTGGAACGGATACAGCCCAACACAAGTTGCACGTCACCAACGAAAGCGACGAAGATTCGGTGGCGGTTTTTGCATCGGCTCACGCCTCCACAGGTACGAATGTCGGTGTGTATTCCATTGCCGAAGGATCAACGGATAATCGGGCAATATACGGCGATGCACCAGGTGCCGGCGGAACCAATTGGGCGGGATATTTTGATCGCGGAAATGTGAAGGTGGCCAACAAACTGTCGGTCGGAACAGATAATCTCAACGCACAACTTTCAGTAAGTGGCCAAGACACAAATCAGCCAATTGTGGAAATGACAACCGCCGAAAATGAGCCTGCTGTACACGTTTCCGGTGAGGGTTATCTCGGCTTGGCCGAAACCAGTCCACACAGCCGGCTACATGTCAATGGTTCGGTTGCCGGAAAGGTGCGTTTTGTGAGTGCCGCAGAATCGAGTGACATCATACTTACAGCAAACGATTACCTGCTGATTGTTAATATTAGCGCCGGACCGGTAGCAGTTAATCTTCCGGCTGCCGCATCGTGCGAGGGACGGATTTATTACATCAAGCGAACCTTCGATACGCCAACTGCCAATACCCTGGCCATCAATTCAGCGCCTGGCGATTCGATCGACGGAACCGCACTGCCTATTTTGCTCAGTAGTATTTCCACCAAAGAATCGCGCATGTTGGTCAGTGCCGGCAGCCACGGCTGGTTTATCATGTCGGAATGAAAAAATGGATGATCATACCGTTTTTGTTGGGTTGGTCGGTGGTGCTATATGCACAATCGGTCAGCATCAGTCACCAGGTGATTGGTAGCACAGGCGCATCCTATTCCGGAACAAATCACATTAGCGCTACCTGCGGAGAAAGCATTATTCAAACGGGCAATACCGACGCGCATGCCGTTACTCAGGGCTTTCAACAGCCAACATTCAAAAATGCGCTGGAAGTTCAAGTGATGATTTTTTCCGAATCGTGCTCCGGTGCCGCAGATGGTCGCGCGGTGATAACCACTATTTCGGGTTGCGAACCGCCGTATAACATCCTATGGAGCAACGGTAGCGCAGGTGAATCTGCAGCCGGACTGAGTGCCGGAACCTACACCGTGTCGGTGACCTCGGGAGTATGTTCGTCAGAACTGACGGTAATCATCGAATTGGAATCGGATGACGACTGCGGGCTGGTTTTCTACTCGGGAATCACACCCAACGGCGATAACGTCAACGATTACTGGCACATCGATAACATTCATTTATCTCAATTTGCCGACAATCGCATTGCCATTTTTAATCGCTGGGGCGATGAAGTCTGGACCGGCTCTGGATACGACAACCATTCGGTGCGGTGGGAAGGTCGCGGAAAACAAGGAGAGTTGCCCGAGGGGACGTATTTCTACGTGGCAGAAATCAACGCAAAAGTTTACAAGGGCTATATCGAACTCAGCCGATGAGAACATTCTTGCTGCTCATATCGCTGTTTTTCTTTTCATCACTGATGGCGCAGCAGCAACAGTTGCAAAACCTCTATTTCTTCGACTTGATATTTGCCAATGCGGCCTACACCGGTCACCACGATGCGCTGAGTGCCAGTTCAACATACCGCAAACAATGGACGGGTTTTAAAGGTGCTCCAGAAACGGTGCAGCTCGCCGTTCACAGTCCGTTGCGAAACCAAAATATGGGCATCGGAATACAGGCTGCTCACGATCGGATTGGTCCGCGGGCGACAACAGCCATTTCGCTGCTCTATGCCTACCGCTTGCGCTTGGTGGGGGGGAATAAACTGAGTTTCGGAATTCGTGCCACGGCCGAAAATCACCGCTACAATTGGGATGAAATCAGCTATCGCGACGAAACGGATGTCGTAAAGGACAAAGGGTCCACTTCGCTTTGGTCACCGGCTTTTGATTTTGCTGTGATGTTTTCCGGTGATCGATATTTTGCCGGGATAGAGGTCAATAATCTGAGCCAATCCAAAATCCATGAACTGGCAGAATCTGAGGCACGACAGTATTTGCACGCGCGACTCACCGGCGGTTACTTGCTTCCGGTTTCTGATAATTTTAAACTCAAGCCCAACGTGATGGCGCGCTACACCCCAAACGCTCCCTTGCAGCTTGACCTTAACCTTAATGTGCTGATCATCGAGCGGTTCTGGCTGGGTGCAGGCTATCGGTTCAACTATGGGATGTTAGCCATGCTGCAGTTTCAGGTTACCCGGCAGCTCGACCTGGGCTATGCCTACGATTTTGCCGCCAACAAGCTGCGTTCGCACCATGCGGGATCGCACGAAGTGTTTTTGAGCTATCGATTTAATGTTCATAAAGCCAACTTTAGTTCGCCGAGGTATTTTTAGATGAGGGCGTTCAAAAAATATCTGCTTTTCATCTTGTTGTTCGCCACTTCGGCAACAACCTTTGCGCAGATCAACAAGGCGCACCGATTATATGAACGTGGGGCCTTTTCACAGGCGGCGCGTTTGTACGAGGAGATACTGAAAAACGACAGCAATCAAATCACCGCAGTAATCAACCTGGCACATTGCTACCGTCACGAAAAAGATTACCGTGCTGCAAAACCACTCTTTAAAAAGGCAGCATCATTAAATTCCCATCAGTCGGAGCAGAGCTATCACTTCGCGCAAATGCTGTTTCTGCTCGGTGAGTTTGATCGGGCACACGAGCAGGTACAAGCGAGGTTGCTGGCCGAGCCCGACCATGCAGATTTCCAAAAACTGCGCGATCGAATTAAAGTAGTCAGGTCTTATCCGGCCAATGACGACTTTGTTGTGGTTTCGCTCAAGGGCATCAATTCACCCTATGCTGACTTTGGGCCGGTGTTGCACAACAATGAGCTGGTATTTACCTCCGAACGACCTAATAATCGCAATGTGCAGATTCCTGCTGTGGAAGAAAAACCTTTTACCAGCGTTTATGCCGCATCTTTTTCAGCAGATCAGTCGAAGTCCTTTGATTCACCGGTTCCATTTGGCACACCCGTCAATCACCGCTATCACGATGGCCCGATGAGTTTCAGTTCATCGGGAAACACGGTGTACTTTACCCGGGTTGATCGGCAACAAACGGCCCGTGGCAAGACGAATCGCTTAAAGATTTATATCGCACATCGTGATGGTGAAAATTGGACCAGACCCGAACCGTTGCCGTTTAACAGTAATGATTATTCGGTGGCGCATCCGGTGGTTGCCGAAAACGATTCAGTATTGATTTTCAGTTCGGATATGCCCGGTGGATTTGGTGGAATGGATCTGTATGGCACGCGTTTCATTAACGGGAAGTGGAGCACTCCTGAAAACCTTGGTCCCAAAATCAACTCTCCGGGTGATGAGGTTTTTCCGCATAGCTACAACGAAAAACTCTATTTCTCGAGCAATGGCTGGCCAGGCTTTGGTGGATTGGATCTGTTTGTGACTGATCTGAATGAGCCTTTCGATAGTCCCCAAAATCTCTACACACCGATAAACAGTGCATGGGATGACTTGTCGCTGTTTTTTAGATCCGACGATTTTGCCTATTTCGCTTCCGATCGTCCCGGAGGAGCGGGGCGCGACGATCTATACGCACTTGAGCGAAAGAGCCCGGAAAACACCTTTGTTGAAATCAGCGGACTGTTGAAGTTTCATAACAGGCCAGCAGCGTTTACTTCTTTACTGCTCAAGGATGAACAGGGCAAGGTGTGGCAGCAAACGGTAACCGATGCACTGGGTTCGTTTACACTTCGGAATATGCAGCCCAATGTCAGTTATTCGCTGCTGCTCGATATTACGGATAAAAGTCAACTCGAACATTTTACGGTATATTTTCTGAATGACCGCCACGAGAAAGTGCAAAAGATATTGCCTTCCGAAAGTGGTGATTTTATTTTTGAACTGCTTCCACCCGATGATCACGACAACCTTGCATTAATCGAAGCCGAAGATCCCGGGCTGTTGCTCATTGATCTCAGAGGAACGGTTTTTAGAGATGAACCGGGCGATGTTATAAGTCGAATCGAGATTCAGATTTTTAACAGTGCGGGTGAATTGATTGGTCGCAATTGGGTTGAAAATGACGGACAGTTTGTTTTTCATCAGCTCATTCCTGATGATCAGTATATTTTTCGTCTGCTGATCGACGACGAATCGCTGAGAATTGTGATTTATGACGATCAGGGAAAAGAGCTTGCGCGACTATCACGAACGGGGCTTGAGTATATATACAACCGTTTTGCCCCTGGCGATCCGGTGTTGTCGTTGCTCAACGAGCGCAATGTCTCCATCAAGGTTTCGCCCGACGACAAGTTTTCACTGCCCAATATTTATTACGAATTTGACTCGTGGCAGCTCAATGAACATTCGAGCAACCAGCTCGACCGGCTTTATGAAATACTTGTAAAGAATCCGAAAACAGCCATTAAAATTATGAGTCATACCGATTCGCGCGCATCGGATGCCTATAACCTTGAGCTGTCGGAAAAACGGGCTGCCGGAGTGGTGAGCTATCTTCGAAACAAGGGGCTTGCTGCATCTCGCCTGTCAGGAAAAGGCTATGGAGAGCAACAACTGGTAAATCACTGCAAAAACGATGTGCCGTGCTCCGAAGCTGAACACGCCATGAACCGGCGCACGGAATTTACACTCTATTCGGTAGAGGAGTAGAATGTGGTGCCGTCGAAATCGTTAAATTAGACCTCTAAACCGAACAATATGACACTCCGACTTCCTTTTAATCTGCAGCAATGGATCGATGAAAACCGCAACTTGCTGAAACCGCCAGTGGGCAACAAAAACCTCTACACCGAAGCCGGCGATTATATCGTGATGGTGGTCGGTGGTCCAAATGCGCGCAAGGATTATCACTACAACGAAACCGAGGAACTGTTCTACCAACTGGAAGGCGAAATTCTGGTAAAAGTGCAGCAAGATGGAAAGGCGGTTGAGGTACCCATTAAGGCGGGAGAAATGTTTTTGCTCCCTGCCAAAATGCCCCACTCGCCCATTCGTCCGGCCAATTCCGTGGGACTGGTTATCGAGCGGGTGCGAAAGGGCTCCAGCTTGAAAGATGGCTTGATGTGGTTCTGCGACAATTGCAATCATAAGCTGCACGAAACCTACTTTCCACTCACCAATATCGAACAGGATTTTCTGCCGCGCTTCCGCGAGTTTTATAATTCGAAAGATTTGCGCACCTGCCAACAATGTGGTGAAGTGATGGAGGCCGACGAAAGGTTTGTTTAGTTTCCATAGTAGAAAGATCTTCAATCCTTTAATTAAGCGCCAGTTATATTCCTTAACCAAGCAGGGCATTAATTAACTTATTTTGCTTTTTATTAATTAACATAAGCCTTAATTAATGTTTAGCCATTTTTCTTAACTTAGCCCTTGCGTTAATTAAGAAAAGTTGTGAAAAAGTTTAAATCAGGCACAAACGTCAATCAGGGAAGTTATAAGGCTTTTATACCTGAAAAAATCAATCGCCACTGGAGGATCGATGACATGGAAATCTTCCGATTGTTGAGTCAGGCCGACAGGCAGTTGGGTAGATTGGATATGTTTTCCGAACACGTTAATATCGCATTGTACATCAGTGTGCACGTGGCAAAGGAAGCTACTCAAAGTACCCGAATAGAGGGTACGCAAACCCGAATGGAGGATGCTTTTTTGGATGAGCTGGAAATTTCACCCGAGCACCGTGATGACTGGCAGGAGGTACAGAATTATATCAATGCCATGAACGGGGCTTCGAAACGATTAGATCATCTTCCTTTTTCAGGTCGGTTGATAAAAGAGTCACATAAGATTTTATTACAAGGTGTTCGGGGTGAGCACAAGTTGGCGGGAGCGTTTCGGAGCAGTCAGAACTGGATTGGCGGTGCTACATTGAGCGATGCCGTATTTATTCCACCACCGCATACTTACATACCGGAATTGATCAGCGATTTGGAAAAATTTGCCAATGACGATAACAACCCGTTGCCTGATTTATTGAAAATTGCGCTGATTCATTATCAATTTGAAACCATCCATCCGTTTTTAGATGGAAATGGACGTGTGGGACGATTGCTCAACACACTATATCTGGTGAGCAATGGGATTCTCCAACAACCCGTTTTGTATCTCTCCGATTTCTTTGAACAACACCGCCAGTTGTATTACGACAATCTGATGCGGGTGCGAACGCACAACGATATCAATCAGTGGTTCAAATTCTTTTTAACAGGTGTTATTGAAACCGCAAAGCAGGGTGTCAAAACATTTTCCGGAATTCTTCAACTCAAGACTGATGTGGAGAACAGGTTGCAGCAGATGGGAAGCAGGGCATCGGATGCGTTCAGGGTGATTGAATATATGTACTCTCGCCCGATTGTAAATGCCAAAACGGTTGCCGGTCTAATTGGCAAATCAAATGTGAGTGCCTACAAACTCATCTATGAACTCGAAAAAGCCGGAATCATCAAAGAAATATCGGGTGGCCGGCGCAACAAGGTGTATCTGTTTCACGAGTACCTGGCGTTATTCGAAACTTCGCGCCCGTACAACGAAATCCCATAGACCATCAGCGAACAACCGTAACGTGTCCGCGCATCTCGAAATGTACGCCCGTGTGTTCTTTGGCAACGATGTGCCATACATACACTTCCGATTCTACATAGTGCTGATTAACGCCGCCATCCCAACCCTGATTAATATCGAATGATTCGAAGATGAGTTCGCCCCAGCGGTCAAAAATTTGCAGGTGAAACTCTTCGATTTCAGATCCAACGGCCTTAAAAAGATCGTTAACGCCGTCGCCATTGGGGCTAAAGGCATTTGGAACATACAGCGCACCGGTAACAGCAATCATCAAGCTGTCGGTGGCGGTGCAGCCGTTTTCATCGGTGGCCAGTACATACACTGCGCCCGATTCAATGGCGTGAACTACCGGTGATGGGCAGTCGGTGCAGCTCAGCGGCAGGTCTGAACTCCAGGACAATGTGCCGTTTGAGGAAGCGCCAACGGAAACGTAGTCGTAGTAATCAACGATCTCATCGGGGTCGGCAAAAACATACGGGGCAGGATAAACCGGCACCACTACCGAAGCCATGCCCGAACAGCCGTATTCGTCGGTAACGGTAACAGAATATTCGGTAGTGTACTGCGGAAAAACAGTTGGATTGGGGGTATTAGAATTTTCAATATTCCATAGCGGGTGCCATTGATAGGTTATTCCACCAGAGGCGTGTAGCGTGGTCGGTTGGTTCGGGCAAATGGTGTCGGGTGTTTGAACATTTGGATTCACTACGCCTACATTCACCAGCACCGAATCGCGCGTAGTGCCGCATTCGTTGGTTACATTCACATAGTACCAGGTGTTTATCGGAGGGCTGGCCAGTGGGTTGGGAATGTCATAATGGTTCAGCCCTGGAATGGGATCCCACAAAAACGTCCCGTTGCCATTGGCCCAGATGACCACGCTGGCGCCTTCGCAGATGGCAGCAACTTCGGAGGTGGTAACCGTCGGCGGTGGGTCGAGAACCGTGACCTGAACCGTTTCGGTGTACTTACAGTTGTTGGGCGAGCTGATCTCCACAGAATAAGTGGTGCTTTCATCAGGCGATGCCAGTGGCGTTGCACTGGTTGGGTTGTTCAGCGACGCTGTGGGTGTCCAATTGTATGTGATTCCGCCATAAGCAGAGATTGCAACCGTTTCTCCCGGACAAACAGATTGATCGTCGCCAGTGCCGAAATCTTCTTCGTAAACAAATACGGTTACCGTATCGGTTACACTGCCGCACTGGGCAGTAAGCGTGACGATAAACGTAGTGGTTTCGTCGCACCAAACCGTTGGGTTGTTGCTGGTGGGGTCGCTGATTTGCCCTGCCGGACTCCATAAATAATCATTGCCCCCGCTCACAAATAGTTCAACCGAATCGCCCGCACAGATCCATTGTGAAGCGCTGATTTCCAGTTCGGGTGGTGGGGTGACACTAATCACCATGGAGGTGGAGTCGGGATGAATACAGTCGTCTTCGTGGCTGGCAATTAGCGTAATGGTATATTCTCCGGGTTCGGTAAAAGTAAATTCAGGTTCGCTTTCGGTGGAGGTTCCCAAGCCCGAAAAGTCCCAGAAAAATTGGTTGGCCACGGTGGTGTTATTGATAAAACTCACCGCCGATCCGACACAAACTTCGCTCGGGCCATCAACGTCGATTTCGGCGGTGATTTTGGTCAAATCAAATTTAAACACACCGAGGTTACATTGTCCGTTGGCCAGTGCCGACGGGTTAACTTCAGACCACACCCCGGTTTGTGTTGGAAAATCGTTGTTTCCTCCACAGCCTGCGCACAGGGCCTGATAAACGGTGCCTTTTTTATCGAAGCGGCTGGTGCCTCCGTCCACGTGCTCCGAACTGGTTCCGCCAAAGTACGTGGCATAAACCAACTCACTGGCTTCGGGCCCCAGTACCATCAAATAAAAATCCTTGCCATCGGTGTTTGATTGAAAGGCGTCGTCGGTGATGGGAAGTCCAGTGGTGGTACTGGTGATAATTCCAGCGAGGGAAACGTTTGGTCCGCCGCCCCAACCCGAAATATAAATCTGATCGCAGTTGGAAACGAGAAATGCAGAAACCGAAATGTTGGGGCCACCATTTCCATTGCCCACCACGGTCGACATCAGTGAGAAGCTGAGATCGGGCGAAAGCTTTTGAATGAACTGGCCGCTATTTGGGTTGGTATATACCCCATCGCTTACGGGGTAATTTCCTGTGGTAACGCCTACAATAAAGGGGTTTTGTTCGGTGTCGAGCTGAACGAAAAATACTTCGTCGAATCCCGAAGTGCCAATATAGGTGAGTGATTCTGTGGTTTGTCCGTTGGCCGCGATTTTGGCAACAAATCCATCTACATCTCCTTGATTCGAGGGGTGCAAGGCATTGGGCGTGGTTTGAAGGTTGGTGCTAGCGGTAATACCCACAGCATAAATAGACCCAACATCGTTTCGTTGAAGTGAAAAGGCAGCATCGGCACCGGTTCCGCCCAAATAAGAAGACCAGATTAACGAACCCAGATCTGGCGACATTTTAAACAGACAACCGTCGGTGGTTCCTCCGCCATACGAGGTTTGAAACGCTCCCGCAGTAGTTGGGAAATCTGTTGAGCTTGTGACACTGGCTACGTATACATTACTCACTTCATCAACAATGATTTCTCCGCGAAAGGCATCTCCGTAATTGTATTCCAGCGCTGCGTTGGTGTTGAGCCCGTCGTTGCCGCTACCACCCAGCAAGGTAGCCGATAGAAGGTCGCTACCGTCGGCACTGAATCTTGCAATAAAAATATCGCTGCCGTGGGAGTGCGAAAAGCCGTAGCCCACATAGTTAAACGTCAGCGAAGAGCCGCCCGCAAAATTGGTTTGGTAGGCGTTGGAAGTGGTTGGAAAGTTATTCGAACCGGTGTGGCCCAGCACATACAACTCGTTGTTGTCGTTCACTACCAAACTGTGTGGTGATTCGTTTCGGTTGCCACCCAAAAAGGTAGAGTAAACCAGATTGGTTCCGTCGGGGGTAAACTTGGTGATGCCGATATCGATATTGCCGCCTCCGTGTGTCGCGTCGTAGGCTCCGGCCGTGATCGGATATCCCGACCCAAAGGCAATGGCTCCGGCGTATAGATGTCCTTCTTCATCGTAGGTGGCGGTGAATCCAAAGCTCGACTGCGAGCTGCCCACATAGCTCGAAAAGCTAATTTCCGGGTCAATAATTAATTTTAGATCGCTGTCGTAGCCCTCGGGAAAAACAAAACTCAGGGTTTCACCATCAAGGACATAATGGCAAACTACCCGCTGTATCCGGCCGTTGTGGAGTTGATAGACAAATGGCGCATGTTCGGTAAAATGACCGTAGGGGTAATAAACCTGCAAATCACCGCTTTGCAGCACCAACGAATCGGCTCCGGTATAATCGAGTTTAATTTGGTTTGGATCGGATCCGGGGTGGACAATCAGGTCGTATTTGAGGTTGGGATGTTTGCGATATACATGCAGGTCAATTCCGGCGTAGAGTTCTTGCCGTTCCATCCAGCTATAGCTTTTTACATGGCCCGCCCAATTGCTGCTGTCGTTGCCGAGAAAAAAATTGGTGTGGAAATCCGATGGTTCTGAAGTGTGAATTTTGGAAGGCGGAAGTGCATTTACAAAGCGCGTTTTTATTGTGTGAATACCAATGTCGCTGAACTGAAAAGCCGCGTCATCGCTGTGCATGGCTGCAAGTTTATCACCTTCGTAGAGCTGATAAGTAAATCCCTGATGGTCGATGTAAAACCTGCCGGCAGGAATTTCTGCCCTGAACAAAACCGACTCGTTCCATTGTCCTTTATTTTCCAACAAAAACCAATCGTTTGCATGGCTGGGAATAACCACCATCAGCAGTAAAAGGAATACGACTGATATGCAGCAAAATCGGTTCAAGTTTGATAAAAAATCTAATTTACAGAATGTTTGACGATCAGGATTGTTATGGGTTGTTAAAGTTACGATTCAAAATTATGTATCGATCGGACGGATCAATCACTGGTTGTCGCTTCAAAATGCACTAAATTTGCAATTCAAAATGGCCCAATTCTCATCATGAGCGATCCGATTAAGCACGAATGCGGTATAGCGCTGCTCCGACTCAAAAAACCCCTTGAATTTTACTTCGAAAAATACGGCACGCCATTTTTTGGAATCAACCGAATGTATCTGCTGCTCGAAAAACAGCACAACCGTGGACAAGACGGCGC
Organism: uncultured Cryomorphaceae bacterium; assembly: GCA_964487545.1. Taxonomy (GTDB): domain Bacteria; phylum Bacteroidota; class Bacteroidia; order Flavobacteriales_D; family SKUL01; genus SKUL01. Next base: position 68,460 of record CAZARI010000003.1, read on the forward strand.
CGGGGTGGTAAATATCAAACTCGATGTTGCACCCGGCGAACGGTATATCAGCCGCAAACGCTCTAATTCGTCTACGCCGATTAAGGATGTATTTGAGGGGATAAACGCCCGCTTTCAGGAAGTTGAAGACCGCGATCCAGAACGGTTGAACGATGTGCAGTGGCTCAAAAGAAACGTGCCCTTTACTGGCGAACTGTTTCTGGGCCACGTTCGATACGGCACCTTCGGCTTGAACAGCATCGAAAACGTACATCCGTTTTTGCGCACCAACAACTGGATGACCAAAAACCTGGTTGTTGCCGGAAACTTTAATCTCACCAACGTCGACGAGTTGTTTAATCTGCTGGTGGATATTGGTCAGCATCCCAAAGAGCGCTCCGATACCATTACGGTCATTGAAAAAATTGGGCATTTTTTGGATGAGGAAAACGAAAGGCTTTATCAGCAGTACAAAAAGCTGGGATATACACGACAGCAAATCAGCGGATTGATTGCAGAGCACCTCGACGTGCAGCGCATTTTGATCAATGCTGCCGAAGACTGGGATGGCGGCTACGTCATGGCCGGCCTGTTTGGGCACGGCGATGCCTTTGTGTTGCGTGATCCGTCGGGAATTCGCCCGGCATTTTATTACGAAGACGACGAAATTGCGGTGGTCACTTCCGAGCGGCCGGTGATTCAAACCGCGTTTAACGTTCCGGTTGAATCGGTGCAAGAACTGCCGCCCGGACAGGCGCTGGTACTTAAGCGCAATGGAGAACTATCGCTTCATCCGGTGCGCGAACCGCTCGAGAAAAGATCTTGTTCTTTTGAGCGCATTTACTTTTCGCGCGGCAGCGACAAAGACATCTACCGCGAACGCTTAGAGTTGGGCAGGCTGGTGTGCGATCGGGTGCTTCACGCAGTGGATTACGATCTGCGCAATACGGTATTGTCGTTTATTCCCAACACCGCCGAAACGGCATTTTATGGCATGGTGAAGGGCTGCGAAGATTATCTTAACAAAGTGAAAGCCGAAAAGATTGCAAAGATCGATGTTTCGGACACCGCCCAACTCGAGCATATCTTATCGATCAGACCGCGTGTAGAGAAGATTGCTGTTAAGGATGCCAAACTGCGCACGTTTATTACCTCCGATGCGGCGCGTGAGGATATGGTGGCACACGTTTACGACATTACCTACGGAACGATCCGTCCTGGAGTGGATAATCTGGTGGTGATTGACGACTCGATTGTGCGCGGAACTACCTTGCGCCAAAGCGTGCTTCGCATATTGTCGCGACTGCAGCCGAAGAAAATTGTAGTTGTGAGTTCTGCTCCGCAAATTCGCTTTCCCGACTGCTATGGTATTGACATGGCGCGGCTCAACGATTTTATTGCGTTTCAAGCGGCCATTGCCCTGCTCAGAGAATCGGGTAGAGAATCGGTAATTGACGAGGTTTATCGCAAGTGCAAAGAGCAAGAGCATTTGCCCAAAGAACAGATTCGCAACTACGTCAAGGAAATCTACAAGCCTTTTAGCGACGACGATATTTCGGCAAAAATTTCTGAATTGCTCACCCCAAATGACATCGGCTGCGAAGTTCAGGTGATTTATCAAACCCTTCAGGGATTGCATTCTGCCATTCCCGACCACCGCGGTGATTGGTATTTCTCTGGCGATTATCCAACACCCGGAGGAAATAAAGTGGTGAACCGGGCCTTTATGAATTTTGTGGAAGGGAAAACGGAGCGGGCTTATTGTTAACCGCGTAATCTATTCTGATGTCGGCACAGAAAGAAATCTTCTCTGGAAATTCATTTCATCAAATTGTGGAATGTTTGCTCATTCGATGATTTAAAAGATCAAGACTTTTTCCGATAAACCCCAAAAATCGCATCGCTGGTTTGGTGCTCTCCGATAAATCGGTCTTCCTGCTCAAATAGATGGTTTAACCATTTTAGCGTCTCCGGGCTTTCGTCCAGAAAGTTATGCGCAATGTCTTTCAATAAAATATGGGTGATATCCCAGCCCACCTTTTGTTCCTCCAGCAACGTAAAATGTTTGTGCAATGCCGGCGCGATGGAAGAAGAATCTACAGCTTCGGAAGGGTCTACCAGCATCATTCGCAAAAGTCCGGGCCGGTAAATCCGTTTTTTCACCGCAGAGCTGTTGAATCGGGTTTTATATTTTTTCGGCAGCTCCCGCAGCAAGCGATTGGCAAAATTTAGTTGCGCTTTTGTCCATTGCAACCGGTCTGGTCCGACGTACTCGAAAATGATCAATTGACCGTCATTTTTAAGTAGTGGGAGCACCTTTTTCTGCAGCAGATCATCTATGTGGTCGAAGTGGTGCAGACTGGAATTGAAAAGAATTACATCATAAGACTCCGGCTTAAAAGAGTACGTAAGAAAATCACCGGTATGGTAAGAGATATTATTCAACGACGCTTTCGACGCCAGATTTTCTGCTTCTGAAATTTGCTGCGGAGCCAGATCAATTCCTTCCACACTACTGAACACAGGATATTTTGCAAATTTTCTTTCGCGCGATCCAGTTCCGCATCCCACCGATAAAAGCCTCAGATTGCTTTTGTTAATCAGGTATTTTGCCACCACATAATCTTCGTATTCCAGATCGGGATTGCCGGTGCACTTTTCATTCCAGCGCTTTCGAACTTGTGGGATAATCCAGAAATCGGATGAAGAAACGGTGGCGTCCCATTTTGAGATGGTGCGGGAATGCCCCGAGAAATTGAATTTTCTGAAATAGTTGTAATAGCCCTTATGCCACAGTTTGTAGTAGAGATCGATAAAATCTCCTACCGAAATCCATCTGGATGGGTTGTTCATCATAGTTGTTTCGAGGCGGGTTGCGCCTGTTCACTTCAAATGTAGAATTAATTAGCTCCTGTTACTACTTCCAACCGAATGCAAACCTTCGCCTGAGGCCATAAATATTTTGGCCATTTATGATATTGACGACACCACCCCCAGCGCCTCCTTTACATGTTGCGTTGGCTTCCACATCGAATTAAAGGCCATCCGGATTTTGCGATTCCTACCAATAACATACGTTACCCGACCCGGAAGCAAAAAAAGGGTTTTAGGCACCCGATACAGTTGATGCACCTTACGGCCGGGGTCGCTCAACAATACAAACGGCAACCGGTGATTTTTAGCAAAGTTGGAATGTTTCTCTGCCGAATCTCCGCTAACACCAACCACTTCGGCACCAGCGGTTTTAAATTCAGTGTAATGATCTCGAAACGAACACGCCTCGGTGGTGCAGCCCGGAGTGTCGTCTTTCGGATAAAAGTAAAGCACCACCGGCCCCTGATCGAGCAGGTCGTACAGTCGAACCGAATTTCCTTGCTGATTGAGCAATGTGAAATCGGGTGCTGCTTTTCCTTCAGTCAACATGATTTTCGTTTTTCTGGCGATAGCGTTTGTATAACCTTATGGCCAGCATCATCACAACGGCCAGCCCCATGATGCCTATTACACCCCAAACCCAACTCACCGTGGTGCGCATCACAATCACAAACACAATGGCTATTAATAATAAGGTAGGCGCTTCGTTGAGCAATCTAAACCCGGTTGACGATAGCGAAATGATTCCCGATTGCAGTTTCTGAAATTGAAAGTGGCAATAGGCGTGATAAATCACCAACAAAGCCACCAGCGCCAGTTTCACGTGCATAAAACCCATATTTAGATATCCGGGAACCAAAAACAGCATCCAGATTCCGAAGGCCAGCGCCAAAATCATCGAGGGCCAAGTGATGATATACCACAATCGCCACTCCATGAGCTTATATTGCTCGATAAGCACCGATCGCGCGGGTTCGGGTTTTTCGTCGGCCTCGGCGTGATAAACAAAAAGCCGGACGATATAAAAAAGCCCGGCAAACCAGGTAACCACAAAAATAATGTGCAACGATTTGGCGATTCCGAATGGGTTGTCGAAAAATTCCATCATTCTTAAGGAGGGCTTAAACCGCCTCGTTTATTGTTGTTTATTCCGTTTGTTGATAAGGTCAAGTGGCATATATTCCCTTACCTTTGCTCAACTAAAATACTTCGCAAATGTCGCGTAAAAAAGTGAAAGCATCTGAAACGCTGGCCACCACCACTCACTTTGTGTTGCCCGGAAACACCAACACACTCGGAAATCTCATGGGCGGCCAGTTGCTCAACTGGATGGACGTTACCGCCGCGATTTCTGCCCACCGCCATTCGCGGCGCATTGTGGTTACGGCAGCCGTAAACAACGTTTCTTTTGATCAACCCATCAAACTGGGCGATATTGTTACCATCGAGGCCAAGGTTTCGCGGGCGTTTTCTTCGTCGATGGAAGTGTATATCGAAGTGTTTGTAGAGCACCACACCACCGGCGAAAAAAAGAAATGCAACGAAGCCATGTACACTTTTGTGGCGGTCGATCAGATGGGAAATGCCATTCCGGTGCCCGAGCTGATTCCCGAAACAGATAAGGAGAAAATACGCTTCGACGCTGCGCTGCGCCGCCGGCAACTGCGACTGGTGCTGGCCGGAAAGCTCAAACCCGAAAACGCTACCGAGCTGAAGAAACTATTCGAGTAGCGTGCCCCACAATTTCTTGTTCGCTCACTTCTTCCACACAGCGGCAGGGTTTGTATTTGCATCGGTTGCCGAGTTTGCTACACGGTCGTTTTTTTAAGTGCCGCGGCTCCACAATTTGCGAATCCGCGCCCGGCAAATAGGGCGACATACCAAACTCAGGTACGGTTCCACCCCAAACCGAAATCACGGACTTTTTAAACGCTGCAGCCACATGCATCAATCCGGTGTCATGAGAAATGACACAAACGCTTTGTTCGATTAAAGATGCCGATTGATTAAAAGTGAACTTTCCTACCGCACTCCAAACCTGACCGGATTGGAGCGAAATGATTTTATCCGTTGCCGCTTGGTCGTCTTTTCCACCCAGAAGAATCACCGGATATTTAAGCTCCGAACAGATGCGGGCAATTTTTTCGGGCGGCAGTTTCTTGCCGCGGTGCTGGCCGCCGATAACAAATGCAATATATCCCGACTGGAACTCCAGTGGCAATGAATCCAATTTAACCCGATCCGAATCGGGCAAAAAATAATCCAGTCCGCGCTGATCATTCTCAATCTTAAAGGCCTTCAATGTTTCCATGTAGCGATCTACAATATGCATCTCAGGCAATTTATTGATGCCGAAATTCACCAGTAGCCATTTTTCGCGGTTAACTTTGTTGAATGAAAACGCAAATGCAGGCTTGAGCTTTCGCTTTAGAAAAAACGAGCGGGCATTGTGGTGAAGGTCAATGATATAATCGAACCCAATGCTTCGAAGTTCTTCAATAATTTCATTTGTGCTGCGCTCAATCGTGTGCACGCGCTCGATATTCGGATTGTGCTCCAGCAAAAACGCGTTTTGCTTTTTGGTGATATAGTGTATCTCCACCTCTTTGTGCCACTGTTGTTTGGCGCATCGAATTATTGGCGTGGTGAGCACAATGTCTCCGATGGAAGAGAAACGGACCATGAGCATCTTTGTCAGCATGGCGCTAAGATATGGCAATTTAATGCAGGCATAAACGCGATATTTTCACGCAATTTACTTTACCATTTTCTCATGCGTTTCTTTTGACCTAATATTGCAACATGCTCATCGATACCCACAGCCATTTATATCTCGATGCCTTTGAGGTAGATCGCCAGCAGGTGATAGAGCGTGCGCGGCAAGCCGGTGTAGAAAGAATACTTCTTCCGGCCATTGACAGCACGCATCATGATGAAATGCATCAATTGGTAGATGTCGACCCCAGCTTTTTTGTGCCGATGATGGGTGTGCATCCGTGCTCGGTGAAACCCGAAACTTGGCAAGAGGAAAAAAACACAGCGCTCAAAATGCTCGATAAAGGTGGATATTGTGCCGTGGGTGAAATTGGAATCGATTTGTACTGGGACAAAACAACGCTCGATATACAGCGCGAAGCATTCTATACCCAAATCGAATGGGCAAAGCAGCGCACTCTGCCCATTGTGATCCACTGCCGCGAATCGTTCGACGAAATTTTTGAAGTGCTCGATGCAGTCAACGACGATCATCTTCGGGGCGTGTTTCACTGCTTTACGGGCAACGAACAACAAGCGCAAAGAGCCGTTGCCTACGGTGGATTTATGCTCGGCTTGGGTGGCGTGCTCACTTTTAAAAACAGCGGTCTGGATCACGCGGTGGTCGGCATCCCGCTGGAGTATATTGTGCTTGAAACCGATGCGCCCTACCTGGCACCTGCACCCTGGCGCGGAAAGCGCAACGAAAGCGCTTATGTATCGCTGGTGGCGCAAAAGCTGGCGGAGATTAAAAATTGCGCGGTGGAGGAAATAGCACATATCACCACTTCCAACGCCGTTAAAATGTTTCAACTGTAGCCATGCCGCGACGAAAAGTATTGCTGATATATACCGGTGGAACCATTGGAATGGTGAGCGATCCGGAAACAAAAACGCTCAGACCTTTCGATTTTGATCACATGCAATCGCAGATTCCAGAGCTCAACCGCTTGGACGCCGAACTGGAGGGGATTTCGTTTGAGGAGCCCATCGATTCGAGTAATATGCAGCCCGAGATCTGGTCAAAACTGGTATTGATGATCGAGGAGCATTACAACCATTACGATGGTTTTGTGATACTGCACGGCTCGGACACGATGGCTTATACGGCTTCGGCACTGAGCTTTATGATAGAAAATTTGACCAAACCCGTCGTGCTCACCGGTTCGCAGTTGCCCATTGGCATTATCCGAACCGACGGCAAGGAAAATTTGATAACGGCCATTGAAGTCGCATCGGCTTATTACCGCAACAAGGCGGTGGTGCCCGAGGTAAGTGTGTATTTCGAGTATAAGCTCTATCGCGGCAACCGCACCCATAAATACAACGCAGAGCAGTTTAAGGCCTTTCGTTCGTCAAATTATCCGTTGCTTGCCGAGGCCGGATTAAACTTGCACTACAATAAGTCGTTCATCCGTAAACCCGATAGCGGGGCTACGCGATTTTATAAGAACATGGATCGCGGAGTGTTTGTATTGAAATTGTTTCCGGGTATTTCGGAGGAGATGGTGCGGCATGTATTGCTAACCCCGGAAATGAAGGCACTGGTTCTCGAAACATTTGGCACCGGCAATGCACCCAGTGCGCAATGGTTTATCGATGCCCTTGCCGAAGCTATTATCCACGGGCTGATTGTGTTGAATATAACACAGTGTGGAGAAGGGACTGTGCAACAGGGAAAATACGAAACTAGTGCAGCCTTGCGCAAGATTGGCGTTATCGGCGGTGCGGATATCACAACCGAATCGGCCTGCGCCAAACTGATGTTTTTGTTGGCCAATAGACGAAATCGTTCAGAGGTTAGAGCGGATTTGCAGCATTCGCTTTGCGGGGAAATTACAGAAGAGGATGCCGATGGTTAATAGTCCAGCAGCGCTGAACCGAAATATATGCCGTTGGCGAATTAGTATGAAATTGAAATCTTAGAATCTTTTTGGTGTTGTGCAAAAATTCGTAATTTGGCGGCCTTTTAAAGCACGTTTTTTCAGGTTGAATGTGGTTAAAGCACCGGCTTTATTACGATTATGTAATGATAAAATGAATTTTGGAGAGATGGCCGAGCGGTTTAAGGCGCACGCCTGGAAAGCGTGTTCATCGAAAGGTGTCAAGGGTTCGAATCCCTTTCTCTCCGCTGAAATTAAGTTGAAATTAACTCAAATCCGACATAGACAATAAACAACTCAAATCCATGAAAAAGGTATTATCAATTTTAACCGTTGCAGGTTTCTTAGCTTTTGGTCCTGCTCAAATTATCTTCGCACAAGACGATCAAACGGAGGTGTCTGAGGAGCAGGTTCGCGCCGATTCTATCGAACAAGCCAATGCTGCTGCTGCGGCTGAGGCTGCCCGACAAGAAGAGAGCCGAAGGGTTGCCGAACAGACAGCGTTGGCTGATGCTGAAGCAGCTGCTACGGGGAGCCTTACATTCCATCAGGAAGTTAAGCGCCTGTTCATCGACGGAGACCCCCTTTTTACGTCGCCGATTTTGATCTGTTTGATTTTGGGATTAGCACTTTCCATCGAGCGGATTATCTATCTCAACATGTCTACAACCAACACCGAAAAGCTGCTCAACAAAATTGAAGAAGGGCTTAGAAGCGGTGGTGTGGAAGCAGCAAAAGAAGTTTGCCGCAATACTCAGGGTCCAGTAGCTAGTATCTTTTATCAAGGGTTGGATCGATCGGATGAAGGAATCGAAATGGTGGAGAAATCCGTAGAGGCGTATGGCGGCGTGCAAATGGGGCTGCTCGAGAAAGGCCTCAGTTGGATTGCGCTGTTTATTGCACTGGCACCAATGCTCGGCTTCATGGGAACGGTAATCGGTATGATCATGGCCTTCGACAATATTTCTGCACAAAACAATATTTCACCCGCAGTTGTTGCTGGCGGTATTAAAATCGCACTGATCACCACCGTTGCAGGTCTGATCGTAGCAATGATTCTTCAGGTTTTTTATAACTATATTTTAGCCAAGATCGACGGAATTGTCAACAACATGGAAGATGCTTCCATCTCGCTGGTTGATATGCTGATTAAGCACAACTTGGCTTCTAAAAATTAAAAGGTATGAGCGAAAAGTCAATTAGTATCCTTGCCAATGGAACGATGTATGTCATCAGCGCTATTGGCATCATAATCACCTTAATGGTGGCGTTTAAATGGGATGCAGTTGCTGCCAACTATGCCGAAATAGACGGACTGGTTGGTGCCGCAATGTATGTCTGCTATATCGCTTTCATTCTGGGTGCACTGCTGGGTATCGGATTTGGTATTTATCATTTCTTGACCAACCTGAGTAATGCAAAAGGTACACTGATAGGACTAGGCGTTTTCTTGGTCGTATTCATCATCAGTTATTTCATTGCTTCGGACGAGGTGCTGTCGGTTTTTGTTATGGCTGACGGAAGTCCCGTGAGCTCTGAAATGGTCAAATTTTCGGATACGGGAATTATCGCCTCGTATCTGTTCGGTCTGCTGGCCATAGTGGCTGCTATATATGCCGAAATATCTCGTGTGTTAAAATAAAAGTAACTGCAAAAATCGCACATGTCTAAAAAAAGAGAAGTTCAGGAGATTAACGCCTCGTCGATGGCAGACATCGCTTTTCTGCTGTTGATCTTCTTTCTGGTGACCACAACAATGGACACCGATATGGGGATTATGCGCGTGCTGCCTCCGCCTATTAATGAAGAAGACCCTGACCCGCCAATCGTGCGTGAGAAAAACGTATATGTTGTTCTTGTAAACGCAAACGATCAGTTGTTGGTAGAAGGTGAACCGATGCGAATCGAAAATCTGAAGGCAGGCGCCATGGAGTTTCTCACCAATTCAGGTGTGTTTACAGACAACTACAACGATCCGGATTTGCCCGAAAGATTATGGGTGCGTAGGTCCGAGAGCGTTGAGAATCTTAACGCTGCAAGAGCCATGCTATCCAACGATCCTAACAACCATCAAGCGCAGAATGCGATAAAACGCTGGGAAGAAAGCCTGATGGCGATTGACCTGCTCGGAGAGTATAAAGCCTTACCTTCTTCTGCCCTAATTTCGTTGCAAAACGATAATGGCACCTCCTACAATATGTATATTCAGGTTCAAAACGAGCTGCAAAGCGCAGTCAATCAATTGCGCGATGATTTGTCTGTTGAAAGGTTCGGAGTTCCGTTTAACCAGCTCGACCTGGTAAGGGATCAAGAGAAAATCCTCGCGATTCGGCAAGTGTTTCCACAACGTATTTCTGAAGCAGAACCTAAAAATACAGTAAGGTAGATTATGGCTAAGTTTAATAAAAATCGAACCAAAAGTACGCCGGAGGTTTCAACCGCCTCGCTTCCGGATATTGTTTTCATGCTGCTGTTTTTTTTCATGGTTACCACAGTAATGCGTGAACAGGATTTGATCGTTGTGGTTGATCCACCCTCTGCATCCGAAGTGCAGCGACTCGAGAAAAAATCACTGGTCGATTATATCAATATCGGACCGCCCATGGACGAACGGTTGGGAACCGTACCCCGTATTCAACTCGACGATGCATTTGCTGATATAACGGATATTGGGGCGTGGATTGAAGAAAATAGACTGGCGCGTCAAGAAGCCGAACGTCCAATGATTACCACCTCAATCAAAGTGGATAAAGAAACCAAAATGGGAATTGTAACCGAAGTTAAACAGGAGCTTCGCGATGCAATGGCACTTAAGATTAACTACTCTACCTCCGAACGCGAGCGGAGATAAATTTTTTATGTTGCGAGACCTGAGGCGCTTTCTTTGTTGAGAGCGCCTTTTTATTTTGATACATATTCATCCCGCATGGTGCCCCAGAGCGATCGTTTTCTCCAGACCCACAAAACAATCACGAGCAGGATAACCGAAATCAGCGCAGCGTAGATCTCATCGGACTTTGAACCTACACTATCTACTTCGGCCGATATCGCTCCTTTCTGAATAAAGTGCAGCACGATAATCGCTGTGGCATTATTGATGAAATGCGCCACCACTGGTAGCCACATCGAGCCACTCCAGATTAACATATAGCCAAACAGCGCTCCCAGCGCCATGCGTGGAATAAATCCATAAAACTGAAAATGAATCGCACTGAATATAATGGCGCTGACCCATATCCCAATGTGTGCGTTGCGAGTCCATTGGCTGATAATGCGCTGTATTGCGCCGCGAAACATCAATTCTTCACCAATGGCAGGAACAACAGCAATCAATACAATATTCAGTAAAAGCCAGATGCCCGAATTTTCGGCCAACAGCGCTTCGGTGAGTTGCTCGGCCTGCTTTTCCGCTGATTGCATCATTTCTTCGAGCCACCGCAGCGATTCTGGGAGCGCCAAACCGGCATTCCACTCCACCAGAACATTGATTGGCATCAAAGCAAGAAACATGGCGGCAATGGCAAATATCCAGTGCGAGGGATGAAACGGTTGCCGCAGATACAGAAAATCGGTGGCTCCCGTCGAAACCAGTTTGGCAAATAACAGTGGCGGCAACACAAACATACCCAGGTGCTGCAAAAGCAAAAGCAGTTTGTTGGCGTGTATCACTTCGGGAATGGCAAAATCCGAAAGAATATTCAAATTGCTGAAAACCTCAATCCCCCATATCAATTGCACCAACAGGTTCCCCAACAACAACATTAAGGATACAGCCACAAACGAAAGCACTAATAACGTGATGAGCTGGAGTACAGGATCAAATCCTTTTAGAAAGGGGTGTTTCATGCGGCCTGTAGAATGACTAAATTTGCAAGCTGATTCAAAGCGGTGTGTTGCCGTAAATTAGATGCCGAAGATAGGAAATATAGAACTCGGAGACTTTCCGTTGTTGCTTGCCCCGATGGAGGATGTAAGCGACCCTCCGTTTCGTGCGCTGTGCAAAAAGTTCGGTGCAGATCTGATGTTTACCGAGTTTATTTCAACCGAAGGACTGATTCGCAATGCGGCCAAAAGCACGCAGAAACTCGACATCTATGAGCAGGAACGGCCCGTTGGAATCCAGATTTTTGGTGCCGAGCTCGAACCGATGATCGAATCGGCAAAAATTATCACCTCCACCAACCCAGATATCCTCGACATTAACTTCGGCTGCCCAGTCAAAAAAGTGGTTTGCAAAGGGGCAGGTTCTGGAATCCTGAAAGATATTCCCAAAATGGTGAAGCTCACCGAAGCCGTAGTTAAAGCCACATCCCTGCCTGTTACCGTCAAAACCCGTTTGGGATGGGATGAACAATCCAAATACATCGTGGAGGTGGCCGAGCGATTGCAAGATGTCGGCATTCAAGGAATTTCTATCCACGGACGAACGCGTGCACAGATGTACAAAGGTGAGGCCGACTGGCGACTGATAGCCGAAGTGCGAAACAATCCGCGTATGCAGATCCCCGTTTTTGGCAATGGCGATATCGATACCCCGCAAAAAGCGGTAGAGTATAAAGAGCGCTATGGTGTTGATGGTATCATGATTGGTCGTGCCAGCATTGGCTATCCGTGGATTTTTCGCGAAATAAAACACTATCGCGATACCGGCGAAATGATGGCTCCCCCCACACTTCAGGAACGTGTTGACGCGGCCTGCGACCACCTGCGCAGCTCGGTGCAGTGGAAAGGTGAACGACTCGGTGTGCTTGAAATGCGTCGCCATTATGCCAACTATTTTAAGGGCCTTCAAAACTTTAAACCCACCCGCCACCAGTTAGTGCACCTTGACGACTGGCAGGAGATTATTGGGGTGTTACAATCCGTAGCAGCAAGCCACACTGACGCAGATTTGATCAAAGTATAGCCAGCCATATTTATCTGCCCCAGTCTGCTCAATCCGAATAGTTTATTAACTTTCAGATCAATTTTCCAGACCGGTGCGGCACTTTTGGTGTAATATATTAGTTGGCCTAACCTTCATGCAGGGATCCAGTGCCCTTTTAGGCGCGGATAGCCTGAAATCGATTTTGCCCCAATTGCCCGATAGCCAGAAAGTATTTGTGATGTGCGATATTGCTTTTAATTACCGGCTTCAAAACACTGACAGTGCACTACATTACAGTAGCGCCGCCCTTCGCTTGGCAGAAATAATCGATCATCCGGCGGCCATAGCGCAGGCCCTCAACGATCAGGGAATCGTTTACTCCGATCAGAACCGCTACACCGAAGCACTTCATAATTACAATCGGGCCCTGACCATCCGCCAACAACTCAATGATTCTATTGGAACAGGTGCATTGCACAGCAAAATTGGCGTGATTCACCAAAAACGCGGTGCCTATTCACTGGCTATCGATCATCAACTCGAAGCACTGCGCATTTTCGAAGCACTAGCCATTGTGCCTTACGTTGCCATTTGCCAGAATAACGTGGCTATTTTACATTACAACATGGGCGCACCCCAACGCGCACTCGATATGCACCAGGAGGCGCTGAAAACACGACAAACCATTAATGATGAGTACGGTGTAGCCTCCTCTTATGCCAATATAGCCAACGTATTGCTCTTTATGAAGGATACTGCCGGCGCTACCCAAAAGTATGAGCAGGCCATTGCAATGTTTGAGCAGCTTAACGATCCCGAAGGATTGTCAACAAACTTGCATAACCTGAGCAGTTGTGTGGTGAAAGACAATCCACAAAAAGCGCTGGAATTACTTGCCAAAGCGCTTGCTATTCGCGAGCAACTTGGAGATAGCAAAACCATCGCGTCCACTTTGAGCTCCCTCGGACTGGCGCACTATCACCTCAAAAATAAGAGCAAAGCTCGTGAATACCTGTTGTCGGCGCTAAAGCTGGCTCGCAAGGCCGACGTTCTCGCAGAGCAATTGCACGCCTACGAATTGCTTGCTAGACTTCATCGGGACGAAGGTCATGCAGACAGTACTTATTATTACTTTGCTCAATATTATACCCTCAAGGATTCGGCATTTAACGAGGCGTTGCGCCAGGATTTTGCTGAACTGCAAACCTTGTATGAAAACGAAAAAAAAGAAGCGCAGATTTCCTTGCTTTCAGAGCAAAACAAGGTGATTGATTTACAAGTTAAGCAGAATCACCAGCAGATATGGTTGATGGCCATAGGTTTTATCGCTTTTGTTTTGGTTTCTGGCACATCCTATCTTGGCTATCGGTCCAAACAAAGGGCTCGATTAGCGGCAGAAATTCTCAAAGAGCGGGAACAGGGCATGAGCGCTGTGATTGCTGCAATTGAAAACGAACGCGAACGCATAGCCCGTGACTTACACGACGGGGTGGGGCAGCAGCTCAGTGGATTGAAAATGGGATGGCAGCGGTTGGTTGCCGAAATTGCAGGCACGGCTCATCATCATGCGCCAAAAGCAGCGCAGCTTACTCAAGTGCTCGACGAAACGTGCAGCGAAGTGCGCAGCATTTCACACCGCATGATGCCCCGTTCGCTGAGTCAATATGGATTAATTCCGGCCATTGCCGATATGCTCGACAAAAGCCTTACACCGGCTGGAATAAACCATGAGTTTGAATATTTCGGATTGGAAAATGAACGGTTTTCTGCAGAGGTGGAGCTGAGTATTTATCGTGTGATGCAGGAGCTGGTCAACAACATCCTGAAACATTCCGGTGCAAGTAGTGTGTCTGTTCAACTGTATAAAACAGCCGGTTATCTGATTGCTAGAATAGAAGACAATGGATGCGGTTTGTCTGTTGAAAAGCGGGATACAGGAGGTATCGGAATGAAAAATATGCGCAGCCGCCTAAGTACAGTCGGTGGAGTGATTCACTTTGAAAGTGATGGAGGTCTGCGGGCAACCATTCGAATTACACTTTAAGGCAATGATACGAGTAGCAATAGCAGACGATCATCCGTTGGTATTAAACGGACTGCAAGCCATGATTGATAGTCACCCCGATTTGCAAATGGCAGCGCGAGCTGAAAATGGCAGCAAGCTGATTGAGGAAATGCATCAGCACGATGTGGATGTGGTGTTACTGGATATCGATATGCCGGAAATGAACGGTATCGAAACAACCGCTGAAATCCAAAAGTTGTTTCCGAAGGTGCGAATTCTAATCTTAACCATACACGACGAAAAGAGCTTTATTCAGCAACTAATTCAACTCGGAGCGCATGGCTACCTGCTCAAAAATAGTAGCGAAGAGGAATTGCTGCACGCCATCCGCAACGTGCACGAAGGCAGAAATCCGTTTTCGGGCAAGGTGACGATGAAACTAATAGAACCCGAAATGCCGCCCAATGATGAATTGAAATTCTTGACTGAGCGGGAGGTTGAGGTGCTTTCGAGAATTGCCGCAGGAAAATCGAATAAGGAAATCGGCGGTGAATTGTTTATCTCGCACCGCACCGTGGATACGCACCGCACCAACCTGATGAAAAAACTCGATGTTCACAATATCGCCGGATTGATTCGCATTGCCTATCGCAATAACCTGATCCAATAGTCGGAAATGCCATTAAAACCCAATTCTCGTTGTTCACTTTTGGTTGAGCGTTGAGATTTTCCGAAAAATTAACAACCTAACCTTTACGCCAAAGGTGCAGAATCAGCTATCTTAGAGCAAATTTTTAAAGAAGGACACCATGAAGAAAGGGTTACTATTTGTAGTTGTTGCAGTCTTGTCTGTTGGAATATTTGCATTTACCACCGAGAAAAGTAAAGTGCTTGACATTGGGGCAAAGGCTCCCAAAACCGATGTGAAAATGCAAGATGTTTCCGGAAAGAGCTATACGCTTCAGGATTTGAAACAAGAGCAAGGTCTACTGGTAATTTTCTCGTGTAAAACCTGTCCATTTGTGGTTGGAAATCCCGGACGAAATAGTGAGGGCTGGGAGCGACGGTATAATGCACTGCACCAATTGGCCGAGAAGCACAAAATTGGAATGGTGCTGGTAAATCCCAACGAGGCATACCGCGATGGTGATGATTCGATGGAGAACATGAAGGCACAATCCGAAGAGCTCGGATACACCATGCCTTATGTGGTGGATAAAAACCATGTGGTGGCCGATGCGTTTGGAGCGCTGACCACACCGCACGTGTATTTGTTTGATAAAGACATGAAGCTGGTGTACAAGGGGGCTATCGACGATAATGCCAACGATTCTGGAGAAGTGAAAGAACACTATCTCAACGACGCCATAAACAATCTGGTGAAAGGAAATAAGATCGATCCAGAATCTACCCGCCAGCTCGGTTGCAGCATTAAGCGGGTAAAGTCGTAAATATTTAACAGATTGAAAGGAGTATTATATTAAAGGGTCGGCAGTTGTCGGCCTTTTTTATTCATCCTCAAACCGAATGTCCTTCACATTGAGCTGAAGTGATTTTCGGCCGTTCCATTCGTTTTCTTCAATAGAATAAACCAGAGAGAAAGGTTTTCCATCTACAATAGCCGGATAATCAGCAGCACGCCGAAAAGCAATGCCATTCATGGTCACCTGTGGGTTGGAAGTCTGACAAACATTCACTTTCAGGTGATCTCCACCCACAACGCGCGTTCCGCCAGCGTCGATGCAGTTTTTTGAGACAAAAACCGGATTCATATTGCCAGGGCCAAATGGCGCCATCTGCACCAGAACGCTAAAAAATCGCTCGTTGATATCGGCCAGATCAATTTCCATATCCACCTCAATTTCCGGCGTTAATAAATCATCGGTAATCGTTGCACTTACTGCTTCTTCAAATCTTTCGGCAAACCGTTCGAGGTTCTTAGCGGGAAGAGATAAGCCCGCTGCAAAGGCATGGCCACCAAATTGTTCCAGCAAATCGCTGCACGCCTCAATGGCATTATAGATATCGAAGTTTTTTACAGAGCGAGCAGAACCGGTAATCATGCCGTTGGATTCGGTCAGCACAATGGTTGGTCGATAATATGTTTCAATTAATCGCGAAGCCACAATTCCCACCACCCCTTTATGCCAATCTTTTTGAAAAACAACCGAAGTTTTGGCTCCCAGTAATTTGGGGTCGCTACCAATCATTTCGAGTGCCTGAGCGGTAATCGCCTTGTCTAGGTCGCGCCGGTTGTTGTTGTGCTTATCAATGATTTCGCTCAGCAGTTTTCCCACCTGTTCTTTTTCTGAAATGAGCAGCTCTACCGCGCGATTGCCGGAATCCATGCGCCCGGCAGCGTTGATTCGCGGACCGATGACAAAGACCACATTCGATACCGACAGCGAACCTTTAAAATTGGCCGTATCAAGAATGGCCTTGATTCCGCGCGACGGATTTTCATTGATCTTTTTCATCCCAAGATAGGCCAGCGTGCGGTTTTCACCGGTGATGGGAACAATATCCGCTCCGATAGCCACGGCCACCAAATCGACGTATTTCAGACAGGTTTCAAAATCAAATGCCCCTTCGATGCTCAGCGCCTGAAGTAGCTTGAACCCCACTCCACAGCCACAGAGTTCCTTGTACGGATAATGGCAGTCTGCCCGTTTGGGATCGAGCACGGCGATTGCTTTCGGAATTTCATTTCCCGGTCGGTGGTGATCGCAGATAATGATGTCGATTCCGAGGGAGGTGGCATAATCCACCAAATCAATGGCTTTAATGCCGCAGTCAAGAGTGATAATCAGCGATACGCCGTTTGATTTTGCCTTATCGATGCCTGCCTTGCTCAACCCATAACCTTCCTTATAGCGATCGGGAATGTAATATTCGAGATTGTCGGTTACGGTTTTCAAAACAGAATAAACTACCGCCACGGAGGTGGTTCCGTCCACGTCGTAATCACCATACACCAAAATGCGTTCGCCGTCACCCAGTGCGCGGATAATGCGTGTTGTGGCCAAGTCCATGTCCTTCATCAGAAATGGATCGTGCAACTGGCCCGTATGTGGTCGAAAATACTCGCGCGCCTGATCAAAAGTGAGGATGCCACGCTGCACCAGCAATTCGCACAAAACCTGATTAATGCCCAGAGATTGGGCGAGCTGACTCACTGCCATGGGGTCGGCACAGGGCAAAATATTCCAACGGTGTTTTGGGAGGTGAACGGCGGTATTCATGAGGGCAAAGTTAAAGTTAATATCGTTTAAATATATGGGTTTTAATTTGTTTGAAATCGTTTTCGGGAGGCTTAAGGGGTTGATTTGGTGGTGAGAAAAACCCGCAACGGTGGGGCAGGGGCCAAACGGTTGTTGGGTGAGCCAGCCACTTTTTCAAAAACAAGCCATTCTGAATTCTCGGATTATCTTTGCTTCGTCAACTGAAAAAAATAAAGATTTGCTCGACATCCGCTCGGTCTGCGTTACCCGATACATTACGCCATTGCGCGAAGGGGGCTCATTGCCCGCTGTGGCCGAAGCCGACGACGGTTTCAAATACGTCATTAAATTTCGCGGTGCCGGACACGGTGTAAAAGCTTTGATCGCCGAATTTATTGGTGGTGAGTTGGCCCGAAAAGTAGGCTTAAAAGTTCCGGAAATTGTATTTGCCGATCTGGATCCGGCTTTTGGTCGTGGCGAGGCCGATGAAGAAATTCAGGATTTGCTGAAAACGAGTCAGGGTTTAAATATCGGACTTCATTTTTTATCGGGAGCCATCACCTTCGATCCTGTGGTGAACGATGTGGACGCCGAGCTGGCTTCGGATATAGTGTGGCTCGACGCCTACCTAACCAATATCGACCGCACGGTCAAAAACACCAATATGTTGACGTGGAACAAAGAGCTTTGGCTGATCGATCACGGCGCAACGCTTTATTTTCACCACTCGTGGGACCAATGGCAAAAGCACGCTACGGGCAAGTTTGATTTTATTTCACAGCACGTGTTGTTGCCGTCGGCTACAAAACTGGCCGCATCGAATGAGAAGATGCACGCGCTGATTACCACATCATTCATTGAGGCGTTGATCAAAATGATTCCCGAAACGTGGCTCACGTGGGAAGGGTCGGGATTAACGTCCCACGAGATTCGTGCGGTCTATCGCGAGTTTCTCCTTATCCGACTTGAACATTCCGACATATTTTTAAAAACCGCTGAAGATGCCAGAAAAGCACTTGTATGAGTATGCGGTAATCCGCATTGTTCCGAAGGTTGAGCGCGAAGAATTTTTGAACGTCGGTGTGATTCTGTACAGTCGTCAAGCGCGGTTTATTAAGGTGCAGTATCACCTCAACCAAAATAAATTGCGGCATTTTTGTGAAGAGGCGGATCCCGAAGAGCTGGAAGAACACCTGCGCGCATTTCAGAAAATTGCAACTGGTGCTGCCGATGGTGGCCCGATGGCTAAGGAGGATCTTGCATCGCGTTTTCGGTGGCTCACGGCTGTGCGCAGTTCGGTAATTCAGACTTCCCGTCCGCATCAGGGGTTTTCTACCGATCTGGAACAAACCTCGCAACGGCTTTTCGAAGAACTGGTACGCTAATCTCCGGGCACAAAAAAAGCGGAAGTTTCCTCCCGCTTTTTGTTATATCGTTTAATCGGTAATGCTTATCGTGCAATCATCACGCGTGTGTACATCACGCCTTTTTCTGTTTCGATATTAAGGGTGTACAGTCCAGGAGTGAGGTCGGCAACATCAACAGTAGCCATCGGCAGGTTAAGGGTTCCTTGGGATACCAACTGGCCGGTAGCGTTAAAGACATTGTAGCCTACGTTTCCGTTGTTGCCGTTGAGCCAGTTCAGGTTCAGCACATCGTTGGCAGGGTTGGGGAATACACTTACCTCAGCAGCATCGAGCGATTCCACAGCAGTAACGACGGTAACGTCGTTGATAGATCGTGGCAGAATTTTAAACTCATCAAATGAGTAGTAACTCACCCCCACGATGTTGTAAAGTGCGCCAAGGGTTGCGTTGTGCTGGTAAAACATGTTGCCCACCAACAGTTCACCACTGCCATCATTTACTTCAAACTGACCGAAACCGGTATTGGCATCTGTAACTGTTGCGGCCGAAACCTGCACAAAAACACCTTCATAGGGCTCGGTGTTACCTGCTGCCGTGCTGATTTCAGTGATAATGAGCTCGTTATCTGAGCTGATGGTGGTAAAGCCTGAAACACTCGAAAGCTGAGTCATTGTAAAGTATTCAACCACCGTTCCGCTGAAGATTACGCTATCGCCAACGGCTGGTGTGTTGAAAGTGGAGAATACATAAATTCCGCTCCAGGGACCGCCGCCGTTTTGCATGAAAAATCCCTCATCATCACTGGCGGTCACAACGCCACCTGTCATAACGGTTTCTCCAGCGTACGGCGAATCGCCCGAAGGATCTTCCGTATACTGAATGTCGAAAATAGACACGGTTTCTATCTCACCGGTTTCGATGATTACGCGGTCAATCTGAATATTCAAATCATCGGCGGTGTTGCGCAAAGAGAAAATAAACTCGGCAATATCGGAATTGGTTTCGGCGATCAGGCTTTGGGTGTGCTCTTCCCAATCGTTGGTGTTGAGCGTGATATACGGACTGTAGGCATAACCTGCACCGTCTTCGCGTTCGTCAAAAATTCCGGTTCGGATATCGCCAATTCCGCGCGCCCAAAAAGTAATGTTGTAGCTTATGCCTGCCTCAACAGTCAACGGCTGGGTAGTAAAACGCCGGTGACCGGATGCCTGATTGATCAGTTCAACCGCGAATTCGCCCTGACCACCGTCGTTATCGACTTGAAGGACATTATTGAGGTTGATGTTTGTTTTTGAACCGGCCCATCCAACGGGCAGGTTGTTTTCCCAGTCACTGAAGTCGCTGTCGAGCAACTGGGCGTTAACTCCGCTGACGAGCAGAGCAGATAAAAGTAAAAGGGTAAAGTGTTTCATGATATGTGATTTTGAATTTATACTGTCGTTAATTTATTAAAATATTATCTAAATCGATAGTTGTTGTCTGATCTCCTACAGAATAATATCTGAAGGCAACGTGATAAGTACCGTCAAATCCTTGAGGAAAGTATCCGCTTAAGTTAATTGGTCCGCTGGGTACGAATTGATAATTGCTGGTGGAGCTGGTGGGTTTGTTAAAACCAGCGATTTCTGTCCATGTTGCAGCATCGGTATCGCAGCCGTCAAAATTGGTAGAAACAAAAACCTTAAAAGGGTCATCAGCAACATGAGTCCAAAAAGCCTGTGCGGCAGTAAAACTCAGGGTAGTAGCTGCAGTAGCATTTACTGGTGGTGTAATAAGCCAGATTTCAGTTGGGGGTACAGAGACACCCGCCCCAACGTAACCAGTAGCACGCAGGTACTTTTGAGACTGAAATACTCTTCCCCTCCATAGGCGATTATTCTGCACACCTTTGTTTATCCATTGCGGATGAAAATAATCGATATTATCGGTGGTGAGTTCAGTGAAATCCATCTCAACCATATCAACAGGCTCTACGTTGTATGTGCATTCGCCGCCACCATCGCCGCCGCAGTCGTTGTCTGGTGTACAACGCTCACCGTTTAATTGAATCTCGTTGATATTGCGAATGAATAACTGCATATCGTTATTGAATTGCCCAACCACGGCCACGAAAGTTCCATTGCCGTGCGGAATTTCAGTACCTGCAAAGTTGGCATAACCGCTTGTTCTGACAATTACTTGATGTCCCGTGCAGTCGGTGAGCATTCTGTTTTGATTGGTTTGCCCAACGGGATCGCTGTATGTGTCGCACAATGCGCCGGTAGCAAACTCCACATCGGTCAGTCTAATCAACCGCCCTTGAATATCCGGGGTGATCTCATTAATGGTTACATCTATCGGCTCCACGTGAACATTGGTTTCTTGTTTCACCACGTTGTTGTCAACATCAACAGAGTCGAGTTGTAACATACCCTGATACATGCTGAGCACGGTTCCAGGCAGGTATATCCGCACCCGGTCGCCCTGATAGAGTCCACCGGGGTTGAGCAGCCGCAGGTTGATGGCTGCCGAGTCGTCCTGTACATAAATATTGCGATACAGGTTTCCGCTCGATTCATCAGCGGTTACCACGGCGTAAATCGAAAAATCCTCTTCAAATCGCACGGGCTCGTTAACATACAGGTTGCGAAGCTCTGTCATCGATAAAACCTGTCCAACCGGCAGTTCTTTAATTGGCGGACTGTCGTATTCTCTTTTACAGGCGCTGGTGATGAGCAATACTGCCACTCCGGACAGGGTAAGCAAACGGTTGAAAAAAGACATGTTATAGTTTATAGGGTTTAAATTCTGATGGAAACTTGAACAAAGTACGATCGGCCAAACAGGTAGCTGAGCTTAGGAGGAAACCGGTCAATGTCGGTTCGGTCGTAGCGCAGTTGTTCAAATCCGCCGATGGTAAAATCTTTATTGTCGAGCACATTGCCCACATTGATATTGACGTTGAGAAAATACTTTTGGGCAATGCGCCACGATTTTCCAACAAACAAGTCCACGGTATAATTGTCGTCGAGCTTTTGCTGCTCAAGCATTTGATCCCACTGCGGGTCGTCGGTCACGTAATTACCGAGGGATTCTGCGGTGCGTCGGTCGGGGTTGGGATCCAGATAAATGTTTCCGAAATAGTTGGCGTTAATTCCGGCAAACCAGTAGTTCGACGAGCGGTATTTTATTCCCAGTGATGCCGCCGTTTGAGGCATTCCACCAATGCGGTAGTTCTTTAGATATACGGTACGGTCATCAGCCAGTACTTCCTGGGAGTTGTCGGCAGTGATTTTGGCATTGGGACGTGAATTCCACAAATACTGTCCGCCGGCAAATACCCCGTTCACCGAAATGGTTGGGGTAATATCGGCCTCCACACCAATTTCGGCTCCCATGTGCAAGTGATCCACGTCGGTCATGCTGTAGTTTACAAAGCTGCGCAGTTCATCGTGCCAAAAGCTGCGCGCCCACACCTGATCGTTAATCTGCGTGTAGTAGGCTGTTGCCCGAGCACGTAGTTTTTGGTAGCGGATCAGATAACTGATGTCGCCGCCAAAGGCCGTTTCGTTGGTGAGTCCACCCACCGTTTCGTGACGGGTTCGGGGCGACAGATAGCTGTACTTTGGTGACGGCGGACGGGTTTGAAGCAGCACGTTGGCGGTAACGATATGCCGCCCGGTGATGCGGTATTCAAATCCACCTTTTAACCCATAGTGCAGAAAACTTTGGGTTGCTGATTTTCCGGCCGAACTTTCGGAAAAACGCCCGTTGCGCATATCGCTGTGTCGCCAGAACGAAGTGTGCGAAATTTCTGCTGCCACATAAGCGCTCCAGTTGGAAACGTTCAGTTGATATTGTCCAAAGAGGTTAAATCGGTTTACGTTGAGGGTGTAGTCGTAACCAAATACATCGCCTTCCTTAATAATGCGGTTGGGGTTGTCAATGTCGTTTTGGGCGATGTCGGTGTCGTTAAAATCGCGCAGGGCAAACTGGTCGATGTCCACCCAAAAGTCGCCGCCCAATAAATCGTCGAGTACTTTGTAGTTTCTGGTTTTGCTGATGTGTCCGCTACCGCCAATGGTCAGTTGCGCGCGGTCGTTGAGCTGCTTGTTGTACACCGAGTTGATGCCGTACAACTGCAAATCGTCGCGCCAGTCTTCCAGAATGTACTTGCTGCGGTTTCCGGTGACGCTGTTTCCTTCTATACCGTTTGCGTTCTGCTGGGTGTATAGGTTTTTGCGGTTGGCAAAATAGAGTTGGTCCCAGTCAATTTGACGGGTCGCTTCGTTGTTCATCCAGTCGTTAGTCACCTGGGCAAACATCTCCGGATCATTTTTGTGATAGCTGGGCAGATAACGGTAAAAATCGGGCCGAGGGTCTTTGGCGTCAAACCAGTTCAGGCTGCTATAGCTGCTCCTTCCGAAGGAATAATAAAGGGATGTTTGCCAGTTGGTGTTGTTGTCCGGTTTAAAGTAGTGCGTGGCCATCAGCATGGGTTTGTGCGTATCGCGCACCCGTGCATTTCGTTTTTTACCGTCTTGATATCCCCAGTATGGGTTGTAAAAATTGCTACCTGCCAAATCGTAGGCTTCTTGGGTGGCCATGCCATTTCGTGCCGACTTGTTGGGAGCACCAAACCCTACGAATCCAATGCTGTGCTTTTCGTTGATCTTCTTTTCGGCAGACAGAAAGTAGGAGTAGGCGTCGTAGAAAGTTCCCTCAACATATCCTTCTTCTGCCCAGCGCCGCGACAGCGATACAGTCACCGCCCAATTGTTGTCCATTAAGCCGGTTGAGGTGGTTCCCATCAACCGATGACGGTAGGCGCGATTGGTGATGGCGTATGAAACCCGCGATCCTTTTCTCTGATTGCTTGCGCGCACATCAATTTCAGAATAACCTCCCAACCCTCCGAAGTTAAATGTAGAGGGATGAATACCGGTTCGTACAGTCATGTTGCGGGTGATGTCGTTGAGTCCGCCCCATTTCCACCACGTGGTGCGCCACGTTTCAAAGTCGTTGACCAGCACACCGTTCATCGAAATCAGCGTATTGTCGGTATTGTAGCCCCGAATCCTGAATCGTGCCGAACCAAAGTTGTATCCCGCGGTTGAAGTGAATACATCGCGTGATGATTGCAACATTCCCGAAATATCCTGAGATTCCATTCCGGATTCCAGATCGTCGGCAGTAATCGTAAAGGTGGGAATTCTTTGGTCGAGGTCTACGGTGTCGGGCAAAGCCGGCCAGGTAGTGTCTTGTTGGGCTGCCAGTTGATGTCCTAGCAGCAGGCAGGCGATCGGTAGAACGCGCGATATTCGATGCATAAGATAGGGTTGCATTTGAGCCGGTAAAAGTACACAAGGTTAATGTTAAATCCACCCCGTTTATTAAAGTTAACGAACTGCTAACAAATCTCAATCAATGTTCTGTAATTGTACTTCTTAGAAATAGCGTATTGCAGCGGGTTTTGATTTGTCTATTTTTGGCGCTTTACTTGCACTGTTTAAATGATGAATCTAATCTTCCGTATCCGGCTTTTTGTTTTGTGCATGGCTATTTTGCCTGCCGGACTGAGTGCACAACACTTCGAACCTGCATTGGTAGGGTTCTATAATGTGGAGAATTTGTTTGATACGCTCGACACGCCTGGTGTTAACGACAGTGAATTCACCCCACAAAGCGGCAAGCGATGGAATACAGAAAGGTATTACCGTAAACTTGAAAACCTGGCCACCGTACTGTCAAAAGTAGGCACCGATGTTCATCCCGACGGGTTGAGTATCATTGGGATCTCTGAAATTGAGAACCGGGCCGTGATGGAAGATCTGGTCAATACCCCCCCGCTCAATGAACGCCACTACGATATTGTGCATTATGACTCGCCCGATAAGCGGGGTGTGGATGTGGGACTGATCTATCAGCCAAAATATTTTCAGGTGTATAATCACAAGAGTTACCGGCTCAACATCGCTGGACGCGACGATTTCTTTTCGCGCGATCAACTGGTGGTTAGCGGTGTGCTGCTCGGTGACACTGTGCACGTGATGGTATCTCATTGGCCCTCAAGGCGTGGGGGTGAAAAGCGCAGCCGACCGCTGAGAATGGAAGCCGCTAAACTGGGACGTCATATTATTGACTCACTGCTGACGATGAACGCTGACGCTAAAATTCTGTACACGGGTGACTTCAACGACGATCCGGTTGATCCGAGCGTGAAAAGAGTGCTGCGCACCGAAGCCAAAAAGGAAAACGCGGTAAACGGCAGACTCTACAATCCTTATCACGAGCTGTATTCCAAAGGTATCGGTTCGCTGGCGTACCGCGACGCGTGGAATCTGTTCGATCAGATTATTGTCTCGCCTGGACTGGTCAGGCCCAAAAACAAAGGATTTCGCTTTTACCTTGCGCGGGTTTTTAACGAACCTTTCTTATTGCAAAGGGAGGGGAGTTTTGCTGGATATCCGCTTCGAACCTATGTCGGCGATAATTATATGGGCGGCTTTAGCGATCACTTTCCGGTTTATGTTATATTGGTTCGCGAAGTTGCGAAAGAGTAAATAAATTTCCATGAAGTCATTTTTACTGATGACAGCGGCCGTGCTGTTCGGTTTTTCCATTTCGGCGCAGGCTCCCCTGGATGTGTATAATACCTTTGCTGTCACTGCGCCACCGCAGGGCTGGAGCTATCATCAAAACATCAATGCGGGCGATTTGTACTACATCGGCGGAAGCGATTTCTCACCTTCATTTCGGCTCGATGCCACGGGTGAGTACGCACTGGTTGAAATGGCCGAAAGTGCCGCAAGTGTGAGCTACTTTGTACGATCGACCGGTTTTACGCCTCCGGTAGCGCCGGGAACGGTTTTCTCCGTTCAGGAATCGACCGATGGCCTGATCTGGAATGACCTGCGAACACTCGATGAAAATAACCTCACCGGGGATTTCACCTTCTTTTCTGACACCCCCGATCCGATGTCGCGCTTTATTCGGTTTTACTACACCAACAAGGCCAGCGGTAGCAACATGGCCCTGGATGAGGTGACCATCATCAAGGCACCTGCCGCACCGTCCGCGCGGCTGATGATCTATCGCAACGAGCTAAAAGTATTATCGGGTCACAGTGCTGTTTTTTCGTCAGCAGATGATCTTTTATTGGAGCTGTTAAATGAAGGACTTGAACAAACCTTGCAAGTTGATGAGATAACCATCACCGGACCGGATGCGGCGGTTTTTTCTATATCTCCGTCACCTTCATCGGTAGCACCGCAACAATCGCAATCGCTGGTGGTGAGCGTCGATGGCGAAGAAGGGGAGGTGTATGAAGCCGAGCTATCCATTACCACCAACGACGCGTTCCATCCCATTTATAAAATTCAACTGTTTGCCCATGGCGGAACGTTTGCCAGTGAGCCCAATGTTAACCCCACCAATCTCACCGCAGATAATATCCGTACCTACGGTTTCGACCTCAACTGGAACCCTGCTGCGGTTACGCCTAATCGCTACCTCATTTTGCAAAATTCTACCGGTGCGATCGATCTGCCTCAAGACGGAACAGATTACGATATCAGCGAATACATCGGAACCTCACGGGTGATTTTTAACGACCTCGCCACGCATTTCAGTCCGCACAATATTGCTGCGTCAACAACTTATCACTATTTTATCTATTCTGTAAATGGTACAGGCAACTACTGCAATTACCAGCAAATAGATCCGCTCACACTCACTGTTGCCACGCCCGACCACTTGGCCGGTGATTATTACAACGGCCTAAACAGCAACGCTACCGATTTTGTGCAGGAGTTGTCTGATTTGATTTTTCAGCACACCACACTCAGCTACTACGATTATCCTGATTATCTGATTGCCGAATTCGAAACGCGCGATACCACGCAGGAGCGGAAAGCAGTTACTGGATACTACTCCAATTATCACTACTTGTATCAGGGTCCGTTCTATTGGGAAGTACTGAGCCGCGAACACGTTTTTGCACACAGTTGGTACAGCACTTTCCCAGCCTTCGATGCGCTCGAATACGCCGATTATCATAACCTGTTTCCGGCGCACAATGATTCGTCAAACGTCGTCCGCAGCAACCATCCCTTTGGTGAAGTGGTCACCGTACATCGCCAGTTTCTTGAAGGAAAAATCGGTTGGAACGGCAACGGACAGTATGTTTATGAACCGCGCGATTTTGCAAAAGGTAGGGTGGCAAGGGCCATTTTTTACATGCTCACTTCCTACAATAACCAAATTGGCGGGGCGTGGGCATTGCCAACGAATCAAAGCCAGGAATTGCTGAAAGGCTGGCATTTTTCCTACCCGCCAGATGGTCGCGAAATGGCCCGTAACGACTATATCTTTTCGATTCAGCACAACCGCAACCCATTTATCGATAGCGTGCATTTTGCCTGCCGGATTGATTTCGAGACGATGATGTATATTCAAAATCCTGACGGTGAATGTGGTAGTGTTGGTGTTCAGGAACAACAGTGGGGAGATGTCCTTGCTTTTCCAAATCCAAGCAACGGAAACTTTACATTACGAAGCAGCAACCGCTCTTTTTCGAATTCGCAAGTCGCCGTTTTTGATCTGAACGGACGCAAGGTATATCAACAGCATATTGCGGGTTTGACCAATGAGGTGAGCATCGATCTGAGCCATTTATCTTCGGGAGTTTACCTACTAAACTGGTCTATAGATGAGCATCTTGAGTACATTAGGTTGGTTATTCGGTGAAATAAAAGCAGGTGAAGTTTTCTGGCCGTATCTTTCAAAAGAGTGTGAACTAATCTCGTTATATTTGTCTGATACGCTGAGCCAACTGTACAACCCGCTGGTATTTTTAGCGTAATGTAATCGGCTATTAACCCCCTAAGGCTGTCAAGATTTTGATCGGAAGTAATGTTTTCAGGTGTATTATTGCCTGTCTGTTATTTTTGGCGGCATCACAAACTGCCAAGGCCGACCACGTGGCCGGGGGAACCTTATCGTACGAATGCCTCGGCGGAAACGATTACCTCATCAATCTGGTGCTGTTTCGAAATTGCTCAGTAAACAATGACCTCACTTCTTTTCAGCCGATAAAGATCCGTTCGGAGTGTGGTCACTTCTTTTCGGTGATGGCCAACGAGGTGTTTAGCGATGAAGTCTCGCAGTTGTGTCCGACCGCATTGGCCAACAGTTCGTGCATTGGCGGTCCGTGGCCGGGAATTGCCATGAAGATTTATCAAGCTCAGGTCACCCTCGAAACTTGTCACGACTGGGAGATATACTGGGAGCTTTGTACCCGCAGCATAACCAACAATGTTGAGTCTTCGGTTTTTCCATGCTACCGCGTTAATGCATTTTTAAATAGTGTCGAAGCGCCCTGCAATAATTCACCCTATCTCACCCAGCAAAGCATTCCCTATGTGTGCGTCAATCAGCCGGTGAATTTCAATGCTGGATTTAATGAAGTAGATGGCGACAGTTTACGATACTACCTAGTGCCCGGACTGACCAACGGCGGTGGGATGATTCCATATACGCCGGGATTTTCGGGCATTGAACCCATTCCGGGAATTTCTATCGGACACAATACCGGCCAGGTGTCATTTACTCCACCTTCCACCGGAAGCTATACGGTGGTGATCGAGGTAGAGGAGTATAACGATAGCGGCGTGCTGATTGGCTCCATTCGTTCCGACTTTATGTTCATTGTCGAAGCCTGTCCGCAGCCGGTGCCGCAGCCCAATCCCGCTGGTTTTTCTAATCTGACAGGTTCGGGAACGATTATCGACGGCAACGTGATTCAGGTGTGCAGTGGCGATTCGTTTTGTGCCGAAATAGAATTCTCATCGGTCAACGCGGCCTCGGTCATCGATTTGTACTCTAATGTCACCACCATGCTGCCGGGTGCAACGCTCACCACCTTCGGAACCAATCCGGTCATCGCACAGATTTGTTGGGAGGTTCCTGCAGGTTTTTCAAATTCTATTCCCGTTAATATTACTGCCGAAGACGATGCCTGTCCAGTTTTTGGCGTGGCCTATTGGGGATTTCTGGTTACGCCTACCATTGGCGTTTACGGTGGACCGGATGTGGTGATTTGTGAAGGCGAATCGGTGCAGCTTCAGGCCTCTGGGGATACCGATTATCTGTGGCAGGTGTATAGCGGAGACCCGCCGGTGGTCGGCTCAAATATCAGTTGTGTCGATTGTCCAAACCCGGTGGTTACTCCCTCAGAGAGCACTGTTTATCTCGTCACTGGGTTGAATAATTCATCGCAGTGTATAGCCACCGATACCGTGGTGGTGGGCATCGCGCTGACCGACATTACCGCACAAACCACCAGCGAATCTTGTTTTTTGAACGACGCCACCATCGTACTCAATATTCCCTACGGTTCCGGCAATTACTCCTATCTATGGGATAACGGCCAAACCACGCACTTTCTGGTGGATATTCCGGCCGGTTTGTATAATGTGGATATAGAAGACCTGGATCTCGGATGCAGCGTGAGCACGACCATAGAGGTGGCCTTTCCGCCTTTTCCACCGACCTACGCCGGACCAGACGACGTGAGCTGTAGTACCAGCTATACCTTGCAGGCCGAGAGCAATGCAACTTTCGGCTATTGGATGGTACAAAGTGGAGCAGACGTCACTTTCTTCCCGAACATTTATGACCCCAACGCAGAAATTATCGTGGCAAATAATGGGTCGTGGGATTTCTACTGGACAGAAGACAACAGCAATATGTGTGTCGGAGTCGATACCGTTACCATTACCTTTACCAATCCGCCACCGGTTGAGGTGGAGGAAGATACAGGTGCATGCGGCTTGTCCTATCAACTTAATGGCGTGGTGCCGGCAATCGGCGCAGCGCAATGGACTGCCGCCCCCGGAATAACTTTTACCCCCGATGTGTTTGATCCCAATGCCGTTGTTACCGTGCCGGCTTACGGCGAATACTACATTTCGTGGGTGCTGGATGTTGGCAATGAATGTGGCGGAGCAGATTCTGTAGCCATCGTTTTTGAAGAACCCGTTGTTGCAGATGGCGGTTTGGCCACCGACAGCGTTTGCGGCGCAACCTATCAGCTTCAAGGGGTAGCCGCTGGCAATAACCGGTTCTGGAGCAGTAACAGTGCGTCCATCAGTTTTGCCCCGGATGTCTCCAGTCCAACTGCCGTGGTTACTGCCACTTCACCGGGAACGTATCAGATTTTCTGGACGGTCGAAAACGATTATTGTCAGGATTCTGATACCCTTCAGATTACATTTATCGAACCGCCCTCACCAGATGCAGGTGCGGATGACACTGTTTGTGGTCTTGAATATCAATTGCAAGCCACGCCCTCAGTCGGTACCGGCCATTGGCAAGGGCCTGCAAGCGCAGAGTTTCTCGGAGGAAATGACGTGACCGATGCGCTGGTTAGCGTTCCCTCCTTCGGCACCTACACTTTTCTTTGGGTCGAAGACAACGGATTTACCTGTATCGATTCTGACCCTGTAGAAATCACTTTTGTGGAGCAACCACAAGCCAATGCAGGAGCAGATGCGTCTGTGTGCAGCTTGAATCACACCATGCAGGCCATCGCATCGGTGGGTAATGGGAACTGGACAGCGGATGCGGCGATAAGTATTTCTGATCCCACTGATCCACAGACTTTGGTCACCGTAGCCGCACCCGGTTCATATACCTTTACATGGACCGAAAACAACGGCAATGGCTGTGTGAGTAGCGATGATGTACTCGTAACCTTTGGTACGTCTCCTAATGCCAACGCAGGAATAAATCAGCAAGTCTGCGGATTAACTACTGCACTCGGCGCTCAGCCTTCATTGAGTGCAGGATCCTGGTCACCGGTGACGGGAGTCAATTTCATTTCGGCAGCCTCCAATCCCAATGCCCAGATCGAAGTCGATGCTTCAGGGATTTATGAATTGTGGTGGGTTGAAGACGGTGGTTTCGGTTGCGTGGACAGTGCCGCGGTAACCGTCGAGTTTGTCGTCATCTCTTTGCCCGATGCCGGGAGTGATACTGAAGTCTGCGGTTTTGAATATACTCTTGCTGCGAGTCCTGCGGAAGGTGTCGGGCAATGGAACGTGCCGGCTGGAGTTACCCTTTTTGATCTCTCCGATCCGAATGCGGAAATCACCGTTTCTGCTCCGGGCGATTATACGCTCTTTTGGGTTGATCAAAACGCTTGGTGTACCGACAGTGCCGCAGTCAATATCACTTTTGTCAATCCTCCAACGGCCGATGCGGGTACCGACGAGGCGGTTTGCGGTTTGGAATATTCCCTTCAGGCTTCGGCGGTGGCTGGAACGGGTTTTTGGCATCCGGTGGCTGGACTTTCTTTCAGCGATGAAAACGATCCGATAGCAACAGTTACGGCTGCTGATTTTGGCAGCTACGCCCTCACCTGGGAAGTCACTTCAGGAGCGATTTGCGCCGATACCGATGTTGTAGAAATCAATTTTGTAGAAGCGCCGGTGGCCAATGCGGGTGCCGATGCCGAAGTTTGCGGCCTTGAATTTACGCTTGCCGCGATTCCTTCAGGGGGTAGCGGAAACTGGTCGGGACCTGCCACAGCCGTTTTTTCTGATCTTACCGATCCCAACGCCACGGTCACAGTTGCAGACTTTGGCAATGTCACTTTCACGTGGACCGAAAGCACATCTTTTGGTTGTAACGCTACCGATCAGGTAGTTATCGAATTTGTCAATCCTCCAACTGCCGATGCGGGTACCGACGAGGCGGTTTGCGGTTTGGAATATTCCCTTCAGGCTTCGGCGGTGGCTGGAACGGGTTTTTGGCATCCGGTGGCTGGACTTTCTTTCAGCGATGAAAACGATCCGATAGCAACAGTTACGGCTGCTGATTTTGGCAGCTACGCCCTCACCTGGGAAGTCACTTCAGGAGCGATTTGCGCCGATACCGATGTTGTAGAAATCAATTTTGTAGAAGCGCCGGTGGCCAATGCGGGTGCCGATGCCGAAGTTTG
Organism: uncultured Cryomorphaceae bacterium; assembly: GCA_964487545.1. GTDB lineage: Bacteria > Bacteroidota > Bacteroidia > Flavobacteriales_D > SKUL01 > SKUL01. The sequence goes on from CAZARI010000003.1 coordinate 100,392, forward strand.
CGGCCTTGAATTTACGCTTGCCGCGATTCCTTCAGGGGGTAGCGGAAACTGGTCGGGACCTGCCACAGCCGTTTTTTCTGATCTTACCGATCCCAACGCCACGGTCACAGTTGCAGACTTTGGCAATGTCACTTTCACGTGGACCGAAAGCACATCTTTTGGTTGTAACGCTACCGATCAGGTAGTTATCGAATTTGTCAATCCTCCAACTGCCGATGCGGGTACCGACGAGGCGGTTTGCGGTTTGGAGTATCAGATGGATGCGACGCCTTCTGTCGGTATGGGCTTCTGGATTCCCGACAATAGCGATGTTTCGTTTTCTCCCAGCACTTCTGATCCGCAGGCAATCGTCAATGTCCCTTCACCGGGAGTGTACACCTTTAGCTGGGTTGAAACCAACGAAATGTGTGAATCGACGGATGTAGTGGAGCTATCATTTGTTGAAGAACCGGTAGCCAATGCGGGAGCGAACGATGTGATTTGCGGTCTTGTCTATGAACTCAATGCAGGAAACGACAACGGTCAGTGGAGCGGTCCCACTGGAGCGGTGTTTTCTCCTTCTGAGGCGAGTCCTACGGCAACGGTCACGGTTCCGGATTTCGGCACGCACACCTTTACCTGGCTCGTGGATCACGGCAACAACTGCAGCGACGAAGACGAGGTGAGCATCACCTTCAATGACACACCTGCTGTAACAGATTTTGAGATCACCTGTATCGACGGGAACATCAATTTTGTTGTCAGTTTCGCTATTACTGGCGGCGACCCGGATTCATATCAAGTGAGCGGTGCAGGCGACTTCAACGGAAATATTTTCACCAGCGACCCAATTCCCAGTGGTGCGGATTACAACTTTGAAATTCAGGACATGGCCGGTTGCGAAATCATCATGTTGGAAGGAAACCACGTTTGTGAAAACCTGACCCATGCCGGCACGATGAACACCACTGCCAATACCGTTTGCGGCGATGACGAAGCAATTGCTATTCACAACAGCGATCATACACTCGACGGAAATGACGCGATGATATTTGTGCTCCACACCGACGCAGGTACTGATTTGGGTGATGTATTCGCCGAAAACACTACGGCAGCATTCGTCTTTGTTCCCGGAATGGCCTATGGAGAAACGTATTACATTTCGGCTGTTGTAGGTAATGGCACGGCTTCGGGTGGCGTAGATTTCAGCGATCCGCTGCTGTCAGTAGCAGCCGGTGCGCCCATTGTGTTTTTCCAAACGCCAACCGCTGTACTTACCGGTGGTGGAACGGCCTGTGCAGGCGAAACCATTTGGGCCGAAGTTACTTTTACCGGCCAGCCGCCGTTCAATTTGACCTATGTGCTCAACGGTCTGTCGCAAACGGTGGAGCATGCCGAGAGCGGAGTGTTGTCCATTCCGCTGACTGAAAATACCGAACTGCACCTGATATCACTCGATAATAATCAATGCTCGGGAACCGTAAGCGGCGAAGTATTGGCTGTTTTTCACGCACTTCCTGAGGCGGTCATTTCCGGTGGAGAAAGCATCTGTGCTGGTGATGTCCAAGAGATTTTGGTTACCCTTTCGGGTAGTGCTCCGTTTTCGTTTACCTATGCCATTGATGGAGTGGGTCAACCCGAAATAATCACGAATCAACCGGTTTTTACCATCTTAGCATCTCAGGCAGGAACCTACACCTTACTCAATATTAACGATGCGTTTTGCTTAGGAGAAACCTACGGACAAGCTGTTTTGGAAGTGTTGCCTGTGCCGGAAGCCAATGCCGGTGCAGATGTGAATAGTTGCTTTGAAGGAGAAGTCATTCCGATAGGCGGTCCGGCCGAATCATTGGTTACCTATCAGTGGAGTAATGGCGAGTGGCTGAGCGATCCAACCATTTCCAATCCGCAGGTTATTTTTGAAGAGGAGGTCACCGCTCCTGTTGAGTTGGTATTTGAGCTAAAAACGGTGCGCGGCAACTGCTCGGATATCGATACGGTGGTGGTGACGTTGTTGCCGGTTCCGGAAATCATCACCATCGGCGATGTGTCAATGTGCGAAAACGGAATGGTTCAATTGAACGCCAGCGGCGCCTCGGATGTGATTTGGTTGCCCGATCTGTATATCGACGACAATACCAGCAGCAACCCAATGGTCAATCCTCCTAACGATCAAACTTATTCGGTGTCGGTGTCGAATGAATACGGATGCGTGACCTCAGGAGCGGTTTTCGTTAACGTTCATCCCACCCCCGTAGTGCATTTTACAGCCAATAAAGATACTGCCTGCCTCCCGGCTATGGTGTCGTTTCAGAATCTCTCCACGCCTGTTTCCGGATCTTGCTACTGGCAGTTTGGCAATGGATTCCAAAGCAGTTCCTGTAATCCGCAGGTCAGCACTTATTATTATAACCACGGCGTGTATGATGTTAGTCTGACCATTACTTCTGAGTACGGTTGCGCCTTTAAGCTCACCCAGTACGAAATGATCAGCACCATTGGTCCCACGGCCGCTTTCAGTTACACGCCCAACCCGGCAGATATCACCGATTCAGAAATCAAATTCAACAACCACAGTCAAAATGCACAATTTTATATGTGGGACTTTGGTGATTATGGCAGCTCGGTGCTCACGAATCCCGAGATCAAGTTCCCCGATGAAGTGCCGGGCGATTATGAGGTTTGCCTCACCGCAATAGATGCAGCGGGTTGTATGGATGAGCATTGCAAAGTAGTCGAAATTGCTGCGGATGTGTTGGTTTATATTCCCAATGCTTTTTCGCCCAACGGCGACGGAATTAACGATCTGTTTTTTCCGGTGATGCAGGGGGTGGACATTGTTGAGTATGAGCTGATTGTTTTTAACCGACGTGGACAGACAGTGTGGCACACCATTGATCCTACCGAAAAATGGGACGGAACCGATAAAACCCGCGAATACCTTGATGATAATCAGGTGTACTCTTGGAGCCTACGCATTAAAGACCGGCATTCTACCCTGCGCGTCGATCGCACGGGAAGTGTCATGGTGGTGCGGTGAGGGCTGCCATTCATTTTATATGAAAATCAAATCAGGGCCGCGTTGCCCCATTGTCGTTCAAGGGATTCACTCAACCGATCTGGGTGATTCCACCCGCACTCGGCTTTCGTTTTCATAATTTCGGTTAATTTAGGCATCCAAACGACCATTTTTCATGACTAAAAAGATTGAATCTCTCGACGAATACCACCGCGAGTATGCAAGAAGCGTAAACGATCCGGAAGGCTTTTGGGCCGACCTGGCCGCCAATTTTCAATGGCGAAAAAAGTGGGACAAGGTGCTCGACTGGAATTTTACAGCGCCCAAGATAGAATGGTTCAAAGGGGGCAAGCTCAACATCACAGAAAACTGCCTGGACCGTCATCTTGAGTCGCGCGGCGAACAGGTGGCCCTTCGCTGGGTTCCCAACGAGCCGGGCGATCCGCACAAAGATCTCACTTATAAAGCCCTGCATCAGGAAGTATGTCGTATGGGAAATGTGTTGCGCAGCTACGGCGTGAAAAAAGGCGATCGCATTTGTCTGTATATGCCGATGGTGCCCGAGTTAGCCATTGCTATTTTGGCCTGTGCCCGCATCGGAGCCATTCATTCGGTGGTGTTTGCCGGATTCTCTGCCCGATCGCTGGCCGATCGAATCAACGACGCCGAATGCAAAGTGGTGCTTACCGCCGATGGAGCCTACCGCGGAGCCAAGACCATAGATCTCAAGTCGATCGTTGATGCGGCACTCAAAAACTGCGACTGCGTTGAAAAGGTGGTGGTTTTTGAACGACTGAAATCGCAACCCGAAATGATCGAAGGGCGCGATTTGTGGTGGCACGAAGTGATGGCCGATGCCGACACAGTATGCGAATCCGAAGAAATGGATGCCGAAGATCCGTTGTTTATTCTGTACACTTCCGGATCGACAGGAACACCCAAAGGTGTTGTGCATACCACCGGAGGCTACATGGTTTATACCGAATACACCTTTCGCAATGTTTTTCAGTATCGTGACGGACAAATTTATTGGTGCACCGCGGATATAGGTTGGATCACAGGCCACTCATATATCGTGTACGGCCCGTTGCTGGCCGGTGCCACTTCCTTGATGTTTGAAGGGGTGCCCACCTATCCCGATGCCGGTCGTTTTTGGCAGATTGTCGATGAGCACCAGGTGAATATTTTCTACACCGCACCCACGGCCATCCGTGCGTTGATGGCGCAGGGCGATGAATTTCTCGAACCCTATAAGCTCGACTCTTTGGACGTGCTCGGCTCGGTGGGCGAACCCATTAATGTGGAAGCGTGGGAATGGTACAATAAAAAGGTGGGCCGCAACCGGTGTCCAATTGTCGATACCTGGTGGCAAACCGAAAACGGCGGAATTATGATTTCTCCGCTGGCCGGAATAACCCCAACAAAACCGGGTTACGCGACGCTGCCGTTGCCGGGAATCCAGCCCGAAATTGTAGATGCAGAGGGAAATGCCAAAAGCGAGGGAAGCATAGAGGGAAATTTGTGCATTAAATTTCCCTGGCCTGGGATGTTGCGCACCATCTGGGGCGATCACGAACGCTGCCGGGTCACTTATTTTGCCTCCTTTCCCGAACGCTATTTCACTGGTGATGGCGCGCGCCTCGAAGCCGATGGCTATTACCGAATTACCGGAAGGGTAGACGATGTGATTAATGTTTCGGGACACCGCCTAGGAACTGCCGAAGTGGAAAATGCCATCAACGAACACGACGATGTTGTGGAGAGCGCTGTAGTGGGGTTTCCGCACCAAATCAAGGGTCAGGGTATATATGCTTATGTGATTATGAATCGAGATAGCAGCCGAAGCGTGGATGAGATGCGTCAGGGGATTATCGATATCGTGGTGCAACAAATCGGACCGATTGCCAAACCCGACAAGATTCAGATTGTTCGTGGGTTGCCCAAAACGCGCTCTGGAAAGATCATGCGACGCATCCTTCGTAAAATCGCCGAAGGACAACCCGAACTGGGCGATACGTCAACCTTGCTTGATCCAGAGGTGGTGGAAGATATCCGAACAGGTGCTGTTGATTGATTGCGCGATTAGAAAACATCGGTCGCAATCGGAAAATACACGAAATCATTACTTTTACCTGCCGTTGTTTGAGCAGGATTAAAAAGCGCTAAAGGAGTATGTCCCCGTTAATTTTCACGTCGTATGATGCATCCGGTAAAAAGAGAAAAAGAAGAGAAATACCGAAAAGCACGAGCCAAGGTAGAGGCACTCAAGGGGTTCTATAGCCACCTGTTTTTCTATGTATTCATCAACCTGCTGATTTTTGGTCTGAACTACTTTACCACACCGGGATTGTGGTGGTTTTATTGGCCCCTGCTCGGTTGGTCAGTGGGTTTGCTGGCCCATTTCATCGCTGTTTTTGTGCTGCCCAAATTTCTCGGACAGGAATGGGAAAACCGCATGTTGAAAAAAATGCTCGACGAGGAATAAGCTCAGAACTTAATCCAGTTGGTTCTCACCACATCAGACTCACCTCTAATTTCAATCACGTACATCCCCGTGGGTAAATCCGACCAGTTGAAAGTGAGTTTTTCACCCGAATACCACTGCCCGATAGGTTGCTGCGCCACTTGTTGCCCGGCAAAATTATATAGTAGAATTTGGTGCGGTTGCTTTACGGATGTTTCAATATTAACCAAACCCGTGGATGGATTGGGATAAATACGGACTTTGGCCGTTTCCAATTTTTCGGTGACTCCCGAAGTGAAGTCGAGACGAAACAGGTGCAATCCGTTGGTGCGATCCGAAATCAAAATCCGTTGCGACGGCAGAAGTGCATACACCCCCCAGGCACCGTTATACGAATACGACTCATCACCGGTAAACGTGTCGTACCAGGCAATGCGTTGTGGTGAATTGGGGTTGGTGACATCAAACACCTGCAGTCCGTCATTGTAGTGCGAAACATATACCGTGTCGCGAATGATTTGCAGGTTGTGAGCCACGCTGTTGTCGGACACCATTGAGCCAAAAAGCCCGTTGACTTGAATGTCGCTCAAATCCGATACATCGCAAACTTTCATGCGCATCCCATCGGTTTCGTCGGCAAACACATATTTATTTCCGTCTTCCGACAACCAGCCGCTGTGGTTGTAGCCCTGATCCGGATAGTCGCTTAGCGAACCGAGGGCAACTGGAAATCCCTGAGAAAAGTTGAGCACCAGCAAGCCTTCGTTGGCACAATTTAGCCACGCCGTGTCGTTGCGAACAAAGAGGTCGTGGACGTAGTTCACCAAATAAAAATCGAGTAAATATTCGGGTTCTGTTGGATTCTCAAGTGAAAGTACCCGTAGCGGACTGTTGCTCGAACCAGCCAGATACAATTTGGCGGTGGCCGTGTCAATAAACACATTGTGCGCCGTGGTGACGTGTTCGTTCGAGTCGTAAACCACAGACACGCTGTCGGGCAATCCGCTCAGATCCATAATTTGAAGTGTGCTCGATCCCTGGTCGCACACCGCGTAGAGATAACCTTCATAGTCGTGAAAGTCGCGGTGTATCACGTTGCCCTGAAATGCGCCGGGCACAAAGGCCACCTCCTCCAATTGATCGTTGTCGGTGAGCCGAAAAAAATGGGTTCCTATTTTTGAACCGATCACCCCGTATTCCGCTCCGTTTTGTACAAAGCCCCAAACCTCGTTATAGCGAATGCCCAGATCAATGGTCTCGATGCTTTCGTCATGCCACACGTCGAGTAAAACAACGTTTTCTGATCCTTGTCCATACAACAGGCCACTGAATAAAAGTGCGGTAAAAAGGAGTGAAGTTTTCATGATGTTTTCGTTTGGTGGGCTTAATATCAAAATAATTACACAAAAACAGACAGGGCGGCTCATCTTAAAAATTGTCAATTTTTCGATTCTCAAGGCAAATCGCCTATCTTCGCCACACCATTAACCTGTTTCATGTGTCCGATTGCCTTGTTATTATACCTACCTACAACGAGAAAGAAAACGTAGAGCGTATGCTGCGCAAAGTTTTCTCGTTGGATCAGCCGTTCCACGTTTTGGTGGTAGACGATGGCTCACCCGACGGCACAGGACAAATTGTTAAAGATCTTCAACAGGAATTTTCCGACCGGCTCTTTCTATTGGAACGCTCGGGAAAACAGGGGCTGGGAACCGCCTACATCGCTGGCTTTCACTGGGCACTAGAGCGCCATTACGACTATATTTTTGAAATGGATTGCGATTTCAGCCACAACCCCGAAGATTTACCGCACCTGCTTTCGGCCTGCAAAGAAGATGGGGCAGATATGAGCGTGGGATCGCGATATGTGCGTGGCGGAAAAGTGAAAAACTGGCCCATGGGGCGCATCATGATGTCGTATTTTGCCTCGGTATATGTGCGTTTGATTTTATGGATCAATATCAAAGACACCACCGCCGGGTTTAAATGCTACAGTCGCAAGGTGCTGGAAACCATAGATCTCGATGCCATTCGGTTTGTGGGTTATGCCTTTCAGATTGAAATGAAATACCGCACCTTCAAGCACGGATTTAAAATTAAGGAAGTGCCGATCACGTTCATTGACCGCAGATACGGCAAGTCTAAAATGAATACCCATATTTTTCGCGAAGCCTTTTGGGGGGTATTCCAAATGCGATTTTCAGTTTAAGCCATGCAAACGCTCGTCAAAAACGCAACCATTGTCAACGAAAAACAACATTTTCGGGGCAGTGTGATCATTGATGGAGAAAAGATTGCTGCGGTGAGTCGTGAGGATTTATCTGAAGGTTTTTCGGGCGAGATCATCGACGCCGAAGGAATGTATCTGATTCCGGGGATGATCGACGACCAGGTGCACTTTCGCGAGCCTGGATTAACCCACAAAGCCGACATCCATACCGAGTCGTGTGCCGCTGTGGCCGGAGGAATTACCTCGTATATGGAAATGCCCAATACGGTTCCCAATACGCTCACACAGGAATTGCTGGTTGATAAGTATGCCCGCGCGGCCGAAACATCGGTGGCCAACTACAGTTTTTTTATGGGCGCTTCAAATGACAACCTCGACGAAGTGCTCAAAACCGATCCGAAAGCGGTATGTGGCATCAAGGTGTTTATGGGATCTTCAACCGGAAACATGCTCGTTGACAATCGCGAAACCCTGCGCGAAATCTTTGCCCACAGTCCCATGCTGATTGCCACGCACTGCGAAGACGAAGCGACGATTCGCGCCAATACCGAAATATTCCGCGCACAGTATGGCACTGATGCTCCGGTGCGCATTCATCCGCAGATCCGAAGTGCGGAGGCTTGCTACCGCTCGTCGTCAATGGCGGTGGAAATGGCCGAAAAGTACGGTGCCGATTTACATGTGCTGCATATTTCCACGGCGCGTGAACTCAACTTGTTTCGAAGCGATATTCCGCTCGAAGAAAAGAAAATTACGGCCGAGGCCTGTGCGCATCACCTGTGGTTTACCGATGCCGATTACGATCACTACGGTACATTCATCAAGTGGAACCCTGCCGTGAAATCCGCTGTCGACCGCGATGCCATTCGACAGGCGGTGATCGACGGGCGCATCGATATACTCGCTACCGATCACGCACCGCATACCCTCGAAGAAAAAGCACAACCCTATTTTGATGCCCCATCGGGCGGACCGCTGGTACAGCACGCCATACCCGCGTTTTTTGATTTGGTGGAACAGGGCGTTTTCAATGTCGAAACACTGGTGCAGCGCGCCTGCCATGCGCCAGCCATTCGGTTTAAAATAAACCGTCGCGGATTTATTCGCCCCGGATATTTTGCCGACCTTGTATTGGTGAAGCGCGAACAATCCGAAGCCGTCAGTATCGATAATATCCGCTATAAATGTGGTTGGTCGCCATTTGAAGGTCACCGCTTTTCGCACGTTGTGGCTGCCACGTTTGTCAATGGAAAACAAGTATTTGACGGCCAATCGGTGCAGGTTGCACGTAAAGGAAAGCGGCTCATATTTGACCGATGATCAAGTGGAGCTTCATAGTGTTTGTTTTGCTTGTCGGCTGTTCAGAAAGCGGACCACCACCACCACCGACCAACGCCATGTCCGAGCAGCAGTTTGTTGAGGTTATGGTGGATGTTCACCTGCTGGAAGCCACCGTCAACCATCAGTTTGTAAAGGTGGCCGACACCTCGGGCGTCTACCATCAGTATTACGCACATTTGTTCGGCAAACATCAAATTGACCGGGCCATTTTTGACAGCACCTTCAACTACTACCTGCGACATCCGAAATTGATGAACACCATATACAAGCAGGTTCACGACAGCCTCAAAGCCCTGGCCATCGACTTGGAGGAAAACGAAGAGAAGTATCGGCAGATGGAGCGGGATACAGTACAACCTGATACGGCCCAACCTGTAATAAGGCAATCGGAGTAGGTTTTATGGTGGGGTGTTTTGAATGGATGTGGTGATTTTGTGGGTGTTGAGGTGTGGGGAGGTGTGGGGTTTTTAAAATAAATAAAGGGATTATCGATTTAAGTTAAATGTCATAGATTAATTACCCTTGGGTAAAAAGTCCATCAGCCAGCAGTATACAAGCGTCTCATTGTCGTGCACCGCAAGCGCCTCATCTCGGCCACTACCTCATAGACGATCGCACAGCCAACGGCGCCGATTACTTTGACCGGCGACACCTCCACTGCGCCATCAAGAATGCTCGGACTGGGAGGTGGGGTGAGAGTAATACTATTGTTGAAAATAATTTCTGATTTATACGGCACATATTAAAACTGTCCGTAGATTTGTCCGTGTCCGTATTTTTGTCCGCAAATAATACTTAAATAAATGGCGACAATTAACTTCTATCTTGACAAACCTGACAAAAAGGGTCTTTCACCGATTCATCTTCGAATTAATTGCAATGGGGGCCAAGTAAAAATTTCGACCTGCGAAAAAGTGAAAGCAGAGCAGTTTGATAAGGAGAAGCAACTGCTGAGAGGGAATTCGAAACAGGCTAACAGTATTAATCATTACTTGAGGTACTTGCGTGAACGAAGCAATGAAATGTTTGACCGGTCTTTACGAAAAACATTTACTAACAAGGAGATAAAGGACACTTTGCGTGATTATATTCAAGCGTATAAATCAAATAATCAAGTTAGTATAGTGAGGGAGCAAGTTACTCTTTATGGCAAACCATATACCTTTGTCGATTTGTTTGCAGGTGCTGGCGGCTTTAGTGAAGGTTTTCTTCAGGCAGAATATAATAACAAGTATTTTGATTTTGTTGTTGCCAATGATATCAATGACAATTGCGAGCTAACCCATATTGTCCGCTATAATCACCAACTCGGGCTGGATGCGAAGTTTCTTTGTCAAGATATTACCGAGCCAGATTTTCTCGACAATTTGTTGGAAAAAGTTGGGGGAAGATCTATTGATGTGGTATGCGGTGGGCCTCCTTGTCAAAGTTTCAGTCTGGCAGGTAAACGAAAAATGTATGACAAAAAGGATGACCTTTTTTCACACTATCTAGAAGTGATTAAAATCCTTCAACCGAAGTATTTTGTCATGGAAAATGTAAAAGGGATTCTTACTAAAGAGAATGGTAAAATCAAAAAACGAATTTTAGACGAAATTCGATCTATTGTCGACATTCAAGAGTTGCCGAAATTAGAACGATTTGTGAAAGATTTGACAAAGCGAAATCCGACAAGCGAGTTTATTTTGGACTGCTTGATTCGGCGAGTTGATTTTGAGCGATTTAAAGAGAAGGAGCTTGACGATGCCAGAGAGGCCTATATTAAAGTTGTAGAAGCTAAGTTTCGTTTGCTCACTCCCAGAATTGTAGACTACAAAACCAGTAAAACAGATGTACGTGTAAGTACTATTCGTCATGGCTTCAATTTGCTTTTACGTAGGAAGCAAATTCAAAAATTGCAACGAGATATTATTCGCGAAAAAGATTTTTGTAACGTCGATAACGATTATTTTGTTGAAGCTTTCACTGATTTTTTGAGTGAACTGAATGCGGATGCGATTATTACAAAAGTTAGGAAGGCTTTTCAACTACTAGAGGTACCCAAACAATATGCGGAAGAATGTGAAAGCATTATAGTTGCATTGGAAATCTACACAATGACATTCGAAGGTTGTGTCGATTACATCACTCAGTTTTGTGATGACGAAAACAAAATCAAATTAGCAGCACTTTTAGGAAATATTCGATTATATAAAATAGATTCTCCTTTTGTAGCCAATGCATCTAATTATGGTGTGCCACAGAATCGGGAACGAGTATTATTTATTGGTTGCCGAAAAGATCAGAAATTGATCAACGATATTCCACCAACTGTTTCTGAGAACAATAAAGTGACAGTGTTTGAGGCATTGCATGACCTTGATTTTGTAGGAAATAATGAAGAAGCACATCAATATAAACCCGTAGATGTGTCACTCCAATTCAACGGAACATCAGAGATAATGAATAAATTGATTCGGAAGCGTTCCATTGATGGAAAAAACGGGAAAACGGCAGAAAAGACATATGCCGAATGGAGCCGAGGCGGTAGATTTAATGGTCGTTTCAAGGATATGTCTTCACCATTTTATGTTCGTGATATAAATGCATTAAACAACGGGGAAAGAGTATATGACGTTCTTCATAATCACAAGACGAGTAAACAGAATGCTGATGTAATCAGCCGGTTAAAAATTATTCTTGAATCTGGAAACTATGTTAATGCAAAAAAAAGGCTGAAAGAGTGTGGTTTGAGTTCCCAAAAGCGGAATTACAGTGTTCTTAAGCCTGAAGGACAGAGTCCAACTGTTATGACAATTGCAGATGATTACATACATTACAACGCTCCAAGAGCTCTTACAGTGAGAGAAATGGCCAGACTTCAATCCTTCGATGATTCTTTTGTGTTTCAAGGAAAGCGATCAACAGGTGGAAATAAAAGAAAGTCTGAGGTTCCACAATATACATTGGTGGGAAATGCTGTTCCTCCTTTGTTAGCTCGAGCAGTTGCAATGGAAATATTGAAACGAATTAAGTAGATGAGAGATATAACCCTGGCTGAACAACTGAAATTAAAGGTTCTTACAGAATATTCCGTTGCACTTACATTGATTGAGCCGACGGAAACGGGGTTAAAGAAATCCATTATGGATGCAACTGGTCCTGTGCGGAATTTTCTTGCCGAACAAGAAATTCACGATTATAACGAACAAGGTCAAGGACAGCAGAATAAATATATTGTTGAGGCTTTTATAGTTGCTGAGGACGAATTCATTTCTTCAAATGCATCACTCTATAGACCGGAAACGAAAAAGGGTGATCCTAGGATTTGGTTCTCCAAACTCAATAGGTATGCAGCGCCGAATGATATACTCGCCTTAATTGTTTTTAGTGAGAAGATTTATGTTTTGAATTTGACACAATTACCGGTAGAAAGATTAATCTACGGAGAAACTCAAAATCCTTTTCAAGAACTGGTATTTGCCATTAGTAGTAAAGAAGGAGCAACTGCAGAGGAACTGTTGTATATGTTGCGGCAAATCGCAGCAAGAGGCCCGATTCCTGCAGAAGTGGATGCCGATACTGCTGTAGGACGAACCTTAGAAACAGCTCTTGGTATTGGTATTAATTCCTCCAGACAGCCAGATTATAAAGGAATAGAGCTTAAGTCGTTCAGGGATAAACGAAGAAATCGAAAAACTCTTTTTGCGCAAGTTCCGGATTGGAAGTTGAGTAAATTAAAAAGCTCATCCCAGATTCTCGATGCATTTGGTTATCGGCGTGGTGATGATTTAAAGTTGTATTGCACTGTTTCTGCTATAATTCGTAATTCTCAAGGGCTTCGCTTTAGGTTAGATGCTGATGCCAATTGGTTACTCGAAAATTCCGATCAAAGGGAAATTGGTGATTTTGCTGTTTGGGGTCTCAATAAACTTCATGAAAGATTATTAGAGAAACATAAAGAAACGTTTTGGATTGCAGCCGACAGCACATTCGAAGATGGCAAAGAGTATTTTCAGTATCGGACTGTCGAACACACTAAGAAGCCAATTACTTCTCAATTTGACATTTTATTGGAGCAGGGAATAATTACCATGGATCACCTGATCAAGCGTAATAGAGCTGGACGAGTGAGTGAAAAGGGACCGTTATTTAAGATCAAACCGAATGGTTTAGATTTGTTGTTTCCAGCGAGTAAACGTTACGAATTGACTCTGTAATAGGTAAAAAATTAAAGTTCAAGATAAGGTCTGCGCTCAAAAATAGGTTTAATGAGGTACAGTGACTTTTTCGAGTTCTCTAAATTAAAGCTGAATCCCCACAACAACCTTTTAATATCACCTAATTGGTTTAATTGATTACCATCTTCCATCCCCGAGAAATCCCATAATATAGAGGTCTTTCACGGCATCTAAAATCAGCGAATTAAGACGATGCGTTGTGAGATTTCAGATAGGGGTTTTCTACGGTAGTGATCAGCGGAATGGCGCCCGGTTTAATTTCAATCTTTACCACGTCGGTTTCGCCGATAACCTCACCGTCGAGTTGGAGCAATTGAGCGGGTTTGAATCGGATGACCGCCGAAGTGGCTGAATAAACCTGCACGGCGGCTTCATCTAGAAAAGTATCGTCGATCACCGATAGACCAGCGCGGATAATGGTATCGGCATCCATGTCCTCGATTACGGTCACTTCAAACTTTCCGTCAAACGGGCTGCCTACGGTGTTGAGCGGAACGCCCGAGCCATATCTGGTGCCGTTTCCAATACCGATCATTTTGGCCTTTCCGCTGATCTCGTTCACATTGGTTTGCAGATGAAATGTAAAAAACAAGGATTCGCTCAATGCGCTAATCAGGTGTTTGCCGTAAGTAGCAAATCCGCGTCGTTCATCCGAATCAAAAGCTTCAACAATCCGTGCATTCACGCCCACATCTCCCAGGTGCAGGCACAGGTGTTTATCGTTGACCACGAGCATATCCATCGGGACGATCAGGGTGGAGTTGATCAGATCGGCAAGAGCCACTTCGGGATCGGTGCTCACCCCCAGTTCTTTTGCAAATCCATTGGCCGAACCCATTGGCACAAATCCGAGAGGAATCGGTTGGTGCAGGGTGGCCCTTGCGGCAAGGGCAAATGTTCCGTCGCCTCCGGCACAGGCAATGCGATCGGGCTGGTAATCCGCAATTAGTTGTTGCAGCCGTTTGCAATCGCCTTTTCCGCTGGTTTGAAAAACCTGAAGATGCATATCTGCACACTGTTTTTCAGCGAATTGCAGAAAAGCCTCTTTGTCTGTTCCGCCCGAAATGGGATTAACGACCAATAGCAACTTCATGGATTAGGGTGTTGATGGGTGATTTTATTTCATCGAAATGATCATAGGCATAAACGACGGAATGGTCCGTAAAGTGGGCTAATTTTTTCGCGCTTTTTTCATCCGAATCAAAGCCGGTTTTGCGCAGATAGGCAGAATGTACCTGATCGGGATATTTGCGCATCATTTCGCTGTACACCCACGGATCGTCCTGCGAGTCGTCGCCAAACAGCACAAAACGGGTGTGGGGAAACTGTTCGAATAGCATGGTGATTCTGTTGATTTTATAGTCGCGGCGACTGGTGCGATCAAACACCTTGTTCCACCGCTGAAACGGACGAAGCAGTACCGGACCGAGCGGCAGTTCGTGATAAACCAGAAAGTTGGTAATAATCGAATACAAGTTGTACTCGCTGGCCGAAACATATACAAAAGGCAGGTGATTCTTGAGCTGGCGATAGGCGTGTTCGGTTTCTTCAACAAAATTGCGGCGGTCGGTTTGTCGAAAAAGCATGAGCCACAACTTGGAGAAAAACTGACTGGATTTGGAAACGAGAATCGTATCGTCGATATCCGAAATTACCATGAGCTTTTCGGCGGTGTAATTAAAGTTGTGTGGGTAGGTGTGCAGCAGCGAAAGGGCTTGGTTTCCCCGCGCATTCATAAATTGAAGGTCAGCGTCAAAACCCTCCTCAAGTTGCGCTTCAAAACCGCCATGGCGATTGGTTTTAACCGTGTAATCACGCAGTTTTGTGCGGATGATGAATTGGCCGCCAAAAGGATTCAAAAAATAAGTGCGGATGGTTTTTTTTAAAGTAGCCCACCATTTGCCTTCAGGGCCGAGTGGCGTTGCGGGTTTTTTGAGCACAATTCCGGTCACCAGCATTCCTTTCGGAGTGCCGATTACCTGAATATTCCATATTCCAGGTGTAGATGAGGGGGGTGTTGTTGCCATTACTTTAAATTAATAAAATCTGATCGAAGGGCGATGAGATGGAATAAGTGATTGGGAAGTGATTGGTTTAAAGCAATTCAGATGTTTTGGCCATCTGTTAATTGTTTGTAGATTCCGGTCTTCAACCACGCTTTTTTAATCGGATTTGGTTCTTGGAGTGGATAAATCCATTAGTTGGGATATTTTTGTTGGGGTATGTTTTCCCATGGTATCACGATAAAGTAGCGCTTACGGGATAGGAATTGCGTAAATATTAAAGGACAAATTTGTCCGAATTGAATTAATTAATTAGTTTTGGCAACCAGAAACACTTTAGTGAATGTTTTCAAAGGCATGTGAATACGGAATCAGGGCAACGTTGCACATCTCGCAGGAGTCATTAAGCGGTCGGCGGGTTGGGCTAAGGGATATTGCCGAAGCGATCGATTCGCCTGTGGCGTTCACAGCCAAAATTCTGCAGGTGCTGGCGCGGCATAATATTGTACAATCGTTAAAAGGTCCCAACGGTGGGTTTGAAATTGATCCGGCCCAATTGGAAAAAACCATGCTCAGCGAAATTGTGTACGCCATCGACGGCGATGCCATCTACGAGGGCTGTGGCTTGGGACTCAAAACCTGCGATGCCGACCAACCCTGCCCAGTTCATTTTGAATTTGTGGCCATTCGCGACGGTCTTAAATACATGCTCGA
Source organism: uncultured Cryomorphaceae bacterium (assembly GCA_964487545.1). GTDB lineage: Bacteria > Bacteroidota > Bacteroidia > Flavobacteriales_D > SKUL01 > SKUL01. The sequence continues at coordinate 116,362 of CAZARI010000003.1, forward strand.
AAACACCAACTTGCTACAACTGGCCGAAGGGCTGGAGGCGGGTATCACATTTTTGAAACGCTAAAAAAAATTACTTCAATAAAGGACAAATCTATCTTAAATTTACAAATCATGAACATTGAACAACACAACATCGTTGGAGAATTGGTAGCACAGGACTACCGTACAGCCTCAGTATTTCATTCGTACGGCATTGATTTTTGTTGCCGCGGAAACCGAAGTTTATCAGAAGTATGCGAAAAGAACAACGTTCCGGTGGACCAATTAATTCAACAATTAGAAGCCATCGTAGCGCATCAGGCCGTTGACAACGCAGACTACAAAAACTGGCCGCTCGACAAACTGGCCGAGTATATCGAAACGACCCATCATCGCTACATCGAAGAAAAAACGCCAGCCATCAAGCAATACCTGGATAAACTTTGCAAAGTGCACGGCGACCGCCACCCCGAATTGTTTGAAATTACAGCAGTATTTAATGAATCGGCTGGAGATTTGGCGGCTCACATGAAAAAAGAAGAACTGATACTTTTTCCTTTTATCCGTAAAATGGTCGAGGCAAACCGCAAGGGTGAAACGGTTAGCAAGGCACATTTCGGATCGGTAGAGAACCCTGTGGCCATGATGCGCGAGGAGCACGACGCCGAAGGAGAGCGGTTCAGGTTAATTGCCAAACTGAGCGATAATTACACCCCACCTGCCGATGCGTGTGCAACTTATAGTGTTACCTTTGCCATGTTGGCAGAGTTTGAAAACGATTTACACCTGCACATACACCTCGAAAACAACATTTTGTTTCCGCGAGCCATAGAGATGCAACAAACCTCATAAAATATGAAACAAGTAGTTATTCTGGCTATAGCCGTTGCGATGCTGTCGTGTTCCGCTGAGCCCAAAAGTCAACAGTCCGAATCAGATCCACACCTTCATGGGCATGATATTACGGGTCTCGCCGGACATAGTGATCTGGTTATTTCACTGGACAACGGCAAAAGGTGGAAAGCCGACGCACAAATGAATCAGGAAGTGCAGTCCATGAAGAAAACAATAACCGCATTTGACGGCAACCGGCTGGAAGACTACCATGTTTTAGGTCAAAAACTAAACGACCATACGCACCAACTCATTGCCAGTTGCACGATGAAAGGGCAGGGGCATGACGAGTTGCACAAATGGTTGCATCCTTTTATGCAGGATATTGAAAAATTGACAAGTGCTGAAAGTGTAGCGGATGCGGTGATGATTACCGATGAACTCGAATCATCGCTCGCCGTGTACGACCAGCATTTTGAGTAGGAAGTTAAAGAATACCTTTTTCCTGGCTTGTGTGTGAATTCCCCCCGGGGTGCTGTTGAAGTGCTTCGGGGGTTATTTGTTCACGCGTTGTGGCCGCCGGTTGTTTTAGAAATTGCACCGCCCGTTGCGCGGCTTCTTGAACCGGTGTCATGGTAAACCCAAGCCGGGTGTGCAGTTTTTCGCTGCTGTAAAACGAGTCCATGTGTGCGGTTCCCACCGATTCTTTAGTGATGGCCGGCCGCTTTGCCGAAAACAATCCCATTGCTGCTGTTGCGCGCCAAGCCAGTGCGCTCATCCACTTGCGGGCGTATATTTTCGGAGGGCGTTTGCCGAGGGCGTCGGCCACGATATTAAAGAAATCGCGAAAAACAAGGTTTGCACCATTGAGGATAAAACGCTCATTGCGAATTTCGCTTTCCATCAGTGCAATCATTGCAGCCGACACATCGCGTACATCCACAAAACCGTTGGTGCCCAGGGTGTAAAATGGCAATCCATTGTTTACACTTCGAAACAGCACCCCCGAGCTTTTGTCCCATTCGCACGGACCGATAATCACCGATGGATTCACAATCACCGTGTCTAATCCTTCTTCTGTTCCGCGCCACACTTCCTGTTCGGCTCCGTACTTACTGATGGCGTAGTTGGTGTTGTATGGCGTGCGTTTCCACTGGGTTTCTTCGGTCACCATGCCGCGCCCCGGTTCGCGACCAAACACTGAAATAGAGCTGGCAAAACAGAGTTTTTTAACGCCCAGACTCAGGCAAACATTTACCACATTGGCCGTGCCTGCAATGTTGGTTTCGAGCATGGCGTCGTGGTCTTTTTTGGAAAAACTCACCATGGCCGCTGCATGGTACACTTTGTCGCAGCCGGAAATCAATTCTTCCAGTTGAACCACATCCAGCAGATCGCCATCTACCCACGCTATCCGATTAAATTTTTCTGTAGCCCCTTCAAAGGCAAACACCCGGCGCACAAAGTTGAGGTCGCTGCCCAAGCGTTTAAGTGCCCGCACATTCTCTCCTTGCCGGATAAGGTCCAGCAACAACTGTGCACCCAATAATCCAGTTCCTCCGGTGACAAAAATCATGGAGGCGAAGGTAAATAGTTTTCGCGGGGAAAGTTCGGCTATGTGAAGCATTGATGGTAAAAGTCAAGTAGAAAGTTTCCATAGGCACACGGTTTATAACCAACGAACTCGTGGTGCTGAGTGGTCAAAAAGCAACCTTGCCCGAAATTTCATCTGTCTGTGGAGCGCAATGGAGGAGAAGCATGTAGTCTTCAGATTTTATTTCAATTAACCTGCAAAACATCCGATATTGCGCCAAAATATTTGAGGCATGAAACAGGTACTCATTGTTGTGACTTTTATGCTATTACTGATTTCGGGGTGTACAAAGCCTAAGGAAATTGAAATAGTGAACTTTGAATTGTTTACCAATTTTTCGATTCCTGGCGATTTGCTCACCCTGGAAATGGATCTTTCTGACGGGCCTTATGGGCAAATGGCCATTCCCAGTCAAAATGGAAAAGACGGGCCGCGCTCATTTCACTTTAGTTTTAGGGTGACAACAACCGCCAAAACCGACTCGGTAGCCTATAAGATTTACTATCAAAACGAATCGTACAAGCACCCTGAATCGATCGGTTCCGGAAAATACAACGCAAGCAGTTCCGAAAATTTTTACGGTTCGTGGATCAGCAATGCCAATGTCGGTTTTAAAATGGCTGCGTTAAACGATGCCGAAGCTTTCATAACCGACTCGGTTTTAATTTCTGGAAATCCCTTTAATGACCCCCGCTATTTTGGTGCACCGGTAACTCCACCATCCATTTCAGAAGAAGACATTGAGCGCGTCATCGAACAAATTGAAATCAATGCAGAATGGTATGCATCGATTGTTGAAAAAGCTGGTCTTTCAAAAAAAACGGTGGCGCAGCAACTGGAAGAAGACGCCCGGTGGATATTGCGACATCAGGTGGCAGAAGGTAATGAAAACCACCGGTGGAAAAACAATCCCCGCGTAGGTCAATATCAGTTTATGGTGGTGGCCGGAACGCCTGCTGCCATGGCGTCGCTTCCCGATTATATTCACGATGCCCGACTCAACCACCCGCACCACGGTGTGCGCATGAATCCGTTTTATTACTTCCTTTCCGGCAAAGGAGCAAGCCACAGCGAATGGGCCGCCGCCACCGCTGACCAACGTTTAAAGACATTTGCCGTGTTGCGTCCTGCAGCAGGATTTTATTACGACCTGTTTGATTTTTCCAGCCGCACTGAAATGCACAACAACCCGATCTGCTCGAGCGATAGCACCGCTTTTTATCAGGCGCATTTTAAACAGTACCTCAATACCGAGTACCGAAGTACACCGCTGCAAAATGTAAATTATGCTGCAGATGTAGGTGGAGCTCCTTTTGGGCGCGATGATTTTGAACGCGGAAGGAATAACGAGCCGCGAATTCCTGAATCGTATGTGACCCGGCCCGCAGAGCCATGCATCAACGCCTATTATAACGATTCGCTGAACGCGATTGTGCTCACCAATCCGGGCAACGCCGCTCCACCTTATTTGAAAGAAAATGCAGGAACCGAAGGCCGCATCGGGTTTGCCTATGGAAAGTTCAGCGCACGGATTCAGTTTCCTGAAATTCTCAGCAATGACAACGTGTGGAGCGGAATTACCTGCGCCTTTTGGCTAAAGTTTCACTCGCAGGACGATTGGAACCTGCGCAATGTGTGCACCGAAGCGGGATATCTGGATCACAATCAATCTTCAAAAACCGATTATCTGCCATCCCGATCATACAGCGAAATCGATATTGAGATTGTAAAAGCATCGCGCAACTGGCCGCTAACTTCCTACAAAAATCCAGATACCGTAACATCCTACCACCCGGCACAAGATTACAACCTTATTGTTACCTGCACCAACTGGGATTTAGCCTGTCCCGAGCCGCGCTCCTATCACTCTGGAGTTCAGGAAATACAACACACCGGCAAATCCTTTTTTCCGCACCGTTGGGACGATTGGTATCCGGCGCTCACCTTAAAAACCGAACGACCTGCTGAGCAGACTGTTGGTTCGGTATTGCTGTATGAAATTGACTGGCGTCCCGAGGAAATCATCTGGCGAATTGGCAACCACAAAGAAACCATGAATGTGGTGGGGTATATGAATTCGGAAATTACCAAGATTCCGAATAATCAAATGGTGCCGGTTGTTTCTCAAGAGTTTCATTACGGTGAATGGTGGCCGACAACCCCTTTTCCGCAGGGCGACATCCCGTATCCGCTTGGTTCAATCGAGGGTTATGTCTATGAGATTGTTATCGAGTAGGGATTGATGAAATAGAAACAACAGAAAATCCCGTACTTGCCCGTTTTCTAAATCAAGGAATTCGCCAACCGGTGCGGTCAAAAAACTATCTTTGCCCGAAATTTCATCCGTTTATGAAGCACAATTTCGTTCAAGAATTGCAGTGGCGCGGCCTGATTCACGATGTAACTCCCGGCACCGAAGCGCAACTTCAAAAGGAAATGACCACCGGCTATATTGGGTTCGACCCCACTGCCGATTCGCTTCATATCGGAAACCTGATTCCGGTGACCTTGCTGATGCACTTTCAGCGGTGTGGTCACAAGCCGTTGGTGCTCGTTGGGGGAGCTACAGGTTTGATCGGTGATCCTTCGGGCAAATCCGAAGAGCGCAAATTGCTATCTCCCGAGCAGATCAACCACAACTTGGCGGCCCAGAAAAAACAACTGAAACAGTTTCTAAACTTTGAATCGGGCGAGAATGCTGCCGAAATCGTGAACAATTATGACTGGTTTCAGCACTTTGGATTTTTAGAATTTATCCGTGACGTGGGTAAGCACCTTTCCATCAACTATATGATGGCAAAGGACTCGGTGAAAACGCGCCTTGAAACCGGGATGTCATACACGGAATTTAGCTATCAGCTCATTCAGGGCTACGATTTTTACCACCTGCACCAACTCAAAAATTGCAAGTTGCAGCTCGGCGGGTCCGATCAATGGGGAAACATTACTACAGGAATAGAACTCATCCGGCGAAAAACCCGCGGTGAGGCATTTGCGTTAACAGCGCCATTGGTAAAGAAAGCCGACGGCAGTAAATTTGGCAAAAGCGAGGGCGGCAATATCTGGCTCGACCGGAATAAAACCTCACCCTATAAGTTCTACCAATTTTGGCTCAACAGCAGCGACGAGGATGTGGCCCATTACATCCGGCTTTTTTCGCTCAAGGAAAGAGCCGAAATCGAAGCGCTTGAAAAGCAACACGCCGAAGCGCCACACCAGCGGCTGTTGCAAAAAATGCTGGCCGAAGAAATGACCACACGCGTGCACAGTGCCGACGATTTGGAAACCGCCATTGAGGCCTCGCAGATTCTCTTCGGAAAATCTACTGCCGATTCATTGCGCAAACTGAATGAAGATGATTTTCTCGCGATATTCGATGGCGTGCCGCAAGCCACAGTAGATCGTTCGCTGGTGGAGTCAGGCGTTTCTCTGGTCGATTTATTGTCAGAACACACCGGTTTTCTCAGCTCAAAAGGCGAAGCCCGACGCGCGATTAAAGAAAATGCCATTAGTGTTAATAAGGAAAAAGCCAACGATGACCAATCCATCGATTCGACCCATTTGGTGAATGAAAAATACATTCTGCTGCAGCGCGGCAAAAAGAATTATTTTTTGGTGGTGGTGCGATGAGGGATGAAGTGTGCTGCCGCTGTTGGTCAGTTAATCATCACCCGGTTGAGTGAGCAAGTGAAATCATTAAAAAAATAACTTTTCACACCACTCATTGTTTGGCGGATTTCAAAAATAGTTCTACCTTCGCAGCCCAATTTTGGGATAGGAATATTTTTTAACAAAGAATTGTTGACGTGAACACAACAAGCTACAGAACAATTTCGGCCAATTCTAAGACTGTTCAGAAGGAATGGGTGGTGGTAGATGCCGAAGATCAGGTGTTGGGACGATTGGCCAGTAAAGTGGCCAAAATCATCCGCGGAAAACACAAGCCCGATTACACGCCCCACGTAGATTGTGGCGATAATGTAATTGTTATCAATGCAGATAAAATTCAGTTGTCAGGAAACAAAATGGAGGAGAAGCTCTATATCCGTCATACTGGATACCCCGGAGGTCAGCGCGAACTTACCGCTGCGCAGTTGCTGCGACGAAAGCCGGTAGCATTGGTAGAAAAGGCCGTAAAGGGCATGTTGCCTAAAACCAAATTGGGCGATCGCTTGTTCACCAACTTGCACGTGATTGCTGGCAGCACACATAAACACGAGGCCCAAAAGCCCAAAGCCATTAAACTCGACGACATTAAATAATCGAAAGCATGGAGATCAACAATAAAGTCGGAAGAAGAAAAAACGCAGTTGCGCGCGTCTACCTTTCAGAGGGTAAAGGAAACATTACCATCAACAAGCGCGACTACAAAGAATATTTTACCACCCCAATTCACCAGTATCGCGTCACACAGCCTTTTTTGGTAACAGAAACCGAAGGTAAGTTTGATGTGAAAGTGAACGTTGACGGCGGTGGATTTACCGGACAGGCCGATGCCATTCGCTTGGGAATTGCACGCGCACTTACCGAGCGTGATCCGGAAATGAAGCCCATGCTGAAAGCAGAAAGCCTGATGACCCGCGACCCACGTATGGTGGAGCGCAAGAAGCCAGGCCAGAAAAAGGCGAGAAAGAAGTTCCAGTTTAGCAAACGTTAATTCCCGCAGGGTTTTAATGTTGGTTTAGTATCCAAATTGCCAGGACTGCACACGCACTACCCGGCAATTGCATTAGTAGAGAAAGTAAACCTAAATTATATCATGTCAAAAACATCCTTTAACGAGTTACTCGAGGCCGGCGTACACTTTGGCCACCTCAAAAGAAAGTGGAATCCCAACATGGCGCCGTATATTTTCGGAGAAAAGAAAGGAATCCATGTCATCGATCTCAACAAAACAGCAATTAAGCTGGAAGAAGCGGCCAGTGCAATGAAGCAAATTGCCAAATCGGGTCGTAAAATTCTTTTCGTTGCCACCAAAAAACAAGCAAAAGACCTTGTTGCCGAGCGCCTGAAGCCCACCGGCATGCCATACATTACTGAGCGTTGGTCAGGAGGTATGCTCACCAACTTCGGAACCATCCGACGTGCCATTAAAAGAATGAGCACCATCGACAAAATGCAAACCGACGGAACTTTTGATAACATCTCCAAAAGAGAGCGCTTGCAGGTTCTGCGTCAGCGCGACAAACTGGAAAAAACCTTGGGCAGCATTTCCGATATGACGCGCATCCCTGCCGCCATTTTCATTGTGGACATCAACAAAGAGCACATTGCACTTGCCGAAGCAAAAAAACTCAATATTCCTACGTTCGCAATGGTCGATACCAATGCCGACCCGAATAAAGTAGATTTCCCAATCCCGTCAAACGATGACGCTACCAAATCAATATCGCTCATTATCGATGTGATGATCAGTGCTGTTGAGGAAGGAC
>CAZARI010000004.1:0-123092 GCA_964487545.1 uncultured Cryomorphaceae bacterium
AAAGTTACCTGCGGTGGGGATTTACAATAAAACTATGGACAAGTTGATCATCTTTTCGCACAATCAAAGTGGCGAGAAGAGTTTCAGCTTTGCCAACCCCAGCACCGGAGGCATCAACTTTGCCACGAGCAACGGCGGCCAATGGGTGGCTTATCCTGATGAGCCGGGCGGACTGATTATCATTACCGAACCCTCGGCAGGTTTGGGCTCTGGTGGCGGAACCGTTGTTGTCGGCAGCACAGTGCTGGACATCGCTGTTGCCATGTGCTTTGCTGTTGATGAAGAAGCTTTCGGTGATCTCTTTGATACCGGAATTGATGAAGTGGCCGGAGTGATTGGTATTGCCGGTGATTTCGACGCACTCATCAACGGAGAATTTGATGAAGAAGATAACCTCTTCGACTACTTTCATGGATTTGCCTACTATCTGGTATATGCCGATCAATTGGCCAACGATTCATACGAAGTACTGAACTGGATTGAAGATCTGGAACAGGACGAGGACGATCTGGAAGACTTCGGTTTTGCTTTTGTGATTCATTTCGTCAATAACGGTGGGATCTTTCTGTCGCAAAACGGCGAACTGACCATTAATGGTGGCTCGATAAACTTTAACGGCAATTACTTTGGCATCGACGGAATTTGGTTTTTGACCGGTGACGACGATGAGCAGGAACCCGAATTTTCTGAAAATATCCCTGGCTTTGGTGCCATGGGATGCGAGTGAGTCTATTTCATAACGCTCAATGCAAAAACTGCCCTTCAAAAGAGGGCAGTTTTTTATTCTTATATGGAACACGCGGGAATTATATGGAAGCAAAAACCAAGGCTAAATTATATGGAACACACGGCACGCGTGCACCAGCTAGAGAAGACCAACTACCGGCACCAGCTGCGCTCAGGATTATCTAATCGTCCGCGCTTGAAAAGATGATTTGGCTACGCTGAGCGGGGGGTGAATCCTAAATCATTTTTCAAAACCCAGCCATCTTGGAGGGATTCTGACGACAATCGAAAACATGGGCAATCACAATTCGATGTCCTGACTTATCGATCCAATAGAGTATTTTGTAGTGGTTGTGGATCAAATAACGGAACTCCTCAGGCCGATTCTGAAGCAACTCTTCCTTTTGACCAATTTCTGGATTCTGCTCTAAAAGCAGCGTTGAATCAATCAGTTCAGCAACCAGCTTCCGGGCAACAATTAATCCAGCTTCTGATTTGTAAAACTCGAAAATCCCCCGAAGCTTTGATCGGGCAAAGTCAGACCAAAAGATGGTCATTTCCATTGCTTGGATTCAGCTTTGAGATCGTCGGCTTTGATAACCCGCTCATTTTTTGCGTCGTCTAACGCCTGGTCGATATCTTCGCTGAATTGCTCAACCGACATGGCGGTCTGCTGATAATCTGCAGATTTCTTTTGGTGCAACAGACGCTCTAAAGCTGTGATAAGCTCTTCATTCTGAAGTTTCAGAAATTCCTGAACAAAAGCAATTTTTCTGGTCTGTAAATCCATGTCGTGTATTTCAAGCTAAGGTACAAATTGTTGAAATGGATGACAAAGACCATTCTTCACTATTGCTAGCTCACGCGTGCCTCTACTGCTAGCGCACGCGTGCCGCGTGTGCTATTCACACCATCTCTACAACCGGTCCAACTCCAATTGACCTATACCACCGGCAAAATCAATCGCGCTGCTGTATTTCCATTCTTCAGGTGACACTACAAAACCAGCAACTACAGGATTCAAATGGATGTAATCCACTTTTTGTTCGATGACCTTAGTTGACCAAAGCTCTATTGGCTTGTTGTGGTGTTGCCAGAATTGCCGGTTTGAAACATTACAGGACTTCATGCCGGCCCGCTCCATCATCCACAGCAACCACTCTTTCCTACTCTCTCTGTTGTTCAACTCAATTGCCTCCTGAAGTTTTTTGGATGTGTATTCCTTGAAACGACCCAAAACTTTATCCGGGTTTTTGTCGCTGGCTCTAATAATTAAATGCACGTGAGAAGGCATTATGCACCAACAGTAAATTTGCAAACCAAGATTTTGTCTGCAGAAACTCAGGCTTTCCACCACAATAGAGAAATAATCTTCCCGAACAAAAACATCCAACCAATACACTGTGGCAAAGGAGACAAAGTACATTCCTTCTTTATTGTGAAACTTATACTTTCTACTCATTACATGCTATTTAGAGAGCAATAATAATGATATTTCGGAATCCACTCTGTGATAAAGACTTAGATTAATAATAAAGGCTTTCTATATGCCGGGACATAAACAGAACGCCATGCAACTTTATATTATATGGCAGAATTATATGGAACACGCGGCACGCGTGCACCAGCTATGGGCCGAATGCACCACGTTCCGCGTAGTGTCTCCCTCTGGTTTAGCCAACAAGGCATGCACGCCTGAAACGATGGTTTGGCTACGCTGAGCGGGACAGGATCAGAAATTATAAGGACTTTTGTATAATCTGATGGCTATTGTCTCCTCTTTAGTTTTGTAATCGACGTATACAAACTCTCTTTTTCCTGAATTTAATTCCTCAACATTTTCGCGGGAAACGTGATTGTAAAACAACCATTTGATTTCTTTCGTGTCTATTGCAAAATCCGACTCAAATCTCCCATGAATTAAAATTCGATCATTCATGCCCAATTGTAGTGCAGCGCTGAATTTCTTATACTTCTTTATTTCGCCGTAATCGTCAGTTAAATCATCATAATCATCAGTTAATTCCTCAAAAACTACATCTGTCACCAAAACACCCGCTTTTATAACATAAATGAGTTTTCCAAGGTAAAAACCCACTAAAAAAACAATTGCAAGCACGTACCAAGCCGGTTGCCAATCGAAAATTGCACTCAAGACGAATATTATCACAGTGAAAGCGCCAATTGTACAAAACTGATATAATCTCTTTTTCATTCGATCAAAATAATCAACGCAATATATGCAATCACGATTTAAATGTGCAGCACAAAGCGGACTTCAGACTCATTTACTTCTTAATAGTTACCTTCTTCCACTTCGAAAGCCATATCTCATACCCCACCGAAACCAACAACCCCACACCGACCACAATATCCACCGCATTCCATACTTCCCGGCCCAGGGCAATTTTAAATACCGGCTGAAACAAAATGGCTAATCCGACATACACAATTGCTAGCACAATATTCTCGTCTTCGTAACTTTTGTAGGCCAATACAGCAAAGCCAACTAACGCGAGCCAGCGTACGAGTTGGTAATAGCCGTAAGGCATGTCTAGCAAGCAGATAAAAAAGAGAATTGCAAGAACAACTTTTATCGAATAAATCATAATACTACATTTTATGAAACTTTTCAAGCCATTCATTAATGTAATCTCTATTTGCTGTTTCTACTTCTGAGCCTCTCCATATATTATTCCAACGCCAGGAAAAGTCATTTAAAACTTCAGAAAAATAGTCCTTGACCCAAAGATATTTCCCATAGTACCGATGATCCTTATAAAGGTTTGACTGAATGAGATCATATATCAAATTCATACTACGATCATGGATTGCTTCGAGTAGAATCTCATGAGCATATGCAACAAAAAATGAGTCATGCTGAGTGTAGGTTTGCCAACTATGAACAAGCTTCATTTTATCTTTTGCAAAATCCTTTAAGCTCGGATTTACGAAACCAAGGAATCCATCCGAATTTTCTGACACCTTCAATACAATAGAAGAATCGATAATTACCCGAGGATAAACAGCCTCTTGTTCAAGGAGAAATGCATCCACCAACCCTTTTCCCACGACAATATTGAGATTCTTGTCGACATACACCTCTCCAAAAGTAATTGCACCACGTAACCAAATATTCTCCTTAATCAGCTTTGCTTGAATTATTTGCACCGCATGCAGTAAAACTTTAAAGGATTCATTCGACTCAGGAGCTATCAAAATTGTGGAATCACTTATGAGCAAAGACTGGATATTCGAATTTGGCACATTAATCTCGTTTAATGTATCATTAATTGTATTGAAGTAAATTTCAACTTCCTTATGTTTTCTGTTATAAATCAAATCCTTAAACCCTAGCACATCCAGATATGCTATATATTTTTCGGATAAGTGTTCCTGCAAATTCAACATCTCCAATAGTTTAATAATTCGTCACCTTTCAAAATTAAGATTTAATCACTACTGTCTATCGGAAACGCTACTTCGGAATGCCTAATCCAGCCAATTTAAGCGATTTATAATACTATGTTGAGCGGAGGAAGATAGCCTCAAACGTCAAGAACCTTATATCCACCAAGAAAAGTATAGATCACCGAACCAAGGATATCTTTTTGAATCGATCATATCCAAAATAAACAGAACGGCATTAAAATAACCAAAGAACATTATCAGGATGCCCTGTCCTGAAAGAGAAAAATCATTTAAAAAATCTTTACCAAAGAAATTATCGATATGCGGTGCAACAATTTTAAATCGCAATTTGAACCATTTAATCATAAATGCAAACGGATACAAAATTCCCGATAAACATGCCATCACAAAAAAAGAACCAAGAATTAAAATGATGAATATTTTCATACTTTCAAATGAGATTCAAATATCGAAAATATTCCTCTATTTAAAAAAGAGAGGATAACATTATTCGCTCGAAAAAGTTTCTGAAAACGAAGATACTTTCTTTCTCACCAAATTCTTTTTAAACAAACCCTCAGAGTCCCATTCCGGTAACTCTGAGGGAAATTCTAGAAACAATACTCATTCGCCCCTATCAACTCCTCCGCTACCTGCCTTCTGCATTCTTTTATATTTATCGGGTCATTTTTAGTAAAACGTTTCAGGCCCATCAGCATCATGCGCTGTTCGTCGCCCTCGGCAAAGGAAACAAGTGCGTCCTTCCCGCTTTTGTGAATCAGGTCGGAGGCTTCGTAAAGGTAGGCCTTCATCATGTTGATTTGCGCGGTGCACTCTGCCTCGCCTTTCATCTCGACCAGCTTCTGGGTGCGCAGTAAAACAGATTCGGCGTTGTAAGTCACCATGGCCATGTCGGAAATGTTCATCAGCACTTCCTGCTCTTTGGCCAATGTTTCGCTTAGCTTTTGCGCGGCAGATCCGGCGACCATCAGCACGGCCTTCTTGAATTTCTGAACGGTGGCTTTTCCACGCTCAAAAAGATCGTCGCTGCCGCCACCAAAGTCGGGAACGGAAGTGAGTTCTTTCGCCACGGCCATCGCGTGGGTCATCAGATCTATCTCCCCTTTCAGTGCTTTTCGCAAAATCATGTCCACCGTCAGCATTCGGTTGATCTCGTTCGTTCCTTCAAAAATCCGGTTGATGCGCGCATCGCGATAGGCCCGCTCCACTCGGGTTTCGGCAGAGTAGCCCATTCCTCCATGAATCTGCACCCCTTCGTCAACGGTGAAATCGAGCACTTCAGAACCATATACTTTCAGCATCGCGCACTCGGGAGCAAAAGAGGCAATTCCGGCCAATACGGCCTCGCCCTTTTCCATGCCACCTTTCACGAGATCTTCAATAACATCTTCGATATTCTGGGTGGCGCGGTACAACGCCGACTCGAGCGTGTATATCTCCGTCGCCATGCGGCCGAGTTTTTCCTTGATGGCGCCGTACTTAGAAATCAGCCGACCAAATTGTTCGCGCTCGTTGGCGTATTTCACAGCATAATTCACCACACCTTTGGAGCCGCCAAGCACTCCTCCGGCCAGCTTAATCCGGCCGATGTTGAGAATGTTCACCGCGATTTTAAATCCTTTATTCCGCTCGTAGAGCAGGTTTTCGAGAGGCACCTTTACATCGTTGAAAAACACTTGGCGCGTAGACGATCCTTTGATGCCCATTTTTTTCTCCTCTGGATTAAAGGATATTCCCTCCATATCGCGGGTGATGATGAAAGCACTGAGGTTTTTATCATCGTCGATTCGGGCAAACACGGTGAATACATCGGCAAAACCAGCATTGGTAATCCACATTTTCTGTCCGTTGATAATGTAGTGCTTGCCGTCTTCGCTGAGCTTCGCACTGGTTTTGGCTGCATTGGCATCTGATCCCGAGCTGGGCTCCGTCAGGCAATACGCCGCTTTCCACTCGCCAGTGGCAAGTTTGGGAATGAATTTTTGACGTTGCTCGTCGGTGCCGTAATACAAAATGGGCAACGTTCCGATTCCGGTGTGCGCACCGTAGGCCACCGAAAACGAATGGGCTTCACCAAGCGATTCGGCCGCCAGCATTGAGGTTTTGAAATCAGCACCAAGTCCGCCGTATTCTTCGGGAACAGAAATTCCGAGCAGCCCAAGTTCACCGGCTTTGTCCATGATCGAAACCATGAGACCTTCTTCCTGTGCATCGATGCGATCGAGATTTGGAACAATTTCCTGATTGGTAAAATCCACACAGGTTTGGGCAATCATTCGCTGCTCCTCGGTCCATTCTTCGGGAATAAAAATATCCTGTGCGTCGGTCTCCCGAACCAAAAATTCTCCGCCAACAATTCGACGATTGGGTTTATCTGTTGCTTCCATTTTTCAATGTGTTATGGGTTGATCAATTTAATTTAGCAATTCAAAAACGCCGGCTGCTCCCTGTCCGGTTCCCACACACATGGTTACCATACCATATTTACTTCTGCGGCGACGCATTTCGTTAAACAATTGTACAGACAGCTTTGTGCCGGTACATCCAAGCGGGTGGCCAAGTGCGATGGCTCCGCCGTTTACGTTCACAATCGAGTGATCGAGATCGAGTTCGCGTAAAATAGCCACCGATTGCGATGCAAAAGCTTCGTTCAACTCGATCAGTTCAATGTCATTCTGCTTGAGTCCGGCTTTTTTGATGGCTTCGGGAATGGCGTATATCGGGCCAATTCCCATAATTCGCGGAGGAACCCCGGCCACATGATAGCTCACCAGCCGGGCAATGGGTGTGAGATTGAGCTCCTTCACCATTCTTTCGGACATCACCATAGTAAACGCTGCTCCGTCGGAAGTTTGCGAGGCATTTCCGGCGGTGACTGTTCCCCTGGCGTCGAAAACCGGTCGCAGTCGCGCCAGTGCTTCCATTGAACTTTTTCGGGGACCTTCATCGGTATCGGCAGTGAACGTTCTTTCCTGTCGCTTTTCATTTTCGTCGAGGAAAACTTCCTTCACTTCGATGGGCACAATGTCGTCTTTGAATCGACCTTCCTGAATGGCGTTCAGCGCGCGATTTTGCGATTCAAGCGCAAAGGCATCTTGGTCTTCGCGGTTCACTTTGTATTGCTGTGCTACGGCCTCGGCGGTCAACCCCATGCCCCAATACCAATCGGGATTTTCTTTCGCAACCTCAGGGTGCGGAACAATGCGCCAGCCGCCAAACGGAATCGGCGACATCGACTCTGCTCCTCCGGCAATGATGCAATCGGCCATGCCACTACGGATTTTAGCCGACGCAATGGCAATGGTTTCGAGTCCGGAAGCACAATAGCGGTTCACGGTCACTCCTGGCACCTTGTGGGTGTCCAGACCCATTAGGCTCAGCATTCGCCCCATGTTCAAACCTTGCTCGGCTTCGGGTGTAGCATTTCCTACGATTACATCGTCGATTCTTTCTTTATCGAGCGCCGGAACCGATTCCATCAAGCGCTTAATGACTTTGGCGGCCAAATCATCGGGACGGGTAAAACGAAACATTCCCCTGCCGGATTTTCCGACCGCTGTTCTGTATCCTGCAACTATGTATGCGTCCATTTTCATCGTTTTAATTTCTTAGCACTTTACCGGTTTGAATGATGCTTTGCAGTCGTTCGAGTGTTTTGCGCGTTCCGCATAACTCAAGGAAAGCTTTGCGTTCCATGTCGAGCAAGTACTGCTCGGAAACTTCGGTGTGTTCCGATAAATCTCCTCCTGCCAGCACAAAACCAAGTTTTTCGGAGATGAGCTGATCGTGTTCAGAGATATAATTTCCGGCCAGCATGGAGTTGGCACCGACATACACCAAGCCGAGAATTTCTTTGCCCAGCACTTTTATTTTGCGCTTTGGCGGCTGGGTATATCCGGCATTGGCCAGGGCCAGGCAAGCAGCTTTGGCGCGCGACAGGTGCAGCTTTCGGCTCACCACCACTTCGTCGATTCCAGTGCGCAGGTAACCCAGTTCAAAAGCTTCATGAGCCGATGTGCCTACTTTGGCCTGACCGATGGTTAAAAATCGCTCGCGAAAAGAGTTGGTGCGGATATCACCATCTCTGAGTTCATCGGCAAATCGCAATGCAAACTCTTTTGTGCCACCACCTCCGGGAATTACTCCTACACCAAACTCAACCAATCCCATATAGGTTTCGGCATGAGCAATCACCTTATCGGCATGCAGACACAACTCGGTGCCACCGCCAAGACATAATCCATGCGGTGCAGCTACCACCGGAATGGCAGAATACCGCATGCGCATCATCGTGTTTTGAAATGCGCGGATGGCCATGTCGAGCTCTTCGTATTCCTGTTCAACGGCCATCATAAAAATCAAACCGACGTTGGCGCCGGCCGAGAAATTCTGTCCTTCGTTATACACCACTACGCCTTGGTATTCGGCTTCGGCTAGGTCGATGGCTTTATTTAGCCCTTCGATTACCTCACCACCAATGGTGTTCATTTTGGTGTGAAATTCTACATTGAGGATTCCGTCGCCGATGTCTTTGATGGTAACTCCAGCGTTTTTCCAGATTACTTTTTCATCGGTGATGTTGGTGAGCAACACAAGTCCTTCCTGTCCCGGAATCGCTTGGTAAGATTCCGTTCGAATATCATAATACTGTCGCACACCATTTTGAACACGGTAAAAAGTTTGGTGTCCGGCATCAACCATTTTTTGTACCCACGGCGCCACTTTTCCACCTGCTGCGGCAATATCATCGAGTACTTTTTTCACGCCAATAGCGTCCCACGATTCAAAAGCACCGATTTCCCATCCGAAGCCCGCCTTCATGGCATCGTCAATTTTATATAACTCGTCGCTTATTTCGGGAATGCGGAAGGTGATATACTGAAACAGCGACTGATAAGAGGTGCGGTAAAACTCACCGGCTTTGTCTTTTCCGTTGTACAACAGATGCGTTCGTTTGGCGATATCGTCCACTTGCTTAGCCGCATCGAGCGTAGCGAATTTTACTTTTTTCGATTCGCCATATTCGAGCGTATTTAGATCGATTGCCAAGATTTTGCTTTTGCCTTTTTCGTCTTTCACCTTTTTATAGAACCCCTGACCGGATTTACTGCCGAGCCATTTATTCTCGAGCATTTTCGAAATGTAATCTGGGGTTTCAAAAGTATTCAGCCTTTCGTCGTCTTTGCAATTTTCGCGAACACCGTTGGCCACCATAATGAGTGTGTCCAATCCAACGACGTCGGCCGTGCGGAAAGTGGCTGACTTAGGACGTCCCATCGCTGGACCAGTGAGTTTATCGACTTCCTCAACGGTGAGTTGCATTTTTTTAATCAGGTGAAAAAGCGACATAATAGAGAACACTCCAATGCGGTTAGCGATAAATGCTGGGGTGTCTTTACACAGCACCGTTGTTTTTCCGAGAAAGCGCTCGCCATAGTCGGTGAGAAAGCTGATTACTGCGGGATCTGTTTTTTGCGATGGAATGATTTCGAGCAACTTCAGATAACGCGGCGGATTAAAAAAATGCGTTCCGCAAAAGTGACGGATAAAATCCTCGCTCCGGCCTTCAATCAACTGATTGATTGGTATCCCTGAAGTGTTGGTGGTAATTAGCGTTTCGGGCTTGCGGTGTTTCTCTACCTGCTCATATACTTTTCTTTTGATATCCAAACGCTCAACCACCACTTCGATAATCCAATCGCAGTCGGCAATTTTATGCATGTCATCTTCGAAGTTGCCGGTTGAAATTCTTTCGGCAAACTGTTTTCTGTACAGGGGGGCCGGATTGGATTTAACGGCGTTTTGCAGGGCTTCGTTTACCAACCGATTGCGGAATAGCGGACTGTCTTTGGTAATTCCTTTTTGTTTTTCGTTTTCATTCAGCTCGGGAGGAACGATATCGAGCAGCAATACCTCGGCGCCAATGTTGGCATAGTGTGCAGCAATTCGCGATCCCATAACACCAGATCCCAAAACCGCTACTTTTCTAATGTTTCGCTTCATGTTTTTATGATTCAAAAATTTTATCTTCTTCAATAATAGCACTGACCTTCTGCAAGGTAATAAAAGTAGTCTGAAGATCTTCGGCCGAAATTTTTGCCTGCACATGTTCGTTAAACCGAATCACCGTACGCTTTGAAATTTCGCGCATTGCAGTCCCTTTATTGGTCAGAAATACCCGCACCACCCTGCGATCTTTAGTATCGGCACGACGCACAATCAAACCTTCGGCTTCCATCCACTTTAAAGTTCGCGTCAAACTGCGCGGTTCCATTCCCATCCGGGGGCCCAAACTGGTGGATGGTGTGCCCTCTTTGTCGATGTTCAGCAAAATGAAACCAACAGACATGGTTCCGCCATGTCGACTCGCTTCGCTGTTGTATAGTCGCAAAATTTTGGCCCAACTCAGGCGAATGTGAAAATCTAAGGTCTCTTCGGGTTTCATTTGATAAGGATAAAAGTAGTCTTATTTTTTAAATATTATGCACGCATAACAAATTAAACCAACAGCGGATTAGCCGGTTAATTTGTTTGGTTGGTCGAGCTTATTCAACAACACATATATCACACCTTACAAATGAATATTAATCTAATTGCGAACAAAACACAACCTCCGCAGAAACAAATCATTCCATTAAAAACGCACTGTTCAAAAGTCTATTGACGGCTCCTCAGGGTTCGCTAGACACTGCATACATTTGGATATACTGCGAAATATCGAACACAAAAACCAATCTCATGACCGGACGTTTATCCAAACTCCTTTGTTTTGCTGCGCTATTTGTTGCGCAATTTTCATTTTCACAGGTCGGAACCGAATTCTGGCTGGCACCGCCTGAAGCAACATCGGGTCACGTTACTGATACACCGCCGCTATTGCGCATTTCAACTGGCACTGAAGCGGCAACGGTTACGATATCAATGCCTGCAAACGGGAGCTTTACGCCAATCGTTGTAAACATAGGAGCCAATTCGGCCCACACTGAAAATCTGGCAGCCTACAAAGAACTGCTGGAAACAAAGCCGATGGACGCGGTATTGAATACGGGTTTGCGCCTACAATCCACCGCACCAATTACCGTCTATTACGAATTAAACACCAATAACAACCCCGACATCTGGGCGCTCAAAGGGCCAAACAGCTTGGGCAATGAATTTTATGTTCCTTTTCAGCAGCGATACCGGAATGGGAATTATTCTCCGGAGCCATACACTTCATTCGATATCGTAGCAACCGAAGACAACACCACGATTCTCATTTTCCCGAGTAAGAACTTGTTTGGCGGACACCCTGCTTTTCAGTCCTACTCCATCACCCTAAACTCCGGTCAAACCTATTCAGGTGGGGTATACTCAACCAACGGCGCAGATAACCCGGCAGGAACCATCATTGTTGCAAACAAACCCGTTGCCGTCAGCACCAAAGACGATTCAGTGTGGCTACAGGATGATGGCGGTTGCCGCGACATGAATGGCGATCAGCTGGTTCCGGTCAGCATCGTTGGCAGAGAATATATTGTCGTTCGCGGAGGTTTGGAAAACGAGGAATACGCCTATGTAACAGCCACGGCAAACAACACGGAGTTGTATATCGACGGCGTACTGGTGGCCAACCTTTTTAACGGTGAGAATTATGAACTCCTAATGGACAGCCCCACCAAGTTGATTGAAACCTCTAAGCCAGCGTATGTAATTCACATGTCGGGGTTTGGTTGCGAAACAGGAACGGCCCTTCTTCCTCCGCTCAACTGTGCGGGTTCGGAACAGGTTTTCTTTACCCGCTCCACCAATGAAACATTCATCCTTACCATTCTGGTTCCTACTGATGCTGAAGATGCCTTTGTGCTGAACGGAAACGCTAACTTAATTGTGGCCGCAGATTTTAACGTCGTTCCTGGAACTGACGGACAGTGGATGTACGCCTATAAGTCTTTCTCGACCAGTCAAATTCCGGTTAATACCGCACAATTATTAACCAACAGTAAGGAAGTGTTCTCGATGGGAATCATCAACGGAGGGGCTGGCAGCGGTTGTCGCTACGGCTATTTCTCTGAGTTTGCTTCTGAAATTCTGGTTGAGGCTGGCAACAATCAAATTGTTTGCGCCAACGACACCGTTCAGTTAAACGGAACGGTTGAAGGTGGAGCAACAGCAGGGATGTGGACCAGCAATGGAACCGGCGCTTTTATTCCCGATGAGTATGCGCTCAATGCACAATACATATACAGCATCGACGACATCGCCAACGGACAGGTGACCTTTACGCTGACCTCGGTGAGCAACTGTTTTCCGGTTGAAGATGACCTGACGGTATCCATCCCCCCTGCACCGATAGTCAATGCAGGTAACGACATCACCACTTGTATTAACAATCCGGTGACGCCACTTAATGGAGCCGTTACCTTCGCCGCTGGTGGTCAGTGGTCGGGTGGAGACGGTGATTTTTCGCCCAACGACCTCACGCTCAACGCCACTTATACACCATCAGCCGCAGAACTCCAAGCTGGTCAGGTAACGCTTTCACTCACCTCCATTGGAAACGGAACTTGCTATGCCGAATCTGACGAGATCACCATCATTTTCTCTCCGGAACCTGAAGTGAACGCCGGAGCCGATCAGACCTATTGCGCCAACAATGCCGTGGTGATATTGAACGGATCGGTTTCCGGAGCCGAAGGAGGCGTTTGGAGTGGTGGCGGTGGCTCTTGGGATCCGGCACCCAGCGCACTCAATGTGGCCTACGAACCCACTGCCGCCGAGTTGGCTACAGGTTCCGTCAACCTCACCCTCACCTCTACTGGAAACGGAAACTGTGTAGCGGAATCCGATATCGTACAAATTACTTTTACTCCAGCACCCAACGTAAATGCAGGTATCGACGCCTTTGTTTGTGCCAACGATGCCGACGTTCAATTAAACGGTTCGGTAACTGTTGCCAATGGTGGTCAGTGGAGCGGTGGTTTGGGTTCTTTCAGTCCGAATTCAACGACGCTCAACGCAATTTATTCGCCGGCTGCAACTGAAATTACCAACGGGCAGGTCACCTTAACCCTCACCAGCACTGACAACGCCAACTGTGTGTCCGAGACCGATGTAATGACCATCTTTATCGGGCCGGCACCGGTAGCCAATGCGGGACCAAATCAAACCGTTTGTCAGAATAATCCTCAGGTAGACCTCAACGGAACCATTGCCAATGCGGGTGGAGGACAGTGGAGTGGCGGGGCGGGTACTTTTTTCCCCAGCTCAACCTCATGGAATGCCACTTACATGCCCACCGAAGCCGAAGCGGCATCTGAAAGTCTAACACTTACCTTCACCTCTACCGGCAACGGAAACTGTCAACCCGTGTCCGACCAAATGACCATTAATTTCACTCCGGCACCACAGGTAAACGCCGGTTTGGATCAAACCTACTGTGCCAACAATGCCGTCATCCAACTCAACGGATCGGTGAGTGTGGCCTCGGGCGGAACATGGACTGGTGGAAACGGAAATTTTAGTCCGCACATCAACGCCCTTAATGCGGTTTATACCCCAACGATACAAGAAATTGAAAACGGCTCGGTAACGCTCACACTTACTTCAACTGGAAATCTCAACTGTTTTGCCGAATCGGATGAAGTGACTTTTACTTTTACTCCTGCTCCCACAGCAAATGCCGGCAACGACATCAGCGTTTGCAGCAATAACCCACAGATTCCTTTAAACGGAATCGTTACTGTAGCCTCGGGTGGGGTCTGGAGCGGTGGAAACGGAACATACTCCACCTCACCAACCGATCTTAACACGATTTACACTCCTACCCAAAACGAAATCAACTCCGGATCACTCATCCTAACATTAACCACCAGCAATAACGGAAACTGTTTGGCGGTTACCGATGAAATTGAAATCACCTTTACCCCATCACCAACGGCAGATGCGGGTGATCCGATTTCGGTTTGCACCAATAACCCCGAAGTTTACCTCAATGGCCAAATAACCATCGCCGGCGGAGGAGCATGGAGCGGTGGAAACGGCAACTTCACGCCTAATGCCAATACACTCAACGCGGTGTACACCCCAACCGAGGCAGAAATCGCCAATGGAAGTCTAAACCTCACCCTGACAACCACACAAAACGAAAACTGTGCTGCCGTTAGCGATGTACTTACGGTCACCTTTACTCCTTCTCCAACCGCAAACGCCGGCCAGGATGTAACGGTATGTGACAACACGCCAGATGTGGAGTTGAACGGATCGGTGACCATCGCAACCGGTGGAACTTGGAGCGGCGGATCGGGAACATTTACACCCGACAACAACACAATGGACGCCATCTACACGCCTTCGACGGATGAGATTGCAGCCGGAACGGTCACCCTGACGCTGACCACTACCGGAAACAGCACCTGCCTGCCGGAAAATGACACCATGACCATCACCATCAATGAAGGCCCTCAGGTTAATGCAGGAACAGATGAAGCCATTTGCAGCAACAACCCAGACATCCAACTAAACGGAACGATACAATTCGCTTCTGGTGCAGTATGGAGCGGCGGTTTGGGATTATTTACCCCGAGTGCCACCGATTTGGATGCTGTGTACACCCCTACTCAAACCGAAATCAATTCAGGGTCGATCACGCTGACCCTGACCTCCACCGGAAACGGCAACTGTTTGGCCTCTGTTGATGAAGTGACCTTCAACTTCACCCCATCTCCAGTAGCCAATGCTGGAAACGACCGCATTGTGTGCGCAAATGCCGCAGAGGTTGAACTCAGCGGAGTGGTTTCTGTAGCCACAGGAGGAATCTGGTCCGGAGGTAACGGCACATTTACCCCTTCAAACACAACGCTCAATGCCACCTATTTACCTTCGCCCGAAGAAATCCTGAATGGAGCCGTCACCTTAACATTGACCACCACCGAAAACGGAAATTGTAACCCGCACGCCGACGAGATGATCATCATCATCACTCAGGCACCTACAGCCAATGCTGGCACCGACAGAACAGTTTGCGCCAACAATGCAGAAGTGCAACTTAATGGAAGCGTAACCATTGCCAACGGTGGGATTTGGAGCGGCGGCGACGGTATGTTCACCCCATCAAACACCGATCTTGCAGCCACTTACCTGCCGAGTGCAGAAGAGATTGCCGCGGGTACAGTAACCCTGACACTCACCACTACCGGAAACGGTCTGTGTGTGCCGGTAGAAGATGAAATGACCATTACCATTACACCTGCTCCTGTTGTGAATGCGGGGAGCGATCAGGCCGTTTGTTCTAATAACCCTGAAATCTCCCTCAACGGATCAGTGAGTATTGTCTCAGGAGGACAATGGTCGGGTGGGCTCGGAACTTTTTCGCCCAATGCCAACACACTCAACGCAACCTACATCCCGACTCAGAGCGAAATCAACTCGGGTTCAATAACACTGACCTTAACCTCTACCGAAAACGGGAATTGCTTACCCGTAAGCGACGAGACCACTATTGAATTCACCCCAACCCCTACTGTCGAAGCCGGACCCAGCGAAATAGTTTGTGCCAATAATGCAGATGTTCAGTTAAACGGATCGGTGTCCATTGCCAACGGAGGAACATGGAGCGGTGGAAGCGGCACCTTCACGCCCAACGCCGATGTACTCGATGCCATCTACACACCGTCGGCCACAGAAATAGCCAATGGATCGGTGCAGCTCACTTTAACCACAACCGGCAACGGAAACTGTATTGCGGTTAACGATGTAATGACCATCACCATAACTCCGGCTCCGGTTATTAATGCAGGTGCAGACATCACCGTGTGCGCCAATAATCCGGAAGTAGAATTAGACGGCGTCTACTCTGTTGCCACCGGAGCAGAATGGAGCGGAGGAAATGGCACTTTTATACCCGGTGAAAACGATCCGAAAGCCGAGTACATTCCATCAGCAGCAGAAATTGCTGCCGGTCAGGTTACGCTCACACTCACTTCAACGGGCAATGGCAACTGTTTATCTGTGTCTGACCAAGTAGTCATTACCATTACGCCGGCCCCGGTAGTCAACGCCGGTGCGGACCAAACGCTGTGCAACAACAACGCTACGGCACAACTCAACGGATCGGTAACCATCGCCTCCGGTGGCCAGTGGAGCGGCGGGCTTGGAAGCTTCGCTCCATCATCAACTGCGCTGGACGCACAATACACCCCTTCGGCAGCCGAACTGATTACTGGAAGCGTAACCCTTACGCTCACCTCAACAGGCAACGAAGATTGTGTAGCTGAATCAGATCAGGTGACTATTTTCTTTACGGATGCGCCGATCGTGGATGCGGGAACCAATTTAAATTCCTGTGCCAACAACCCCATGGTTACACTCAATGGCTTTGTGAGCGCTGAAGCAGCAGGAGGAGAATGGACCGGAGGCAGCGGAACTTTCTCACCCAACAACTTCAGTCTTTCGGCCAGTTACACCCCATCCGCAACAGAAATTGCCAACGGTAGTGTAACGCTTACCTTGACCTCGGTGGGCAATGGCAATTGCATGCCGGTGAGTGACGAAGTAACCATTAATATCGCTCCGGCCCCGATTGCCCATGCAGGCAATAATCAAACGGTGTGCAGCAACAATCCGCAAATCACGCTCAGCGGATCAGTAGAAAATGCCAACGGCGGAATCTGGTCGGGCGGAAACGGAACCTTTAACCCGAGCGCAACTGCACTCAACGCCACCTATACCCCTACCCCTACCGAGCTCGCAGCAGGAACCATCTCCCTGACACTCACTACCACTGGACACGAGTCATGCATAGCACATTCGGATGTGATGAACATCAATTTCACGCTGGCACCAACAGCCAATGCGGGGGATGATATCGACGCTTGTGAAAACAACGCAACGGTTCAGCTTAATGGAACGGTAACTGTTGCATCTGGTGGAATGTGGACCGGAGGTCTTGGAACCTTCTCACCCGACAATCAAACGCTAAACGCCACCTATACCCCTACGCAGGGTGAAATAGCCGGAGGATCGGTGACCCTTACCCTAACGACTACCAACAACGGCAACTGTATAGCGGTTTCAGATCAGATGACCATTAACTACGATCAGGCGCCCGTTGTGAATGCCGGAGCCGATCAAACTGTGTGCGCTAACAACGCGGCCATTTCATTGTCAGGACAAGTATTCGGTGCCACTGACGGCGTGTGGTCGGGTGGAAATGGAACTTTTTTCCCAAATGTATTTAACCTCAACGTAACCTACACGCCCACGGCAGCAGAAATCGAAAGCGGTTCGGTAGCCCTGACGCTTACCTCAGCCGGAAACGAAAATTGCAACGCTGTAGAGGACGTGGTCATCATCAACTTCTCTCCTACTCCGGTAGTCAATGCCGGAAGTGATGCGGCCATTTGTAGTAATAACGCCGACATTCCATTAAACGGAAGTGTTACTGTAGCAGGCGGAGGAATGTGGAGTGGTGGAAACGGCACTTTCACTCCGAATAACACAACGCTGAATGCTATCTACACGCCAACAAGTACTGAACTCAACAATGGATCGGTAACGCTAACACTCATCTCCACCGAAAACGGAAATTGTATTGCCGTCAGCGACCAGGTGACCTACACCTTTACGCCATCGCCTACCGCCAACGCAGGTGTGGACCAAAGCATTTGCGCCAACAATCCGAATATTGAACTGAATGGCGCAGTGACTGTTGCCACTGGCGGACAGTGGAGCGGCGGACTGGGTTCGTTCTCTCCCAGCGCAAACGACCTGAATGCAGTTTACACACCAACGCAAAGCGAAATCAACGCCGGAACGCTTCACCTAACCCTGACCACCACCGAGAATGGCAACTGTGTGGCTGCTATGGATATTGTCACCATCGAGTTTACACCTGCACCTACTGCGGATGCTGGCAGCAACATCACCGTGTGCGCCAATAATCCACAGGCAACGCTTAACGGCTCGATTAGCATTGCATCGGGCGGAATATGGACCGGCGGAAATGGAACTTTTGCTCCAGCGAACACCACGCTCGATGCCACCTACACACCCACTGCCGACGAAATCGCTGCCGGAAGCGTCACGCTTACCTTAACCACCACTGACAACAACAATTGCACAGCCGTTTCGGACGAGGTGACCATTACCATTACTCCAGCTCCGGTTGTCAATGCAGGAAGTGATGCGGTAGTTTGCGCCAATAATCCAACGCTAACGCTGGCCGGTGCGGTATCCAATGCCCCGGGTGGAATCTGGTCGGGTGGCGACGGTTCATTCTCACCCGGCAACTCCTCGCTCGGCGCGATCTATACACCAACTGCAGCAGAGATCGCAGCAGGCACCGTTACACTCACACTTACCAGCACCGCAATTGGAAACTGCAATCCGGTGAGCGATGAAATGACCATCACGATCAATCCGGCTCCAGTAGTTTTGGCTGGCAACGACCAAACCCTCTGTCAAAACAACCCAACAGCCGCCCTCAACGGAAATGTTATCGGAGCCGATGGAGGAATGTGGTCCGGTGGAACGGGAAGTTTCTCTCCAAATGCTACTACACCGAACGCCACCTATACTCCTTCGGTATCTGAACTCCTCAGCGGATCCGTTACCCTTACGCTCACTTCAACCGGAAATGGGAACTGTCTGAGCGAATCGGATGAAGTCACCTTGTTCTTTACCCCCGCACCTACTGCCAATGCCGGTAGTAACTTTTCGGTATGCGCCAACAATCCAGAGTTTCAGCTCAGCGGAGCGGTAACCGTAGCCGCTGGTGGAGAATGGTCGGGCGGAAACGGAACATTCAATCCCAACCACTTTACGCTGAATGCCACCTATCTGCCCACACCTGACGAAATAGCTGCTGGTTCGCTTACGCTGACCCTGACCACTTCGGGCAATGAAAACTGCAATGAAGTCAGCGATCAGGTAACCATCACTTTTAACCCAGCTCCGGTTGCTAACGCCGGGCCAGATCTGATTTCTTGCGAAAACAATCCAACCGTTACGCTGCTCGGAAACATAAGCAATGCCGAGGGCGGAATTTGGTCCGGTGGAAACGGCACGTTCAACCCGGCTAACACTTCCATCGGAGCAAGCTATACCCCAACGGCAGCAGAGGTTCTATCGGGTTCCGTCACCCTCACCCTTACCACAACCGGCTTTGGCGATTGTTTCCCTGTGAGCGACGTGATGACCATTAGCTATACCGATTCTCCCACAATAGATGCCGGCAGCGATCAAGTGATTTGCTCGAATAATCCGCTAACACAATTAAACGGCTTCATCACCGGCGCCGACGGTGGAATCTGGTCGGGTGGACAGGGCACCTTCAGTCCGAGCACATCCGCGCTAAACGCCACCTACCTTCCATCGGCAGGTGAAATCAATAACGGATCGGTTACACTCACCCTTACTTCCACCGGAAACGGTAGTTGCTTGGCAGTAGTCGACGAGATAACCATCGTATTTACGGCACCCCCAACCGCCAATGCTGGGCCAAATCAAGTGGTGTGTTCTAACAATCCGGCTACCCAGCTCAGCGGGGTCGTTTCCATTGCGGGAAGCGGTACTTGGAGTGGCGGAAACGGAATCTTCTGGCCTGATGCGAATACGCTGAATGCGGTTTATACACCTACAGCAGCGGAAATCGCCTCGGGTCAAATTACGCTCACCCTAACCACCACAGACAACGGGAACTGTATTGCCGTGTCGGATCAGATGAACATCTCATTCTCTCCTTCGCCCAGCGTCAATGCTGGAAATGACATCACCGTGTGCGCCAATAATCCAGAGGCTAATCTAAACGGAAACATAACCATCGCGAGCGGTGGCGTATGGAGCGGTGGAAACGGCACCTTCTCTCCAAGTAACGAAAGCCTCGGAGCCACCTACACGCCGACTCTGGCTGAAATTGCCAACGGCTCGGTAACCCTTACCCTGACCTCGACTGGAAACGAAAGTTGCCATCCCGAATCAGACACGGTAACCATCCATTTCAGTCCTGCCCCCACAGCCAATGCCGGACCGGATCTCACCACCTGCGCCAACAATCCTTCAGCACAGCTTAACGGAGCCGTGACGGTGGCCAGTGGCGGAAGCTGGAGCGGCGGCAATGGAACATTCCTGCCAGCAGGCAATGTGCTCAACCCCGTATACATTCCAACACAAGGCGAGATCAACAATGGCTCGGTGACGCTCACCCTCACCTCCACAGGAAATGCAGGCTGCAGCCCAGTGTCAGATAATATTACCATCACATTTGATGATGCACCAACCGCCGACGCCGGAGCAAATATTATCGTGTGCGCTAACAACCCACTGGTAGCCCTGAGCGGGTCAGTAACTGTTGCCACGGATGGAGTCTGGAGCGGAGGTAGTGGAATGTTTAACCCTGGTTCCGATGCGCTCAATGCAACCTATACTCCAACAGCCGAAGAAATTGCGGCCGGCTCACTGGTTCTTACCCTAACCACCACCGGAAATGGTGACTGTAATTCCGTTTCGGACGATGTTCTTATCACCTTTTCACCATCGCCAACCGCCAACGCTGGCACTGACCTCTTTGCCTGCGAAAACAACCCTTCGGTTTCGCTTTCCGGTACGGTAACCGTGGCTATCGGAGGTATTTGGAGCGGCGGAAACGGTGACTTTCTTCCAGATGCCTTTGCACTGAATGCAACCTATATCCCGACAGCTTCAGAAATTGCAGCGGGATCTGTTACCCTGACACTCACTTCTACTGAAAACGGAGATTGTATGGCCGTTTCGGATGAGGTTACCATCACTTTTACCGACTCTGCAACAGCCGATGCAGGAGCAGACATTGTGGTGTGCGAAAACAACCCTGTAGCTACGCTCAACGGAAGTGTTACCGTTGCAACCGGAGGCGTATGGAGCGGTGGTCTGGGATCTTTCTCACCCGCGGCCAATGTGCTGAATGCGACCTACACCCCCAGTCAGGCAGAAATCAACAACGGTTCAGTAACCCTTACCCTAACCACCACTGGATTTGGAAACTGTACTCCAGTAAGTGATTCGGTGACCATCAGCTTCTCTGAATCGCCCACTGCCAATGCGGGAAACAACCAAAGCCGCTGTGAGAACAATCCATCGGTACCGCTCAACGGAGTCGTGACCATAGCAGCCGGTGGAATCTGGAGCGGTGGAAACGGAACTTTCGACCCAGGACCAGATGCACCGAACGCGATTTACACACCAACTCAGGCCGAAATCGATTCAGGTGAGGTGGTGCTTGTGCTAACCACAACCGGAAACGGGGATTGTATTGCTGTGAGTGACGATATGTTGGTAATGTTCACCCCTGCACCCACCGTGAATGCCGGCCCTGATAAAACAGCCTGCGCCAACAATGCGGCCATTGCGGTTTCGGCGGTAATAACCGGCGCATCTAATGTAATATGGACTGGCGGTTCGGGAACATTCGAACCCGACAACATATCGCTGAATACTATTTATTATCCCACAGCAGCGGAGATTGCAGCAGGCACTGTGACACTCACTGCCACCACTTCTGGCAACGGCAACTGCCTGCCCGAATCTGATCAAATGCTCATTACCATTACGCCAGCTGTAGAGGCCGACGCCGGAGCCAATCAAGTACTTTGTGCCAACAATGCGCAAATTCAGCTTAACGGATCGGTATCGATTGCATCTGGTGGAGTATGGTCGGGAGGCTTGGGAACCTTCACTCCTTCGGCCACCTCACCAAATGCCCTATACACACCGACAGCCGGAGAAATAGCCAGCGGCAGCCTTACCCTAACGTTCACAACCACTGGAAACGGCCAGTGCCTGCCAGAAGCAGATACCGCAACTTTCACCTTTACGCCGGCTCCTACTGCCGATGCCGGTACTAACGCGGTGGTCTGTGCCAACAATCCGGAAGTATCACTCAACGGAGAGGTAACCATTGCTTCGGGCGGTATATGGAGTGGTGGAAACGGCACCTTCACCCCCGCACCCGATGCGCTGAATGCAACCTACTTACCATCGGCTGACGAGATTGTTGCAGGAGGAGTAACACTAACCCTTACCACCACAGACAACGGAAACTGTTTGGCGGTGAGCGATCAGATGAACATTTCCATCACCCCTGCACCCGTAGTCAATGCCGGAGCTACCCAAACCATCTGTGCCAATAATGCCGATGTCGTTCTCAATGGATCGATTACTGTGGCTTCTGGTGGAAAATGGACAGGTGGAAACGGCACGTTCTTCCCCAATGACTCCACACTGAACGCCGTTTATTCACCAACGGCAAATGAAATTGCCAACGGATCAGTTGCACTTACGCTTACCAGCTTTGGAAACGGAAACTGTCTGTCTGAAAGCGATGTGGTGACGATTAATTTCACTCCTGCACCTACAGTAGAAGCAGGTATGGATCAAGAAATCTGTGCAAACAATCCGCTTGTATCGCTAGCAGGTGCAGTGACCCATGCCGATGGTGGACAATGGAGCGGAGGTCAGGGATCGTTCTCTCCGAATGCCAATAACCTGAACGCAACGTATTCGCCCACCCAATCTGAAATCAACGCCGGTTCAGTTGTGCTGACACTGACTACCACGGGCATCGGAAACTGTATTGCGGCAACAGATTCTTTAACGATCGTCTTTACCCCATCACCTACAGTTAATGCCGGTGCAAACGCAGCCGTATGTGCCAACAATCCCGAGGTGAGTTTGGATGGAGCCGTGACGATTGCCACGGGCGGAACCTGGTCGGGTGGTGAAGGTTCGTTTAGCCCATCTGCCGAAGACCTGAACGCAGTGTACACGCCAACACAAGATGAAATTGGTGCGGGAAGTGTCACCCTCACACTTACCACTACCGGAAACGGAAATTGTATTGCGGTTTCAGACCAGATTACCATCACCATCACCCCAGCGCCAACGGCTCATGCCGGAACAATCATCACCGTGTGTGAAAATAGTCCGGTGGCACAACTCAACGGATCGGTGACCATTGCAAGTGGTGGAATCTGGAGCGGTGGTGAAGGCATGTTTAACCCCTCCAATACCACACTAAATGCCGAATATACACCGTCGGCCAATGAAATTGCTGTAGGAACGGTTACCCTTACGCTCACCACTACCGGTAACGGAAACTGTTTGGAAGTAAGCGATCAGGTAGTCATCAATATTCCCGAAGCTCCGGTGGTAATGGCCGGATCAGATCAAACACTTTGTGCCAACAATCCATATGCACAACTTAGCGGCACAATTTTGAACGCAGGCGGCGGACAATGGAGTGGCGGACTCGGCAGTTTCACCCCATCACCAACCGACCCGAACGCTGTGTATAGCCCAACACAAACAGAAATCAACAACGGATTTGTAACGCTTACACTCACGTCAACCGGAAACGGCACCTGCCTGCCAGAATCCGATATGGTAATCATAAACTACACCCCAGCGCCAACAGTAGATGCTGGAGCGAATCAAACGGTTTGTGCCAACAATGCCGAAGTGCAGCT
This sequence comes from uncultured Cryomorphaceae bacterium, assembly GCA_964487545.1. Lineage (GTDB taxonomy): Bacteria > Bacteroidota > Bacteroidia > Flavobacteriales_D > SKUL01 > SKUL01. The sequence goes on from CAZARI010000004.1 coordinate 23,637, forward strand.
CAACGGACAAATCACCATAGCCACCGGTGGGTTATGGAGTGGTGGAAACGGAACCTTTACTCCGGAAGCCTCGGCCCTGAATGCGATTTACACACCGAGCACCGACGAAATTGCAGCAGGAAGCTTCACCCTCACTTTGACCACCACCGGAAATGGAAATTGTATTGCGGTTAGTGATGAGATGACCATCAACATCACGAGTGCGCCAACAGTAAATGCTGGGCCCGATAGATTTAGCTGTGCTAACAATCCGCAGGTCACCATCACCGGAACAATTAGTGGTGCCAACGGCGGAATTTGGAGCGGTGGTGGCGGAACATTCGACCCATCGGACGATGTGTTGAGTATAAGCTATACCCCGTCGGCGGACGAAATTGCTGCAGGTTCGGTAACATTGAACCTGACCTCAACAGGTAATGGATTGTGCAATCCCGAGAGTGACGAAGTATCTATTTTTATTGATCCGTCGCCGGTGGTAGAAGTCGGTGACGCCGTCATTGTTTGTGCCAACAACAACGAAGTAGCACTTAACGGAAGTGTTGATTTTGCCTCAGGTGGAATCTGGAGCGGAGGCAGCGGCAGCTACGATCCTTCGCCCGAAGACCTCAATGCTGTTTACACCCCGTCGGCTGCTGAAATTGCCAATGGTGGATTGACTTTGACGCTGACATCGACCGGAAACGGCACCTGCTTGCCCGAAACAGAGGTGTTGCAAATCACCATCACTCCTGCCCCGACGGCAAACGCAGGCGCAGATCAAACTTTCTGTGCCGACCTAACAAACATTCCACTTAACGGAGCGGCTTCCATTGCAGAAGGAGCCCTCTGGTCGGGTGGCAACGGCACCTTCTCGCCTTCAGCAAACGACTTGAATGCGGTTTATACCCCCACATTTGCCGAAATCTCCAACGGGACGGTCATCCTAACGCTGACCACTATCGGAAACGGCGATTGTTCTGCAGTTAGCGACGAGGTAACTTTCACCTTCCAGCCCGTTCCGTTCGTGAATGCCGGTCCCGACATCGAGGCCTGTGCCAACAATGCAGAAATCAGTCTGGGCGGCATTTTCTTTAATGCAGATGGTGTGGTATGGAGCGGTGGTTTGGGAACATTCATTCCATCGAATACTGTTCCCAACGCTACTTACATTCCTAGCCAGGCAGAAATTCTGTCGGGCGGACTTACCTTAACACTGACCACCACCGGAAATGGGGTTTGTGAGGCACGTCAAGATCAACTAAACATCACGATAAATCCCGGGCCGGTGGTCAATGCCGGAAACGATATCGTGGTTTGTGCCAACAACGCCGATGCACAACTCAACGGATCGGTGACCAATGCCGGCGGTGCCATTTGGGCTGGTGGCGACGGATTCTTTATCCCCGGTCCTGCGGTGCTGAATGCCATCTATTCACCAACGGCAGATGAAATTGCCAACGGATCGGTTACGCTCACACTGACTTCAACAGGAAACGGCGACTGTCTGCCCGAAACCGATGAAGTGGTAATCATCTATACCGTTGCGCCCGTTGTCGATGCCGGAACAACTGTCACCGTTTGCGAAAACAACACCGAAGCCCAACTCAACGGAACAATAAACGGTGCCACAGGCGGTATCTGGAGCGGTGGAAACGGCAACTTCATCCCCGACAACACAACGCTCAACGCTGTGTACCTACCAACGCCAGATGAAATTGTTGCCGGCAGTGTTCAACTCACACTGACCTCTACCGGAAACGGCGATTGCTTGCCTGTGGAAGATCAGATGACCATCACCATCGACCCATCGCCTATCGTTGATGCCGGTTTAGATATTCTGACCTGCGTCACCGAACTCGAAGTACAACTTTCTGGGTCGGTAGTCGGAACCACCACCACAGGAGTATGGACCACCACCGGAACAGGTTTCTTTGTTCCCAGTCCCACTGATCTCAATGCGGTGTATCACATCAGCACCTCGGATTCATTAGCAGGTACCATTCAACTGGCGCTAACATCGACCAATAACGGTGCTTGTCTCGCGGTGAGCGACACCATCGCTGTTACGGTACTGCCACCCGGAATTGCTAACGCCGGCAACGACGAAGCAGTTTGCGCCAACAACCCGCAGGTTGCACTCAACGGAAGCATTGACGGGGAGGCCACCAGCGGAATTTGGAGCACTTCGGGCGATGGAATTTTCATTCCAAACAGCACCGCGCTGAATGCCACCTATCTGCCGGGTGATGGCGATATCACCGCTGGTGAAGTCGTCTTAACGCTGACAGCAAACAGTTGCGACGCCGCTCAGGACAATCTGACCATTACCATCACTCCGGCACCGGTTGTAACCGCCGGTATAGATGTTACCGTTTGTGTGGACGACATGGAAGTGCAACTTAATGGAAGCGTTTCGGGTGCATCCACCACCGGAATCTGGACCACCAGTGGAACGGGAATATTCGTTCCCGACAACACCACGCTCAATGCCATTTACATTCCGAGTTCGCAGGATTCATTGAACTTGGGCGTAACGCTTACCTTGTCGGCGAGCAATATCGGTAATTGTATAGCGGTTAGCGATCAGATCGCTATTGTGATTCTTCCCGAAGGATTTGCCAACGCCGGAGTCGATATTGAAATCTGTTCTAACGAAGGTGAGGTACCACTCAACGGAATCATTTCGGGAGCGGCGAGCGAAGGATCATGGACCACCACCGGCACCGGAACTTTTGTACCCAACGCCACTACACTGGATGCCATTTATATCCCCAGTGAGGAAGACGTTGCCAACGGATCGGTAAGTTTGATTCTGACGACGACCAATAGCTGTAACGCTTCCTCAGATTTCATGAACCTGACCATCACTCCCGGTCCGGTTGCCAACGCCGGAACCAACATCGCCGTGTGCGAGGCTGTTTTCGAGTTTGAACTCAACGGAAGTGTTGGCTACGCTGTTGGCGGCATATGGAGCACCAGCGGCTCAGGAACCTTTTCCGATTCTATTGCACTCAACACGACATACTTTGCATCGGAGGACGATCTGGCCAACGGCATGGTGATCATCACCCTGACCACAACTGGAAACGGCGATTGTGAAGCCGATGTCGATCAGTTAACGATTATCGTTACTGAGGGCATTGTAGCAGACGCGGGTGCAGATCAAACCGTGTGTATCCACGCTACTGAAACGCAACTTCAGGGCGCGGTTTCAAACGGATCAGTGACTGGATACTGGACCACCAGTGGAGACGGAACCTTCCTACCCGACTCCAGTGCACTCGATGCAGTGTATGTGTTTGCGCCGTCAGACACCACCGGTGGATCGATTGTTTTGACACTGACCTCAACCAACAACGGGGTTTGTGAGCCAGCTTTGGATCAGGTGGTCATCACCTTTGGCGACGCACCTTTTGTTGACGCCGGTGGCGACTTTGAAATCTGTGCCGACCATCTCGTGGCTCCGCTATCAGGGTTTATTACAGGTGGTGCTACTCAAGGCGTTTGGAGCACATCGGGAACCGGAACATTCGAGCCCGACGACACCAATCTGGATGCAGTTTATATTGTCAGCGAGGCAGATGCACTGGCCGGTGCTGTTACCATCACCCTTACCTCTACCGATCAGGATTTGTGCGACGCCGGATCAGACAGCGTGGTACTGACCATTTTACCCACTCCGGTGGTTAACGCAGGAAACAATCTGGTGATCTGCGATCCTTCAGAGCAAATCGTGCTGAACGGAACGGTAAGTAATGCCACTGGTGGATACTGGTCAACTGCTGGCACCGGTACTTTCCTGCCCGACAGCTCTGCACTGAATGTGCTTTACATTCCCGGTGATGCCGATATTGCTACCGGATCTGTTACACTCACCCTTACCTCTACCGGCAATGGTCTGTGCGATGCGGTGAGTGATGAAGTGACGATTCAGATCGGCGTTGAGCTGATTGCCGATGCCGGTGAAGACCTCACCATTTGTGCGGATATTAGCGAGGTGCCCCTGACCGGAAACGTAGGCGGCGATGCCACAACGGGTAGCTGGAGCACTTCGGGCGACGGAACCTTTAACCCCAGTGCCGATTCACTGGACGCTGCCTATCTGCCCGGACCGCAAGACCTTTTAAACGGACAAGTGATACTGACGCTCAGCACAACGAACAACAGCGGCTGTCCGGCAGCTACAGATTTTGTGACCATTACCTTTGAACCAGTAGCCATTGTCGAGGCTGGTGATGACATCAATTTCTGCGGAACACTTGCTGCCGTCGATCTAACTCCAACCTTGGAAAACACCACTGCTGTGATTTGGACTACCAGCGGAAGCGGAAGCTTTGATCCGGATCCTTTTACTACCAACGCATCCTATATGCCAACCGAAAGCGATAGTCTGAGTGGAAGTGTAGTGCTTACGCTTACCAGCAACAACCAGGGGGTTTGTGCAGAAGTATCGGACGCGTTGACCGTTACCTTTAACCCGATGCCAACGGCCAATGCCGGAGTGGATTTCATGCACTGTAACGATAATCTTGAAATAACGCTCGACGGAATGGTTAATCAGGCTTCGGGCGGAACATGGAGCACCAGTGGCACGGGAACATTCGATCCGGATGTCAATACGCTGAACGCAACTTACATTGCCAGTGCAGTAGATTCGCTGACGGGAAGCGTAACCCTTACGCTGACCACTGTTTCTGATTCACCTTGCGAACAGGGAAGCGATTCGGTAACGATCACCTTTGAAGCAGCACCGCAAGCCGATGCGGGGGCAGATATCGTGACTTGCGGCAGCAACAACGAAGTGATGTTGGATGCAACCGTTAGCAATACTACGGGAATTACGTGGGTAAGCTCGGGAACAGGAACCTTTCAACCCAACGCCAACACGGTCGATGCGATTTATATCCTGTCGGAAGACGATGTGGCAAATGGCGGTGTAGTACTGACGATAACTACGATTGAAGGAATGGTGTGCGCTGCGGCAACCGACCAGATGGAAATCATCATTTCCAACCCGCTGATTGCCCATTTCGACGTGAGCAATGCCTGTGTTGGACAAGCAGTACAGTTCACTGACGAAACCATGGTATTGAGCGGCAGCATTCAGAGCTGGCATTGGGATTTTGGCAATGGCACTTCCAGTCCGCTACAACACCCGACCAGCACCTACACCCAACCCGGAAGCTATAATGTTACCCTAACTGTAACCAGCAGTGATGGATGCTCGGATGTTGTTTCCATGCTCGTAGAAATCAGCGAAGTACCCATTGCAGGCTTCTCGGTTACGGCAATGGACAACGAAGGCACCTTCAGCTTTACCGACGAATCGATCGGTGGAAGCAGTTGGAGCTGGGATTTTGGTGATGATATCGGATCGTCAACGGTTCAAAATCCGGCTTACCAATATTCTGAAGACGGTTTGTACACGGTGACCCAGTATGTCACCAACGAATTTGGCTGTATGGATTCTACTCAGGTGGTGATCCGCTACGAAGGTCAGCGGGTGCTACCGCCAAAAATGCCGAATGCGTTTTCGCCCAATGGCGACGGCAACAACGATGTGTACTATGTGCTCGGCGGACCGTTTGAAAGTCTCGAATTCAAAGTGTACAACGGTTGGGGCGAGCTGATGTTTACAAGCACTGCACAGGAAAACGGTTGGGACGGCACCTTCCGCGGACAACCCGTTCAAGTGGGAGCCTATGTGTATACCGTAAAAGCGACAACCATTGAAGGGGAAACTTATGAAAAATCAGGTAAAATCAGCCTAATCCGCTAACCGATGAAAACACCACAAACCATTTACACAAAAAAATACATCGCCATGAATACCCAACATAAAATAATGGCCTTGTGGTTGCTTGTTTTTGCAGCAGCGGGCACACAGGTTCAGGCACAGGATCCGCACTTTTCACAATTCGAAGCCATGCCTATATTGCTCAATCCGGCACACACTGCAATGGACGATGTGACCGAAATGCGGGTGGGGCTGCAATACCGCAGTCAGTGGGCATCGATGGGAAGTAATTTTATGACCACGGCGGCCAGTTTTGAACTTCCGTTTCAGGATCGATTTGGAGTAGGCGCTTCCATTTTGGCACACAATGCGGCAGATGTTTATTCGAGCATCAACTTCATGCTTTCGGGTGCTTATCTGATTTCTGATCCCTCACAGCGCAATTTCCAGCTCTCTACTGGTGTTCAGCTTGGTTTTCTGTACAACCGCATCAATCCAAACGACATGATTTTTGAGAGTCAGTTTGACGGGCAAAATTTTAATTCGGACCTACCCAGTGGCGAACTGCTCGACCGCAGAAGCACTTTTGTTCCAGACGCGAGTATCGGTGTGTTTTATCAAAACACCAATTTCAGAAAGAAACTCAATCCGCACGGGGGTTTTTCGGTATTTCACATTACCCATCCCCGTGAGAATTTCACGGGTGAAAAGTCGAGAAAACCGCTGCGTTATGTGGTGCACGGCGGGATGCGCATCAACATCAACCGCGAGATTTCTATCGATCCACGCGTGCTCTATATGCGGCAGCGAAATCATCAGGAAATCACATTTGGCGTGCTTGGCAATATTGAGTTGCGTCAGCCCTACGGATTGGTATTTGGCGCATTTTACCGGAATTCCGATGCACTGATTCTTCAGGCCGGAATTCAGCACAACCGAAACTTGTATCGCATCAGCTACGACATCAACACTTCGGGACTGTCGCAGGCCACTAATAATAAAGGTGCCATAGAAATTTCCATTCTATATACGCCCGGAAGAAGAAGAATTAACCGGTTTTAATAGGGGGTGAAACAAGAATACAATTATTGTATTTTCGCGACATAATCCATCGCTTTGTCTAAACCAACGCTCAGAAAGTATTCGCCATTCAGGTGGTTTTCAGATCAACCGAAGAACCACCGTATCCCGATACTATTATTGCTTACAGGCGGCATTATTTTCGGCGTTATGGCAGTCATGGCGTGGGCCTTTTATAAAGAAAGGATACTGCACTACGATACCGCCTGGCTTTCTTTTTTATTGATTCAGGAAGGTGAATTTACTCCGGCGCTGGGCCGCTGGGGCATTGCCCTGGGTCAGATTTTGACCTACTTCTTATTAGATACAAAAGCCGAATTGCCGCTACTGCTCAAGTCATACAGTGTATTTTTGGTGTTGCTCTATCTAATATATCTGGTGATAATTGGCGTGGGGTATAAAAGTCGGGTGGGCATCATTGCGCTGTGTATTGCCATGACGCTAACCTTTAGGGAAACCTTTTTTTACACCACGGCCGAACTGTTTCAAGGCACAGCGCTTTCGGTAGTGTTGTGGGTGATTTTTAGGCACGCGCTCGATCAAACCAACTGGCGTCGGTGGATGGGGCTGGCCGTTTCTACCGTTTTAATTTTTTGTATCAGTTACTTTCATCCACTGGGATTTTTCACCGTTTTCTTTGTGCTTTCGGTTGAATATGTCCGACGACAAAACTGGAAAGACACTGGCGCATTGGCCATCATTATTTTCGCTGTGGTCTGGTATTTTATTCGGATCAAGTTTTTCATTAATACCAGCTACGAAGCAGAACGAATGATTTCTGTGGCCGACTTGATTGAAAACATCAGCCAAGTTTTTCAATTGCCCTCTACCAAGTACTTTTTTAATTACTTCAAGGGACATTACATCTTTCCGTTTATTGCAGGAGTGGCTGGCCTTGTCGTTCTATTTTTAAGACGACAGTGGCTGGTGGCATCTTACATTCTGCTCTATTTTGTGATGTTTTGGATTGTAATTATGATTGGAAAACGCGAAGAAGGCAGTCCGATTATGCTGCAGAATTATTATACTGTATTCGGGCTTTTCGGGGGGATCATCATTGCCTTGGCTTTGGAAAAACGATCATCAATGCTTCAGGCGGCGGTGGTAATGATCGTGTGTTTGCATTCGCTGCTAACCATTAACCAATCGCGGTACAACTATCAACTCCGAACAAAATTCATCGAAAACATTATCGATTACGGGCAGCAATTTCCCGAAAAGAAATACGTGATGCACATGGAACATATTCCGTGGAGTTATAGCTGGATGAACTGGGCCTTGCCATTTGGCTCGATGATGTACAGCCATATTCTTCCAGATCGGGAGCCGGTAACCTGCTTTGCCACCATGCAACCCGATACGCTCACCGATTTTGACATCAACCGCGCAGAAGCCTTTCTGGGAGCCCACTTCGAACCGCACTGGTTTACCGCTGACGGACTCAACCAAAAATATTTCGGAGCCAAATCAGGTCCCTACCGAATTTTAAATACTCGCCAAACCAATGACCTGTTAAATGACAGCCTGCTGAGTTTACCGCAACTAAAAATTGTTCCAGCGGTGCAAACCATCAGCAAAAGTCGTCACAGAACGTCGACAGGAATATTGATTGCCAACGAAACCACCACCCTTATTGCCAGCATTCCTGAAGGAGACCGCGGTATATTTTTATACTACCGCCTGCTGAACGAAAATCAGGAAGAGATACACACTGAGTTCCGCAGGTTGTTGGTGGATATTGCGCCAGAAACTCACTACAACGATATTTTAGAATACAACCATCCCAAAGAGAAAAACGCGGTGATGGAAATTGGGTTCTATATTCCCGTCACTTCCACCTATTTTGCCAAGGCCAGTATTGAACTAAATCCCACCGGTTTGTAAATTATCATGCGATGGACATATTAACATTCATTACCTTCGCGTTATAACCCCAAACCTCTTTTCAATGATACCATCCAAGTATTTTAAATTACTCTGCATTACTGGCGTTCTGTTTTTAACTTTTAGCGCATGCAAAAAAGATGATCCCCAGCCCACACCAGAAGTGCCAACAGGTCCTTCTTTGATTTTTAAATTCAAATTCGATGAAGACCAAGAGCGCCTTGGAAACACTGGGCAACCGGTGACCATGCCATCGAATCACGCGGGACAATCGCCGAGTTTTAATGGCATCAGCGCTCATTATATCGAACTGGCGCCCGAGCCGTGGACACAACTCGGAACAGGCGATGTGCTTTATGTGGGACCGGAAACCGATGCCGGAGGAGCCACCGCTTTAGACTTTGATCAGGCCATTATTAAAGGCGAAGACGAAGAATTTATCCGTATTCCTTTTTCAGAAATAACGCCCGGATTGTACAAATGGATTCGGGTTTCGCTTTCTTATCAGAACTACGACATTGAATACATGTTTGCCGGAACCATGTATTCCGGTACCGTTGCAAGCTTCATCGGTTTCAACAACTATATTTCGTCCTATCAAATTAAAAACGAAATAATGCAGGTGAACGATGATAAGCTACAGGGTTTCTGGGGATTTGAAACCACCGTCATGGGATTCACCCAAACCACAGAAGGGCAGGCGCCTGAAGGAGCCACGACGGTACCCAATCCCCTTTTCGGCGAGGCAGATATTCCTGATGGTTCATGCGTGGTGACCGGGCCGTTTAACAACCACCTGACCATTACCGGAGAAGAAACAGAAGACATTGTTATTGTTCTATCACTCAGCACCAATGATAGCTTTGAGTGGATTGACGTCAACTCCGACGGAAAGTATGAGCCACTCGACGCTAACTTTGACTCAACGGGTGAAGTGCCCGTTGACATGGGCGTTCGCGGGCTGGAAGCAATTGTTTTGGAATAGAACATACCACTTTGACTCATAAAAAAAACCGATGCGGATATCCTGCATCGGTTTTTTGATTTTATATGGAAAAAGAACTACAGGCTCCAATATTCCCAGCGGGTGATTTTGTTGCGGTATATCCCCTTCAGATCCACAAAAATGCCATTGCCGTTCAGGTAACCGGAGAAGTCGTCTTCGGTCATTTCGCAGTATTCATCGTGGTTCACGGCCACAATTAAAGCATCATAGAATCCATTGGGTTCGGAGACCAATCCAAAGCCGTATTCCTCTTTAAGATCTTCGGAATTAGCATAAGGATCAACTACCTCTACATCCACGCTAAATGACTTAAACTCGTTGACCACATCGACCACTTTGGAGTTTCTGATATCGCTTACATTTTCTTTAAAGGTAGCCCCCATGATCAGCACTCGGCACTGATTGATATTTTTGCCATTGGCAATCATTTTCTTTACGGTTTGCTTCGCTGCATAAGCGCCCATGCTGTCGTTAACAAAGCGTCCGGAATTGATAATTTGAGCGTGATAACCGAGTTGTTTTGCCTTGTGCGTGAGGTAGTAGGGATCGACGCCAATGCAGTGTCCCCCCACCAATCCCGGTCGGAAGTTGAGGAAGTTCCATTTGGTTCCGGCGGCTTCCAGCACTTCGTAGGTGTTGATTCCAATGCGATTGAAAATAATCGACAGCTCGTTGATCAGCGCAATGTTCACATCGCGTTGGGTGTTTTCAATGATTTTTGCCGCTTCTGCCACCTTGATGGACGATGCACGATGCACTCCGGCTTCGACTACCAGCTCATAAGTTTTGGCAATCATTTCGGCCGATTCTTTATCGCAACCCGAAGTAACTTTTACGATATTGCGCAAGGTGTGTTCTTTGTCGCCTGGGTTGATTCGTTCGGGAGAATAACCCACTTTAAAATCGGCAACAAACTTTAAACCCGATTGGGCTTCTAACACCGGCACACAATCATCTTCGGTGCATCCCGGATACACTGTCGATTCGTAGACGACGTAATCTCCTTTTTTTAACACCATACCGACCGTTTTTGAGGCCGACAAGATGGGGTGCAAATCGGGAATTTTATTCTCGTCAATCGGTGTTGGAACGGCGATGATATAAAAGTTAACATCGTTCAGGTCGTTGATATCTGCTGTGAAAGTAATATCGCAACCCTCAAAATCCGAAGCTTGGAGTTCGTTGCTCGGATCGATGTGATTTTGCATCATTTTCACTCTTTCGGGGTTAATATCAAACCCCACCACTTTAATCTTGCGGGCAAATTCAAGTGCTATTGGCAGGCCCACATAGCCCAGTCCGATAACTGCCAGCTTGGCTTCTTTGTTAATTAATCTATCGTATATCATTGGTTACTGCTGATCGGTTTGTGCTAATCTGTTGTTGATCTCGCACGTTGTATATTCTTTCGATGATTTCTACTACTTTGAGTCCTTCCAGCGCGTTGGTGGTTGCACTGGTTCGATTTTTAAGGGTGTCGACAACATTGGCAATGATAAAGTGGTGGTTGGCTGCACTTCCTTTATATCCGCCATAATCATTGGCCGGACTGCTTTCCTCCAATTCTGGCATTTCGTATTCTTTGACGTGGCAATATTCCACTTCGTTCATGTATTGCCCGCCCACTTTAACGCTTCCTTTGCTACCGATGATGGTGATGCTGCTCTCCAGGTTGGTATCCCACACCGAGGTAGAATAATTAATGCATCCCATTCCACCATTTACAAAACGGAAATTCACCATGCCCGAATCTTCAAAATCGGTGAGGTCTTGGTGCGAAAAATCGGCAAATCTGCCTTGAATATTGTCGATATCGCCAAAAAGCCAATACATGATATCGATGAAATGAGAAAACTGAGTAAAAAGTGTTCCGCCGTCGAGTGCCTGCTTTCCTTTCCATCCGGCTTTCTTATAGTAGCGCTCATCGCGGTTCCAGTAGCAATTGATTTGCACCATAAAAATTTCACCGAGATGTCCATTGTCAATCATGCTCTTGAGCCAGACCGAAGGTGGTGAATAGCGATTTTGCATCACGCCAAAAACATGTCGTGAAACCTGCATGGATTTAAAAATAATCTTTTCGCATTCGGCTTTGGTCAATCCCATTGGCTTTTCACAAACCACGTGTTTGCGATGATCGAGTGCCAACACAGACTGTTCTGCGTGCAGGCCATTGGGCGAACAGATATTCACCACGTCGAAATCCAGCCCGCTGTTCATCATATCGTGCATGGAGGAGAAAAACGGCACATCAAAATCGCGAATTTCGCTTTCGGCTTCCTTTCGCACATCACACATGGCCACCAACTCCGCTTCGGGGTTTCGTTGAACCATTTCGGCATGTCGCTTTCCGATGTGACCACAACCCACCACTGCAAATTTCACTTTGTCTTCTGATTTCATGAAATTGAAATTTTTTCTACTCTGCCATTCTGCAGACGATACTTCTCTTTACTTTCCGAACACGCTGCAATGCCGTCGGAATTAAATTCAAGCCGATGACCATACTCGCTCATCCAGCCAATTTGTTGTGATGGATTGCCAACAACCAGCGCATAATCCAGAATGGGTTTGGTGACAACTGATCCGGCACCAATAAATGCGTATCGGCCAATATCGTTTCCGCAAACCACCGTTGCATTGGCTCCAATGGTTGCCCCCTTTTTAACCAAGGTGTGCAAGTATTCATCGCGTCGGTTAACTGCGCTGCGCGGATTGACCACATTCGTAAACACCATCGACGGCCCCAGAAACACATCGTCTTCACAAATCACTCCGGTGTATATCGACACGTTATTTTGCACTTTTACGTTGTTGCCAAGCACCACATCGGGCGACACGACCACGTTTTGACCCAGGTTGCAGTTCTTTCCTATTTTACTGCCGGGCATAATGTGGGAAAAGTGCCAGATTTTGGTTCCTTTGCCAATTTCACATCCTTCGTCGATAACGGCCGTTTCGTGCGCAAAATACTGCATTTGGTTAATTTATAATGTAGCGCTCAAAGGTATAATGATCTTTTTTATGCAACTCCTCTGGCGAGAGCGAACGGAAATAATCGTAAGTTCTTTTCAACCCTTCCGAACGACTGATTTTCGGCTCCCAGTTCAGCACCTTGCGAGCCAGCGAAATATCGGGCTGACGCTGCTTGGGATCATCTTGTGGCAGCGGTTTAAAGGTGATTTTCTGATCGGTTTCAGTCAGTTTGATAATCTCTTCGGCAAAATCCAGGATCGTGATCTCATCCGGGTTTCCGAGGTTTACTGGCTCAACAACATCACTTATTAGCAGTCGAACGATTCCCTCTACCAGATCGTCCACATAACAAAAGGAGCGGGTTTGTTTGCCGTCGCCAAAAACGGTGAGGTCTTCACCTCGCAATGCTTGACCAATAAAAGCAGGCAAAACACGGCCATCGTTGAGTCGCATTCGGGGGCCATAAGTGTTGAAAATTCTAACGATACGTGTTTCCAGTCCGTGAAACCGACGATAGGCCATTGTTATGGCTTCCTGAAATCGCTTGGCCTCGTCGTACACGCCACGCGGTCCCACCGGGTTGACATTTCCCCAATAATCTTCATTTTGCGGATGCACCAATGGATCGCCATATACTTCGGAAGTACTGGCCACAAGGATCCTCGCCCCTTTCGACTTCGCTAATCCCAACAAATTGTGGGTTCCCAATGAGGACACCTTCAGGGTTTGTATCGGAATTTTAAGATAATCGATCGGACTGGCTGGGGATGCAAAATGCAGGATATAATCGAGATTTCCGGAGACATACACGAATTTGGATACATCGTGATGTGCGAATTCAAAATTCGGGTTCGAAAAAAGGTGTTCTATGTTTTTCAACGTTCCGGTGATGAGATTATCCATCCCAATCACCTGATATCCATCGTTTATAAATCGTTCACAAAGGTGCGATCCGAGAAAGCCTGCTGCTCCGGTAATCAGAACCCTTTTCATTGTTGCGCTGGATTTACAGTTTCGCGACCGATGCTTTCATAATAAAAACCCAGGCCGCTCATTTGGTCAATATCATATAAATTGCGTCCGTCAAAGATAACAGGCGACCCCAGATTTTGGCGTATTTTTTCGAAGTCGGGATTTCTAAAAACGCCCCACTCGGTTGCGATCAGCAATGCATCGGCACCCTGAAGCGCGTCGTAGGCCGAATCGGCATATTTAATTTTATCGCCAATTGCACGCTTAACATTATCTATGGCTTCGGGGTCAAAAGCGGTGATCTCTGCCCCGGCCTCTAGCAGTTGTTCAATCATATAAAGTGCCGGAGCCTCTCGGATATCATCGGTGTCGGGCTTAAATGACAAGCCCCAGAGCGCCAGTTTTTTTCCCTTTAGATTATTCTGGTAATAATTTCGGAGTTTATCTACCAACACGGTCTTTTGCCGATCGTTGACCGATATAACTGCATTGATCAACTCAAAATCATAATTCTCGTCGCGTCCACTGCGCTGGAGTGCAAGCACATCTTTCGGAAAGCAGCTTCCGCCATATCCAATACCCGGAAACAAAAACCGCTTTCCGATACGGGTATCCGATCCCATTCCCAGTCGAACCATATCGACATCGGCACCGACTTTTTCGCAAAAGTTGGCGATTTCATTCATAAAAGTGATTTTGGTTGCCAAAAATGCGTTGGCTGCATATTTGGTCAACTCTGCCGACTTTTCATCCATGATAATCAATGGATTTCCTTGGCGAACGTAGGGCTTGTATAGTTGCTCCATGATACGTCGGGCGCGTTCCGAACGGGTTCCAATAACGACGCGGTCGGGTTTCATAAAATCATCAACTGCAAAACCTTCGCGCAGAAACTCCGGATTTGAAACCACATCAAAAGGAACCTCGGTATGTTCAGCGATAGCTTGACGCACCTTCTCTGCTGTTCCCACGGGCACAGTACTTTTATCGACGATGACCTTATAATCCTTTATCAATTTGCCAAGTTGCTCCGACACCTTAAGGATGTACGACAAATCGGCTGCTCCATCTCCACCGGGCGGCGTGGGAAGGGCGAGAAAGATGACTTCAACGTCTTCAATGGCTTCTTCGATATTGGTGGTAAAAGAGAGTCTATTCTCGCGAATATTCCGCTCAAATAGCACATCTAAGTAGGGCTCGTAAATCGGCACCTCGCCACGGCGCATCCGCTCTACTTTATCTTTGTCGATATCAACACAAATCACTTTGTTTCCGGTTTCGGCAAAGCAGGTTCCGGTAACCAGACCAACGTATCCTGTTCCAATTACGGCTATATTCATTTTTCGACGAAATCTATTACGTTTGAAATAATAAAATCGAGTTGCTCCGCTGTCAACTCGGTGTGCATGGGCAAAGAAATCACCTCGTTGCACAACTGGTTGGTGATCTCAAAATCAGCTTCGTTGTATTCGGGTCGTTTGTAGGCATTTTGTCGGTGAAGTGGAACCGGATAATAAATCATTGCGGGAATGCCTTTGCTTTCGAGATGGGCTTTAAGGCCATTGCGGTCAATTTCGCGTGTGCGCAGCGTGTATTGATGAAAGACATGGTTGCTGAACTCCGAGGAAAAAGGAATCAGCAGGGCATCCGTTTTTCCAAAGGCGGCATTGTATTTTTGCGCGGCGTGGTTTCTTGCAGCGTTGTATTCATCCAAGTGCTTCAGTTTAATTCTCAACACCGCGGCTTGAATGGAATCGAGTCGGGAATTTACTCCAATATCTTCGTAGTAATAGCGCTCTCCCATTCCGTGATTTACCAGCGAGCGCATTTTGGCGGCAAGCTGATCGTCGTTGGTAAAGATGGCACCGCCGTCGCCGTAGCAACCCAGGTTTTTTGAAGGGAAAAACGAAGTCGTTCCGATGGCACCAATCGTTCCTGCTTTGTGCGACGATCCGTCAGAAAACCGGTAGGTTGTTCCGATGGCCTGTGCGGTATCTTCCACCACATACAAATTGTGCTCGCGTGCAATGGCAAGAATCTCCTCCATATTGGCACACTGACCAAAGAGGTGAACCGGCACAATGGCTTTGGTTCTCGGTGTAATGGCCGCTCTTATTTTTTCTGGATCGATGTTAAAGGTATTGCGCTCTACATCTACCAAAACGGGTGTCATCCCAAGCAGTGCAACCACCTCAACCGTAGCTGCAAAAGTAAAATCGGCAGTAATTACTTCATCTCCCGGTTTCAAATCCAGCGCCATTAGGGCGACTTGCAATGCGTCGGTTCCATTAGCACATGGAATAACATGCTTTACCGACAGGTAGTTTTCGAGCTCTTCTTGAAATTTTTTGACTTCCGGTCCGTTTATGAAAGCTGAGGAAGTAATCACTTCGCTAATTGCCCGGTCAACTTCTTTCTTTATTTTGAGGTACTGACCTTTGAGGTCAACCATTTGTATTTTTTCCATATAGGGCGGCTAAAGAATGCACGCGCGAAGATAATTAAAAATGAACAGGGCTTTTTCGACCGGATCCATTCATTTTTCATGACAATGATTTTTATTAATAACTATCTTTGGGCCTCTGTTATGTAACGATATATGAAGTTTCTGAAACTATTCATTCTGAGTTTTTTAGTGATAAAAGTGTCGGCTCAGGCTGATATTTCTGATTCTACCATCACCATCAGTCAGGTTAATGTATTTGGAGCCCACTATTTAACCGCCGGAGATTTTGCCGACCGATACAAATCGCCCACCATGATTGGTTTTGGTTATCACCTGAAAACAAGTAAAAACTGGTTGATTGGAATTGACGGTGGATACCTGTTTAGAGATGGCCTAAAAGATCCGGAAAGTTATTTAACGGGCATGCGCACCAGCACGGGGAATATCATTGCACAAAGTGGTGATTTTGCCGCTGTGATCGGCGCATTAAGGGGCCTTACGATCAATGCAAATTTCGGAAGGGTCTTTAACTGGATCGGTCCGAACCCCAATTCAGGTATTGTTTTTCGAATTGGCGGCGGTTACTTTCAGCACAAAATTCATTTCGAAGCGCGCAAGCATGAAGTCCCTCAGCTCGAAGATGATATGCGCATTTACTACGATCAAATGAGCAGCGGTTTCTCATTGACCCAGTTCGTTGGTTATCAACACCTTTCTAACTCGAGGCTTACCAACTTTTATATCGGTGTTGAAGCCATTCAGGCGTTTACCAAAAACCGACGCAGTTTCAATATTGATTTGGGCGGACCCGATGACATTCGTCGCACCGAAATGCTTTTTGGCTTAAAGGCTGGTTGGATTGTGCTGATTTACAAAAGAAAACCACAAGATTATTACTTTTACTAACCGATGAAGACGGTCTATCATTTTGCCATTCAATTTTACGTCTGGATCATTCGGGTGGTAGCAATATGGAATCCCCAGGCCAAAAAATGGATGGATGGTCGGCAAGACTTGCTGAGGCAGATAGAAACTTTGTGCAATCCGGCTGAAAAAAAAATCTGGATGCATTGCCCCAGTCTCGGCGAGTTTGAACAGGGAAGGCCGCTGCTCGAACATCTGCGCGCTGCCCATCCCGACAAAACCATTATCCTCACGTTTTTCTCCCCTTCGGGTTACGAAATCCAAAAGAATTTTCACGCTGTCGATCACGTGTTCTACCTTCCGGCCGATACCGCTACCAACGCCCGCCGTTTGGTGCGCGCGTTTAACCCCGAACTGGCTATTTTTGTGAAATACGATTTTTGGTTGAACTATCTTGTTCAGCTCCGTAAAAAAGAAGCCACCACCATTCTCATCAGCGGAATCTTCCGACCCGGCCAACATTTTTTCGGTCTTTTCTCTGCCTTAGGAAAGAAAATGCTTCGCTGCTTCAGTCACTTTTTTGTGCAGGATGAACAGTCTGTTCAATTGCTAAATAAAATTGGATTTTTGAACGTTACCCAATGCGGTGACACCCGACTCGACCGTGTAATCAGCCTCACACATCAAGCTGAGCCCATTAAAAAGATCGAAGCTTTTACCGCAGGTCATTTTTCTGTAGTTGCAGGAAGCACCTGGCCGGCCGATGAAAAAATACTGTTACCGTTGATCAATGACCCGGCGTATGCTGTGAAGTGGATCATCGCTCCACATGAAATTGCAGAAGTCCGCTTGCAGCAGATCGAATCGCAGATTCAAAAAAAGGTGGTGCGCTATTCCGAATTTACCGAAGATTTTTCCGACCAAACAGACGTGCTGCTGATTGACAACATTGGCAAGCTATCTCGACTTTATCTTTATGCTAAAATGGCGTACATCGGAGGCGGATTCGGTCGTAGCATCCACAACATTCTGGAGCCAGCCGCTTGGGGAACACCGGTCATTTTTGGACCACGCCACCATAAGTTTGTCGAAGCAAAGGCCCTAATTGATATAGGTGCAGCCGTCAACATTCAAAATGAGCAGAGGCTGAGAATGGCCTTTAAACGCTGGTATAACGACAAGGAATTACTTGATAAAGCCGCAATGGATGCTGTTAGATACATCAATGAAAATGCGGGTGCCACCGAAGTGATTATCGATTGGATCGACAATCAAAATGTAATCCAAGCCGATCAGCACTCGTCTGAAGGCGAAAACGATAGCCGGTCGGTTTCGGTGGCTTAGTTTGTGTCGGCCAACTCGGCAACAAGTGGCAAAAGCTTTTCAATGGTAACGTGATCCATCACCACCACTTTATACCACTCCGGCTGATTGTGGTCATCGGGCACCAGTCCAAATTTTTCTGCGGTTTCCGGTTTCACATGCTGTGCGCGAATGGTGGCGATATTGGCGTGGGGATTCCGGTAATACGCAATATTTAGTTCCTGCAATTGAGTTACCAACCAATCGGTGCGTTTCATCAGGATGCTCATTTTTTCTTCCCAGCCAAATCTGCCGTAGGTCATCAAAATCATCCACACACCAACGGCATTGGCTCCAGAGCGACTACCCACCAGCGTGTAGTCTTCTCCTGACACATAGCTTGCAGATTTGGTATTGGTATATTTCATCCAACCTTTCCGCACCAGAAATATACCGGTGCCATAGGGTGCCTGCACCATTTTATGCGCATCGAGTGTGATTGAATTAATGTGCGGATTGGAAAAGCTAAGACTGCTGTCGGGACTTGTAATCGGGTAGATGAAACCACCGTACGCGCCGTCGATGTGAATTTTGAATTGCGCGCCCGCGGCTTCTAGGTTTTGCACCATCAGGTCTACATCATCCACCGAGCCAAACATTGTTGTCATCATGTTGGCAATCACTATGAAGTATTTTACACCGCGTGCCCGGCAACTGTTTATCTGCTCGTGCAAATGATTTGGTTTGATTTGCCGGGTGTGCGGATCTACCTCAATGGTTGTGAGTGATAGCCCAAAAATATCCGCGCCTTTGTGCATCGAATAGTGTGCATCTTCGGAAGTGAGAATGGTAATTTCATCCACATTTGCCGAAAACGTCTGGGTAAAATAATTTCGGTAAATCCAGATGGCCTGCATATTGGCTTCCGTTCCGCCCGAGGCCACATAGCCATCCGTTTCGTTGTCGCCCGCTCCCAGTATATCCACAGCACAGAGCGCTATCAGCTCACGCTCGATGGCCTGGGTTCCGCTAAAAAACGGCTCAGAGCGGCCTAAGGTGTGGCAGCCAATGTGATTGGGATTTCGGATGAGCGTTGTAAGAAACGGCGCATCGTCGAGAAAGGGCGCGTCTTGATAAAACACCTTATCGTCGAGGTGAGAAGCGGGCACACCCAGCTTGGTTTGGGTGTAAAAGTCTACGTTTTCTGCAAGGGCAGCAAAAACCCGCTCCCTTACAGCGGGTTTACCCAGTTTCTTCCAGTACTTTAGGTGTCGCTTCAACACATTCTAACGATTGGTAAATAAACCATCAAGAACACTTACTGTTTCCGCAGCTTTTGCAGATCAAGCATCCTTCTTCGTATATCAACGCTTCATCACCACACTGATTGCAGGTAGCTCCTTCTACTTTGGTGCCTGTCGGAATGTATTTTTTCAATCCCCTGATTATCCCGTTTTTCCAGGTATTCAGTGAGTCGTCGTTCAGGTGCAGGTTTTCTACCATATGCACTACATCCAGTAATGGCATGCCGTGGCGAAGCACACCACTGATCAGCTTGGCATAATTCCAGAATTCAGGATCAAACGACCGCGAAAGCCCTTCGATGGTTACAAAGTAGCCGTCTTTATCCTGATAGCGGAAGTCGTAGCGGCTTTTCCCCGATTCTTCATCCTGACTTTTGATTACGTGTCCTTGATCGACAGACGAAGGCAGTTGGAACGAATCTTCTGCTTTTCCGGTGAATACTTCGTAGGGGCGGTCGTTGAGCAGTCCCACTACTGCAATCCACTTTTCTGAGTTATTGTTGAAACGAACCACGTCGGCATTCAGCGAGCTCGGTCGTTCGGGTGCTTTTGTTTCGCCGATTACCACGCGATCTTTTCCGTTGTTTTGTTCTTCGGACACCAACACGCCGGAGCGCGACCCTTCACGATAAACAGTAACACCCTTGCAACCAGACTCCCATCCGGTTTGGTAGATTTCGGCCACCTTTTCTACGGGTGTTTCTTCGGGAATATTCACGGTAACACTAATCGAATGATCGACCCATTTTTGAACGGTTCCCTGCAGCCGAACCTTTTGCACCCAATCTACATCACGTGCGGTTGCACCTTGGTATGGCGATTCTTTAATCAGGGCTTTCAGTTTACTTTCGGGCCAGAGGCGAACCTCTTCAATATTATATCCATTGAGCGTAAGCCAATTGGCAAACTGGTGATGGAAAACAGAAAACTCCTGCCAGTGGTCACCCACGTCATCGATAAAGTCGACGCGTACATTTTTATCATTTGGGTTGATCTTTTTGCGGCGCTTGTACGACACCATAAATACTGGCTCGATTCCCGAAGTGGTTTGGGTCATCAGGCTGGTGGTACCTGTTGGTGCAATGGTGAGCAGCGAGATATTTCTTCTGCCAATGGTTTTCATGTCTTTTTCAAGTTCCGGATCTGCTTGGCACAGTCTGCGGATAAATGGATTGTCTTTTTCCTTTTTCCAGTTGAAAATTCCGAATGAGCCACGGTCTTTCGCCAGATTTACAGATCCGCGATATACCGACACGGCGAGTGTTTTGTGCACATCTTCGGCAAATTCAATCGACTCGTCGGAGCCATAGCGATAACCAATTGCTGCCATCATGTCTCCTTCACCGGTGATACCGATTCCGGTACGTCGGCCGGCGATACACTTCTGACGAATTTTGAGCCACAGTTCCTTTTCGGTGCGTTTCACGTCTGCTCCTTCTGGATCGCCGTCGATTTTCGCTAGGATTTGATCAATTTTTTCGAGCTCCAGGTCGATAATATCGTCGGCGATGCGCTGTGCCAGTCGGGCATGTTCCTTGAACTTGTCGAAGTTAAACGCGGCTTCTGCCGTAAACGGATTATCTACATAACTAAAAAGGTTGATGGCGAGCAGACGGCATGAGTCGTACGGGCACAGCGGAATTTCGCCGCAGGGGTTGGTCGATCGGGTGGTAAAGCCTTCGTCGGCATAGCTATCGGGCACCGACTCGCGGATAATGGTATCCCAAAATAGCACTCCGGGCTCAGCCGAAGCCCACGCGTTTTTAACAATTTTATCCCAAAGTCGCTTGGCGTCGACTTCTTTCTCTACCATCGGGTTGGACGAATCTATTGGATAGCGCTGAAGGTATTTTTCATTATTAATAGCGGCTTTCATAAAGTCATCGTCGATTCGAACAGAAACGTTGGCACCGGTAACTTTGGTTCCATCGAGTTTGGCATCGATAAATCGCTCTGCATCGGGGTGACGGATTGAAATGCTCAACATCAACGCACCGCGACGTCCGTCCTGGGCAACTTCACGTGTAGAATTACTGAATCGCTCCATAAAAGGAACAACACCTGTTGAAGTTAGTGCTGAGTTCATTACTGGAGATCCGGCAGGACGAATATGTGACAGGTCATGCCCTACGCCCCCTCTTCTTTTCATTAGCTGCACCTGTTCTTCGTCGGTTTTCATTACCCCACCGTATGAATCGCTGTTGCCATCGTTTCCGATCACGAAACAATTAGACAAGGAAGCGATTTGGAATTTATTGCCAATTCCGGTCATCGGGCCGCCCTGCGGTATGATATAGGTGAAACGGTCGAGCAGTGCAAAAATATCATCCTCAGAAAGTGGCTGTGGGTACTTGTTTTCTATGCGCGCAATTTCTTTTGCCATCCTGCGATGCATTTCTGCCGGAGTCTTTTCAAATATATTTCCGTGCGAATCTTTCAGGGCATACTTATTCAACCACACTCCGGCGGCGAGTTCATCCCCATTAAAGTACTTTATACTTGCAGCCAGAGCTTCTTCGTAGGTGTAATAAACGTTTTCTGATCTTGTATCGACAGGTTTCTCTATTGTTTCGGAGCGCATATCTTATGAATTATGGGGGTTTATCTGATCTAAAATTGGAAGGTTAAATTGCAACAAATAATCTTGAGTAGGCCGGTCGACTTCGAATTCACTTCACAATATTTTGTTAATATCACCTGAAGCCCGTAACTGGTTTAGGAAATAAAACGCAGAACAATTTATCAACGCTATGTTCATTAATTCCTTGTCTCAATTTGTTGCTTTTTACAATAGAATTACTAAAGAATAATTGCGGTTTAGGCATCTGCAATTCTACATGAAAGAAACGCCGGATAAACGGAAAAATAATACCTTTGCCACCCTCCGCGCCCGGGTGGTGGAATTGGTAGACACGCAGGACTTAAAATCCTGTGGCCATTGCGGCCGTGCGGGTTCAATTCCCGCTCCGGGTACTAATCAGAGTGAGAAAAGCATTACCCAGCGCTATTTCTCACTCTGATTTTTTTTATCCTCACACCCAAACTGCTCGACCACTTTCTTTTTGTGCAGGCGCTTTGCTTCTCACTCTGATCAGCTTGTTTTGCGATCCCACTAAGGGTTGTTTTCAGTTGAGACCCCTTCCTATTCGCTGATGGTTTCTTTGTGCGCCACAATGGTGTAAAAAAAAGCTCTGCTGTCATTGACAGCAGAGCTTTATCTGAGCGAGAGACGGGATTCGAACCCGCGACCCCGACCTTGGCAAGGTCGTGCTCTACCAGCTGAGCTACTCTCGCATTCTGGGCCTGCAAAAGTAACCAATTCTTAAAACTTTCAAAGTGAATTTTGGCGGAATTAATTCAAGCCCGTAATTTTCTTAATCTCATTGAGCTTCATCAAGGCTTCAACTGGAGTCAAGGTGTTTATATCCAAATTATTAATCTCACTTCTGATTTGGCTCAGCACCGGATCATCCAACTGGAAAATGCTCAACTGCATTTCGCCGTGATTGATGGACTTTGATACCTCGTCTTTAGATGATCCAGCACCATTGCTTGCGGCCTGTTTGGGAGCAGATCGCTTTTCCAGCTCGCGGAGTATTTGTTCGGCACGACCAATCAGGAGGGGCGGCATACCGGCCATGCGTGCCACGTGAATTCCGAAGCTGTGCTCGCTGCCTCCCGGCACCAGTTTGCGCAAAAACAAAATACGCTTGCCAACTTCCTTTACGGAAACATTGTAGTTGCGAATGCGCGGGAACAACTCAGACATTTCGTTGAGCTCGTGGTAATGAGTGGCGAATAACGTCTTGGCCCGTGCCATTGGAAATTCGTGGATATACTCGGCAATTGCCCATGCAATTGAGATACCGTCGTAAGTGCTGGTACCACGGCCAATTTCGTCGAGCAAAACCAAGCTGCGTTCGCTCAGATTGTTTAAGATACTGGCTGTTTCGTTCATCTCGACCATGAAGGTAGATTCGCCGCCCGAAAGGTTGTCGGAGGCTCCTACGCGCGTGAAAATTTTGTCCACTACCCCAATCCGTGCTGACGTTGCCGGAACAAAAGACCCCATTTGGGCCATCAGCACAATCAGCGCTGTTTGGCGCAGTAAGGCAGATTTACCGCTCATATTTGGACCGGTGATCATCATAATTTGCTGATCGGTGGTGTTCAAGGTTAGGTCGTTACTAACATATTCTTCGCCAAAGGGCAGTTGAAGCTCTATCACAGGATGCCGGCCCTCATGAATCTCCAGGTCGAATGAATCATTGATCTCCGGACAGTTGTATCCGTTTTGCTCTGCCAGTGAAGCAAAAGAACACAGCACATCCAGTTGTGCCACCATTTGCGCATTGAGCTGTACGGGTTCGGTATATTCGGATAACTGTTGAACAATTGCCTGAAACAGTCTGGCTTCTATTACATAAATTTTCTCTTCGGCACCGAGGATCTTTGATTCGTACTCTTTTAGTTCTTCGGTGATGTAGCGCTCGGCGTTTACTAGGGTTTGCTTTCGGATCCAGTGCTCTGGCACCCGATCTTTATGGGTGTTTCTAACTTCAAGGTAGTAGCCAAACACATTGTTATAGCCTATTTTCAGTGAATTGATACCGGTTTGGCTCACCTCGCGATTTCGCATTTCCTCCAGATAGGACTTTCCGGAATTGAGCAGGATTCGAAGTTCGTCAAGTTCATTATCGACACCGGCCGCGATAACATCTCCCTTTCCTATGGCCATTGGTGCATCGGGCATCAACTCTTTGGCCAATAGACTGCGGATATGATCACAGGGGTTAATTTGATCGGCCGTGCGTTTGAGTTGTGGGTGATCACTGTTGAGACACATCTCGCGAATGGGTACGAGCGCATCGAGGGCTGTTCTCATTTGATTGACCTCACGCGGTGTAATCTTGCCTACGGCCACCCGTGAAATCATTCGTTCCAGATCACCGATTTTGCGTAGCTCACTAATCATTTTCCGCTTCAGATCGTCGTCTTCAAGCAATCGCTGCACAACAGTTTGACGGGCTTTAATTTTGTCTGAATTTTTGAGCGGCAGTACTAACCAACGCCTGAGCATGCGCGACCCCATTGGTGATATGGTCTGGTCCATCACATCGAGAAGGGTGCGCGCATTTTCATTTGGAGAATAGATCAACTCCAGGTTTCGAACCGTAAAGGAATCGAGCCATACGTACTCATCCTCTTCGATCCGCTTGACAGAGGTGATGTGACCCAAGCGATCGTTTTGGGTTTCTGCCAAATAATGCAATGCAGCGCCGGCCGCAGCAATTCCTTCACTGAAATCTTCGATTCCAAAGCCCTTGAGCGTTTTGGTATTGAAATGACGCGTCAGTTGTTCGTACCCAAAGTCGACGTGAAAAGCCCAATCTTCGAGTTGATAGGTGTAGTACCGATTTCCAAAGATGGCCTGGTATTGACTGTTGTTGTGTTTTTGATACAGCACTTCTTTGGGCTCGAAGCTTTGCATTAGTTTTTCGATTTGCGCGGAACTTCCTTCGGTGACGAGAAATTCACCGGTTGAAATATCGAGAAAGGCAACGCCCATCTTGTGTTTTGAAAAATGTAGTGCTGCCAGAAAGTTGTTGGAACGGTGATCAAGAATTTTATCGTTGAATGCCACTCCGGGCGTAACCAACTCGGTGACGTCTCTTTTGACAAGTGTTTTGGTCAATTTAGGATCTTCGACCTGATCGCAGATGGCCACGCGATATCCTGCACGAACCAGCTTAGGCAGATAAGTATCTAGGGAATGATGTGGAAAACCAGCCAACTCAACGGAAGCTGCTGCTCCGTTTTTGCGTTTGGTCTGTACGATTCCGAGCACACGGGATGCGATTACTGCATCTTTGCCGAATGTTTCGTAAAAGTCGCCTACCCTAAAAAGCAAGATAGCATCTGGGTATTTAACCTTAA
This sequence comes from uncultured Cryomorphaceae bacterium, assembly GCA_964487545.1. Classification (GTDB taxonomy): domain Bacteria; phylum Bacteroidota; class Bacteroidia; order Flavobacteriales_D; family SKUL01; genus SKUL01. Next base: position 49,124 of record CAZARI010000004.1, read on the forward strand.
ACTGATTATATTGCTTCATCAACGGTGTCTCCGCAACCGCTTTTTTCTCCTTCCGTCCCACTTTGTACAATATTCAACAAATAAAGATAGGAAGTCTGCGCGGGCTTATTGAATTTTGCACCTCCATTTTTCCATATTTTATGAACAAAAAGCTGACTACAGATCAACTGAACCGACCGGACATCGAAACCTATCATCAAAAGGATAAAATTCCGGTAAAGATTATTCTCGAAAACATACGCAGTCGGAGCAATATTGGCTCAATTTTCAGAAGTGCAGACGCTTTTTTGATTGAGGAGCTTATACTTACCGGCTTTACGGCTTGTCCGCCCCATCGTGACATTCACAAAACTGCACTTGGCGCCACTGAGTCGGTAAAGTGGCGTTATGAGCCGGACACAATAAAGGTTGTACAGGAACTGAAAGCGCAGCACCATGCAATATGGGCCATAGAACAAACCACCAACAGCCGGCTTGTTCATGAGTTTTCGTACGATACCCAACATCCGCTGGTTTTCATTCTTGGAAATGAGGTGAAGGGTGTTGATGAAATCACCCTATCGAGGTGCGATGGCGCGATTGAAATTAATCAATTTGGAACTAAACACTCGCTCAACGTGGCGGTTTGCGCAGGAATTATAATGTTCCATGCCAACCTAAATCTTTTTAATGCGTTATACAAGCAAAATAGAGAAATCCGAAACGGAGAATAACTTATTTTGTATCTTTCGCCGATAGCCCATGCTTAACCAACCTACACATCGAGTGACTGCTAATGCTTGTAAAACAGGTGTTCGTTTTCTGATTATCGCAGTAATTGTTTTAACTACTGCACCCCTTGCTCACGCGCAATATTTCGCCAACCAGTCGTACTGGAAAAACGAAAGACATGCGTTTACGCTGGGTATTGGTGTCACCAATTTTCTGGGCGAATTAGGTGGTAGAGATGCGGTTGGAAGTGATTTCATTTTCGATTTGGAAACGTCCATGTTCCGGCCAGCCCTCCACGTCGAATACAGTTATCGCGTGGCCAGAAGGGTGGCGATTAAAGGAGGATTTCACTACGGAATTATTGCGGGCAACGATGCGCTAACAGAGGAGCCGTTCAGAAAAAACCGCAATATCCATTTTAAATCGAATGTGTTTGAGCTATCGGTAAAGGGAGAATTTCGTCTGCTCGAATCCAAGCCCCGTGCACGGTACAAGCTCATCGGTGTAAAAAGCCGTCGCGCTGGAGGCGAATTGTACGTATTTGGTGGAATCGGAATCACCTATTTTAACCCAAAAGCCAATTATAATGGAGAATGGGTAGAGTTGAAACCACTTGGCACGGAGGGCCAGAACTTTAGCGACGGCATTGCCCCATACTCCAACTTTACTCCAGTATTTCCGTTAGGGTTTGGATATCGCCACAATGTGACCGGCCAGCTCAGTATCGGGCTGGAAATTGCCCACCGCATTACGCTCACCGATTATATGGATGACACCAGCGGGAAGTATTACGACAAAGGAGCAATATTGGCACAAGACGGCCCCGTAGCGGCACATTTTAGCGACCCCAGTTTGGGCTACCGCACCAATCCCGATGGTGGGGTGGTACCCATGAAAGTCGATCCGCTGCAACGCGGCGACCCCGAAGACAATGACAGTTACTTTTTTGTGGTGGCCACGATCAGCTATAAACTGACCCCGACGCGTATGTCACACCGTGGAAAAATACGCGTGACCCGCAAGCGCAGCGGTAAGATTATCTTCTAATCTTTATTTTCAAATACTACTGGTTCGTCTGATGGCCCAGTCATCTGCAGCTTTGTCTGTTTGGCGAATTAAAAACACCAATCCCCTTTACACGATTTTGACCAATATCAATAAGGTATTGTCATTTATCGGATTTGTAATCCAGGTGCAGACATTCCCATCCATTCCGATTCGACTGGCGGCGGGCAATTCAAAATAAAAACGGTAGCGTTAAAAAGTGAGAAGTTACAATGTTCATCGGTGACCTTTCTGCTTCGGCAAACCTATCTGGATGGTGAATTGAATGGTAATCATCAATTAAATCTTTCATGGAACTTTAAGTTGCCCTGGTGTATTCGTCCTGCATAACTGAGCGGGTTTAAAAATTTCACAATGGTGATCCTCTGCCTATATAAGATTGAGCTCCTCGACCATCAAAATAAAATTTGATTCCTACTCCGAAACCTTGTAACAAAAAAAGCCCTCGCAATTTGCAAGGGCTTTGGACATAATATCGAGTAGGCTATATCTCTTAATTGGTCTCTGAGCGGTAATCGCGGAATTCGAGATCACCAGCAGCTTTGTTTCTGAGCGAGCCGTCTTTGCTGTATGCTGACTGAAGGCTGCTGCGAACCAATGATCCATCAGCAGTTCGTGCGCCGATAATAGCCATCAGATATTGACCTTCTGGCGTATCGAGTTCAGGTGAATTCTCAAGTGTAGTTTTGGCTCCTGTTACATCACCGTTTAGCAATTTGGCCAGTGCTAGATTAAAAGTGTTCTCGCCACTCATGTTGCTAATCGCCTCATCGTAGTTTCCATTCTGGATATTAACAACACCCATATTGTATGACACTTCTGAGCCTGCCGCCGTGGCGTTTTGGAAGTGCTCCATCGCCTGCTCGCGATCTCCTTTCAATCGGGCAATCACACCCAGATTATTGGTTGAATAGGGGTTCTCCTCGATGTTGTTGGCTTTGCGAAACTGAGCCTCTGCATCTTCGAGTTTATTCTGCATCATGTAGATGTAGCCCACATTGTTGGCTCCACGGTAATCTTCAGCGTGAACTTCCTCTGCTGACTTGTAAAACTGAAGTTGCTGGTTGAGGTCATCGGTAAGCGTAGCAGCATAAAGTAGCTCTTCGATATTGAGTGTGTCGGGCGCGGTCTGAGCCAACGAAAGAATTTCTTCGTCTGTTTTTCCGGTAATCTCATAAGTCAATGTGATTTGTGAGCGACGCAGATCTGGAAGAATTTTCTGTGCGATTTCGTTGTAAGTGGCTGCCAAATTGCGGATTTCCTCCTCGCGCTTGGTAACATCATTATACATATTGAGTATGCGCAGAATCAATTCTTTGTCGGCAATATCACTTTGCTGCATTGCGGTTTTAAACCCTTCCCAGTCTTCTCCTTTACCCTGTAGGTTGTAGAAGTTATCCTCCACTTTAATTCTATTTCTGTTCAACTCTTGCTCGATCGCTCTTTTTGCTGAAGCAGCACGATCGTCGGCCAGGTTTTCGTTCCATGAAATTTCACCTTCTGGCGATGCATAAGCTTCAATATGCAAACGGGTCACTTCCATGGCATCATCTCTTGAAATATCTCTGGTCATATTGCGCATTTCACGCATATCTGCGTCATTCAGCTCTGAACCCCTAACCACAGATGAGTTTACTAAATAGTTGATTTCTGCGTAAACATCATGTGAAGTAACGCGCTGGAAAGCATCCTCGCCAAGCAACACCTTGTCGTCAGACAACATTAGGTATGGTGTGGTAATGACACCGTCTGCAATTTTAACCGGATCGAAATCTCTTGACTTACTTCCCATCCGACCGGTAAACTTGACAACAACCTCAGAATTGTTTTCCATAGCCGCAGCGTAGGCAACTTTGTCATTGTAAGTGTAGCTTGTACCGTTTTCGTAAGGAATAACAGTTGCGTTTCCGGCTGCGTTCTCACCTTGATAGGATACTGTTTTAAAATCAGTTTCATTTCCACCATATTGCATGGCCGGTGTCATATCAACCATGGCTTTTTTGTGAAAGTACTTGCCTGGAAAGCGTCCAGTCACATTCAATTCAACACTATCCCCTTTAACAATAAGGGGTTCGGGGTTTACCTCGTAGGTTATATCATTGGCATATTTTGCCATTTTTCCTAGGCCGCCACAAGCGCTAAGCGATATGGCGACTACACCGATTAGAAGTAGGTTTGTAATGTGTTGCAATTTCATTATTTAGTGTTTTAATATGGGTTCGAATATTCAAGTGCAAGTATAACTATACTTTTTAAAATTTAATTAGCTATAGTGCAAGAATTATTTGTTGGTTTTTGATTGAGCGATAATCGTGTGTACTCCTGTTTCATAATCCTTGTTTAGGATAGTCAACAAAGTATTAAAATCTTTTGGATTTTTTACAAAATCGATCGAATTTATATCCAAAATTAACACTTTTATGTCCTTTTGGCTGCGAAGATATTGCAGGTATCTTTGCTGCACCCGGTCGAGATACTCTGCTGAAATTTGCTGTTCATAACTTCTCCCTCGCTGTCTTATATTTTCGAGTAGCCGCTCAACATCCATATACAAATACACGAGCAGGTCAGGTCGCGGAAGGTTGCTAAACATGATTTCAAAGAGTCGGTGAAACAAACCGTATTCATCTTCGACCAAGTTATTACCCGCAAAAATGAGCGATTTGGCAATAAAGTAGTCAGCAACGATCTGGTTCTGAAACAAACTCGGTGATGACAATTGCGCCCGCAGTTGGTGGTATCGATCGGCTAAAAAATAGAGCTCAACAGAAAAGGCGTGCCGCTCAGGGTTCTCATAAAACTTCTCCAAAAACGGATTATCGGCAAATTCCTCCAACAGCAAGCGCGCGTTCCATTGTTCGGCCAGCATTTTGGCAAATGTGGTTTTTCCCGCCCCTATATTACCCTCAATGGCTATAAAATTTCGCTTCATATTTTTCTGATAACCTCCTGATCCGGACATTCTATTAATAATTCTCCGACCGTTTTACCAAACACCGGATGAACCCAGTTGGCCGCTATTTCTGCCGACGGAACAAGAACAAACTTTCGCAGGTGCATCCGCGGATGTGGCACCGTTAGCATTTCACTTTCCACCTGCTCATTGCCTGCCAGCAGTAGGTCGATATCCACAATGCGAGAATGGTATTTACCTTTATCTCCGCGAGTCCTACCGAGGCTCAACTCTACAGCAAGCAACTGCTTCATCAGCGGTAATGGGCCAACATCGGTATCAACTACAAGCGCCTTGTTGTAAAACCAATTGTCGGTTTCGAATCCCCACGGAGAAGTTTCATAAACAGCAGATTCCTGTAGTATAAACACACCAACTTGCACTAATTCTGCACGGGCAGCGTTTAAATTCTTCAGGCGGTCGCCAAGGTTTGACCCAAATGACAGCAGGTATTTCACGCGCCAAAATTAAAGATTTATCCTATCTAACCATTCAACAGCATCGCTGCCCTTTGGTGTATTTTCACTTAGTACTTATAGGTTGAAAAAGTAATTTTGACACACTCATAATCGATAAATCGATTACCAACCTTTGATTTAAACAGAAATTTAAAAGCTAACCCCATGAAACAATTCTTGAAATTCATGTTCGCCTCGATGCTTGGTTTCGTCGTATCGGGCGTTATTCTAATTTTCATCTTTATTGGTGTTGTTGCCGGTCTGATAAGTTCATCATTCGAATCGGCATATGACCAAACCAAGGAAGTTGACGACAACTCCGTGCTGCACATTGAGCTGAACGAGGTGGTGACCGACCGCGCCAATGAACACGATTTTAACATCGAATTTCCGGGTTTTAAAACCGAACGAAAAATCGGTCTGAACAAAACCCTCGAATACATTAGAAAAGCTGGAGATGATGACAAAATTAAAGGCATCTACCTTGATCTCTCGTGGGTGAATGCCGGTTTAGCATCGCTCGAAGAAATCCGCAATGCACTATTAGACTTCAAAGAAAGCGGAAAGTGGATTATCAGCTTCAGCGAAGGATATAACCTATCGAGCTATTACCTCGCTTCAGTGGCCGATGAAATTTACATTTATCCCGAAGGCAACATGGATTTTCGCGGGCTGCAGTCGGAAATTATGTTTTTACGCGGCACGCTGGAAAAACTGGACATCGAACCGCAAATTATTCGCGGCCCTGACAACAAATACAAAAGTGCGGTGGAACCGCTGATTTACGATAAAATGAGCGACTCGAACCGCGAGCAAATTCAAGCTCTGATCGATTCAGCTTGGGACCACTACCTCTCATCCATTGCCAATTCACAAGGGATTTCTGTGGCTGAGCTCGATACCATTGCCGAAAGGATGTTGATCAGAACACCACAAGACGCTGTGAAATATGGTCTGGCAACTAAAACCATGTATAAGGATGAAATACTGGAGCTGCTGAGAGATCGTTTAGACGAGGATGAAATCGACGACTTGAACATGGTGAGCCTGAAAAGCTATTTCAACTCCCCAAGCCGGAAAAGTTCTGATGAGATTAAAAAATCATTGACAGGAACGAAACAGAAAATCGCTGTAGTATATGCCATCGGAGAAATTCAAAGTGGTGAAGGCAGCGACAATGTGATTGGATCAGAAACCATCTCCAAGGCCATACGTGAGGCTCGCACAGACTCTACGGTTAAGGCCATTGTTTTACGCGTGAATTCACCAGGTGGAAGCGCGCTGGCATCGGACGTGATCTGGCGTGAAATGGCACTTGCCAAGGAAACCAAACCCGTGGTGGTTTCGATGGGCGATGTAGCAGCCTCTGGTGGTTATTATATTGCCTGTGTGGCGGATAAAATCTTGGCCATGCCCAACACCATCACCGGATCAATTGGTGTGTTCGGCGTTGTTCCAAACATGGAGAATTTCTTCCACAACAAACTGGGCATCACTTTCGACGGGGTAAAAACCAACTCGTATGCCGATATGATGACTGTATCGCGTCCACTCAAAGAAAACGAGCTGGCCATTATCGAAGAGTCGGTTGAGAAGATTTACGATGATTTTATTTTAAAAGTGGCCGATGGACGTGGTCTTTCTCCGCTCAAGGTGGAGGAGGTTTCCAAAGGCCGTGTATGGACAGGAACCGACGCACTAAACAACGGGTTGGTCGATCAGCTCGGTGGATTGACAGAAGCTATTGAAGAAGCTAAATTGTTGGCAGAGCTCGACGAATATGAAATATTGAACCTGCCCAAACAGAAAGATCCGTTTGAAGAAATCATAAAGGAGCTTTCCGGTCAGGCACAAACCTGGGCTGCAGGTGTGGTTCTGGGTGATGATGTTCGCACCCTGAACCGGTTCCGACAGATTCAAAATGTCCAAAAGATGGAAGGAATACAGATGCTGATGCCCTATCAGATCGAGTTCAGATAAGCGATACAACCGCACTCATTTAACATCCCGCTTCAGTCTTGGAGCGGGATTTTTTTTTTTGCCTCACCCATCGTGATTGACAATAAGAAGGAATGGTTGGGGCAAAAGCAAAAAACCCCCCGAAAATTGGGAGGTTTTGTAGCCCGTAGGGGATTCGAACCCCTGCTACCAGGATGAAAACCTGGCGTCCTAACCCCTAGACGAACGGGCCAAAAGCTTTGTTTTGTTAAAGCGAGCGCAAAGGTAAACGAAATTCATATCTAACCAAAATTATGAAGTGAATTTTATTCATCAAAGTCATCCATGTCCGATTGAAATCTGTAACCCACTCGCTTACCGGTGCTAAAAAAAGTACTCTGGTTAATCAATTTCATCTCGCGCACGGTGACTTGCTGCACCTCATGATACGGCGGGCTATACAAATCGAAATCCAGGGTGTATAAAATGGCCACCTCTATCACATCTTGAATGCGTTGAGCGGTGAGTTCATCGTTGATAAAGTCGTTGAACTGCAAACTCAATGGCCGCTTTCCCTGAATGAAAAAATGCCGTTCCTTATTAACAAACAGCCGGCCTATCAAATAGCCCACATCGTTGGTGCGGTTGTGACGAAACGAATCTGCCAGAAAATTGTAAATGTAAATCGATCCGCAGTAGCCACGATTTTCATCTTCCTTTAGATAAGAAGTGTTCCATGCAGAATGATCTCCTTCGAACTGACTCACGTTGGTATTCATCACAAACACCAATAAGTCGCCTGCAATGGTGGTTTGGCAGACATAATCTCCGAGCTCCTCATACTTGATCCGCACCCGATTGTCCACTGCACACAGGTTTTCATCCAGCACCTGACTGTAATTTTCCAGCCGTTCTTTAATCTGGGCAAAAATGTCTTTTGTCAACACAAATACATCCTGCTTCAAACAAGATTTAGTGCTTAGCGTTTCAAGAATTTTCTGATGTGTGCTTGATGGGTTCATATCTTCGGTTTCTAATAAGCTCTGGCGAACAGCACCCGTCCTTCTGAGGGCTTTCCTGAATAGATGCACTGTCCTTTCTCCTCCATGCGTTTGAGTGGAATACACCGAATGGTTGCTTTGGTTTCCTGTTTAATTTTCTCTTCCGTTTCAGGGGTTCCGTCCCAATGCGCCCAGATAAATCCACCTGTGGTATCAAGGATTTTCCGGAATGTTTCGTAATCGTCTGCTTTGTGTGTGTTTTCCTGCTGATGCTTCAGTGCTCGAGAGTACAGGTTTTTCTGAATATCATCCAACAGCCCAACGACTCGATCTTCAATAGAATCAAGCGATACCACTTCTTTTTCGCGGGTATCACGACGGGCAACCTCTACCGTTCCGTTCTCCAGATCTCGCGGTCCTATTGCAATCCTCACCGGAACACCTTTCAATTCGTATTCAGCAAATTTCCACCCTGGCTTTCGTTTGTCATCGTCATCGAGTTTTACTGACAGTCCGCGCTTTTTCAACTCGGTGAGCACCGGTTCAGCTGCGGCAACGATGGCTTTTAACTGCTCCTCATTTTTGTAGATGGGCACAATTACTACCTGTAAAGGCGCAAGTTTTGGTGGCAAAACCAATCCCTGATCGTCGGAGTGCGTCATGACTAGTGCTCCCATTAGCCGCGTGGAAACACCCCACGAGGTAGCCCACACAAAGGACGACTCTCCCTGCTGATCGACATACTTCACATCGAATGCTTTGGCGAAATTCTGACCCAAGAAATGGGATGTACCGGCTTGCAACGCCTTGCCATCCTGCATCATCGCTTCGATACACAAGGTATCCACCGCTCCCGCAAAACGCTCACTTTCGGTTTTTCTTCCTTTAATCACAGGCATGGCCATCCATTCTTCTGCAAAATTGGCATAAACCTCAAGCATTTTAGCCGTTTCTTCTCTTGCTTCTTGCTCAGTAGCGTGGGCCGTGTGACCTTCTTGCCATAAAAACTCAGCGGTTCGCAAAAACAATCGCGTTCTCATTTCCCAGCGCATAACATTGGCCCACTGGTTAATAAGTATCGGCAAGTCGCGGTATGACTGAATCCAATTGCGATAGGAGTTCCAGATAATCGTTTCGGAGGTGGGTCGAATAATGAGCTCTTCTTCGAGTTTAGAATCAGGATCTACCACCACTCCTTTACCATCTTCGCTGGTCTTTAGTCGGTAGTGCGTAACCACAGCACATTCCTTGGCGAAACCTTCAACGTGTGAAGCTTCCTTGCTCAAATAAGATTTTGGAATCAGTAGCGGAAAATAGGCGTTTACGTGCCCGGTTTCTTTAAACTTGTCGTCAAGTGCACGTTGCATTTTTTCCCAAACCGCATAACCGTTTGGCTTGATAATCATGCAACCGCGAACCTCGGAATGCTCTGCCATGTCGGCTCTGATAACAATATCATTATACCATTTTGAATAGTCTTCCGATCGTGCTGTTATCTCCTTGCTCATAGTCTTAAATTATGGTATAAATCTTGTATGTTGAATGGCAGTAACAATATAATTCACCGCTCATGGTTATCTCCTTATTTCGACGTAATTTTAGTGTGAAATTTGGAGTCCAAAGGTGAACAAAATCGACGAAGTTATGAAGCAATTTGGAATTTACATAGCAGCCGCCCTTCTAATGACAGCCTGTGCAAATCAAGGAAATTTGGCAAGCTACGATGATGACGGAATCTATGCACGTCCGGGCAAGAAGCAAGCAACATCCGCCACACCGGCTGACGCCTATTACTTTGTTGATGAGGAGCCACAGGCCGATGGTCAATATTACGGTTCGGAAGACCATGCCTCGGCCGGCGAAGATGATTACGTGGCAGAAGCCAAGAGTCTACCTTCAGAAAGTGGCCGGGCGTACAGCAGCCAGCGATACAATTCGCCAACTTATTATGCAGCCTATACATCGCACGTTCCTGTAACGATGCGGCTTGGCTATTCGAGTTTCCACGACCCCTTTGCCTATGGCGGCGGATTTGGTGTTAGCGTAGGATACGGATACGGTTTTTACGATCCATGGTGGGGTTATTATGATCCCTGGAATCCTTGGTATCGTCCGCATCCTTGGGGACGGTCATGGTACTCATGGAACACCTGGCATCCTTATGGTTATTATGGTTATGGAATGGGTTATGGCGCGGGTTATGCCCACGGATATTCAAACGGCTACTACCATGGTGTAAATTCCTATAACAACAACTACTGGGGAGAACACAACAGTTCACAGGCATATACCGGCCGTCGTCCGGCTTTTGGAGGTGGCAGTTTTGGCACCACTCCACCGGGAACTACAGGACCAAGGGGCAGAAGCACTTTTGAGTCACCCCAGAGAACACCGGCTCAGAGTGGCCGTGACATCAGAGGAATCGACCGCGATCGATCGCGGACTACCACCCCTGAAAGATCTCCCACCAGAGAAAACCCAGCGATAAACAACCGTCGCCCCGTCAATCCAAACGCTACCCGCCGTCCGGCTGACAGCCGTGACAATCGTCAGGATATACGTTGGGGCAATGGATCGAGAACACCAGACATGAACCGTGGTGGCAGCACCCAGCCCGGACGTCAGGGAGTAACTCCACCAGCCAGAGGGAACGACTCCTATACACGACCATCCGCACCTTCCAGAAATAATTATTCCCAGCCGGCGGCTCCTTCTAGAAATAACACGATGAGCAGACCGAGTACACCGTCGAGAAACGTAGCACCCAGTAGTCCATCACCAAGTCGTTCTTCGGGCAGTTCAGGCGGATCACGAGGTAACAGCACAGGAGGAAGACGATAATGACTTTGAGATTCTTAGCCTTACTTTCCTCAGCCTTCGTACTGACGTTGTCATCTTACGGGCAAGGTTTGGATGATGCACTGCGCTTTAGCCAAAGCTCATTACACGGTTCGGCTCGGTTTAATGCCATGGGTGGCGCTTTTACGGCCCTGGGGGGAGAACTGGGAGCAATTCACCTTAACCCGGCTTCAGTGAGCGTGTTTACGAAAAATGAAATCGGGTTTACCCTTGGAATCGGGCACACCAGTATTAATACTGAATACTACAGTGATACGAAAAACGCCCAGTACGGCAAACCCAACATTAATAATATGGGTATTGTTTTTTCGAGTGAACTGGAAAATCCCGACTGGACAAACCTCAATATTGGCATCACTTTTTCCCGAACAAACGACTTTAACAGAAGGATTAAATACTCTGCCGAGCAAGACGAACACAGCTATGCGCAGTTTCTGGTAGATTGGGCAAATCACTCCAGACCTCCTAACTACAACAGCCCGGGCACCGTTGACGATCTGTACTACGACTTTCCCTTTGATGCGTATCCGGCCTACTCGTCGTATATTATCAACAACTTTGTGAATGCCGATGGGGATGATGAGTATTACTCACCAATTGACTGGGGGGAAAAAGTAAAACAAGAATTCAGTCTTGAAGAGTCTGGACGAAGTTCTGAAATGATGCTTTCGATTGGGTCATCATATCGCGACAAACTTTATCTAGGATTCGGACTGAAGGTTGGAACTTTCGCATTGACCCGAAAGGTCGATCACATGGAGACGCCCGAAATTCAAGATGAAATTTTGAGGCATTCATTCCAATCCGAACTAGAAACACGTGGAACATCCTACAGCCTTTCGGGTGGAATTATTGCCAGAATTTCGGATATGTTCAGGGTGGGGATTTCGGCGCAGACCCCCCATTTCTATGTGCACAATGAATATTTCAGAACCATTCACAACGCGCAACTCACCGGGGCGTATTTGAGTAATGCCGACACCACTGGCGGTGCCGGCGCCTCTGCCAGTCCCGAAGGCAACTTTAGGTACAACTTTCACACCCCTTGGGTATTTAATACTGGCGTAGCAGCTGTTTTCGGCCCGCGGTCCATCCTTAGTGTTGATTATGAATTTCGGAACTACAGTTCGGGAAAATTTAAACGAAACTCCAGAAGCAGCAGTAGTGAAAATTTCGAATTTCAAAACGAGGACATCAAGAACGTATTGGGTATCACGCATAACTTTCGTGCGGGATTTGAGTACCGTTTACTTCCGTTAAGCCTGCGCGCTGGTTATAATTATTCTATGGATCCGGTTAAGCGCTCATATCGCGGTAGCTTTGATCGCGGCTCCCATCAGATTTCGCTCGGTGCGGGGATGCGATTTGAGAGAATTTTTCTCGATGTATCGTACTACTATCACATGACCGAATCGCCCTACGCCTTCTACGACACTGGCTATCTGGTGGGACAAAGCAAATTTGCCGCGATGGATATCGTCCGACACGGAATTGCATTCAGCATTGGGATACGGTATTAGAAAAGAAACTTACAAGAATTAAAAAAGGGGCTGCGAGCCCCTTTTTTTTTTGTATTACCAACTGAACCTGTGGTATTATTCCTCAATGGGATCAATTTCGTCATCGACCAAAATTCGGCCGCAATGCTCACAAACCAGAATTTTTTTGTGGGTACGGATATCGAGTTGACGCTGGGGTGGAATCTTGTTGAAGCATCCGCCACAAGCATCCCGATCGATGGTTACAACCGCCAAACCATTCTTTGCATTTTCCCGGATACGGTGATACGCGTTTAGCAAACGGTCTTCGATTATCTTTTCTGCTTCGGTTGCCCGTTTTTCCAGATCCTGCTCTTCTTTCTCAGTCTCAGCCGTGATGGCTTCGAGCTCCGCCTTTTTCAGCTCCAGGTCTTTTTCGCGACCATCCAGAACTTCAGTAGACTCAGTGAGCACCTCCTTTTTGTTCTCGATGGCAAACTGCGTTTCTTTTATTCGTTTCTCGGCGAGCTGAATTTCGAGTGACTGGTATTCGATTTCTTTGGAAAGCGAATCAAACTCGCGATTGTTGCGAACCTTTTCCTGCTGTGTGGTGTATTTCTTGATGAGCTCCTGACTCTCCTGAATTGCATTTTTACGCTCCGAAACACTGAATTCCAGCTCTTTAATCTCTTGCTCCAGTTTTTCCTTTCGGGTTCGAAGACCTTCAATCTCGTCTTCCAAGTCTTCTACTTCCAATGGAAGCTCACCTCGGACGGTGCGTATTTTATCGAGCGAGGAATGTATTTTTTGCAACGTGTAAAGAGCGCTCAGTTTCTGCTCTACAACATTCTCTGTTTTGGTTGCCTTAGCCATCGATCAAAAATAATTAATTGGGTTTGTATTCACCTCTGTAAAATGGACGGCAAAGGTAGGAAAATTTTCCTGCAAATATTCCACGAGAAGATCTATGGTAAACTGCTCACTTTCATAATGCCCGATATCAGCAATTATAATCTGATCCTCGGCGTCAAAAAACTCATGGTATTTAAAATCACCGGTGATAAACACATCAGCTCCTGACTGTTTGGCAGCCGGAAGAAGAAAGCTTCCCGAGCCACCGCAAACCGCCACTTTTCGCAGCGGTTCATTAAATAATCGAGTGTGTCGTATTAATTGCGTGTTCATACTCTTTTTCAGCATGGCCAAAAAATCCTCGACATCCATCGGTTTGGGAAGTAAGCCCACCATTCCCGCCCCCACACGCTGATCGGCGTTTTCGAGTTGATATATGTCATAGGCCACCTCTTCATAGGGGTGTGCCTGGCGCATGGCTTTTACCACCTGACTTTGTTGGTGCGATCGGAAAACAACTTCAATCCTTGTTTCTTTTTCGGTGTGCCGTTCTCCTTTTCTGCCCACAAAAGGTTTGGTGTAGTCTCCTCCTTTAAATGTTCCTTCTCCAACTAGATTGAAAGCGCATTCACTATAATTACCGATTGCTCCGGCACCGGCTGAAAAAACAGCCTGCCGAACCAATTCTGCGTGATCCATTGGGCAAAACACCACCAACTTGCGCAAATGCCCCGATTTGGGCACAAGAATTTCCCTATTGGTTAGTTTCAAGCGATCTGCAATGCGGTTATTGACTCCCGCCTGAATATTGTCGAGATTGGTATGAATGGCATATAGTGCAATATCATTTCGTATGGCAGAAAGCACCGTACGCTCCACATAGTTGGCACCAGTAAGCCGTTTAAGTCCTCCAAAAATAATGGGGTGATGAGAAACGATCAGGTTGCAGTTTCGACGCACTGCTTCTTCCACCACGGCTTCGGTGCAATCTAGCGACACCAGAATGCCACACACTTCTGAATCTGCGTCGCCAACCAATAATCCTGCGTTGTCGTAACTCTCCTGATAATTTTTCGGAGCCAAATTCTCAAGGTATCTAGCAACATCTTTAATCTTCATGGCTTGTGTTATGTTCTTATTTTTAGCCCATGAAATTACTGAGAATTGTTCTTCTTCCATTTTCAGCACTTTACGGGATAATTTTGAGGGTAAGGCATTTTCTCTTTGATACTGGATTGCTTACTTCTCACCACTTCACTCATCCTAAATCCATTTGTGTGGGGAACTTGAACACGGGCGGAACGGGCAAAACACCTTTTACAATATATTTAGCGAAACTACTCGGCGACAATGAAAACATTGCTGTGCTTTCACGTGGATATAAAAGAAAAACCAGTGGGTTTATGTTGGTCAACTCCAACAGCACGGCCGACGATGTCGGCGACGAACCACTACTTATTTATCGGCACCTCGACCAAGCTAAAGTTGCTGTCGATGCCAATAGAAAAAGGGGAATCGAAAAATTAAGCGCGCTACCTGCTATCCACACCGTAATTCTGGACGACGCGTTTCAACACAGACGCGTGAAAGCAGGCCTGAATATTCTGCTCACCGACTACCACAACCGCTATACCAGACAATATTTGTTGCCAGCCGGAACATTGCGCGATATCCGGTATCGCGCAAAGGATGCCAACCTGATTGTGGTCACTAAATGTCCAACAGATGTAAATGAAGACCAAATTCTGAAGGAGATTAATCCAGGGTCTCATCAAAAAGTGTTTTTTACCCGCTTCCGATACCGCAATCTCAAACCAATAAACGGCGATCAGATTTTCGAAACAGATTTTATAGAAGGCAAAGGTGTCTTGTTGGTAACCGGTATCGCACGCCCGCGATATGTTGAGGAATATCTGAAAACGAAAGCGAGAATATTAAAAACCGTTAAGTTCAGCGATCATCACGATTATAGCACGCGAGACGTTCGAAGGATAACCGAAATATTTGATAATTTTGAAGCGTCTCCCAAACTGGTTGTAACTACAGAAAAAGACAGTGTAAAACTGAATCATCCATCACTTGCGCCACTGCTTTTGAAACTACCAATTTTTGTGTTGACAATTGAAATAGAATTTCTGAAGAATCAAGAAACCTTTGAAAGAGAAGTAAAAAGATATGTTGAAAAAAATTGAAGAAACCGCTCGTTTTCTAAAATCTAAAACCGCGGTCAGGCCTAAAGCAGGCATTATTTTAGGTACCGGTTTATCGGGTCTGGGAAAAGAAATAGTAGCGGATGTGGTTCTCAACTATGAAGACATCCCCAACTTTCCTGTTTCCACGGTAGAAGGACATCATGGACAATTAGTCATTGGCCATCTCGACAATCAGCCGGTGGTAGCCATGAAAGGTCGATTCCATTTCTACGAGGGCTATGATATGTCGGAAGTTGTTTTTCCGGTGAGGGTAATGAAGTTTCTGGGTGTCACTCACCTTTTGCTTTCCAATGCATGTGGTGGTGTTAACCCAGAACAAGAGATCGGCGACTTAATGGTGATTACCGACCACATCAACCTATTCCCAACCAATCCATTGATGGGGCCAAACATCGATGAACTAGGACCCCGATTTCCGGATATGAGCGATGCTTACGACAAATCGCTCGTAGATATGGCCCTGTCGATTGGATCGCAGGATAACATTGAGCTAGGTCAGGGCATTTATGCCGGACTTAGTGGACCTTGTCTGGAAACTCCGGCAGAATACCTATACGTTAGAAACATTGGCGCCGACGCGGTGGGAATGAGTACTGTTCCTGAAGTTATTGCCGCCCGCCATATGGGATTAAAATGCTTCGGAATTTCGATTATTACCGATTTGGGTGTGCCTGGAAAAATTGTGAAGGTTACCCATGAAGACGTTCAACGTGTTGCCGAAGCCGCCGAACCCAAGTTAACCAGCATTTTCCGGAAACTCGTCAACCAAATTTAAACATTGAATGGACGCGGAGATTCGCAACAAATATCAGATGGTCATCGGGCTCGAAGTTCATGCCCAAATGAACACCCAATCAAAAGCTTATTCGGGCGATCGAAATGAATACGGATCGGCACCCAATAGCAATGTAGGGCCGATAACATTGGCCCTGCCTGGGACGCTGCCAAAACTCAATAAGGAAGTCATCATCTCGGCCATTAAGCTGGGGTTGGCCACCAACTGCAACATTACAGATCGAATGCATTTTGCGCGTAAAAACTACTTTTACGCCGACCTGCCAAAGGGATATCAAATTACGCAGGACACGACGCCGATTTGCACCAGTGGTTTGGTCAATATTGATGTGGACGGAGAAACCAAAAAGATCGGTATTACACGGATTCACATTGAAGAAGATGCGGGCAAGAGCATCCACGATCAGGATCCATTCGATACGCTGATCGACTTGAATCGCGCTGGGGTGGCCTTGCTGGAAATCGTGTCGGAACCAGATATGCGATCTTCAGAAGAAGCTTACACCTATTTGGCTGAAATCCGAAAACTGGTGCGCTATCTCGAAATTTGCGACGGCAATATGGAAGAGGGAAGTTTGCGCTGCGATGCCAACATTTCAGTAATGCCAAAAGGCAGCTCCACGTTTGGGAAGCGGGTTGAAGTCAAAAACATGAACTCGCTGAGAAATGTTCAGCGCGCTATTGAACATGAAGCTACACGACAAATTGCCATTATTGAAAGCGGTGGAACCATCGAACAGCAAACCCGCAACTTCGACGCGGTTTCCGGCACCACTACTTTGCTTCGAAGCAAGGAAGATGCCCACGACTACCGCTATTTTCCAGAACCCGATCTTCAACCCATTACCGTCACGGAAAAGCAAATTGAAGAAGTTCGCAAAACCCTACCACCTCTTCCGTCCGAATTGATGGAAAAGTATATCAACACCCTTGGACTAACAGAATACGATGCCCGGGTGCTCACCGAAAATAAGGCCATTGCACTATATTTCGAAGACCTAATTTCGCGCACCAGTCATTATAAAAGTGCCGTCAACTGGGTGATGGTTGATGTGAAATCGTATCTGAATCAGAGCGGTATTGGCATGGAAGGCTTTCCCGTTTCGGCAATGCAACTCGCTGTGCTCATCGAAATGATTCAAGAAGGAAAGGTGAGCAACAGTGTGGCCAGCCAGAATATATTTCCAGCAATGATCGCCGAACCCCACCGCACTCCGCTCGAAATCGCCGAATCGCTGAACTTACTACAGGACAGTGATGAGAATTCCTTGAAAGACTTGGCGCAACAGGCCATTGCTAAATATCCCGATAAGGCCGCCGCTTACAAAGCCGGAAATAAAGGATTGCTCGGGCTTTTTATGGGTGAGGTAATGAAACTCTCCAATCGCACTGCCGATCCTAAAGCCGCCAGCAAAATCATTCAATCCCTGTTAAACGAATAAGTAAACCAATAAGCCATGAGATACCTGATCATTTCAATCGCTGCATTTTTAACAGCATGCCAGTCTGGACCCGATCAACCGGAAGGAATAAACGGACAGTTGGAAAATGGAGCTGGAAAAAACATTTCGCTCAACCACATCGATAACAACAACAACGTTACACTCGAACAAACAGTGATTGACGAAAACGGAAACTTTGCATTTGGTGTTCGCCCCGGCCCGCAGGATTTTTATACGCTGGTAATCGATGATCAACAAATCGTTTTGTTTACCGACAGCACCGAAAACATTCAAATCACCGGGGATGCAGAAAACCTTCTCAGTTCTTATGACATCTCTGGATCTACCCACTCCAAAGTTCTGCGTGATTACTACGCGGGATCTCGTCCATTTCGCGACCAGTTGGAGTCCATTCAACAGGAATTTCAAGCGGTCTCCCAAACGGGAGATGCGGTGAAGCAACAGGAGTTAATTAATTCGTTTGAGGTGGCGCGGTCGGAATATCAAGAATATCAGATCGATTTTCTCAACAATAACAGTCATTCTCCAGTAGGCGTATCGATATTGGGGGAGTTAGATCCGGAAGAAAATCTGGAGATTTTCAAGAAAATACACCAGAATTTATCGGGAACATTTTCGCATCATGTATATTACAGCATGTTGGGCAGCCAAATTGCACAGGCTGAACAAAAAATCGCGGCAACCGTCAACCTTCAACCGGGAAAAATTGCTCCAGAAATTGAATTGACGAATCCCCAAGGAAAAGTTATTCCGCTTTCTTCTCTTCGTGGCAAAGTCGTTTTGATTGATTTTTGGGCTTCGTGGTGCATGCCTTGTCGCCGCGAGAATCCAAACGTGGTAAGAATGTACAATCAATACGCAGGTAAAGGGTTTGAAATCTATGGGGTGTCGCTCGATCGCGATAAGGATAAATGGGTACAGGCCATTAAAGACGACGGATTAACCTGGCCTCAAGTGAGCGATTTAAAGTTTTGGAATAGTGCCGCTGCCCAGATATATAGCGTCACCAGCATACCACATACGGTACTCATCGACCGCGAAGGCAAAATTATCGTTTCAGGATTGCGTGGAAAAGCGCTCGAAGATAAAATTGCTGAAGTACTCAATACGTAAACGGAGTTCGAGAAGACCGATTTAAGGCGTAACAGTTCAAAAAACCGTTGCGCTTTTTTTTATTCGCTGCTATCCAGTGCGGAGCTTTTGGGCAGAAAAGAAATGATTTGAAATTTTATGACGAGATTCGAAGTCGAAAACCAGTATTAAACTACGTCCTTGACAACCCGAACTAAAATATACTTTGCCTCTGACTTTCACCTCGGTGCTCCGGATTATGACAGCAGTCTGATTCGCGAAAAAAAAGTGGTGCATTGGTTAGACGAGATCAAAAGCGATGCGGCCGAAATCTATTTGGTAGGTGATGTCTTTGACTTTTGGTTTGAATATAAAACCGTGGTGCCACGCGGCTTTGTTCGACTACTCGGAAAAATCGCCGAGCTGACTGATGCAGGCATAAAAGTGCATTTTTTTATTGGCAACCATGATATGTGGGTGTTTGATTACCTACCAAAAGAAACCGGAGTAGAAGTGCATCTGGAGCCCATTGAGCGCACTTATGGAGACAAGCGCTTTTACATCGGACACGGCGATGGTTTAGGCCCCGGTGACCGCGGTTATAAATTCATTAAAAAGGTTTTTAGAAACCCGTTTTGTCAGTGGCTTTTTGCACGGCTTCACCCCAATTTAGGCATTGGATTAGCTAACTTCTGGAGTAGAAAAAGTCGTCAGCACACCGGTTCATCTGACAAAAGATTTTTAGGTGAAGAAAACGAGTGGCTGGCCATCTACAGCAAAGAGTTACTGAAAACCAAGCATTTCGATTATTTTGTATTTGGTCACCGTCATTTACCCATGCAAATTCAAGTTGGCGAAAACAGCACCTATTTTAATCTGGGCGACTGGATTGATCATTTCACTTATGCGCAATTTGATGGCACCACCTTAAGTATGCGCCATTTCCAAGATTAAGTTACCTTGTTGCCTCACGCTCCTAAACTATTTACACACTTCTTTCATTAGAAATTATGCAAACAAAAAGCCTCACCGAAATGGAGAGGCTTTTTGTTTTAAAAACTATTGTAGTCTTTACAATCAGTCTTATTTGGTTACAATAAAGCGACCACTCTTCATTTCACCACCTGCTTCCAAAACCAGAATATATGTTCCGGCAGACATGCGGTTCACATCAAATCTAATCTGATGATCTCCCTTTGTCATAAGGTCGCGGTTGATAGATTCAACCATTTGTCCGTGGATGTTAAAGATGCTGATTTTTATATTTTCCTGCCTGTTCAGTTTAAAATCTACCCAGCCATAGGTGTTTACAGGGTTCGGGTAGATTGTCATGTTGGTGAACAGATCAGGGTTAGTTACGTCCGTTAGATCTTCCACACCGGTGTTTTGTTCGAAGTATGAGGTATTATTAAAAATTCCTCGCCCGTGTGTACCTGCATAGATAATTCCGGAATTGGTCACTTCCCAAGCATCGCGATATTGCTGACGAAGGTCAACCACTGGAACGCGATCCATCAACCCACCGTTTTCTTCGGCCCACGTATTTCCACCATCAACTGTCCGGAAAATTCCAACTTCGGTTCCGATAACGATATGATCTGGATTGGCTTTAGAAATCACACAAGTATATACCGGCATTCTGTTAAGAGGCTCTTCGATATTCCAGATGCTGGAAAAGCTATTGTTCGAAGTTGTACTCGCCGCGTTCATTGACCTTAGTACCTTGTCGGTAGTACCAAACTGTTGACGGGTTACCACCACCATTTCAGAAGCTGGTTCGGCGTCAGGCCCACCTGTACCTTGTGAATAGTCTACAGCGATATCACTAATCGGTGCTCCGCTATTAATCAATGTAGTGGTCTGTAAATTACCAATATCTTGGGCATGATACACTTGATTGAAGCCTGATATCCTCAGTAATCGTCCAGATGCTGTTCCGATATACAAATGATCGCGATCTGGAGACCACTCGAGAGTGTTGATCATATCGGTGATGTTGGAGCCCACATTCCAGTATTCCGGTTCAATGGATGTATTCAAAGCATCTCGGGTTACCCAGACTCCTTGTCCAAGTCCCAGACCGACGGCAAATAAGGACTGCACGCGATCTATCAACAGCAATGAATCTGAGAAACCGTACAGTGTATCGAATTCGACAATCAAGTCAGTTCCGGTTTCGGTAATATAGGTGTAGGTGGTATCGTATGAATAAATGGCTTCATAATCAATAACCGTATCAGTTACCACACAAATGAGTGTATCCTGATAGTGAAGAATTGTATCGATATGGATGCAAAATTCAACTCCAATGAAAATCGTACACGAATCAACATAAGTAGTATCCAGTGCGAGGCTAAAGGTGTCGCAATCCTGAAGGTAAGTGGTATCTGAAGCTACCAGTACCGAATCAATTATAACATCCATAATCGTCTCTACGGTGTCAATTACGGTAACCTCTGTAGAATCTGGAATAAGCTTTTGTTGATAGTAGTACATGTTTTGCTCGAGCTGTGTCCAAAACTCGCGTTGATCGGCTACTGAGTTGTGTTGAACCCAATGGCCAGCGGGAATATACCCTAAAGTAATATCGCCATTATCCCACTCTAGGTATTGTTCGTTAAACGCATCCGCCTCGATATCTACGCCCCACATGGTTCCACGGGTGGAGTATGGGTCATCCTCGGTTTCAACCAATCGAATATTCGTTGTAAAGTCGCCAGAAGATCCGATTGGAGAAATATTCTCACCGAAGGCTCCACCCAGTGAGCGCTGGACACTTCCAAATTGGCTACTACCAAATACCAGTGTGGGGCGAATAAATGATATATCACAATCAAATCCGTCACCACCAAATTGTTCAATTCCCTGATTTGGTGACACACCCTCTTGATTCATGTAAATGGTTCCGTTATCCTGGGTTCCACCAATTGTACGGTCGTCATTAGAATGTGCAATCCCATAAAACTGGGTTGTTACAAATCCTTGGTTTACAGGGAAAAATGTTGGAGCGGAAGATGTGGCCATATCATTAGACCGGAAGAAACCGCCATCCGTGGCCGCATAGAAATTATTCTGCGAATCCCATACAAAGAAGTGAATATCGGGGTGTACCGCGAACGGATTAGCTGTGTAGTTAGTAGAATACAAGCTTCGCTGCTCCCAGTTGGCCAAAGCCGGGGTATCTCCAGAAATGGTGTGACTGTATATAACCAGTCCACCGAGGAAGATCTGCTTAGGGTTAAGTGGATTAACGCCAATTGCACAGTCCCATTCACCTTGCCCGCCAACGCCACCAAAAGGTTGAAATGGCGTTTGTGGGTTTTGACTAACGTCTTGTGCAATACGGTGCCACGAGTTGCCTTTATCAAAAGACGCGATCACGGCCCTGAGACTGTTGTCGTTATTAACGCAAACAGCATAGAGGTAGTTAGGGTCTGACGGTGAAATAGCGAATTCGATTCTTCGGTTTCCACCCAAGCCAAGCGGGTTCATTTCTCCGTTGCCCAGTGTTGTACCATTAAAATTGCTGAATGATTCACCGCCATCGGTTGAGATATAACCCTGACTACCGATTGATGCCAGAATAACCTGACCATCGTGAGAAATGTGAACATCTTCGCAAGCCTGAAAAGATTGTGGGATACCGCTAGGTCGTGGTTCCAGCTCATCGCTACCATGATAGTAAGCGTTCAGACCCCGGTTGTGTGCAATCCACATCTTTTCTGGATCTGTTGGGTCAACAACAACAGCATCTACAGTCAACCAATCAGAAGACGTGGTAAATAAGGTCGGTGTAAAAACATTTTCCCAGTTCTGTCCAGATGGGTCGGTAGATCTCCACAATCCACCTCCTGGAAATCCGGCCGTTCCACCACCGCCCCATGGAAAGTATTCGTGCTGAGAACCTGTTCCGACATAAAAGATACCACTACCGGTACGGGCAATGGAAGCGATGATCATGTGCTGATAGAAATCCTCATGTTTATTGAACGACTCTACGGGCTCCCAGGTATTACCGGCATTTTTTGTTTCCCAAAGACCTCCTGAAACCGCACCGCCAATGAGGTGGTTATCATCGTTGGGGTTGATCCACAATGCCCGGGTACGGCCGCCGATATTGTCAGGGCCGAGCGTGTTCCACTCCATATCATTTGCACGACTGTTTTTGGTAGCGTGTCTTTTCAAAGCCCGACGGGTGCTCAAAACATCCTCGTACTCAATTTGGCCGGTGAAATAATTTTTCTTCATTTCCCACTGAACCTCCAAGGCTCCTTGTGCTCCAAAACCAGGCTGAGAATGTGCTTTCGCACTTCGCGGCTTATATATGGCCACGTGATCTGTGTCCCCAAATGGGTTCCACAATGAAAAGATGAGCGCAAATGCAGTGACCCCACCTGTTGTGAAAAGTAACAGTTTCTTCATTTTAATTTGATTTCTATTTCGCAACTATTTGTTATTCAGATTATTTAAGGAGAATTCATGTGTTATCACAAACCACCTGTCTAAATCAAGCCCTGAAATTACAAATTTAAAACAGGATAGATTGTGCAGGCAGCATACAAAGTGCGTATTTTTTTCGCACTTCTTAGATTCAGAAAAGGTGCTTTTCGGCATGATAGGATGATCGAACCAATGGCCCGCTTTCTACAAACCTGAATCCCAGTGCTAAACCATACGCTTTATACTCCTCAAACCTTGCAGGAGTAACAAACTCTTTTACAGGCAAATGACTCTTTGTTGGCTGCAAGTATTGCCCCAGAGTTATGATGTCCACGCCAACGCTTCTCAGATCATCCATTGTTTCCAGAATTTCTTTATGCGTTTCTCCTAATCCTAACATGATCCCCGACTTGGTTTTCATACCTCCTTTTTTGAGTCGGAACAAAACTTCCAAACTTCGGTCGTACTTAGCCTGAATACGCACTGCACGAGTCATCCTTCGCACGGTTTCCAGATTATGAGATACGATTTCCGGCGCGACATCGATAATGCGTTGAAGATTTTCCCATTTACCAGCAAAGTCAGGTATGAGCGTTTCGAGTGTGGTGCCTGGCGATATTTCTCTTATTTTATCTACCGTTTCAGTCCAAATAACTGATCCACCATCGGTCAAATCGTCGCGATCGACGGAAGTAATCACAGCGTGTTTCACTTTCATCAGTTTAACCGACTTGGCCACACGCAGCGGTTCAAAACGATCAACAGTTTCTGGCTTGCCGGTTGCTACCGCGCAGAACCCGCATGAACGGGTGCAAATATTTCCAAGAATCATGAAAGTAGCCGTACCAGCACCCCAGCATTCGCCCATATTGGGACAGTTTCCGCTCTCACAAATGGTATGAAGCTTATGCTCTGAAACAATTTGCCGAACTTCCTTGTATGCTTGTCCGGTTGGCAACTTAACCCGCAGCCACGATGGCTTTCTGCTCAATACTTCTTCTTCTCCTGTTACCGATGTCATTTGGTCTTGTTGTATTTTTTTCCAAAAAGGAAGTTTAGATAAAAATTGAGAAAAAATTGTCGATTCTCAGAGCCCTCCAGCGCCATAATAGGGATTTTCTGGGCATAGCCGTCAAATGCCACCCCACCTTCGAGTGCCATAATACTGGTTTTTTTGCTCGCAAACTCGAACATTAGGCCGAAGCGACCGTGAACACCTGGGTAGATTCTCAACTCATCCCAGCCCTTAAACCCTGATGCCCTACCATAAATATCATCGTGGTAATGCTTGTCTACATCATATCGTTCCACATTAATCACCCGTGAGCCCGGCATCTGACCTTCGCGGATGATTTCAAGATAAACAGGCTTGGCCAGTCCAAGTGAGGGACCGATCGACCAGGTGTAACTCACCTCGACACCATTTTTGCGCAATTTATCGTTCAGCACTTTTTTATATCCCCACGATGGGCGGACCGCGAATAAGGAATATTGCTTGCCGTAAAAGTATCCGCGGGCATCTTCATAATAAGGATTAAAACTCTTAACCTGCTTATGACTGTTGATTCCGACAATTTCCAGTTTCAGGGCTCGCGCCTTAAAAGCGGTTCTATTCTTCAACGTTGAAAAATTGAGCCCCCAGCCCGAAGTATGAATATTGACCCCACCAAACCATTGATGTTGATATACCACCATGGTTTCATCAAAAATCGTTTCCTGAGCACGTATTTGCAGCGAAAGCAATGTGATAAACACAAGTAATATGAATACTTTTACCTTCATGTATATCCAACAAAGTTATACATTAAAGGTCTAAATCACACACACGTTTCAATATGACGACAGCTACGATAGTCTATCAGGGAAATCTCAGAAATGAATTAACGCATAGCGAAAGCAATGTGAGAATGGTAACCGATGCGCCGAAAGACAACAATGGAAATGGCGCTTCGTTCTCTCCTACCGACCTGACAGCCGTATCGCTCGGCGCGTGTATGCTGACAATAATGGGAATCAACGCGTCGGCCAAAGGGTTTGAATTTGTGGAAGCAACAGCCAGCATTTTAAAGGAAATGACCTCTAGTCCGCGAAGAATTGGCAGAATAGAGGTCAAACTAAAAATAAAGGATGAAAGTTATTCGAAGCGAGAAAAGGCCATTCTCGAATCGTCTGCGCTATACTGCCCGGTTGCACTGAGCCTGCATCCTGATATCGAGCAGAAGGTATATTTCGAATATTACCAATAAAAGAAGAAGCGACCACACCTCGCATACATGGCTATTGGCAGACCGAATTTCGTATCATTGGTTAATTTCGATCAACACCGAAATAGATGCTTAGCAATTCTCGGCAGGCTGATGATATTCAATGCTGCTGTATGCTGCACACGCTTTCTTTTGTGTGCTGCACGAAGCCATTAAACCACCTGCAAGAAGAAATACAACAACTATAGAATGGAATCGTTTCATTGATAATTTATTTTGAAGATCTGTAAAAATAGGAATATGTTGCAAACTAATAGATTTTGCTTTTCGTTTCTCGTTACTATCGAAATTCTTATTCACAATTCTGATTTTTGAATGTTCACTTGGCTTATTATAACGGGACACTTCCAGAAAG
This sequence comes from uncultured Cryomorphaceae bacterium, assembly GCA_964487545.1. Classification (GTDB taxonomy): domain Bacteria; phylum Bacteroidota; class Bacteroidia; order Flavobacteriales_D; family SKUL01; genus SKUL01. Next base: position 75,040 of record CAZARI010000004.1, read on the forward strand.
GTTATGATTATTTCATCAATTTTTGTTCCACGAAAACCTATCAGGCAGGCTAAACCCCTACTCGTTTGCTTTGCAACACTTTGTCTATGGTGGCTGAGTCCGCAAATTCAGGCGCAAAAGCAGTACTCGGTTCAGGTGGTTGATGTGCAGAATAAACTGCCCGCAGATGTGGTGAGAAAGGAACAATTTAGCAGCTACAGACACCGCTATTTATGGTTGCAGGAAATGCAGCTCGAAATGTTCCGGCGGGGCTATCTCTCTTTCTCTGTGGATCGGATTGTAGAAAGCGGCTACCACTGGAATGTCTATATCTATACTGGTGACATCTTTTCATGGGCCAAATTAAGCCGCGGGAATCTGGATGAGGAAACCCTTGGTAGCATTCGCTTTCGTGATAAAATATTTTACGAACGCTCGTTTAATCCCAATCAGGTGTCTGAGCTATTCGAGAGCATTCTAACCTATTGCGAAAACAACGGGCACCCTTTTGCCACCGTTCATCTCGATAGTACACACCTTGAGGAAAATCGACTCAGTGCCAGCATTCGGCTCAACAAAAACCAACTGATACAATTGGACAGTGTCGTGGTGCGAGGAAGCACCAAAACGCACCCCAATTACTTTCAAAATTATCTGGAATTAAAACCCAACATGCGCTACAATGAGCGCACCATCACTGCCGTCGACGGTTTGCTGGAGGATCTTGCTTTTGTCGATATTATTCGTCCGACCGAAGTCATATTTTCGGAGAAAAACACCAAAGTTGTTCTTTATCTTAATGAACGAAAAGCCAGTCGATTTGACGGCATACTCGGTATTCAACCCGATGAATTCACCGGTAAAATCGGAATAACAGGGGACGTCAAACTTGAGCTTCAAAACGCGTTTAATCGCGGAGAAACCATTTCGCTGAACTGGCGCCGGTTGCAAACAGCCACCCAGGACATTAACGTTCAGTTTAAATACCCATACCTGCTCAACTCGCCGATCGGAGCCGACCTCGGATTTTCATTGTATCGACGCGACACTTCCTTTGTTCAAATAAGTGCACAAATTGGAGCAGCCTATCAGTTTTCGGGTCGAAGTCATGTCAAGGTATTTTATGAGCCACGGCAATCGAATGTGATATCGAAGGTAATTGCTCCGAGCCAGGGAATGGCTAACTCACAATCCAATTTATTCGGCCTTGAAGTCCAAACTTCACGGCTCAATTACCGCATCAACCCAACCCGCGGCCATGAGCTGACTTTGAGTGGAGCGGCCGGAAGCCGTTCGATACGCAAAAACCCAGAGTTGGATGAAGTATTTTACGAAGACATACCGCTAAAGTCCACACAGTGGAACAGCACGCTGCTGGCACGGATATTTACCTTAATCACACCACGCAATACGGTGATGTTGGGCGTAAAAGGTGCCATTACCCAAAATCCAAACATGTTTAGAAACGAGGTGTTTCGCATCGGGGGCATGAGTACTATCCGCGGATTCGACGAAGAATCGATTTTTGCCTCAGCCTATGGAATTTTCACCGCTGAATATCGTTTTCTACTCGAAAGGAATTCCTATTTGTTTGCCTTTTTTGACGGCGGCTGGTATGAGCTGAACGTGACCGACGGTTATCTTCGCGACACCCCGCTTGGCTTTGGACTGGGGATAACTTTCGAAACCAGGGCGGGAATGTTCTCACTCACCTATGCCCTCGGAAAGCAGTTCGACAATCCGATATTACTACGGAACGGTAAAATTCATTTCGGCTTCGTCAGTTTTTTCTGAATCTAACTTCTATTTTTACCCTATGATCGTCCGGTTCACAATACTTATGTTTTTGCTTCTTTCGGCAGGCACCGTCAAATCGAACGATCCTGCACGCAAAAACTCGGCGATGATCGAATTTTTAACAGAGTATCTACATATTAAATATCAGCAACATCAATTCGATGAGTTTCTGTACGTCGCCGTAAAACAGCAAAAAATGTACTTCATCCGCGACAAAAAGGTGGCCGAAGAATTTCAGGTTTCTACTGCTAAAAATGGAATTGGCAGCGAATGGGGCAGCAACTGCACTCCCACCGGTCTGCATCTTATTCGCGAAAAGGTAGGTGGTGATGTGCCATCAGGAGGGGTTATTAAAGAAAAAGTATATACCGGCAGAGTGACCGACATTATTAAAGAACCCGTATCGACAGGATCAGACGAAATCACCACTCGGCTGCTTCATTTGAGTGGATTAGAGCCTGGTATCAACCAAAACGAAAAAAGAGATTCCTACCTGCGGGGCATTATGATACACGGCACTCCTGAAGAAGGATTAATTGGAAAGCCGGCATCTCACGGTTGTGTGCGGATGAAAAATGACGACATCATGCGGCTCTTTTCTCAAATTAAAACCGGAACCTTAGTCGTTATTCTGAACAACTAAGCCATTTTTAACTTTGAATAGATAAAGGCCTATAACAAGGAATTTGCCACGAGATTGCGCAATTTGCTCTCGGCAATTATCGTTAAACTTGCAGCATATCTGAGTCCGGTTGAAGTAAGTCACTAGTAGCACCATGGTCAGCAAATTAAACAAACTTCATATCACCCACATTGCAATCGCACTGGCAGTATTGCTTTTGATGGCGGCATGTGGCAGCAGTAAAAAGGTGTTGCGGGAAAATATCTCCGGCATATACGATTCAAATAAAATCAGCATCCAGTACGACAAAAAGATTTTTCATTCAGCCGAAAACGAGACCACTATTTATTTTAAAATTCCACTTGCCGACCTAACTTTTGAGGAGAGTGAAAATGATCTCAAGCAGTCGGCATCAGCGCTGATCGATCTCAAGGTTTTCCCATCTGCTCCCGAATTGACCCGTGCCGTTGACAGCATTCTGGTTCGGTTGGATGAGGTGACACGCACTGGTGAAAACGCCCACCTGCACACCGCGCTTAAAATGAGCCTTCCAGATGGTTACAACTTTAGGGCAGAACTGAGAATCATTGATATAAACAGTGGTGAAATGCAGTCTTCGCAATTTGCGATCGAGAAAAATAACGCTAATCACCGCGACAATTTTCTGCTTTTTCAAACCGACAAGCGACTGCCGGTATATGAGAATTTCATTACCCGGCCCAATCGTTTGAGAATAAAGAACAAACAACAAAAGGACATGATGGCGCGGTATTACGGACGATATTTTCCGCTGCCACCTCCGCCATTCTCCAATTATACGCCGCCTCCGTTTCAATATCAAGCCGACAGCACTTTCGCAATACGTGCCACACCCGATTTCTCAATTTTTGAGCCCACCAAAACAGGCTTCTACCACATTACAATTAATGAGGACCAAAAACAGGGATTCACCCTCTTTACCTTTCCAGAACCCTTTCCGTTTGTTGCTGAACCCCTGCAAATGTTCGAATCCATCCGCTACCTGACTACGGAATGGGAGCATCGGGAAATGCAACAAAAAGGTAGCATACGACAAGCGGTAGAAGAAAAGTGGCTGGAATTTGCCGGCTCAAAAGAGCGTGCCCGACAAATGATTCAGTTGTACTACAGCCGGGTAGAAAATGCCAACCAGTTTTTCACCTCCTATACCGAAGGTTGGAAAACCGATCGAGGTTTGATTTTCATCATCTTTGGTGAACCGAATATCATATACAAAGGCACCAACTCCGAAACTTGGATTTACGGCGAAGAGAGGAATGTTATGTCGCTGAATTTCACCTTTATTAAGGTCATCAATCCCTTCACCGACAACGATTATAGATTGGATCGCAACGAAAATTACAAAGCGGCCTGGTACAGGGCTATTGAAAGCTGGCGAAATGGCAAAATATATGCAAACTGACGTTACTACTACCAAAGATTTTGTGTTTGGAACACACCCCGTGTTGGAGGCCCTCGAAAGTGGAAAAGAAATCAACAAAATTCTGATTCTGCGAACCGGCATTTCAGAAAACACGCAGAAAATTATAAAGCTCGCCCAACAGGCCAACATTCCTTATCAGAAAGTACCTGTTGAGAAGCTCAACAAAATCACCCGAAAAAATCATCAGGGCGTTATTGCCTTGCTTTCACCGGTGCACTACGACAATCTCGAAAATGTTGTAGTTGATTTATACGAGTCGGGCAAAACCCCATTGATATTGGTACTCGACCAGATAACCGATGTGCGAAATTTCGGTGCCATTTGCCGATCCGCAGAATGCATGGGAGCTCACGCGGTGGTGATTCCTGAACGAGGCGGGGCGCTTATAACCTCTGAGGCTGTTAAAACTTCAGCAGGAGCCGTTTTCAATATTAAAATTTGCCGGGTGAAGGATTTACCCGGGTCTGTAAAATTTCTAAAGAACAGCGGTCTCACAGCAATCGCTTGTTTCGAAAAAGGGAAAAAACTGCTTTCTGAAACTTCCTTCGCGGGTCCGGCAGCAATTATCCTGGGTGCAGAAGATACCGGAATTTCGTCACAACTAATGCTCGAGGCCGACGAACAAGTGCAGATCCCAATGGCAGGTGTTACCCAATCGCTCAATGTGGCGGTTTCGGCAGGCATAGTGTTGTATGAAAGTTTAAAACAACGCATGGCTATTGAAACTTCGTCCTGAAAATCACTGGTGGCTCGTCGGGACCATTCTGGCAGTGGCCGCAGTTCTTCGGCTATATGCGCTTGACTTTTCCTTTTCAAACGACGAATTATCAGCACTAACGCGGCTCAACTATCCCACTTTTTCAGCGCTGATCAATCAAGGCATCCGCGTAGATGGTCATCCAGCTTTCACGCAGTTGTTGTTGTATTGCTGGACCCACATTGCTGGTCTGTCTGAGGTTGCCGTTCGCCTGCCATTTGTGATTTTCGGTATCGGTGCTGTATTGATGCTCTTTTTAACCTGCCGTGACTGGTTTGGAACACCAGGAGCTTTATTTGCATCGGCCTGTATGGCCGGACTGCAGTTTTTTATCATGTACAGCCAACTGGCTCGCCCCTACAGCCCGGGGTTATTTTTTACCTGCGCCACTGCATTTTTCTGGGGACGAATTCTGCTCAACAAAGGCGGAGTTTGGAATGCTGTTCTCGCGGGGGGTTGCACAGCGCTTGCCATGCTGACCCATTACTTTAGTTTTATGCAGGTGATGTTGATGGCGGTTTTAGGGTTGTTTTTAATCAACAGGCAAAGTTGGAAGCATTACCTGATTGCGGCTATAACGGCTCTTGCAATCTGGATTCCGCATTTTGAAATCACGCGCTATCAGCTCAGTCTGGGCGGTGTGGGGCAGTGGCTCGGGGCACCAGAGCCAGATTTTATTTGGCAATTTTTACGGTACATATTCAACGATCACTATTTGCTGATCACCTTCATTATTGCTCTTGCAATTTTGGGCTTTTTCCTCCGGCTTCCTGCCGTCAAATTCAGCAAATGGCAATTAATCTGCTTGCTGCTATTAATCCTTCCTTACGGAATCGGATACTACTACTCAGTGCATATCAATCCGGTGATGCAGTTCTCTACCCTGCTCTTTGCCGCGCCATTTTTATTGATGCTGGTTTTTTCATTTTTTCCAACTTCACTGTCGAAATGGATGACCATCACGATAACCGTTCTGCTGCTTTGTGTAACATCGCTCAGCACGATGCTTGTTGCCCGATATTACGCCACCGAGCAATTTGGGGTTTTCAGAGAACTGAGTGAAAAAATAAAAGCTTGGGATGAGCAATACGGTCGGAACAATGTTGCCAAAGTTGCCCACTTAAACAGCCCAGACTACCTGCATCATTATTTCGAAAAGCTTGGACACCGGGTTGAGATACCCTTATGGAGTATTGATAACGACAGTACCCGCACGGCTCTGCGACATTTTTTGCAACACGCAGAAGAACCCTTCCTTGCTTTTGCCTGGTCAAACAGATATGTTCCACCAGAAACGTATGAAATCATCCGGTTTGAATATCCACAACGAATTGAGCATGCAAACCATTTTAACTCCGGCGCATATTTATTCAGCAAAGCGGGCAAAGACGAGCGCAAGCCTTCTTTTAGTTTCGAAGTGGATTTTAAGAAAAGCCCATCGCAATTCATCCCTGAAATGGACACCGAAAAGATCATTGATGAAAATGACACCGTTAGTTACAGAATGACTTCGGATGATGAATACGCATTTAACTTTGTTGCCTCTTCGGAAGATTTGAACCTCAGACCCGGCGATCTTTTAACCGTAATCTGTCGTCTTCACACCTCATACCAAACAAACTGCACGCTAGTTTTGGAGGTGTCTTCTGACTTCAGCGCAGACTTCTGGAAAGGCAATAATCTATACCCAGGTTTCAATTCCGGTGATTCGAATCACCACGACATGATTCTCGTATATGAAGTTCCAGAAGAAAACAATGAAGATGACCGTGTAAAAATCTACCTGTGGAAGCAGTCGGCGGAGGAGCTCCGGATAACCAACTTCGAAGTGCGCGTTTTCCCTTCGGGTGATTAAAAAAACCGCTCAACTCAGTTCATCGGTTTATTTGCTCGGTTGGTTCCGATTTATTTCACTTTTATCTATTATTTCGTGAGGGAATGATTGGAGTATCTTCACTTCTATTACATTAGCCGCTAATAACCACTACATTACACTTATTATGAATCCAACCTTTTTATTACCAAGCGTATTGTTCATTTTCTACTTTTCGATTTCAACTCTCTTTGGTCAAGAAGCGTCCTATCACCAGATAATCATTGAGACTGAACAGTTTTCGAACCAAGAAATTGAACATCTCAAGGAGCATCTGATTTCCGAACACTCTTTTGAAATTATGGCTTCATGTGCAAATGAAGGCTTAATTCTGGTTGGGTTTCCAACTACACTCCCCATTCGGGTGCCTCACGCCGAACAAATTATCACTTCTGCCATTGCGCAATTGTGGGAACAAGAATCTTCTGTTTCTCGCGGAAAGTCGCGCGAGAGCATTTTGAACTGTGGGCAGTGATTGCTCGTCGTGAATGCATTTGTCTAATCAAATTAAATCTCAATAGTGATGTTCAATAAATATTTCGGATTGGTTGTGTTATTGCTGACCTTTTCACTGGCTTCTGTCAAGGCTCAGCTTGTAGTCAACACTGGCGGCTCCCCCGCTCAGCTCGCAGAAATGCTTTCAGGTCAGGGTGTTCAGATTCTGAACCCCCAAATTACTTGCCCTACTGGTGGTTGGGGAACATACGATGCCAATGTTCCATCATTTACTTCCGAAGAGGGAATCATTCTGGCCACTGGCCTTGTCACCAACGCCATAGGGCCCAACAACGTTGAGGACAGATCGACCAACTTTAATGCTCCGGGAAACTCAATGCTAACCGCCGTTTCGGGTTTTTCCACCCGAGATGCGTGCATGTTCAAATTCGACATTATCCCACAAGGTGATTCGCTAAAATTCGATTTTGTTTTTGCATCCGAAGAATATCAGGAATATGTAGGAACAGCCTATAATGATGTCTTTGGGTTTTTCATTTCAGGTCCGGGTATTGTCGGCGATCCAGGACTGGGGTCATTTAAGAATATCGCGTTAATTCCTGGCACAAACACAGGGGTAACGATTAATAATATCAACCACGGTAACTTCAATATATGGCCTCCCTACGGCGCCCAAAATCCACAGTACTTTCACCCCAACCCGCTCAGTCCAAACGCCATGATACAGTATGACGGATGGACGGTGAATCTGCAAGCCCTTGCACAGGTAGTACCCTGCCAGACGTACGAATTGCGGCTAATCATTGCCGATGCAACCGACAATGTTTGGGACTCAGGCGTTTTTATCGAAAAAATTGAAAGTAACAACGTTCAGCTCTCATCCACTACCATTGGCGGAACTGATCGCATGATTGAAGGTTGCAACGATGGTATTGTCACCTTTACACGTCAAAATGTAACCAACGAACCTTTGGTTGTTGAGTACTACTTGCAAGGGACTGCCATCAACGGATTGGACTATGTTCAGATCGGCAACCCCAATCCGAACGTTGCGAAAACCATTACCATTCCGGCCAACCAAGCTACTGCTTCGCTATTGATTGAACCGATTGCAGATGGAATTCCCGAAGGACTGGAATTTGTTCAAATTCTGATCGGTAACCCGCAATGTGCAAATGCCATCAGCGATAGCTTAAGCTTTTTCATACAAGATTCCCTGGCTGTGTATGTGGATCCTCCCCTTGCCAATATCTGCGAGGGAGATGGTGTCACTTTCACCGTTACGGAAGGCGGAACCGCTTTTAGCTGGTCACCGCCCACTTTCCTCAATGATCCGAATATCAAAGAGCCCACGGCCCAAAACGTAACAGCCAATACCACTTATACCCTGACCACAACATTGTCTGAATGTGTCGCTACAGCAACGTCAACGATCACTACTGAGAATGTGTTGATACAGTTATCCCCCGAGCACCTGTCGTGCAACGGATCCAACGACGGAAGCATCTCGGCTACGATCAGTGGCGGCCAGCCCAATTACAGTTATAGCTGGACAGGACCAAACGGATATACGTCTTCGCAACAGAACATAACCAACCTGACTCCAGGAACTTATACACTGGTCGTTAACGATCAGAATAACTGCCAGAGTTCAGAAAGCATCACCATAACGCAGCCCGCACCATTGGCTATTTCGTTAGAAAGCCCTGAGTATACCGGTGGTTTTAACATTTCCTGCTTTGGTGGATCGGATGGGAGCGTTATCGCTTCCGTTTTGGGAGGTACTTCGCCTTACACCTTCAGCTGGAACGATCCAGACAATCAAACCAGTGTTAACCCCAGTGGACTTATAGTAGGGACATATCAGGTTACCGTAACGGATGCCAATGGTTGCGTTACCACAGCAAGCATTACATTGAGTGAACCATCTGCTGTTACTGCATTCATCATTGCCCGGCAAGATGTGCTTTGTCATGGAGAAAACACGGGTTCGGCAACGGTTCAAGCCGGAGGCGGAGTAGGAAACTACACTTACAGTTGGAATACTACTCCTCCTCAATTCGGATCCACGGCTTCAAACCTGACGGCTGGTGTCTATTCTGTCACTGTAACTGACGGGAATAACTGCTCGACTACTATTTCGGTGAACATTGACGAACCGGAAGCTCCAATAACAATCAGCACTTCACAGCAGAATGTTTTGTGCTTTGGCGGTACAACAGGAATGGTCTCTGCTGCTGCCACCGGTGGTTTCGGAACGTTGACATACACTTGGAACACAACACCTGTTCAAACCGGACAAATGGCTGTCAACCTAGGTGCAGGAACGTATATGGTGACTGTGATAGATGAAAACGGCTGTACAGAAAATGCGTTGGTGACCATCACCCAGCCGGCTTCAGCCCTTGGTGTATCGCTGATAAACAGCACTGACGTATTATGCCATGGAGAGGCAAACGGCGGCGCCACCGTGCAGGCCTCCGGCGGAACTCCACCGTATAACTACTCTTGGAATACCACTCCGCCGCAGACCAGTGCAACAGCATCCAATCTGTCGGCAGGCAATTACGAAGTAACCGTAACCGACAACAACGGGTGTACTCAAAACCTGATTGTTGTTATTGACGAGCCCGCAGAAACGCTATCGCTGCAACTGAATTCCCAGCAAAATGTAAATTGCTTCGGAGCGTCGACCGGATCGGCAACCGTTTCCGCATCTGGTGGCACTGGCAATTACACTTATACCTGGAACACCTCTCCAGTCACAACAGGATCAACAATGAGCGGCGTTCCTGCTGGCAGCTATACGGTTACCGTAACGGACGAAAACAACTGTACTGACCAGCTCACTGTTGAAATTACACAACCGGCAGCTCCATTGCAGGCCGATATCACCAACATTCAGCACGTGCTGTGCCACGGCGATGCTTCCGGATCTGCGACCGTAACCCCTTCGGGCGGAACACCCGGCTACACCTACCTATGGAACGATCCAGCCACACAAACCACCGCTACGGCCACCGGTCTTACCACTGGATCCTATAATGTAACCGTTACCGATGCGAACGGCTGTACCGGCACCATTAACGTTACCATCAACCAACCTTCATCACCACTCAACGCAAGTATTATCAGCCAGACGGATGTACTTTGCTACGGAAACGCAACCGGATCGGCAACCATTCAAGCCATTGGAGGCTCAGGATCATACGCCTACTTGTGGACACCGGGTGGCTACACCACTTCAACCGCATCGAATTTAGCCGCCGGTACTTATACCGTTCAGGTATTTGATAACAACGGTTGTGCGACACCTTTTGAAATCACCGTGGAGATTAATCAACCTTCCGAGGGACTGGAGGCAGACCTGACCAGCCCCATCATAGTTGGTGGCTGGAACATTGCTTGTAACGGAGATGCATCTGGGTCGATTAATTTGGATGTTAGCGGTGGAACTGCGCCATACGAATACATGTGGTTCGAAGCCAATGGCGATACCACTTACGCGCAAAACCTGAGCAACGTAATTGCCGGAACGTACACCGTCATCATTTTCGATCAAAGCGAATGTACTTTGGAAGCCTCGATTTTACTGACTCAACCCGATCCGATTGATGTCACTTTTGAAATGACACCTTCGCTATGCTTCGGAAGCAACGAAGGAGAAATAAAACTCGAAGCATTTGGCGGAACACCTGGATATAATTTCTTCTGGGAAGGACCGGGTGGATTCACCTCCACCTCACCAGATCTGTTTGAACTGTTCGGTGGAATCTACGAACTAACCGTAACCGATACCAATGGTTGTGTTTTCACCTCGCCGGTCACGGTTACTCAACCAGAGGATATTGAAATTCTCACCGAATCGCTGAGTATCTATCCCGGAGGGTGGAATGTATCATGTCACGATTCGGAAGACGGAAATATAGATATTTCTGCTTCGGGCGGTAGCACACCCTACAACTTTATCTGGCATGGTCCGAACAACCCTTTCTTCTCTAATGATGAAGACGTTAACGGTGTTTCTGGTGGGACGTATGAGGTGGTGCTGATCGACGATAACAACTGTATTCAAAATCACTTTGTGACCCTTGAAGCACCCGATTCGATACTAATTAACCTCGATGCATTTCAGTTTCCTGGTGGAGCCGAATTGAGCTGTGCCGGTGCTAGCGACGGAAGTATAACATCGGTGGTAAGCGGCGGAACGCCGGACTACTCATACAACTGGAGCGGGCCGGTAGGTTTTCCCGGTGCTATTTCAGAAAACCTAGACTACCTGCCTGAGGGAACTTATGTATTAGAGATTACGGATATCAACGGATGTATTTCTGAGCAAGCCGTGCGCATAGACCCACCACTGCCATTGCAGGTCAGCGCCTTTAGCGCGGGATATTTTGGAAGCTATAATATTTCATGTAACGGCGGATCCGACGGTAGCATTGAGCTTACCATCAATGGTGGCGTGCCGGGGTATACCGTCAACTGGCAAGGTCCAAATGGCTACTCTTCAACAGAAGTCAACCCAACAGGTCTTTCTGCCGGATTCTACTGCGCAACCGTTACCGACATCAATGGCTGTGACGAAGTTATTTGCATTACCCTTACCGAGCCCAACGAGCTTGTTGGCACCCCAACGGCATTCGAGTTTGACGGAGGTTGGAACATCGACTGCTATGGAAACGCCAGCGGAAACATTACTACAACCGTTTCGGGAGGTACCGCACCGTACACCTATTCATGGGACGGCCCTGGATTCTTTACTTCCAATCAAGCCGACCTATCACTGATCGGTGCAGGGTTGTATTGCCTTACCATTACCGATGCAAACGGTTGCACCTTTGAAACCTGTATCGACCTGACCCAACCCGATCCGATGAACATCAGTTTTGCAGTGAGCGACTATAACGGTGAGCCGCTAACTTGTACTGGCGCCGACGACGCTAGCTTAACGGCTGAGGTATCAGGCGGTACTGTAGGATACAATTACCAATGGAGCGGTCCAAATGGATTCACCGCATCAACGGCAACCATCAGCAACCTTATTGCAGGAGTGTACTGCGTAACCGTAACCGACGTCAACAATTGCTCAGAAACCAATTGCTTTGAGATCAGCGAGCCGCAACCTATTCAGATAACGCTTTCCTCCCCAACCTATGCTGGCGGATGGCATATCGACTGTAACGGGGCCTCTACTGGTTCAATCGCAGCAACAGTCATCGGAGGCGTTGGAGGATACAGCTATCAGTGGAGCGGCCCGAATGGCTTTACTTCCGGATCGCTAAACCTCAATAACCTCCAAGCCGGTGTATACTGCTTGGAAGTAACCGATGTAAATAGCTGCGTTGAAATGAATTGCATTTCACTGACGCAACCTGACGCACTTGCTGCCAGTCCATCCGTACTACCCGTTGCCTGCAACTCGGAGGCCACAGGTAGCATCGACCTCAACCTTTCGGGAGGAACATTGCCTTATACCATTAGCTGGAACAACGGCGCCAGCACCGAAGTAATCAGCAATCTCGAAGCCGGAATCTATACTGCAACGATAATCGACGCCAACAACTGCGTGATTCAGGAGATAGTGGAAATTGAACAACCCGAAAACCTACAACTCACTTTGAGTAGCCCTACTTTTATCGGAGGCTACAATATTGACTGTAATGGCGCTTCAACCGGATACATCGGAAACAATGTAGTGGGTGGAACAGCACCTTACATCTACTCGTGGAGTGGACCAAACGGTTTCAGCTCGACAGACAGCAGTCTGACAAACGTGCCGGCTGGAACATACTGCCTCAACATCATCGACAACAACGGTTGCGAGGCGTCCGCCTGCATCACCCTAACCGAACCTGACGAACTCACGATAAACATCAATGAGATAGCAGAAATCCTTTGTACCAACGGAACCGATGGAGCATTGCAAGCTGTAGTAAATGGCGGCAACGCTAGCTACGCGTATAGCTGGACTGGCCCTGATGGATACACAGCCATTTCACAAACCATTTCTGGATTATCGGCCGGAGTATATTGTGTAACCGTGACCGACATCAACGGTTGTTCCACTCAAAACTGTATTGCGATTGATCATCCAGATCCAATTATTGTTGAGCTGGATTCCCCTGAATTTGCTGGCGGATACAACATCAATTGCTATCAGGGCGACGATGGTTCCATTTCGCTGAGTGCCAGCGGAGGCACCGGTGACTTTACCTATTTCTGGAACGGACCAAATGGATTTACCGCATCTACACCCAACATTGCCGGTTTGGAAGCTGGTGAATACTGTGTGGTGGTTGTTGACGAAAACAACTGCGTCAGTGAAGCTTGTATCGTGCTTACCGAACCCGAAGCCCTGGATGTGGCACTGACTCCTTCAATACATATTGGAGAGAATAACATCTCCTGTTTTGAAGCATGCGATGGAACCCTCAACGCAACCGTGACGGGCGGCGCAGGGCCATTAACCTATGCGTGGACCGGACCCGATGGATTCACTGCAAGTGATACTGCTTTGACCGGGTTGTGTGCAGGAACTTATGTTTTAATGACCACCGACGCCAACAACTGCGTAAAAACAGATTCGTTTACACTGGTGCAACCTGAACTGCTGGACATTGAACTTGAAAGCCCAACCTACGGTGGAGGTGCCAGTGTCAGTTGCTACGGTGGAAATAACGGGGCCATTATAAGTACCGTTTCGGGGGGAACCCTCAACTACACCTACTCGTGGGATGGTCCTGATGGATACACCTCTAGTGGCCCGATCATCGACGCGCTCTATGCTGGACTCTATACGCTGACCATCACTGATGCCAACGGTTGTGTGACTACCGAAGAGGTGGAAGTAACTGAACCTGCTGACTCACTTTATGCCATTGCCGAACCATTTGTATACCCTGGTGGGACGAACATAAGCTGCCACGGAGCAAGCGACGGATCCATTGACCTGACCGTGTATGGTGGCATCGGTCCGTTTACCTATAACTGGAGCGGTGCTTTCAGCTTCACCTCTCAGGACGAAGACATCTTTGACCTCGAAGCGGGAGTATACAGCGTAGTGATCCTCGACGCAAATGAATGTACTTTCTCAGTTAACGTAACCCTTACCGAACCCGATGAAGTGCTTTCGGCCGAATTAATCACAAACAATGTTTCCTGCAATGCAGGCAGCGATGGCCAGATCACTGCCGATGTATCTGGCGGCACCCAACCATACCATTTTGAATGGCAGGGACCTGATGGGTTCACCAGCGATGAAGACAGCCTGAGCAACATTTCAGCCGGTATTTATATCGTAACGATTACTGATGTCAACGGATGTACAACCGAGACTATGGTAGAAGTTACCGAACCCGATGCGATTGTTGTTTCTGCAGAAATTGACCACGCCACTTGTGATGCGAGCGATGGTTCGATAGCTGTGAATGCGTCAGGTGGCACCGGCGAACTCAGCTACCTGTGGAGCACAGGAGCCGAAACCGCATCGATCGAAAACCTGATAGGAGGTAGCTACACGCTAACTGTGATTGACGAAAATGGTTGTGAAGTAGTCAACTCATACGAGGTGGACGGTCACAATCCGTTGGTGCTTGAGCTCAATCCGCAAGATCTACTCTGCCATGCCGACTCTACCGGAGAACTCTCGGCCGAAGTGCTGAATGCTACTCCACCTGTTCAATACGAATGGAGCGGTCCGGATGGATTCGAGTCAAGTGACCCAGTACTGATGGACTTGCACGCGGGCGAATACACATTGACCGTTACTGATGGTAACAATTGTTCGGCCACGGCCACAACCACCGTTTCTCAACCCGCTCCGCTAGACATGGACGACCTGTTCAGCCCCTACCCTGTTTCGGGAGTTAATTACAACGTTTCCACTCCGGGTGGTGCTGACGGTTCCATTATGAACCTCCAAATCTCGGGTGGATCCGGCGGCTATACGGCCGACTGGACCGGTCCGGGTGGATTTGAGGACAGCGGCACCGGTGGGCTAACCGGACTTTCTTCGGGAACCTACACCGTTACCGTTACCGACATGAACGGTTGTTCGATTAGCCAGAGCATCACCCTGACCGAACCGTATGAATTGGAATTGCCAAACGGATTTTCTCCCAACGGTGATTTAAACAACGATGACCTCATCATTCGCGGAATTGATCTGTTTCCACAAAACGAACTGATCATCTTTAACCGCTGGGGTAATATTGTGTACTCCGAGCAAAATTACAGCAACGATACCCCTTGGGGTGGGATCTCTAAAAACGGCTCTGAACTTCCCGATGGAACCTACTTCATGGTGGTGAAAATCAACACCGGCGAAGCAAAAGAACTAAAGGGATATCTTGAACTGAGACGATAATAAGATCAATAGACAAAGTCTGACGATATGAAAAAGTTAATTTTAATTTGCATCACTTCTCTGGTCTTTTCGGGAGTATATGCCCAACAAGAAGTCATGGTGAGCCATTACATGTTTAATGGTTTATTTCTGAACCCGGCTTATGCCGGCAGCCATCCATACATGACTGCTACTTTGCTTCACCGCAGCCAATGGGTAGGGATGGACGGTGCGCCAAGCACACAGGTGTTCGGATTTGACACCCCATTGTTTGACAATGCGCTGGGTGCAGGGTTGTCGGTTATCAACGACCGAATTGGCGACACCCGTCAACTGGAAATAAACGCAAACGTGTCGTATCATTTGCGACTGGACGCCGAAAACAAACACCGGCTGTCGTTTGGTATCCGGGCCGGTGCAACCAACTACTCGGCAAAGCTAACCGACACCAAAGTGTGGGACACCAACGACCCCGTTTTTTCGCAGGACATCAACAATGAGCTCATCCCGCGATTTGGTGCCGGAATATACTACTACAGCGACCGCATGTACGCGGGCATATCGGTGCCTACCATCTATGCTGCCGATAAGAATATCGTTTTAAATATCGACGATGTGCGAAATTCGTACTATACCAAACACTACTTTTTTAATGCAGGAGTGGTGTTTGATGTGGGCACACGCTGGAAAATCAAACCATCAACTTTAATAAAGTTCGAAACCAGTGCACCGGTGAATGTGGATATCAACTGCAATGTACTTTACAACGAACTGATCTGGCTGGGTGTGTCCTATCGCACGGGCGATGCCGTTGTAGCACTGTTGGATGTAAATGTTACGCCCCAATTTCGCGTGGGATATGCCTATGACTTTACCCTGTCGCAACTGAACAGGCATTCGCACGGAACCCACGAAATTATGCTCGGATATCAATTCGGCAAGGATAAAATTAAAACCAGATCACCAAGATACTTCTAACAACATGCTACCAATTCACCCCATTATGAACAAATTTGCAATGGCCGCATTTTTCTTTGTCCTGATTTTATCGGGGTGCGGAAATCAACCCCTGCGAAAGGGAATCGCGGCATACAATGAAATGGCTTACGCAAATGCCATCACCAATCTTGAAAGGGCATTGGAAAAAGATCCCTCGAGTGCTGAAGCCAAAATTGCCCTGGCCAACGCATATAGATTGACCAACGATTATAAAAACGCGGAGAGGATGTATCGCGAGGTGGTGCAACTGCCCGATAGCAAACCCGAGCACAAACTGGAATATGCCCGTATTTTAATGTCGGCCAACAAGCACGATGAAGCTTCGAATATGATCAGGCTTTATCTGCAGGATCGTCCTAACGACTCCGTGGCCAAGTCATTACTGGAAGCTTGCAACTATATTGAGCTATTTAAAGAAGACACCGCGGCCTATCAACTTACCGCCCTTCCGTTATTTTCTAATGCATCGATGATGAGCCCGGTTAAATACAAAGAAGGCATTGCCTATGCGGCGGAACGCGAGGAAGGCGGAAAAACCAATCCATGGACTGGATACACCTATTACGATGTATACTACAGTTATATGCGGGATGGCGAATGGCAACCTCAAACCAAAATTGGTTCTAAAATGACCGGCAAATACCACGAGGGGCCCATCACTTTTAACGTCGCTCAGGACTATGCCATTATTACCCGATCAAATTACGAGCGTGGAAGACGACTTTCGAAAAACGAAGACGACATCAACAATCTGGGGCTTTACGAAACTTTTTTGCAGGACGGCGAATGGACCGAGCCAAAACCACTGCTGTTTAATAATGTAAACTACACCGTGAGCCACGCCAGTTTATGTGTCGATGGAAAAACAATGTACTTTGCATCAGACATGCCTGGCGGATTGGGCGGCAGTGACTTGTATGTCAGTACGCGCGATGGTGAAAGTTGGAGCACCCCAAAAAACCTTGGACCGGTGATCAACACCCCTGGCAATGAAACTTTCCCAACCTGCTACAGCGAAAGCGTTCTCTATTTTTCGTCCGACGGACAACCCAGCTTGGGCGGTCTGGATATCTTTAAAACGGAAAAAACCGACGACGACTGGAGCACACCAAGCAATATGAATTTCCCCGTAAACTCTACCGCCGACGACTTTTCAATTCTCTTTAATGAGGGTGATACCAGCGGATATCTAACCAGTAACCGACACGGAAACGACCGGATTTTTTCCTTTGTCAAAATTCCACCAGTAATCACCATCGACGGGCGAGCCATTAATAAAGATACTGGCGAACCCATTGCGGGAGTAACGGTCAAGCTGATCAATCAAACCGACGGAACAGAAAAAACCATCACTTCCGGACCAGACGGCACCTTTTCATTTGATCTACAACCCGGAAAAGACTATCGAATTGAGGGCTCAAAAGACGGATTTTTTAACCAAAGCTTCGAGGTTTCGACCGGTGACAAACGCCGCTCCGAAACTGTTGATCTCACTTTTGAAATGGACCACCTGGTGATTGGCGGAGATCCGCCAAAATTCTATACTGTCGACAATATCTTTTACAACTACGATGAGTGGGAGATTCGCGACGACGCTGCGCGCGAGTTGGATAATCTGTCTACCCTTCTCAAAGACAATCCCAACTTGGTTATTGAACTTCACTCACACACCGATTCACGGGCCAGTCATTCCTACAATCAGCAGCTTTCAGAGAAAAGGGCTAAAGCTGCCGTAGATTATCTGGTCTCGAAAGGAATCCATAAGTCACGATTAGGCCATAAGGGCTTTGGAGAAACAAGACTGCTGAATCACTGTAAAGATGGGATAGAATGTTCTGAAGAGGAGCATCAGCAGAACCGACGAACCGAGTTCATCATTGTAAGTACTACCGAAGAGCAATAATCAATCTGTACCGAAGCTGAACACCTTATGGTTTCAGCTTCGGGTTTTGGTGGTGCCGGTCTTTATCGCGATTGGTTTTCTTCTCTAAATTCCGTTCAAAGGCCGTGGTGAGATCAATGTCACATTGATTGGCCATGCAAAGCAACACCCACAAAACATCAGCCATCTCATCACCCAGATCGGCGTCTTTTTCATTTTCTTTTTCTGACTGATCACCGTATCGACGCGCCATAATACGCGCCAACTCCCCCACCTCTTCTGTTAGAATAGCCATATTGGTCAGTTCACTGAAATAACGCACACCATGCGTTTTGATCCACTCGTCTACGATCTGCTGGCTTTTACTGATGGTCATTGTCGCGAAGGATTAATTTACTCTTTGTTTTTCGTGTCGATTATAATAGTCACCGGACCATCATTTACCAATTCTACTTGCATCATGGCACCAAAGCGGCCGGTTTGAACCACCGCACCCGATGTGGCATTCATTTGATCAATAAAACACTCATACAGCGGAATGGCTTTTTCGGGGCGCGCCGCAAGAATAAAAGACGGTCGATTCCCCTTTTTGGTTTTGGCGTGCAGAGTGAACTGACTCACCACCAACACGCCGCCCTGAACCGCTTTCACGGACAGGTTCATCAATCCTTCATCGTCAGAAAAAATTCTAAGCGAAGCAATTTTTGTAGCCAACCAAATGGCATCGGCAATTTCGTCATCGTGCTCAATTCCCAGCAAAATCAGCAACCCGGCATTAATTGATCCCGTTGATTTTCCTTCAACGCTCACCGAAGCACTCAACACCCGCTGAATTACAGCTCTCATTATTCGTATAGATTTTTGCGATACGCTTCGTTGTCCTCACCAAAATACAACTTCAGGTAGCTTTCATATCGGCTCCAGACAATCTCTTCATTTTCTACTGCCTCCTTTACTGCACAGTGGGGTTCATCCACATGAACACAATTATGAAAGCGGCACTGATGCATGCGACTGCGCATTTCGGGAAATCGCTCGGCAATTTCTTGCTTTTCAAAATCCACTAGTCCAAAACCTTTGATTCCCGGGGTATCGATAACATAGCCACCAATAGCTAAGGGGTGCATTTCTGCAAATGTGGTGGTGTGTTGTCCTGAAAAGTGAGCGCTTGAAATTTCGGCCGTTCGTAAATCAAGACTCGGATCCACCGCATTGATCAGCGTAGATTTTCCGACCCCACTGTGACCTGAGATCAAACTTACTTTGTTGTGAAGAATTTTGCTGAGCTCGTCGATGCCCGTTCCATTTACCGCTGAAGTTTCGAGGCAACGGTAGCCAATGTTTTTGTAGATGTCCGAAAAGTCCCGAAGTTCCGCGAGCGCCTCTTCAGAAAGCATATCAACTTTGTTAAATATCAGAATGGCAGGTATGTGATACGCCTCGGCGGTGACCAGAAATCGGTCGATAAACGCTGGAAAAGTAACTGGTGCTTTTAATGTAACCACAAGAATGGCCTGGTCGATATTGGCGGCCAAAACATGCGAATGGTGCGAAAGATTCACAGAACGTCGAACAATATAATTTTTGCGCGGCTTAATGGCAGAAATCACCGCTGGTTCGTTATCGGTCACCTCTATCACCACCCGATCACCTACGGCTACTGGGTTGGTGCTGCGGATACCCTTTAACCGTATTCTGCCGCGAATCTTGCAGTTGTGAATTTTTCCCTCATCATCCTGAACAGTATACCAGCTGCCCGTAGATTTTATGACTGTTCCTTCGATCACCCTTCAAAATTACAATTAAGCATTGCACTTTTAACAAAACTTTTCCTAAGACAAACCCAATCACAGCCCGAGTAATGATATCTTCGCGAAGCCATGTCAATTCGAGTAGAAAACATATTCAAACGATACGATCAGCAACTCGCGCTAAACGATGTGAGCTTTCAGGTATCCTCGAGCGAAGTCGTAGGATTTCTGGGTCCTAACGGAGCCGGGAAAACCACCATGATGAAAATCCTGACCGGTTACATTCCTCCCACATCCGGAAAAGCAAGGGTATGCGAAAAGGATGTAATGGAAGAGTCGCTCACCGTTCGCAAAAAGGTAGGTTATCTTCCAGAGCATAACCCGCTTTACCTCGACATGTACGTCAAGGAGTATCTGCGTTTTGTTGCTGGGATATACAAGCTCAAAAACAAAAAGCAACGCGTTAGCGATATGATTAACTTAGTGGGGCTCGGTCTGGAACAAAACAAGCCCATAGGGGCGCTTTCAAAAGGATATCGGCAACGTGTAGGGTTGGCTCAGGCCATGATTCACGATCCGGAAGTGCTCATTCTTGACGAACCAACCAGCGGACTTGACCCCAACCAACTCTCAGAAATCAGACAGTTGATAAAGACCATCGGTCGCGAAAAAACCGTTTTGCTCTCTACCCATATTATGCAGGAAGTAGAGGCACTTTGCGAGCGAGTGATCATCATAAACCACGGAAAAATAGTGGCCAACGACGCTGTGAATGTGTTGCTGCAACAAACGGGCAATCGCAAGGTGCTGGTGGTGGAGTTCAACCAGCCGGTTTCACCCAATAAACTCAAAAAAATCAATGGAGTAGATCACGTGGAGACCGTAGAAAACAACACCTATCGCATCCATTACCACCAACAATCCGACTTGCGTGAAACCCTGTTTCAATTTGCTGTAGCCGAAAAACTGTCAGTTTTGACCTTGCGTCAGGAGGAACAGAAGCTAGAGGAAATATTTAAATCGCTGACTCATTCTGCAGATTGAACAACTACCCCGTCACTTCTATTGGCACAAAACTAAAATTCCTAATTTAGCGCCTTTCATAAACGATACGTAAAATACATGCCCTATTATTTCACCTCTGAGTCCGTTTCCGAAGGACATCCCGATAAAATTGCTGATCAGATATCTGATGCGCTCATTGATCACTTCATCGCATTTGACGAAAACTCGAAAGTCGCTTGTGAAACTATGGTCACCACCGGACAAGTAATTGTTGCAGGTGAAGTAAAGTCCAACACCTATCTGGATATTCAGAAGATTGTGCGCAATGTGATTTCGAAAATCGGATACAACAAAAGCGAGTATATGTTTGATGCCAACTCGTGTGGAATCCTTTCGGCGATTCACGAGCAGAGCGCCGACATCAATCAAGGCGTTGATAAGCCAAACAAAGAAGATCAGGGTGCCGGAGATCAGGGAATGATGTTTGGCTACGCTTGCCGCGAAACAGACCATTTCATGCCGCTGGGTATCGAATTAGCCCATACTTTGCTAAAGATTTTGGCTGATATCCGCAAGTCGGGATCGGAAATGCGCTACCTACGACCTGATTCCAAGGCCCAGGTCACCATTCTATACAGCGACGACCACCAGCCATTGAAAATAGATTCAATTGTTATCTCTACGCAGCACGACGAGTTTGAATTACCAGCAAGCGACCAGCCAGAAGCCAAATTGAAAGCCGAAAAGCTGATGCAACAAACCATAGAGGATGATATTAAAAAGCACCTAATTCCTAAGGTGGAAAAGGCCCTGCCTCATCGCGTGCGACAACTTTTCAACTCACCCATCAAATACCACATCAATCCTACAGGAAAATTTGTAATTGGCGGGCCTCACGGTGACACCGGTCTTACTGGTAGAAAAATCATTGTTGACACTT
Organism: uncultured Cryomorphaceae bacterium; assembly: GCA_964487545.1. Lineage (GTDB taxonomy): Bacteria > Bacteroidota > Bacteroidia > Flavobacteriales_D > SKUL01 > SKUL01. Next base: position 96,910 of record CAZARI010000004.1, read on the forward strand.
ATGGTGGACGTGGAGCTCACGGTGGCGGTGCATTTTCAGGAAAAGACCCTTCGAAAGTAGACCGTTCGGCGGCCTATGCCACACGACACATTGCCAAAAATTTGGTTGCTGCCGACATTTGTGATGAAGTTTTGGTGCAGGTTTCATACGCCATCGGCATAGCCGAGCCAACTGGCATATATGTAAACACCTACGGAACGGCCAAGGTAGATTTGAACGACGGAGAGATTGCCGAAGTCATTAAGTCTGTGTTTGACATGCGCCCTTATGCCATTGAACAAAGGCTGAAGTTGCGCAATCCGATTTATGAGGAAACAGCAGCGTATGGACACATGGGTCGAGAACCAGAAATAAAAGAAGTTTCATTTAAAAGTTCAAACGGCGATGAGGTCACCCGCAAAGTCGAACTCTTTACTTGGGAGAAACTCGATTATGTGGACCGATTGAAATCGGCTTTTAACATCCACTAAGCGGCCGCTTTCAATAGTCGGCATTGGCGGCCCAATTAAGCTTTACCGTTTTTTCATTGAGCGATTTCAGACCGTTATAAAGGGCACTGATGAGATGCGCTTTATCGGGTTCGACCTTTTCTGAAATGATATTGTGCATTGCCGTAATCGTGATTTGATTAGACGACGTTTGTTGTACATCAAACATCACTGAGCCAAATCTGTTTTGAAGCGAAAGGTGCAGCTCCTCTTGATTCTGTAACTCAACACCACGATCGAAATTGATCATGATTCGCACAAAGTCGTTTCCGGTAAAATCAGGGTAAAAAGGCAGCACCCGCGGTTGGTGGTCAAATTCGGGCCAATGCACAAAATTAAACCAGCCGTTCAGCGGCAGAGCATAATCTGAATTCAAATCCTGTGTTGCGGCTACTGCAAGCGACACCTCCATGTTGTATTTGCGCCGATAAGGTGCATAAACGCCCGCAAGCGTTTTTTCTGTTTTGGTATAAACCGCTTCTTTTCCCCAAAATAATTTTTTGTTGTATAATGGATTAATGCTGCTATCAATCCGTCCAAAGTCATAGAGCGATCGGGTGAGGGTACTGAATTGGCCGGTGAGTTCGGTTTCCAGTTTGGCTAAAGCCGTATGATCGGTAGTATTTAACACCATTCTCACCTCACTATGGCGATAGTTTTCATCCAGAGCACCGGGCAAGCTGATTACCAAAGGTTGGAAAGCGGGATCGAAAAACAAATAATCAATATCCACCAGATAAGCTGGTGTCCCGGCCAAATAAAACGGATATTCATTAACCTCGTAGCCAAACTGGTCTTTTTTCGGGAAATAGAGATTCAGATAATTCTCGTCGGGCACCGCAAAAGAAAAGTCGTTGAAATAAATGTTTGAAGTGTAATTATCGGAGATGGTGCCGATTCGAGAATCGAGCATATAGGCTGTAAAATACTGAATATCCAGCATGTAAATCAATCGGGCGTAGATGTGATACCGACTGGACTCTCTCATTTCCTTATTAGCAACTTGATCACCTACTTTTTCGAGCGACATGTCTTTCCCCTCGTATAATCGGCGATCGTGCAAGAGTGTGAAATCGTTTGCGATCACCGTGTTGATTTTGTCAAACCGCAGTGCAGTTCGGTTTTGTGGAATTCCAAGCGTTTCCGTTTCAATAAAGCGCTTAAGTTGGTGCGTTTGCCAGTCGCCACTATTATCCAGCGCCCGGCTGCGAATACGAAATGCGTTTCTTTCGTGATAGCGAAGCAGGCTGAGTAAATAATGAGCGGTAAACTCCCGTCCGGATTCCGGATGACGGTAGTTATATCTCGGACTTTTGATATTGATCGAGTAGATCAGGTGAGGCAAATCTTCTGAAGGTCGGATACCTACTTCAGCCACATTTCCTTCTAGGTTCTGGTTTTTCCAAACCCTGGTGGTCCTTTTAGATTGGGTAAAGACTTTGTCCGGTTCTACACCCGATATTTCGGTTGCCAGATGACGTGGTGTGGTAATCTCAATGCGTTGTTTCTGCACAGGGTAATTGCGGTTAAAAAATATCCGGTTGGAATTAACAAATGCCCAATTGGATTTGTACGGTACTTCGTATTTGTAATGCACCTCAATTTCATCGCCCAGTTGAAGATTGTGTAGGTTGAATGCATACCTGAATTGGGTTTGGGTGCGCTCATTAATCACAATGGTATCGCGCAAAAACTCGTCACTAAAACCAATTTCCTGCGTTGATTCGTTTGGCAAAATTTTTCTGGCAGCAAAGTGCACCATTTTAACCTCGAGGTAATCTGCCACCAGCGAGTCGATAGGAAATCTGGCAGGTTTGTTTCTGCCGTCAAAAAAAGGATCGTGTGATTCGGGTATTAAGATCCGGCTAAACGGAAGTTGACCGCTGACCGGCGCCTGCAGTTTGATACGTTGTTTGCGTTCGAAATAAATGTATATGAAGTCATCTTTCATTCCGCGAACAGAAACATTAAGCTGGTCATCGAGAATTACGGCCCTGGAATTTTCAAACCGGCTGTCTACAGCAAGCGGCTCAACCTTTTCGTCGGGCCATTGGCTTTTAAAAGTCGGAAGCGGGTGATACTGAGCAAGAGTCTGGTAAGCAGGGATTAACCATAATAAAAGGAGAATGATTGACTGGTTCATTTGGTTGGTTTTGTTGAAATTACAACAAAATCCGTACCGGTCAAGAACAAAACCAGCAATATTATTTCTTCCTAAAAAAGACATTTATCGGCACGCCAGTGAGCGGGAAAGCAGCGCGTAGCTTGTTCTCCAGAAACCGTTTGTACGGATCTTTGACGTATTGGGGCAAGTTGCAGAAGAACGCGAAACTGGGAACACGCGTAGGCAGTTGCATTACGTATTTGATTTTCACGTACTTTCCTTTGTAGGCCGGCGGTGGATTGTGCTCAATGACTTTGAGCATCACATCGTTTAATTTTGATGTTGGAATACGCTGCTGCCGATTGTGATACACCTCAAGGCCTGCTTCGAGGGCTTTCAGAACGCGTTGCTTGGTTAGTGCTGATACAAAAAGTATGGGAACATCAGTGAACGGTGCAATTCTTTCTTTTATCTGGGCTTCAATTTTTTTGGTCGTACTGTGGTCTTTTTCTATTAAGTCCCATTTATTGACAAGAATAACCAACCCCTTTTTATTGCGTTGAATTACCGACAAAATATTCAGATCCTGGCTTTGGACACCTTCTGAAGCGTCGATCATTAGAAAGCAAACATCACTATTTTCTATGGCGCGTATGGAACGGATGACGGAGTAAAACTCAAGGTCTTCGTGCACCTTTCCTTTTTTGCGGATACCCGCCGTATCCATCAACATAAAGTCGAAGCCAAATGATTGGTATCGCGCACCAATGGTATCGCGGGTTGTTCCGGCCACGTCGGTCACAATATTGCGTTCTTCGCCAGTAAGTGCATTAATCAGTGAAGACTTTCCAACGTTGGGTTTTCCGACAACGGCAAACCGCGGCAGTTCATCCTCTTCGTTATTTTCTTCCTCCTGGCTGGGTAAAATCCGCACCAGCTCATCCAATAACTCGCCCGTTCCGCTTCCATTGGCTGCCGAAATTCCGTACACTTCTCCTAATCCGAGTTTATAGAATTCGGCTGTGTAAGATGTTTTATCGGGTGAATCGATTTTATTGCAAACCAACAACACCGGTTTTCCTGCACGTCGGAGCATATTGGCAACCACTTCGTCTAGGTCAGTTACGCCCGTTTGCCAGTCAACCAGAAACAAGATAACAGAAGCCTCTTCAATGGCCAGCTCTACTTGACGTTTAATGGCCTGTTCAAAGACATCGTCGGAGTTGATGGTATAGCCACCAGTATCGATCACCGAAAATGTTCGTCCCACCCACTCTGCTTTTCCGTAGTGTCTGTCACGGGTAACGCCGCTGGTTGGATCAACAATAGCATCGCGGCTTTCGGTGAGCCGATTAAAAAAAGTGGATTTTCCGACGTTGGGCCTGCCAACTATTGCAACCATGTTTCCCATCTTCAACTACCGATATCCGTATTTATCCAACTTCCGATCCTGGTCTCTCCAGTTCTCGTCAACTTTGACATACAATTCAAGAAAGACCTTTTGATCCAGAAATTTCTCCATGTCTTTTCGCGCGGCAGTGCCCACTTTCTTTAACTGCTGTCCTTGGTGGCCGATAAGGATTCCTTTTTGCGATTTTCTTTCAACATATATCACCGCGCGAATCCTAATAATATCCGGTTCCTCCTGAAACGATTCAATTTCAACCTGACTGGAATACGGTATTTCCTTTTGGTAGTTGAGTAATATTTTTTCGCGGATGATTTCGGCCACAAAAAAACGAACCGGCCGATCGGACAACTCTTCCTTATCGTAGTAGGGCGGCCCTTCTGGCAACAACGAAACGATTTGTTCCATTACGGCCTCCAGATTAAAACGGTGCAATGCCGATACCGGAATGACCGTTGCCTTTGGCGATTGCTGTTGAATAATATCCATTACTTCTGCCACCTCTTCCTGGGTCAGTAAATCGACCTTATTGAGCAGCACCAATAACGGAACCTCGAGTTTATTCAACCTGTCGAGCAACTGTTCATCAATCTTACCGCGCTCACCTGCATCAGAAATGTAAATCATGACATCGGCGTCAGCAAACGCAGATTCCACAAAGCGCATCATTCTCTCCTGCATTCCATATGCAGGCTGCAAAACTCCAGGAGTATCGGAAAACACGATCTGGTATTCCGGTTCATTCAGGATTCCAATAATTCGATGGCGCGTAGTTTGGGCCTTCGGGGTAATTATTGAGAGCTGCTCGCCGATTATGGCGTTCATCAAGGTAGACTTGCCGACATTTGGTTTTCCAATAATATTGACAAATCCTGCCTTGTGTTTCATTTCCCCGAAAATTTGGAATACAAAGAAACAAAATATATATTTGCACTCCCATTCCGAAAGCGGATTAAATGGAAAAGATATTGCGGGGTGGAGCAGTTGGTAGCTCGTCGGGCTCATAACCCGAAGGTCGTCAGTTCGAGTCTGGCCCCCGCTACTAATGAAGAGGTTGTCAAATTTTGGCAGCCTCTTTTTTTTTTAATCCATTGGCATGTACTATTTCTATGCTCTGTATTCACTTAAAGATGGTAGCCTGTATAAAGGAACCTCCAGTGATCCGACAAAAAGATTCACCCGACACCATTCCCGTGGCGATAAAAGTACTGCTCACAGAAAACCATTGCTGCTCATCCTCCTTGAGGAATTCCCTGATAAAAACCAAGCACTAAAGCAGGAAAGGTGGAACGGTTTTGAAAAAGAGAGCTTGTTGCTAAAGGGATGTTGTCGCCCGCTGTTATTTACTGCAGTGATATAATATTCTCGGGCAATAGCCTGTATCTTACATTTCGGCCAACAATTGCTCAAACTTTTCGGCTTCCAGAGCTAACTGCTCCCATTCGCTTTCTGATTTGGCCAACTTCTCCTTATGTACTGAAATCTCGTTGAACTTTTTTTTCACGGATTCCTGATCACTAAAATCCAGACTGGCGCTTTCTTCGTTCAGTCGGGTAATTTCAATTTCAAATTTCTTGATTTCTTCTTCTAGCTTCGCCACTTTTGATTTTACCCGTCGCAGATCTTTTTCTATCTGACGGCGCTTTGTTTGTTTTGCCGGTCCTTCAGAATCTCTGCTATTCCTTACCTCCTTCCGGGCAACTTGTTCAAATTGGGCAATATTTGCCGCATTCCGTTGAGCGAGAAAGGTGCTGATATCCTCATAATGGATTTTTAATCCGCCCGATTGTATTTCGAAAAGTTTATCTGTCATCCCTTCCAAAAACTGTCGGTCGTGCGATACAATCAGCAAGGTGCCCTGATAATTCATCAGCGCCTGTTTCAGAATCTGTTTACTATCGATATCAAGGTGATTTGTTGGCTCATCCATAATGAGCGTATTGTATGGTTTGAGCATCAATCTACACAATGCCAGTCGTGATTTTTCGCCTCCGCTCAGCACTTTCACCTTCTTATAAATATCATCTCCACGAAAAAGGAAGGTGCCGAGAAGTGACCTAACCCGGGTGCGCATATCTCCTGTTGCTTCCTGATCGATAACTTCAAAAACCGTTAGGTCATCCTCTAGCGTTGAAGTTTGGTGTTGGGCAAAATACCCGAGATTTACGTTATGTCCAAGTTCAACTTTTCCTTGGGCCGACTCCTCACCTACCAGTATTCGCAGTAAGGTGGTCTTTCCTATACCATTTTTACCAATTAGTGCGATTTTCTCTCCGCGTTCAATTTCAATATCAACTCCGCTAAAAAGGTGCTTTTCACCAAAAGATTTGGCTAATCCCACCGCTTTTACCGGTAGTTTTCCCGATCGAGCCACTTCTCCAAAGTTCAAGTTCAATGATTGTAACTGGTCGTCATCAACTTCTACCTTTTCCAGTTTATCGAGCTTTTTAATCAGCGATTGGGCAAATGAGGCCTTACTGGCTTTAGCGCGAAATTTATTGATGAGTTGTTCGGTATCCTTTATGTATTTCTCTTGATTTTTCGCATCCTGCATTTGCTTTTCAAGAATAATTTCGCGCTGCTCTAGATAACCGGTGTAATTGGCGTTATAATCGCGAATCCGGCCGTAGACTATTTCGATCGTTCTGTTGGTTACCGCATCTAGAAAAGCCACGTCGTGCGAAATGAGAATGATGGAACCACTATAAGTTTTGAGAAATTGTTCGAGCCATTGAATGGATTCGATATCGAGGTGATTCGTTGGTTCGTCGAGCAACAGCAGGTCGGGTTCGGTAAGCAGAATTTTGGCCAGTTCCACTCTCATTTTCCAGCCCCCGCTAAATTCGCTTAATGGTCGTTCAAAATCATTGCGTTCGAAACCGAGGCCCAGCAAAATTTTTTCGATACGCTCTTCGGATGCTCCTGCTCCTATCATCTGGTATCGGTGATTGAGGGCGTTAAACTCATCCAGAAGCTCCGACAGAACATCCATGTCTTCTATTCCTCGGTCGAATTGCGCTTGAATTTCATCAATTCTAACGGTGAGCTTTCGCTGTTCTACCAATGCACCTGCCACCTCTTCAAAGATGGGTTTTGCAGAGAAGTGATTGATCTCTTGCGGCAAATATCCAATGGTATGGTCTTTAGGTTTTGCTACCTCTCCAGCGTCGGGGGATATCTCACCTGCAATTACTTTCAGCATCGTTGACTTTCCAGCCCCGTTGCGACCAACGAGTCCAATTCGATCTAGCTCATTTACCTGATACGAGATTTCATCGAAGATCGGTCTATCGGCAAAATGCAGGGTAATATTGGCTATGTTGATCACAGGCGAAAATTTATTTTACCAAAGAAAAAGCGCCGGTTTCGGCGCTTTTTCATATTTCTAATTAATTGACTCACTTTAAAAACTCCACAAGTCGTGCTCAAGTAGGAAAATCTCCTCTCTGATTCTTTCAGATTCCAGCAGCGCATCGATTCCGGTGGCGTATTCCACAATACTTCGATCGTATACGTTTTGCTCCTTGTAGATATAGCTTGCAAATTGACGTTTTACAAAGATATCATCAAATGAGCGTCGCTCAGCATCATTCAGCCTGTTGTACACATCCCATTCGGAAAACACATACCTGCATTCTGGAAAATACAGCCAGAAGAGGGTACGATACGCTCCTGTCCTTTCGCCATCGGCGGTTAATGCGGGAATTTGCGGTGAAAGGCCGATAATGCGTACGTACATTTCTGAACGTTGCTTGTCGAAGTACCAATCTTCTTTGATCAGGTAGCGTTCGATCTGATCTGGAGTGATATCGTTGGGCTGAACGACCATGATTTGTTCGTTCATATTATCCGGATCGTCTACAAACATCGTATCTGTAGATGACAGGATTTGCTCAACTTCAGAGATCAACATCGGTACATTGAATTCATCGTCGAGGGTCACTCCTGGATCATAGGCTGTGATGGAACCGTCAACAATTAAAGCGTCACGAATCACCTGAAACAGACTTTTTCGGTTATTAATCTCCCGGTGGGGGAAAAACAGCGGATGATTAATCTTTTGCTTGAGATCAATCGCTCTCCATACTCGCGTTGACCACATTACATCCGCTTCTCGCAAATGCGGATATTGAATAATTTTTTTGGTTTTGGTATGTTCCCGGATGTATGCCCCGTCAAGGACGGTTTGGGCAGTAGCCTTTTCTATGAAAAAACCAAAACCAATAAAAAAAGCTACAAAGAGTAATGCCGCGTTTTTCATATCGCTTGTTTTAGTAAACCGTAAATGAAAGGTTTCCGATGGGATTAACACTTCCATCCGGCGCCTTTGCCATTACGTTTTCGATGAGTATTCTTTGATTCCGTGCTGTGTTTGCCAACATTTGCTTCATCTCGTCTGTTAAACGGTTATTGTTTGATTTTCGTGTAACCGCTTCTCCGCGAATGATCGTTGTCAGTTCGAAAGACACGACAGGATAATCCAGATCAAATACGAAGTCATCCATTCTGGCACCCACCCCAATCTGAGCTGTTGCCCTGGTTTTTTCGATACGGGTGTCACCGATGGTCAATCCGCCAAACACAGGTACGGGCTTCGGCACGTTTCTGCAACGGAAAGTCATGGCCCCCATGTTCGTTTTTGTTCCATCATCCAATTCGGCCGAAACGCTAATAACTGCTTCAGCTCCGTTTCCTGGTCTGGCCACCCAACCTTCGCTTGTGCGCACTAGGGTACCATTGGTCATGGTTGGTTGGATTTTCTCTGCAGAGAAACCGGGAACCGAAATTTCAACAGGGTTATCCAGACCACGGTAGAACACGTTCATCTTGGTTGGCGATACCACCAACGATGGTTTTGCCACCTCATATGAAACGTCGAATAGGAATGGTTGTTCACCTTGTGGACCGCGGAATTTAATCACGCCCTTCCAGGAGCGGAATCCAACTTGATCGGCTGGAATTCGCAGTTTGGCAAATCCATCAGTACCAATTTCTACCGCTTTGGATTCACCAGTCAGTGTCATATTAGTAGAATCGTGTTCTACAGTTTCACTGGTAGCGATATCCACCGATGGGAAGTTGGTATCGTCATATGCAGCCAAGAAAACATCTGCCCGGAAGGTATCGCCCTGCAGCACATAGTTTGACTGTGGAATAGCAATCGGCACCAGTTTAGTGAAACGATATGAAGAAGCTTCCACATCGGCCATCAGGTAGGTAATTAGATCTGATTCGGCGTTTCTAACATCCGTTTGAATTTTCGACAAGTTGGTAATTACTGCGGCAATCGGGATGTAGTAGAAATTCATGGACTCCCAATTGGTATTGGTGCCAGATGCGTCTCTTCTGTCCGAAAAGTTGAATACGTTTTGCAGGTTTCCAACCAGTACCGGATTGTCGTCGCCCAACAGCTCAACCAACCGATCGCGGTAATTCTCCAGCTCCATGCGAAGATTAGCCGCCGTCAGGTGATTTCCATCGGGGTGTTCAGTTTGGGGTATTCCAGCGTTTTCACCAATCATTACATTGGTGCTGATGTCGTAATTATCTTTGGTTTTAACGTATTGCAGGGATAAGACCGTATCTTGCCCACGTCCGTCAGCAGCGATAACCTCTTCCATCGGAAGGCTTTCTACCTTAGAAATCAGGTAAGCTTTAATTTGGTCTACCTGAACGATCAAGCCTTCAGCCAAATCGCGAACTTCCTTGGCTTTGTCCCAGTTTTCGCGATACTTCGCAGGATTCTCCTGGTATGAAGCTTCAAATCGCGCATATTGATCGCCGATCTTTTCTTTGAAAGTAACTTTCGTTGCTTCAAGACCTTCATTGATAATTACAAATGCATCCAGAATTTCTTTCGATACGTTAAGTGCCAAGAGTGCCGTGAGCACCAGGTACATCATACCGATCATCTTCTGCCTTGGGGTTTCTTTGCCTCCAGCCATTTTCTAACAACTATTTTGTTTGGTTAAATAAAAACACAGACTATTGCTTGTTGACGGTCATAGCAGACAGCATGTTGCCATAAATGGTATTCAACGAAGCCAAGTTGCTGGATAATGCGGCAATATTCTCTTTATATCTTCTGGTATCCTCTACTGATTCATTAAGGTTGCTAAGCAGTTCCCCGATACCTTCATACAGTCCTCTTGATTTACTCAACTCCTGATACTGTAATTCGTACATATCATTCAGTTGCGTTAAGTTCGATGACATTCTCTCGAGGCTGGCGCCTGCAGATTGGCCGGCCTCAGCGTGACTGGTGAGTCCAACGAGGGTTTCTGAAGCACGGGCATACGAATCTGACAATTCAGATACTCTGGTAGATGCTCCTTGTAAGTTGCTGACATATTCATTGGTAGCCACAGAAGCGTCACCAATTTCGCGAAGTTGCCCTGCTTGTGTGCTCAATGCACGCATGCCTTCTCCAAGGCTGGCAATCAATTCGGGTTCAATCCGTGCTTCTTCAAGCATCTGATCGAGCTGTTCGGTAATAGAGCCTTTCTCTTCAATCATTACGTCGCTGTGTTCAGCTCTTTCGCCGGTGTTTAATTCTGGATACACCAATCCCCAATCCGGCTCTTCATGCAGTGGTTCAAATGCTGAAAAGAAAAATATCACCGCTTCGGTAGTAAGACCAACGGTGAGCATGACGCCCGCACCGGGCCAGTGTTGAATCTTAAATAGTGCACCCAAAATTACAACAGACGCACCCCAGCCATACAATTTGGCCATGAACAATTTCCAATTTTTACTTCCTGGTCTCATAATTCCCTAGCTTTTAATTTGATTTTGGTTTAGAATTGATTATTGATTAGTTCCATGTTTTCGGATCACCGGTTTTACCTCTTCCCAGGTAGCTCATCACTGAGCGGAATCCGACATAAGATTTGGCTGTGTCCTGATACTCGAATGAACGGGTACCACATTGTAGATAATAGGATATATCCTTCCATGAGCCACCTCGAATTACCTTTCGCTTTAATGCGGGCGGATCATTGGTTTTCGCATCGTATTGATATTCGGGATTCATATCGTGTGAAAAGTCGTAGACTGAGGGGTCGAATGCAGTACTGGTCCATTCTGCAACGTTACCTGCCATGCAGTACAACCCATAACCATTTGGCTCATAACTATGTACATCAACAGGATGCAATCCATCGTCATCAACATAATCTCCGCGAAGCGGCTTGAAGTTGGCCAGCGGACATCCGAGTCTGTTTCGGATATACGGCCCACCCCATGGGTAGGTGCTCAGGTTAAGTCCGCCCCGTGCTGCATATTCCCATTCCGCTTCGGTAGGTAATCTGAATTTATGAACATACGTTTCTCCATTGGAGTGTTTCCAGGTATCCAACAGACGGGTTCTCCATACATTAAAAGCATTCGCTTGCCCCCAAGTGACACCTACCACGGGGTAGTTGTCATAGGCCGGGTGCCAGAAGTAGGCTTCGGTCATGGGTTCGTTATACGAGTAAGTAAAATCGTGGATCCACACCAAAGTATCGGGATACACAGGAATAACCTCCCGGATGATAAACTGCGACCGGTCTACGTGCCCACGGATGGCATTGGTACTTCCGAGTTGATTTTCGAACGACAAATCCAGGTCGCGCGTAGATTTACGGGCAGCACTTTTCAGGTCAATCCAATAGTATTCAAACAACAATTTTCGCGTATCTATCTCTTTGCGACGATAAAACCTTTCGTGCTCCGGCAAAAACATATCAAAGAGTTCCTCGCGTTCTTCTTCATCGTTCCAGCGGATTCGTTCTCTCCAATTAATAATGGGCGGATACAGCTCCTCGCCATAGGCATCCTCCTCGAACACGTGCTCTCCAATACCGGCTTCACCCAATCGCATGTGTGCAATGGAGTCGCGTACCCAGTATACAAACTGGCGATATTCATTATTAGATACCTCTGTGTCGTCCATGTAGAAGGCAGCCACAGTAACGGTTTTACTTTTGGTGTTCATGGCGTAAGGCACGTCCTGATCATTTGGCCCCATAACGAAGCTTCCGAAATGAATATAATTCATTCCATAAGGGTTATACTGAACAAAATCCTCGCGCGGTTGAACGCCGATGAGTTCACCTCTGCCACCTCCACCGCAACTCGAGATCACGGTTAAAACAGCCATAAATAAGAGCAACTTTTTCATCTCTCTATGGTTTAACAGTTTCAGAAAAATAGGTTTCACAATCGTTAATAGAACCCAAGTTTTACGGAAGCTGTGTGGTTTTTGTTACACTACAAGAATCTCACGGATTTGTGAATTTCTTTGCTCAATGGTCTTTCTATCTTAAAGCAGAAGTTCACGCTTATTTCGTGACTTCCGTTGCTGTAGTTTGACAGCTCTGAAGTGGTCACATCATAAGAATAACCTATACGTAAAGTATTGTTGCCAAATTGGTGCTGATAACCCAACTGCGGAGCGATAGCATCAACTGTGCGGTATGTAACGCCCAGCCAGATCATCTTATTGCCTGTATGGTACTCTGCATTCAGGTTGATGTCGTATTGTGTAGAAGCGATATCTGATTTAACCAGCACATTAGGGTTTAAATTAATTGACGGGTGCACGTCAAAAATATAACCTCCCATCAGGTAGTAGTGCCGTGCTAAGGAGATGTTCACATCTGTCATATCTCCTTCGGTGAGGTGAGTGCTTGACAGCCCTGCGTAGAATTTTCCTGGCCGGTGAAAATAAACACCGAGCGAGGCATCAAATTTAGTGTTGCTCTGGCTGGTTAGAGGAATCGCTGAATCTTCGCTCGTAATCGGATTCCAGTTAGTGCCTATTGAGCTATTGTACATCCCGATTGAGGCGCCAACATTCAGAAAATTGCTACCCACCTTTAGGTGATAGGCATAATGTGCGCGCAAAATATTGGTTGTTAACTGACCTATTCGATCATTAAAAAACGTCAGACCGACGCCACTTCTAATAGAGGCAATCGGCGCGTGGCCGTTAAAAAGCATCGTAGTTGGTGCGCCATCGAAACCCGCCCACTGATTACGATACATTAGGGTAGCACAAATTGCGTCTTTACTTCCAGCAAAAGCCGGGTTGATTGACAGCCGGTCAGCCATAAACTGAGTAAACTGTGGATCCTGCTGTGCGGCAGAAGTGGAAACAATCAACAGACCAATTAATAGGGTAAATATTCGTATCATACGTACTTGCTGGTTTTTAGACGGCGGTTATCAGCTTTGCTGGATGGTTATGTAGGTTTGAAACGGGGCTAAAATAAAGAATTTCTTAATCACACAAAAATTTTTCAACAACTACCCCCCAACTTACATGTCTTGTCATTTGCGACATCAGGCTAACTTTTGAAAGGTTTTCCACCATAAATCAGGTATTTCCTCATTGCAGGCCATCTGGTAATCTTCGTAGCTGCTGGGCACCAAGTGATGTCTTTCGAACTTAAATTTATTGGCCTCGGGATAGGGAACACTGAGCCACCAACGATCGGATACTTTGCTTTTGTAAAACAACAATTCGTGCTCAAAATTTTTCAGCACCACCTGATATTTGAAATACCTGTCTTCGTCTCGAAACGGGAAATCACTCTTTCGTTGGTAAAATCCATCGATAAAGCACCAAATCATTTGCGCCACTAAATGTGCGGTCTGCCCCATGCGGTCATATTTTGGGTTGTATTCGTAAATGCCGAAAGAAGTGAGTTTATCACTCATGCCTGCATAGCGACAAATCTGACAGGCGTCTTCTCCGTAAAACCCATTCGGACCCGAAAGCGCTGAACCTGGAGCATCGGAATGTCTAATGGCAGAAATATCAAAACTCACCAAATCGGCATTTCGAACAATCGGTTCTGTGGCTGCCATATTATTTTTAAAAATGCCGAGCCTGTAGGTGTCAAAAAACAGTTTTTCCATCAATTCCAGCTCAATACTGCTCAAAAAGTAGGTCTGATATCCAATATTGCTGAAGTTGAAAAGGAAGTTGGGTTCGTGCAGAATAATTTTGTTAAGAAATGCCTCGGAGTGAAATTCGTCTTGCTCGCGGCTCAGATCAAAAACGCGGTCAACGGTGAGCACATTAATGGTTTGCTCGAGTTTTTCGTAGGCGGCGAAGTTAGCATAGGTCAAATCGTGGCTGCCCCCAATGATCACTGGTATTACATTGCGGCGAACCAATGCGCTTACAACCGATTTAAGCGCAAATTGCGTGTCCGCTACTTTTTCTCCGGCTTTAATATTCCCCAGATCGCAGACCAAGAAATTGTTTCTCACCGGAGGAAACAAGCGGTACAGATGCTTTCTGACCTCATCCGGACCATCAGCACTTCCACGATTATTCCGCGACAGACGGTCTTCCTCTACCCCAACAATGGCCAGCTTAAAATTGGTCCAGTCGGGAAACTCATCGGTATACACTGAAATGAGCGCTCCGATAGACTCTTCGTGAAAAGAATCCACAGCGTAGGACTGATCGTTGAGTGCAGAAAAATAGATTGACAAGTCTGGTGACGACATCTACTTTTTGGTTTTTTTGGTTGCCGATGCTTTTGAAGGAGCCTTTTTGGTGGTTTTTTTAGTGACCTTTTTGGTGGTGGTTTTGGCCGATTTCGCCGCAGCTTTTCCCCGTTTCGGTTTTTTAGCAGACTCTTCGGCAATTTTAAGGCATTCTTCCAATGTCAGCGCTGTTGGCTCAACATCTTTCGGAATTCTAAAGTTATTTTTCCCGATTTTGATGTAGGGTCCATAACGCCCATTCAGTACCTGAACATCTGGATTTTCGTCAAACAGTTTAATTGTTCTGTTCCTTTCGATCGCTTTCTTTTCTTCAATCAGTGTTTTTGCCTGATCGAAACCAATACTGTACACATCTTCTTCCAGTTCTTTGGTTATCGAAGCAAAGAGCTTTCCGTGACGCACGTATGGTCCAAACCGTCCTACCCCTGCCACAATCTGTTCGCCTTCGTATTCACCGAGATCGCGTGGCAACAGAAAAAGTTTCAGTGCCTCTTCTAGGGTGATCGTAGCTATGCTCTGTCCTTTTTGCAACGAAGCAAACTGCGGTTTTTCTTCTTCTGATGTTTCACCTATCTGAGCCATTGGTCCGTATCGGCCAATGCGGGCAATCACTTTTTTGCCCGTTTTCGGGTCGATGCCCAGCTCGCGTTCTCCGCTTGCGCGTTCAGAATGCTCAAGGGTTTGTTCAACCAGCTTGTGAAAGGGTTTATAAAACCTGTCAATCATCTCTGACCAAACCTTATGACCTTCAGCGATTTCATCAAACTCTTTCTCTACCGAAGCGGTGAAGTTATAGTCGAGAATATCGCTAAAATGTTCAACCAGAAAATCATTCACCACCATGCCAATATCTGTGGGAAACAGCTTATTCTTTTCAGCGCCAGTGCGCTCCTGCCTCACAGTTTCGTGCACCGTGATGCCTTTAAGCTCCAACACACGGTAATCACGCATTTCGCCGTCCAGTGATTCTTTTGCCACATATCCTCTTTTTTGAATGGTTGATATGGTTGGCGCATAAGTGGACGGCCGGCCGATTCCTAGCTCTTCGAGCTTTTTTACCAGACTCGCTTCGGCATATCTCGGCGGATGCTGCGTAAAGCGCTCCACGGCAGATATTGAATCTACTCCCAATTTTTCCCCTTCAGCAAGTGGCGGAAGCATTCCTTTTGCTTCTTCTTCGGGTTCGTCGTCACGACCTTCGAGGTAAACTTTCAGAAAGCCTTCAAATTTGAGCACCTCGCCTTTGGCAACAAAAGCCTCTTCACGGCCAGATACATTGATTTGAGCCGTGGTGCGCTCCAATTGGGCTTCGGTCATTTGCGAAGCGATGGTTCGTTTCCATATCAAATCGTATAAGCGCTGTTCGCGGGGATCGGCACTAATTGCAGAAACGCTGAGATCAGTAGGTCTGATGGCTTCGTGCGCCTCCTGTGCAGACTTGCTTTTGGTGGTGAACTTTTTCGGGTTTGAAAAATCTTCACCGTACAAATCGATAATGGTTTTTTGCGCCGACTGCACCGCAAAATCGGATAAGTTTACTGAGTCGGTTCGCATATAGGTAATATGCCCGGCTTCGTATAGGCGCTGGGCAAGCTGCATGGTCTGCGCAACAGAATAGCCCATTTTTCTGCTAGCTTCTTGTTGCAGGGTAGATGTGATAAAAGGCGGAGCGGGGTTCTTTACCGCTGGTTTCTTCTCCACTTTGGCAACAGTAAAATCTGCTCCTGCACACTGCGCAAGAAAATCACGGCTTTCGTCTTGGTTCAATCGCCGGGCAAGGCTGGCTTCAAATGCTGCATCTGCACTGTTTCTGAATTGTGCGGATACTTTAAAGCTCGATGTGCTTTTAAAGTTCCGTATTTCGCGTTCTCTTTCAACAATCAACCGCACAGCAACCGACTGCACCCTTCCTGCAGAAAGTGAAGGACGGATTTTTCTCCAAAGAATGGGTGAGATTTCATATCCTACCAACCGATCGAGTACCCGTCGGGCCTGCTGAGCATCCACCAGATGTCGATCCACTTTTCGCGGATTCTGTATGGCTTTTTCTATCGCCGTTTTGGTGATTTCATTAAATACAATTCTTCTGGTGTTGCCTTCAGAGAGCCCGAGGGTTTCCGCTAAATGCCACGAAATGGCTTCTCCTTCGCGGTCCTCATCCGTCGCTAACCAAACCACCTCGGCTTTCTTGGTTAGCTTTTTCAACTCACCAATCAAGGCCTTCTTGTCATCGGGCACTTCATAGATGGGTTGATATCCGTTTTCAACATCAATGGCAAGGTCTTTTGATGCCAGATCGCGGACATGACCGAAGCTGGATTTAACAGTAAAATCCTTTCCCAGATACCCTTCAATGGTCTTCGCCTTTGCCGGCGACTCAACAATTACAAGATTTTTTGCCATAATTTTGCGGCGAATAAGGGGGTTTAAAACGACTTTTTGTGATCTGCAAAATAAGTCATTAGTATGGTGAGCTACCAAAGATTTTTTCAAATCATTAACTATCAACCCCTTTCGAGCTCGCCCATCAACCAACATTCACTTAAATCATGCTGACACTATGTCAGACGTACTACATTAATACGTACCTTTGCAAGTTCAAAATCCAAGAAAAATCTATGTTGGAAACGTCCCACAAAGTGATCGATGAAACACGACAGGGCGAAGCAGTAGCTCTGGTTTCAGACTCAAATAACGGCAAAAAACTATACATCGAAAGCTATGGTTGTCAGATGAATTTTTCTGACAGCGAAATTGTAGCGGCCATCCTCACCAAAGAGGGGTATGCTACCACGCGCAATGAAGGTGAAGCAGACGTGGTGTTGATTAACACCTGCTCAATTCGCGATAATGCCGAGCAGCGTGTACGCAATCGACTAAACCATTTTCACTCGCGCAAACGCCGGCAGCCGGGCTTGGTAGTAGGTATTCTCGGCTGCATGGCCGAACGGCTGAAATCGACCTTGCTGGAGGAAGAAAAAATTGTTGACCTCGTCGTTGGGCCTGACGCCTATCGTGATTTGCCCGGCCTTATCGGACAGGTGGAATCGGGACAAAAAGCCGTCAACGTTTTGCTTTCGCGTGAGGAAACTTACGCAGAGATCAACCCCGTGCGACTTGACCAAAACGGGGTAACTGCATTTATCTCGATCATGCGAGGCTGCGACAACATGTGTTCGTTTTGCGTGGTGCCGTTTACGCGCGGACGAGAACGCAGCCGTGACCCTGAAACCATTGTACACGAGGCTAAATACCTATTCGAACAAGGCTATCGCGAAGTAACACTTCTGGGCCAGAACGTTGATTCGTATCGTTGGAATATCACCAAAAAGGGTGAGATCATCGATTCCGAAAAAGAAACCGTCGACTTTGCAGGTCTGCTCGAAAAAGTGGCGTTGGCCGTACCGGAAGTTCGAATCCGCTTCTCGACCAGTCACCCTAAGGATATGAACGACGACGTGCTGGAAACCATGGCTAAGTACGATAACATTTGCGAGTACATTCACCTGCCGGTACAATCGGGCAGTAGTGAAATGCTAAAACGCATGAACCGTGGATACAGCCGCGAATGGTATCTGGACCGCATCGGCGCCATTCGTCGAATTATGCCCAATTGCGCCATCAGCACCGATATCATCGTGGGCTTTTGTGGCGAAACCGAAGATGAACACAAAGACACCCTGGGTTTGATGAGCGATGTTGCATACGACTTTGCTTATATGTTCAAATATTCGGAACGGCCCAAAACACTCGCCGAAAGAAAAATGAAAGATGACGTTCCGGAGGAAGTGAAGCAAAGGCGGCTCGAAGAAATCATCGCCACTCAAATGAACAATTCACTAAAGAGCAACCAGAAGGCCGTTGGAAAAGTTTTTGAAGTGCTGGTAGAAGGAAAGTCAAAAAAATCGGACCAAATGCTTTGCGGCCGAAACTCCCAAAATGCCATGGTGGTTTTTCCGGCAGGAAATCTTCAGAAAGGAACTTATGTCAAAGTAAAAATCACTGACTGCACTGCGGCAACATTAATCGGTGAGGTGGTGGTATCATGAGAGCGAAACTACAGCAAATTAAACTGCGCTTTGGTATCATTGGCAACAACGAGATGTTGAACCGCGCCATTGAAGTGGCTATTCAGGTTGCCCCAACTGATCTTTCTGTGCTTATCAACGGCGAAAGTGGCACCGGAAAGGAAGTGATGCCGCAGATTATTCACCACCTGAGTGCCCGCAAACACAAAGAATACATTGCCGTGAACTGTGGTGCCATTCCCGAAGGAACCATCGACAGCGAGTTGTTTGGCCACGAAAAAGGATCTTTTACCGGAGCACACGACTCACGCAAAGGATATTTTGAAGTTGCCAACGGCGGAACCATTTTCCTTGACGAAGTAGCCGAGCTGCCACTTCAAACTCAGGTGCGCTTGCTCCGCGTGCTCGAAACCGGAGAATTCATGAAGGTGGGAAGTTCAAAAATCATCAAAACAGATGTGCGGATTACTGCGGCAACCAATGTGAACATCCCCCAAGCAATAGCTAAAGGAAAATTCAGAGAAGATTTATTCTACCGACTGAACACCGTTCCTATTCAATTACCGGCGTTGCGCGAACGCGAAGACGACGTTCAACTCATCTTTAGGAAATTTGCAGCCGACTTTGCAGAAAAATACCGCATGCCGCCTATCCAGCTTGCTCCCGATGCCGTAGCCATGCTGCTCAGCTACCCCTGGCCCGGAAATATACGCCAGCTCAAAAACATCACCGAGCAGATTTCCGTCATCGAAGAGGATCGCGAAATCACGCCAGATATTCTCAGAAAATACTTGCCCCAACAAGAAATTGGGGGTGTCCCCATGGTGCTGCCCAAATCAGATTCAGGATCCGACTTCAGTGAAAGAGAAATCCTTTACAAGGTGCTCTTCGACATGAAGAACGACATTTCTGATTTAAAGAAACTGGTGTTAAGCATTATGCAAGGTGGATCGGCATCACCCGATAAAGAGGATATGGCGCTGATTAAAAAATTATACCAATCGGAGGACGGGTGGAAATCTCTCGAGCCACCACTTGAGAAAAGACACCCCTCGCCCCCAGATTATGAGCCCTATGAAGAACCGATTGAAATTGAGGAAACGCTTTCGCTAGAAGCCACCGAGCGCGAGTTGATCAAAAAAGCATTGAAAAAGCACAATAACAAGCGCAAGCATGCGGCCAAGGAACTCGGAATTTCGGAGCGAACGCTCTACCGAAAAATAAAAGAATACAATATCTAAGTCAAATCATTGAGAGCCCTACTTTTATCCCTACTGGTTATGTGTTCGGTTATCGGATGCTCGGTCAAATATTCGTTTACCGGAGCCGACATCCCCGCACAAGCCACCACTTTTTCAGTGGATCCGTTTGCGATGGTGGCTCCACTTGCAGACCCTACTTACGGATTATCAATCACCGAAAGTCTCAAAGAATTAATCCTGAGTCAGTCGCGGCTTGACCTGACCAATGGAGAAGGTGACCTGCAATATACCGGAACAGTAACCGGATACAACGTGGCTCCTGCCGCCATCTCGGCCGATGAGTTTGCAGAAATCAACCGGCTCACCATCACCGTGCGTGTTGGCTATATTAATACCTTTGATGACAGCAAGAGTTTTGAACGCAGTTTCAGCAGGTTCGCCGACTTTCCGACTACCCAAGAATTAACGGACGTGGAACAAACCCTCATTGAAGAAATCAACGAACAACTGACCCAGGATATTTTTGACGCATCATTGGGAAGCTGGTAATGAAAACAGAGCACATCAACGAACTGATCAGCCATCCGGAAAAAGTTTCCGCCGATGACCTTCGTGGTTTGCAACAGCTCGTATTGGACCACCCGTGGTGTCAGTCTTTTCAGATTCTGTATGCAAAAGCCCTCAAGGCCGATGACAATCCGGGGTTTAACAAGCAGCTCAAAAAAACCGCCATATATGCCGCCGACCGAAAAGTGCTGTACCGACTGATTATGCAGCCCGTGTTGCAACAATCTATCGAACATTTCGAATCAATGGTGGCAGCGTCCGACTCCACAGCATCAGAACCTTCGACCACCTCACCCACTCTGCCCGAACTTACATCAGAAGACAAAGAGCGTGAAGAAGCCGTTGAGCAGGCCCCAACAGAAAAAGAACCGACAAACGATCTCAATCCAATAATTCCTACCACAGAGCCGGTAGCGGCGTCAACGGAGAGCGACCAGTTACCAACACCAAAAGAAAACGAAGCAAGCGAGAGCGATACCTACGAAATAGACAGTACCAACCTGGAACAGGAAGTGCTGAAAGAAGTTGCCGCACGTGCCTTTGAGCTTCAATTTGAATCACAGGTGAATTCTCCCGCCGATTTCAAAACAGAAGCACCTGAAAAGGAAGTCTCTGCTGCTAAACCCACCCCACCCAGAACCTTTCTGGAGTTCATTACCCAGCACTCCTCCACCCACCCGTTGCCGCCAGAAACAAGAACCGAAGAACCCGCAAATATTAATGTTGAAACAAGCTTAATCGACCGATTTATTCAAAACGAGCCAAAAATCGAACGAAAAAAGGCCAGCTTCTTTTCGCCGGTTAACATGGGCAAGATGAGTATTGTTGATAATGAAGAAATCGTATCTGAAACATTAGCAACCATTTACGCCAAACAAGGCGATATTGAAAAGGCCAAAAAGGCTTACCGTCAACTTGCTTTGAAATTTCCTGAAAAAAGTATTTACTTTGCAGGCCTTATTAAAAAACTGGAACAGTCTCCAAAATAAATCTACTGTCATGTCCGCATTTATCGGTGTAATAATCATACTTGTTTGCGTTTTACTCGTCATGGTCATTCTTGTTCAGAACCCTAAAGGCGGAGGTCTTTCGTCTGAGTTCGGCAGCGCAAATCAAATCGGGGGAGTTCGAAAAACAGCCGACTTTCTGGAGAAGTCGACCTGGGGGCTTGCCATCGCCCTTGTTGTGCTTTGCTTAATTGCGGCAGCCGTTCAGGAAGGTTCAACGGTGCCCCAGTTTAACAATCCATTTCCTAGTCAGGATTTCCCGATGGATTAAGTATCCGCATCAAATTATTGAATTGATTTTTACTGACAAAATGCCTGTCTTTTGCGACAGGCGTTTTTATTTCTGTCAATTCTTACCATTCTGTGACAGCCTATCTGACCAAATTGCAGCGTTTGTAAATTGGCACAAATTCTGACTGCCCAGCACCACATGATTAAACGTGTTAAATCTTATTGTTAAACCCTAAACTTAAATCGTAATGTCAGTAAATCTAAAACCATTGGCCGACCGGGTTCTTATCGAACCAGCACCGGCAGAAGAAAAAACCGCCAGCGGGATTATTATTCCCGACACGGCAAAGGAAAAGCCGCTGCGCGGGAAGGTAGTTGCGGCTGGAAACGGGAAGACAGATGAGCCAATGACGGTAAAAGAAGGAGACATGGTGATGTACGGACAATACGCTGGCACTGAAATCAAAATAGACGGCCAGAACTACCTCATCATGCGTGAATCTGATATTTTCGGAATCATCGAAAATTAATTATTGCCGGCAATCCCCGGCGCCTTATTTATACCAAACACAAAAAAACATTTAAACAATGGCTAAAAACATCACATTCGACCTGGATGCCAGAGATAAACTCAAAAAAGGAGTTGATGCCTTGGCAAACGCGGTAAAAGTTACCCTCGGTCCAAAAGGACGAAACGTAGTTATAGATAAAAAATTTGGTTCCCCGGCCATCACCAAAGACGGTGTTACTGTGGCCAGAGAAATCGAGCTCGAAGATCCCATCGAAAACATGGGTGCCCAAATGGTTAAAGAAGTAGCATCCAAAACGGCCGACGTTGCAGGCGACGGAACTACTACCGCAACTGTTCTTGCTCAGGCCATCGTAAAAGGAGGTCTGAAAAACGTAGCTGCCGGTGCCAACCCCATGGATTTGAAGCGCGGAATCGACAAGGCAGTACAACTGGTTGCCGAAGAACTGAAAAAACTTTCGCGCGAGGTGGGCGATGACAACTCCAAGATTGAGCAAATTGCCACCATCTCTGCCAACAACGATAAAACCATCGGCAAACTGATTGCCGACGCAATGGCAAAAGTGAAAAAAGAAGGAGTCATCACTGTTGAAGAAGCCAAAGGAACCGACACTTATGTAGAGGTTGTTGAAGGAATGCAGTTTGACCGCGGCTACCTTTCTCCATACTTTGTGACCAACAGCGAAAAAATGATTGCCGAATTGGAGAGTCCTTATATCCTGATCTACGACAAAAAGATTTCGGTGATGAAGGACTTGCTGCCCATTCTCGAAAAAGCAGCCCAGACAGGCCGTCCGCTGTTGATTATCTCTGAGGATGTAGAAGGCGAAGCGCTGGCCACATTGGTGGTGAATAAAATTCGCGGATCGCTGAAGATCGCTGCTGTTAAAGCGCCTGGTTTTGGCGACCGAAGAAAAGCGATGCTCGAAGATATTGCCATCCTCACCGGAGGAACCGTTATTTCTGAGGAGCAAGGACGCAAACTTGAAGATGCTACGCTTGAAGATTTGGGTCAGTGCGAAAAAATCACCATCGACAAAGACAACACCACCATCGTAAATGGAAACGGTGATAAATCCAACATCGAAGCGCGAATCAACCAGATTAAAGCGCAAATGGAAACCACCACTTCTGACTACGACAAGGAAAAACTGCAGGAACGTCTGGCAAAACTGGCCGGTGGCGTTGCGGTAATGTATGTTGGCGCTGTCTCAGAAATAGAAATGAAAGAGAAAAAAGACCGGGTGGACGATGCCCTTCACGCAACCCGAGCAGCGGTAGAAGAAGGAATTATTCCCGGTGGAGGAGTTGCTTATATCCGCGCCACTGATGCCCTCGAAAATCTACAGGGCGATAACCCCGACCAGCAAACCGGAATCAACATTGTTCGCCGTGCGCTTGAAGAGCCTTTGCGACAAATTGTTGCCAACGCCGGTGGAGAAGGTTCAATCGTTATTCAAAAAGTTCGCGAAGGCAAAGGCGACTTTGGCTACAATGCGCACACCGAGGTCTTCGAAAACCTCTACGAAGTTGGCGTAGTTGACCCCACCAAAGTGGCACGAGTGGCCATCGAAAACGCCGGATCAATTGCCGGTATGTTGCTGACTACCGAATGTGTTATCTCTGATATTCCAGAAGAAAATCCTGCCCCTGCAATGCCAGGAGGAATGCCAGGTATGATGTAATCATAACACCTTCAAAATAATCTTGAAAGAGCTGCCAATTTTGGTGGCTCTTTTTATTTTGAGTCGGTGGATTTATAATGCGAACTGTGATATTTCAGTCCAAGTACCTTATCGAGGGTCCAGGGAAGGCGCTTTTCGAACGGCCGCTGACGTACTTCGCAATCCATTTTAGGACAAATAGGACACGAGTGCGGACGACAGGGATCGATATGAATAAAGAACTCTGTCTTGCGGCCGGTTTCCCGATTAACCAGCTCCTCGATTTCGTCGATAATGGCGTGCCCTTGTTCAATGGTGTAATACCATGGCAACGTAAAATGACAATCCACATGCAGTTCCGAACCAAACTTGATAATGCGCAGGTTGTGCACGTCTATCCAATCGGGTTTGCGGTGCTTTTCCAGAATCTCCACCAGTTGATTCACCAGCATTTCATCTGTTTCGCCCAGTATGGCTGCCAGTGCCTCTTTAGCCACCTTGTAGCCGATTCTGAGCAGCAAAAACCCAAAAAGCATGGCCGCAGCATTATCGAGCCAAACTTTGCCGGTAATCAGCACCAATACCAGTCCCAACAACATGCCCACCGTGCTGTATGCATCGCTAAGCAGGTGCTTGCCGTCGGCCTCCATGGCCATCGAATGGCTTGCCTTTCCGCGACGAATAAGAACAAAAGCCAATACAAAATTGATTAAGCCGGCGCCAGAAGTCAGTATAATACCGATATGCAGCTCTTCGAGCTCCTGAGGATAAATGAAGTTGTAAAATGCTTTGCCTGTAATAACAAGCCCGGTACCGATAATCAATACACCTTCGAAGGCCGAAGAAATAAATTCAATTTTTCCATGGCCGTACAAATGCTCAGCGTCGCGCGGCCGAGATGCATAGTAAATGCTGAACAGGGCCAGCGATCCAGCAATGACATTGATGATCGACTCAAGGGCATCGGCCAAAATAGCGTTCGAGCCCGTAATGTACCACGCGGTAAACTTAACCAGCAACAGAATTATACCAACGCCAACTGCAATGGCTTGCACCTTTAAATTTCCGTGACTATGACCGTGACCGTGCCCCATTTTTTTCAGATGTCGCGTTGCTAAAGGTCGGTAAAATACCGTTTATCCCGATGTGTTGCGGGCAGGCTCGGCAGTCACTTTCTGTTCAATAGTCATTTGTGTGAATTAAAAGATATTAATCTAATTTCATTAATAATGGGGATTTCCCAAAGGGACCTGGATTATCAAAAAAGAGACGTCATTTTGTGACAATCCCTATCTTTCATCGCAATGAACACCCGCTCCATTCGCATCCTCGTTTTGCTGGCCATCGTTTCGGTGGTGGGAATTGTCATCTCTCAGATTTACTGGCTGGACAAAGCTTTTCGTGTGCAAGAAACCCAAATGGGCCTTCGAAACGAACAGGGACTGGCCGACGAGAAACGATTTAATGACCGCGTGGTGATTGCCCTCTCGAACGTGGCCGACGAGATTTTAAGCATTACCAACGATCCGGCAGAACTATTTCAGGCCGTTAAGCAGGTAAAACCCAACTACTACACCGTGGCGATTAACGATACGCTGCACCCCTACTTACTCGAAACGCTGCTCATCACCGAATTTCAGCGCCGCAATATTCAGGAGGATTTTGAATATGGCATTTACGATTGCTTTAACGACTCGATTGTCTATGGCAATTTTGTCGATTTCAGCGAAGGATCAAACAAGCAAAACCACAGCGTATCTCAAGACATCAAATGGGATCGCGACGGCCATTATTTCAGTGTTTTTTATCCAAACCGACCGGTATTTGAGCCCGACGAAGAAATAACACGCCACGGTAGCTGGACGTTTTTCACCATTCTCATCAGCATTGTATTCATCTTTTTTGGCTATTCGGTTTACCTGATCATCCGCCAGAAGCGCTTGTCTGAAATGAAAACCGATTTCATCAACAACATGACCCACGAGCTCAAAACGCCGATCAGCACTATTTCCCTGTCGAGCGAAGTGCTCATGGACGAAACGCCGCCCGACCCCCAACGCCTCAAGCAGTACGCCACCATCATTTTCAACGAAAACAACCGGCTCAAAACCCAAGTCGAAAAAGTGCTGCAACTGGCCGCGCTCGACAACAAAAACATCCCGCTAAAACTCGATTCGCTCGATGTACACGCCGTCATCAGACAGGCCGTAAGCGCAGTTGAACTCAAGGTTAAAGAGCGAAATGGCAGTATTATGTGTCATCTCAACGCAACCGAAAGCACAATTCAAGCCGACGTGGTACACATCACCAATGTGCTGTACAACCTACTAGACAATGCAATAAAATATTCTGCCGAGGAGCCTATAATAGAAGTCAGCACATGGAGCGAACACATTGCGCTTTACCTTTCGGTGGCCGACCACGGAATCGGCATTTCGAAAGAGGCCAT
>CAZARI010000005.1:0-119447 GCA_964487545.1 uncultured Cryomorphaceae bacterium
GTTGTAGGCTATGAAAATCAGACCCACATCGGCAGCAGCATGGCGGATGTGCTTTCCACAATACGACCATCTGTACCAGTGTTGTTTTTGTA
Organism: uncultured Cryomorphaceae bacterium; assembly: GCA_964487545.1. Taxonomy (GTDB): domain Bacteria; phylum Bacteroidota; class Bacteroidia; order Flavobacteriales_D; family SKUL01; genus SKUL01. The sequence goes on from CAZARI010000005.1 coordinate 93, forward strand.
GACATCCGATTAAATTAAAAACACATCCACAATTAAGGTGTGCTGCAAGAATTAGCTCCTTTTCAGCCAATGTGTATTTTTGCTCCGGTGAGTGAAGATGAAAATATAGCGGCAGCTTAACAAACCACGCGCTGCTTAACGGGCTAAAAGGAATGAGCAAGAACTTGAATATATCGGTAATTGGCGGCGGAAGCTGGGCCACGGCTTTGGTGAAAATGCTCACCGAAAACGTGGATGAGGTGACCTGGTGGATGCGCAGCGATAGCAAAATAACCTACCTGAACTGAGTTTTATTACCAAAAGTGAAAACATCATTATCACAGGACCATCGGGGGTAGGTAAAAGTTACCTTGAACAAGCACTCCGATATCAGGCCTGCTTCTTTGAAATCAAGGTACAATACAGTACTACAGCCCGCTTGTTTAACCGACTTAAACTCTCCAAAGTGGACGGTACTTACTTAAAGGAAATACAAAAACTGAATAAGACAAAGTTGCTAATCCTTGACGACTTTGGCCTTCAGGCCTTTGACAACTTTGCTTCGGGAAACGCTCATGGACATTATCGATGAGCGCTTTGGTAATACCTCTACCATCATCTCATCACAACTACCAGTATCCACATGGTACGAGGTTATAGGAGAAAGTACTATTGCCAAGGCTATTTTAGACCGACTTGTAAACTCATCACACAGGATAGACCGGTGAGTTAAATTTTTGTGTTATTTTAGAAGTACGTTCTTTTCGAGAAATACCTCCACAACAGGTGCAACAAATGCACGGTGACTTATTTGCCAAAATCACCCGATTAAAACGCTAATAAAAGCACACATTTAACCACTAAAATACCAACAAAAAAATGAAACGATTAGAAAACAAAGTGGCCATCATTACCGGTTCGGCAATGGGCATGGGAAAAGAAACCGCTAAACTCTTTGCAGAAGAAGGCGCAAAAGTAATTGTCGCCGATTTTAACGTAGAGGCAGGGCAAGATGTGGTTGATGAAATAACCGCAGCCGGTGGAACCGCCACGTTTTGCAAAGTCGATATTTCTGACTCAGCCCAAGTTCAAGACATGATCGAATTCACAGTCAAAACCTACGGGCGCCTGGACTGTGCAGTTAATAACGCAGCCCTACGACCCGACAACAACTCCTTTGCAGAACTGGATGAAGAGTACTGGGATCGCCTGCAGGCCGTTGACCTCAAGGGTACAGCGCTGTGTATGAAATACGAAATCCGACAAATGGAATCGCAAGGCGGTGGAGTCATCGTCAACATCTCCTCCATAAACGCGTTCAAACCAACACTCGGAAATCCCGCATACCAAGCCTTTAAACACGGCGTAGAAGGCCTGACCAAAGCAGCAGCATTCGAGTACGGTGTAAAAAACATTCGCATTAACTCCGTTGCGCCCGGAGCCATCCGAACACCCATGCTATCCGAAGCCATGAAAGGCTACGACGAAAAAGACCTCATTCCTACCATGAGTCTGGTCGGTCGTCTTGGCGAGCCGCGCGAAGTGGCGTACGGATCCTTATTCCTCTGTTCTGACGAAGCCAGCTACGTTCATGGAACCGTTTTGCACGTTGGCGGCGGTTTCGAACTGTTGTAAATCTCCAAATGAATGCATAGCGCTTTTGCGGCCATGGCAAGTTGCCATTAGAATTATTCTATACTTTTAGACGGTGTCCGTTGCGGACAGTCAACCCAACCGAATGAAAGTATTTGACGGCAATTCACTCTGGATTTTTGTTGCACAGGTCGCTTATATCCTTCTGCTGGTTTTTACCTGTGCCCGCATTCTGATCGACACCCGCTCGGTGAGCAAAACCCTGGCCTGGTTGCTGGCAGTGCTGTATATTCCCCTGGCTGGAATCGTACTCTACTTTTCTATCGGCGTCAATTACCGAAAACGAAAAATCTACAACAAGAAACTCGAAATTGATACCGCGCTCAAAGCGCAATTAAAACACGTGCTTCAACACAACCGCACGCAGCTCGAAGCGCTTCAGTTGTCGGTTATTGAGTCGAATAGGAAATTGATTCATCTCATTTCTGGCCAAAAAACCGGAAACAATCCGGTGTTGCCCAACAGTGTGTTGCGGCCTGTTCAGAACGGCGAAGAGCTGTTTCCCATCATGCTCCACGCCCTGTCCCAAGCCCAATCGCATATCCACCTGGAATATTACATCTACGAAAACGACCGCATCGGCAACAAAATCAAAGAGGCACTGATTGAAAGGGCGCAAAATGGGGTAGAAGTGCGCATGATATTCGACGGCTTTGGAAGTCGCTCCTTGCGAAAGTCAATGGTGGATGAACTGTGCAGCGCCGGAGTGCAAGTCTTCCCTTTTCACCGGGTTAGGTTTCCTTTTCTGGCCAACCGGCTCAATTATCGCAATCACCGAAAAATTGTGGTCATCGACGGCAAAACTGCTTTCACCGGCGGAATCAATATCTCCGATCGGTATATCAATTCACCGGAAACACCGGGCTATTGGCGCGATACTCACCTGATGATTCAGGGCTTGTCCGTCCTTTCGCTGCAGCGGGTGTTTTTGTCTGATTGGAATTTTTGTTCCAATGAAAACCTATCCATCAGCGCGCGTTATTTTCCGCTTGACCAACCCCTCAGCAAACATCCGATACTTGCCCAGATGGTACCCGACGGGCCCGACTCCGATCTGCCGAATACCCTGTTTACCATAAACACGGCCATTCAGTCATCAAGGCAGGAAATTATGATGGCAACGCCTTACTTCATTCCCGACATCACGCTCAAAGAAAACCTGATCCTGGCTGCACTCAGCGGTGTACAGGTCAAATTACTGATTCCTGAAAAGGCGGATTCCCGTCTGGTGAGTCTGGCTACCCGTTCTTACTTCACAGAATTACTCGATGCCGGAGTGGAAATCTACCTGTACACCAAAGGATTTTTGCACGCCAAAACCTTTGTGATCGACCGAAAACTGGCCTCCATCGGAACGGCCAATCTCGACCTGCGCAGTTTTGACCTGAATTTCGAAGTGATGGCACTGATTTACGATCAGAAGGTTGCCGAATCAATGGCCAATACTTTCTACAACGATCTGAAGTCTGCAAAACGAATTAACAGCGATGAGTGGAATCGGCGTTCCCCGTTGATTCGATTTGTAGAACGCGTGGTACGGCTGTTTTCTCCACTGATGTAAGTTCGGAGGCCGACGTGGTTTCTCAGTTGAAAGCGCAATCATTTTGTATCTTTAAGAACTAAATTCACCACTTCAGATTGATGTGCAAATCAACCCGAAAAAATAATGGCCAAGGAAACAAATGAACCTCCGGTCGGCAGGGTGGTCGCTGTAAGGGGGAGCGTTGTCGATCTTAGTTTTGAGCAAGACCTTCCTCCAATTAACACCGTAGTAAAAACCGGAAAGCACCTGGAGATTGTGCTCGAAGTGCACATGCAGCTCGACAACCGACACGTGCGGTGCATTGCCCTCAACCCGACACAAGGTTTGGAACGGGGTATGAAAGCGATTTCCACCAATGGGCCGTTAACCGTTCCGGTCGGTCCAGAAACACTGGGGCACATGTTTGATGTTTTTGGAAACACGCTCGATGGGTTCGATTTGCCCTCCGCGATGGAACGGCGAAGCATTCACAACCAGCCGCCACCGCTTACCGCACGATCAACCACCTCGCAGGTTTTTGAAACGGGAATAAAAGCCATCGACGTACTGGTGCCGCTCGAACGTGGCGGAAAGGCCGGATTATTTGGTGGCGCAGGTGTCGGGAAAACGGTGTTGCTCACAGAGCTGATCCACAACATGGTGAAAAATCATCACGGAGTGAGTATGTTTTGCGGCATCGGGGAGCGCAGCAGAGAAGGGCTCGAGCTGTATCAGGAAATGACCGAAGCCGGCGTTTTGCAGGATATGGTGATGCTTTTCGGACAAATGAATGAACTTCCCGGAGCGCGATTTCGTGTGGGACATTCCGCCCTTACCATGGCAGAATATTTTCGCGATGACCAACAAAAGGACGTGTTGCTGCTGATAGACAATGTTTTTCGATTTATCCAGGCGGGAATGGAGGTCTCCGGTTTGCTTGGACAAATGCCGTCGCGCCTCGGATATCAACCCACCATGAGCACCGAATTATCGCAACTCGAAGAACGCATCGCCAATACCAGAACGGGCGCCATCACTTCCATTCAAGCGGTGTATGTTCCCGCCGACGACCTGACCGACCCCGCCGCGGTGCATACCTTTTCACACCTTTCGGCCACCATCACCTTGTCGCGAAAACGGGCCAGCGAAGGCATGTATCCCGCCATCGACCTGCTGCAATCGGGGTCTAAAATGGCCACGCCGGTCATTATTGGCCAACGTCATTACAATATTGCGCAGTCCATCCGGCAAACGCTGGCAGAGTATGATGAACTCAAAGATATTATCGCCATGCTGGGCGTGGAGCAATTGTCGCTGAAAGATCAGAAAATCGTTAGTCGGGCTCGTCGGCTGGAGCGTTTCCTGACACAGCCCTTTTTTACTACCGAACAATTTTCGCAATACAAAGGAAAAAATGTGCGTCTGAAGGATGCATTAGACGGTTGCGAACGCATATTAAATGATGAGTTTAACGAATATCCGGAGCGTTATTTCTATATGATTGGCACCATAGACGAAGTAACGGCCCGAGCAAAGGCAAATTCCTGAGCCATGGAAACCAACTTGATGAAGCTTAAAATTTCGCTTCCATACGGCGTATTTGCCGACCTGAAAGATGTAAAAAAAATAGTGGTGGAAACCACTGCCGGATCTTACGGTATTTTACCGCGACGACTCGATTGCACAGCCGCATTGGTCACCGGAATTTTGACCTACGAATCCGTAAGTCAAGGCGAAAGATATATTGCCATTAACGATGGAATTTTGATCAAAGCCGGAAATCAGGTGATGGTATCCGTACGCCATGCCATCGGAAATGCACCCCCCGGAAAGCTCAAAGCAATGGTAGAAAAGGAAATGCTCCAATTGGACGAATTGGAAATGAATGCGCGAAATGTGATGGCCAAACTGGAAACCGGATTTTTGCGGAACTTTCAAAAATTGAGAAAATAGACGTGAATACTGATCCCTCCGATAAGCATCCATCTTTTGAAAAGATTATCGCCGAAAAGGAAAAGCGAAAGTTGGCCCATAAGCGCGATAAAACCAGCGTTTGGATGGGGTTCAGTGTGTTTGGCATGGTGGGGTGGTCGGTGGCGGTGCCTACCATTATCGGTGCGGCATTGGGAATTTGGCTCGACAAAAAGTACGATCATGATTTTTCATGGACGTTGAGCCTGCTGGTAGGTGGGTTGCTGCTCGGGTGCCTGATTGCATGGAATTGGGTTCAGAATGAAAATAAAGACATTCAAAAGCAAAACGAAGATGCAAATTAGTGAAATCATTGACCTGCTGCTTGCGCTGCTCGCTGGTATGACACTGGGATTGGTTTTTTTTGGTGGACTCTGGCTCACAGTGCGAAAAGGACTGCAATTCAAAAACAGCGCGGTGTTCATTTTTATGGCCAGTTTGCTCGTGAGAACAGCAATTGTTGTGTTGGGCTTTTATTACGTTGCAGCCGGTAGCTGGCAAAAAATGCTTCTTTGCCTTGCTGGATTTTTAATTGCGCGGGTGGTCATTGTCCGACAACAAAATAAGCAGCAGCCAATAGAAACCACCGTTGTAAAGCCCGAAAGCAATGAGAATTAGTCCTGATCAAAAAATCTTTTGGGAATATGGGGTCATCAATTTGAATCTCACCATCGTCACCACATGGGCCATTATGGTTGTATTGGTCGTGAGCGCGTGGCTCATTACCCGAAACATCAAACCTGATATTAAACGGTCGCGCTGGCAAAATGTGCTCGAGATGTTGATTTTGCTCATAAGCGATCAGATTAAAGAGGTGGGCATCAAAAAGCCGAGAAAATACCTGGCCTATATCGGAACGCTGTTTTTGTTTATCGCTGTGTCAAGCCTGCTATCTATTGTCCCATGGTTTGAGTCGCCCACCGGTTCGCTTTCCACCACTGCCGCACTGGCGCTGTCGGTATTTGTTTCGGTGCCCTTGTTCGGAATGGTAGAAAAAGGCGTTGTTCACTATTTGCGCGCTTATATTGAGCCGAGCATTTTTTTGCTTCCCCTGAATATCATTAGCGACGTATCCCGAACCCTAGCTTTAGCGATCAGGCTGTTTGGAAATACGATGAGCGGCGGATTGATTGCGAGTATATTAATCTCACTGGCTCCGTTTTTTTTCCCGTTGATTATGGACGTGTTGGGATTGCTCACAGGGATCATTCAATCCTATATTTTTGCCATATTAGCAACAGTTTTTATCGCTGCCGCCACCCAAAACGAAGAAAGAAAAACTGCAAAACCCGATCTGATAGCAAAACCCGAAAACTGATTTGGTTTCCAGTCGAATGAAATAAAAAATAACAAGCTAATTTTAAAACTCAAAAAATATGGATAGTGTAACTATTATCGGACTGGTCTCAATCATTACTGCCGGATTTACGATGGCCATTGGCGGAATGGTGCCTTCGCATGCCGAGGGCAAGGCGGTGGTGAAAGCCCTGGAGTCGATTGCCCAACAACCCGACGCCTCATCAACCATTTCAAGAACATTGTTTGTAGGATTGGCCATGGTAGAAACTTCGTTGATTTATTGCTTTGTTTTATCCATGATTCTCGTTTTTGCCAATCCTTTTTGGAATCATTTTATTGGCTTGTAGCGCATGGAAATCGATTGGTTTACAGTGGTAGCACAGTTGGTCAACTTTTTAATTCTGGTTTGGCTGTTGAAGCGATTTCTATACAAACCGGTTTTGAATGCCATTGACGAACGCGAAAAGAAAATTGCCACCCAACTGCAGGATGCCGAATCGAAAAAAGAAGAAGCCCGAATGGAACGGCAGCAGTATCGCCAGAAAAACGAAGCATTCGACCACGAACACGCCGCAAAGCTCGAAGAAGCCCGCCAGCGCGTGGAGTCCGAAAAGCAAAAACGCTACGATGAAGCCCGGCAGGAATCTTCCGATTTAAGACTAAAGCTGGAAGAATCGCTCAGACAACAGCAACATGAACTGCAGGATTCACTAAAGCGAAGGGCGAAAGAAGCGGTATTTGATATCGCCAGAAAAGCGCTCTCCGATCTGGCCAATGCCGAATTGGAAACTCAGGTGGTGAATGTTTTTATTGAAAAAATACAGCAGCTCAACCCGAGCGAAAACGCAAAACTCATCAAGGCGCTCGAAACAAAAGGCGAGGCCGTTCACATTAAGAGCGTGTTCCAAATGGATGAGCAGACCCGCGGCAGAATCGAACAAACCGTAAATGAAATTACCGGTCAGCAAAGTCGTTTTGAATACGAAATTCAACCCGAACTGCTCACTGGAATCAGGTTAGAAACCCCCAATTTTCAGTTATCCTGGAGCATCGAGTCCTATCTGGAAACATTAAAAATGGAAAGCCTTTAGCGATTTAAAAACATGCCACCGACCGATTTAAATCAAATATTAGACGATGCTTTTGAGGAGATCAGCCAAAGCGGACTGCGTCATCAGCCGGGTGTTCGTGCAATAGAAAAGGGCATCGTGAAAAACGTTTCTCCCGGTGTGGCTACGGTTACTGGGCTGCCCGGAGCGGGATTCGAGGAACTGCTCGAATTTCCCGGCAATCTCTACGGAATGGCATTCAACCTCGATCAGGACGAAATCGGGGTGATTCTATTGGGCAGAAGCGATCAGTTACAGGCGGGCGATACCGTGCTGCGTACCCATCGTGTGGCCGATGTGCCAGTAGGAGATGAACTGATTGGCCGTGTAATTGACTCGCTCGGAAATCCAATGGACGGAAAAGGGGCCATCCCTTTTCGCAAACGATACCCCATCGAGCGGCCTGCACCACCGATTATGAACCGCGAGGCGGTAAATACGCCTTTGCAAACCGGAATCAAAGTCATCGATGCCATCATTCCGGTTGGCCGCGGACAGCGCGAATTGATCATGGGAGATCGACAAACGGGAAAAACATCCATTGCCGTCGATACCATCATCAATCAGCGGGATAAAAACGTGGTTTGCGTGTATTGTGCCGTAGGACAGCGAACGGCTGCCGTGGCCCGAGTCATTTCCGACCTGACAGACCAAGGTGCCATGGATTATACGGTTGTGGTGGTGAGCGAGGGCAACAGCTCACCGGGACTGCAATACCTAACCCCTTACGCCGCAACCAGCGTTGCAGAATATTTTATGGAGCAAGGACGCGATGTGCTGATCGTGTATGACGACCTTACCAAACACGCACGCTCTTACCGCGAATTATCACTATTACTTCGCCGCCCACCGGGCAGAGAGGCCTTTCCGGGAGACATTTTCTACATTCATTCCCGCCTGCTCGAACGGTCAACTCACCTGAACAAAGCCCACGGTGGGGGTTCACTCACCGCATTGCCCATTATTGAAACACAAGCCCAGGACATTTCGGCCTATATTCCAACCAATTTGATCTCCATCACCGACGGTCAGATTTATCTCTCGCCCAAATTATTTGAGCTGGGGCAACTTCCAGCGGTAGACATTGGCAAATCGGTGTCGAGGGTGGGCGGAAAGGCACAACTTCGCGCCTACCGCAAAGTGGCCGGAAACCTGAAACTCGCCTATGCGCAGTCAGAAGAGCTCGAAACTTTTGCACGCTTTGGAACACGACTGGACAAGGAAACCCAAAAAATGATTGAACGCGGCAGGAGAATCCGCATGATCTTTAAGCAACCCGAAATGGAACCAGTCGCTGTTCCGGCTCAACTCATGGTGCTCAATGCATTGGAACACGGTGTTTTCGATGAAATACCCATTTCCGAAGTGGCTCAGGCCGAAGTGCTGGTTCGTGAAAACTTCACGGAAATTCCCAGGGAAGTACTGTCCCGGATTTTCTCTTCGCAACCACTGAGCGAAGACGATGAAAAACTGATGGTTCAACTGGCTCGAAAGGCTGTTCAACAGCTAATTTCTGATTCCAAAATCAACAGCGATGAGTGACACCTTGGTCGATCTGCAAAGAAGAAAGCGAAGCGCAGCGGATCTGGCCGCCGTGGTGCGAACCATGAAAGCCATGGCCATGTCCAACATTACCCAATACGAAGTGGCGGTAGAGTCGCTGCGGGAGTACTATCGCACCATTTCGCTCGGCATGTTCGCCTGCATCAAGCAAGCGGGAATTTCGCTCGTTGACGAAAACCAAAACAATCAAAAGGAAATCATTTCGGTGGCCATTATTTTTGGCTCAGATCAAGGGTTGGTTGGCAGATTCAACGACCTGATTTATCTGCATGCCCAACAGTATTTGAATCAACTTGCTGGTCCGGTGGAAATCTGGGCAGTGGGCGAACGCGTGTATGCTCTGTTGCAGGATGACGACCTTTTGCCCTCGAAATACTTTGGCGTACCCAGTTCGGTTGAAGCCATTACGCCGCTGGTGAACCGCTTGCTGATCGACAGCGAAACCCATCGCAGTTCCGACACGGAATTCAATTTTTATATTTTTCACAACCGACCCACGCAGGGAGCCCATTACGCGCAGGTGGGTCGGCAACTTTTTCCTCCGGATGAAGAGTGGGAGCGAGAAGTAACACGATTGGAATGGCCGTCGAAGAATTTACCGCAAGTGATCGGAAGCGTTGAGCAAACCATGCGCGCACTGATCCGCGAATACCTCTTCGTGTCGCTGTACAAGGCCAGTGCAGAATCGCTTGCTGCTGAAAATGCCAGCCGGCTCGACTCCATGGAGCGCGCCGAAAAAAATATTGATGAGGTGCTCGAAGAATTGAATCAAGGATACAACCGCCTCAGACAAAGCACTATCGACGGAGAGTTGTTTGATGTGATTGCCGGTTTCGAGGCTTTAAAGAAGGACAAGAAGGGTTGATCCCTAACATGCTGTAAATAAGAAAATGGAATGATGATGAAAACTGCGCTCCTGGCCATAATCGGTGGACTTGCTCTGTTGACGATGCCTGCATGCCACAGCACGGAAAAAATTTTGGTGCACAACGAAGGAGTGGTGATTAACGGGGTAACCTGGGCGACGAGAAATGTTGATCGTCCGGGACAATTTGTCGCACAGCCAGAAGCTGTGGGGATGTTTTATCAATGGAACCGAAAAACCGCTTGGAGCGCAATCGATCTACACAAAATCGAATGGAATCCTGTGTTTTCGTATGGACTTGCGTGGAAACGTCAAAATGATCCAAGTCCTCAGGGCTGGCGTGTTCCTACTGTGGAGGAAGTGCAAACCTTGTTCGACACGGCGCGGGTGGAGCATCGGTGGGTGAATAAAAAGGGCATTCCGGGCAGAAGTTTCAGAGATAAAATCACAGGTGATACCCTCTTTATGCCGGTTTCGGGCGATCGTTTTTTTCCGGATGGTACATTACGAACACATGAACTTTCAGATTATACCGAGGTATATGGTACTTACTGGAGCAGCACGCCCTTTCGAGACGATCATGCCTATTACTTTGGTTTCAATCACAAGGGAATTTACTGGAGCAACAATTATCTCAATTACGGTCGGTCAGTTCGGCCGGTGCGCGATATGGGAGAACCCGTTGCTGAAAGTGATTCGGTGGTGAATGAATGTTTTGAAGATTTTCTTTCGCGTTACCTCCATGACGGAAAATTTAGAATTGCCCGGTTTGGGATGATTGGAGATATCGAGAGGCTTTCCCTTTTCGACTCAAACCACTTCTACGTTGCGTATTTGTTGCCTGAATTCGAAGATCAGGAATACTGCGCTGAAAACCTCGAAGAATTGTTTCTGACGGTGCTGAATACGGAGTTAAAAGAGAAAACAACGCTGCGGTTGAGTAAAATCGAGGGTCGGTGGTTCTTAACGGATATTCAGCAACCGGGTTTTGATTTCTCCAGTCTCGCTTCATTCGAGTCGTTTCTTTATCGGTTTGCCGCCGATCACGATTTTAGACTCGGGCACATTGATTTTCCGTTAAAGGTTTCTTTTTTAGACGAGGCGTATGAGCCGCAGACGAAGCATATTACAGATGAACAGCAATTCGACTTCGATTTTTTTCAGCATGGCGAATTTTTCTACCTACACGATTCCACAGTAAATAATCGGCAGGTACTGCTGCATCTTCGCGGATTGGAAAATGGAATTTCGGTGAGGTATTTCTTTGAGAAAAGGGCCGAAATATGGCATCTGGTAGCGGTAGAAGATTTTTCAATGTAGGCCGTCAAAACCGCCATCCGAATTAAGATATTTCGCTATTCACTCCCGCTCAAAACGTTCGGTGTGGGTGTAGTTCGATGGGTAAGCACCTACTTGTAACAGCATCGGTCGAAGTACAAACTCAAATTCCAGCGCGGCAATGCGCCCGTTTTTATCGAGATGAAACTGCATGAATTCTTCTCGTAAAGCTCGGTTTTTCCAGATTGCACGATAGGTGTCGTAGTGCCAGTGTTCCAAAGCGGCTTCCAGGTTTTCGTCATCCCAAAAGCGAATGGCCAGACCATTGCCTTGCTCAAATACTTCTACCTTTCCGTACGCCTCGGAAACATACACCCCAACATAATCGGTCGTTTTTAAAGTGGGTTTGGTGTTTTTAATCCGGCTTTGATCAATTTCGGTACGTGCCTCGGCAGCCCTTTGGTATTGTTTTTTGTAATGGTTGAGGTGAAATTCGCTCCAATCGCGGTCCGACTCACCCAAAAAAGCATCCATCACCTGATAGGCTACGGCGATACCCAGACGGTTAAAGGTGTTGCCCACCATTACAATGCCCAGCTCCATTTCTGGCATGAGATACATAAACGTGTTAAAGCCATCGGTGGCACCACCGTGCGTCCACACCCGATAGTTTTTGTAGTCTAAGATATTCCAGCCCAGTCCATACGCCGATTGAGACGACAGCGCATCTTGCGGAATATGTGCAATTTGCGGTTTGTGAATTTCATTCATCTGCGCAGCACTGACAATTTCCTGATCGTTATAAGTGCCCGAAACACCCAGTTGCATCAACATCCAGGTGTTTAGGTCATTGATCGAGGCGTTGATTCCACCGGCCGGACCGGCATTGTCCCAGTTTCTTCGTGCAATGGGCTCCAGTTTACCGTCAATTTCCTGATGTGGATATGCGATGTTACTTTGCGCTTCCATAGCTGCAATGGAGGTGGTGGTGCGCGTCATACCGAGCGGAGCAAATAGTTGTTGCTGCATAAATTCATCCCAGGTGCGGCCGTCGGTGTATTCAATGACTTGCCCGGCCAGCGAGTACATCACGTTGTTATATACAAATCCCGACCGGAAGGACTTTTCTACATCCATAAAGCGCGTTTGGTATAACACCTCATCGCGACTGCTTTGGGTCATAAATTGCAGGCGGTTACCCAGAATTCTACCCAAACCAACACGGTGAGTCAGCGCGTCGCGGATCGTTATTTGCCGCGTTGACCACGGGTCTTTGAGTTGAAACCATGGAATGTGTGATGTGATTTTGTCGTCCCAGCCAATTTTTCCTTCGTCCACCAAAATGGCCAGTGCGGTGGCGGTCATGTTTTTGCTCACGGATGCAATGCTAAATACCGTATTGACGTCAACCAGTTCGCCGCTACCCAATTGGGTTTCACCAAAACCACGTGCATAAATTACCTCACCATCCTTCACCACTCCTACCGCCATTCCGGGAATATTCCATTCACCGCGGTTGCTTTCGAGCCACTCATCTAAGTTTTCGGGTAGTGTGCGTTGAGCAATGAGTACTGACGAAAACAGACCCGTAAAAACAATAAGCAACAACCGAAATACCGGAGTATATCTGCGATTCATAGCTATGGGTTTTTGTGAAGGTTCAAATGTATGGTTTTTTGTCAGGGCGGTGAATCTGGGTCGGAGCAGCAGCGTTGGCCATTCACCGGCTGCATTTGTTAACCTATATCAATGAAAGGGTCTGTGGGAGGTCTTAACTTTGTAGTAATCAAAATCAAAAAAGATAAATGATGAAAAATATCCTACATAAAGCCGACACCCGTGGTGATGCCAACCACGGCTGGTTGAAGAGTAAACACACGTTTAGTTTTGCAAATTATCACAACCCCGAACGGATGAATTTTGGTGCTCTGCGCGTGTTGAACGACGACATTGTTGCACCGGGAAATGGTTTTGGCACACATCCGCATCAGAATATGGAAATCATCTCTATTCCGCTCGAAGGCGATTTGGAACACAAAGACAGTCTCGGAAACGTTGCAGTCATAAAGGAAGGCGATGTACAGGTGATGAGCGCAGGCACCGGCGTTTATCACAGCGAATACAATAAAAATAAAGACCGGGAGGTGAAGTTTTTACAAATTTGGCTGTTTCCCAACAAAAAGGATGTCCAGCCACGCTACGATCAGATAGCGATTCGCGATATCGAAAAGGAAAACACCTTTTACCAGATTGTATCGCCAAACACGGGCGAACAAGGCGTGTGGATTCATCAGGACGCATGGTTTTATCTCGGCAAGTTCAATCCGGGAACCGAACTAACGCAAGCCATCAACAAAAGTGGAAATGGCTTGTATTTTTTCGTGCTTGAAGGAGAAATCGAAGTAGCCGGACAGCCGTTGTCAAAGCGTGATGGTTTTGGCGTGTGGAATACAGATGTGGTAAATGTCAAATCTATCACTGACAGCCGTGTGTTGTTGATGGAAGTGCCGATGACGGTGTAGTTAGTTGATATCTTATTCATACGGGTTTAATGATCACAGAAGTAACATGGAGAAAATGAAAATTATAGCATTTAGCACAAGCAATAGTAAAATGTCTATCAACAGAAAATTGGTAGAATACACAGTGGACAGATTCGAAGGAGTAGCAGTTGAATTGCTCGATTTGGATGATTATCAGGTGCCGATTTACGGTATTGATGACGAATTGCAAAGCGGATTTCCAGAAAGGGTAACGGCCTTCGTAGAAAAGCTCGCCGAAGCCGATTTGCTGATTATTTCTCACGCCGAACACAACGGTAGCTACACCACGGTATTCAAGAATTTATTCGATTGGGGATCGCGGGTCAAGCTGAAACTATTTGGTACCAAAGTGCTGTTGATGTCGGCCACCACGGGAAAGGGCGGAGGAAGGGTGGTTTTGGAAAGCGCCAGGGCACGGTTTCCCAAGCATGGTGCCGAAATCATCGGATCCTTTTCGCTGCCCGAATTTGGAAAAAACTTCGATGCCGAAAAAGGAATCGTGGATGCGGTCTTAAAAGAAGAGTTTGATGGTTTGATCGAACAGGTAAAAAGTCGTTTATTCGAAACTTCGGAACCATAATTTCAAAAAGCCATTCGGCTGATCCGCCCATCAGAATTATTGCCTGTTTCCTTGGTTTTATTCATTCAAAAGCTGACTTTTAGCTATTCACCAAGCGCAACAACGGAGCCCTATGTTGGCGGGTTGCGTCGTGTTAAAATATCAGACGATGGAAATTAAACATATCAAAGCAGATTCAAAAGGCCACTTTCAGGCGCTGGAAGAAGGCAAAGTAGCTGGAAAAATGACCTATTCAAAAGCCGGCGAAGAGAAAATGATTATCGATCACACCGAAGTGGATCCAGCATTCCGCGGCAAAAATATCGGCAAATTGATGGTTATCGAGGCCGTGGAGTTTGCGCGAAACAGCAACCTTAAAGTGATTCCGCTCTGTCCTTTTGCCAAGCGCATTTTTGACAAAACACCAGAAATCAACGATGTGTTGAACTGAAGCAGCAACCGTTGTCATCAATAAAAAAAACCGAAACAAATGTTTGCTTCGGCTTTTCTTTTGATGCTTAAAAATACATCACATCGGTTTTCGATTTATAACAACCACGGATCCTCTTCAGGAGCAATAAAGTCGTGGGTGTTGGTATCGATCTCCACTCCCGGATCTACAGGAGTTGTCGGAATATCGAGCTCCGGATGCATGTTGTTGGCGCGGTGTTGATTTTCTCTCGAATCGCCTTTTGGCAGGTTCAGATCTACATCATTAATCGAAATATTCATTGCGGTGGCTACACCTCTTCCGTATTCGGGATCGGCCTGGTAGCAGTTGTAGATGTGTCGATGTTTAATCTGAAGCGTTGAATCGCCCATGTTTCTGGCGGTATTATCAAACAACACTTGCTGCTGGTCTTTGGTCATTGCCCTGAACAGCAATCCAGGCTGGGTGAAGTAGTCCGAATCGTCCTCCCTAAAATCGTAGCGATAAACATCACCGCCTTTTTCGGGAGGCAGATTGTCTTCCGCATTTTCTGTCCAGTTGCCGTAGCTGTTAGGCTCGTAGTGCAGTTCGCTTCCCAGGTTGCCATCCACACGCATCTGGCCGTCGCGGTGAAAACTGTGCGGACAGCCCACGGCTTTTGGCGAATTGACCGGAATTTGATGGTGATTTACCCCCAGCCGGTAGCGTTGTGCATCGCCATAGGAAAACAAACGTCCCTGCAGCATGCGGTCGGGAGAGAAGCTGATGCCCGGCACCACATTGGCCGGAGTAAAAGCAACTTGTTCGATATCCGCAAAGTAGTTGTCGGGATTTCTGTTGAGCTCAAACTCTCCAACCGGAATCAATGGGAAATCCTTTTTCAGCCACATTTTGGTCAGGTCAAAGGGATTGGTCTGCATGGCGTCGGCTTGTTCTTCCGTCATGAGTTGTACAAAGACTTTCCATTTCGGAAACATTTTCTTCTCGATTGCCTCATATAAATCGCGCTGGTGGGTTTCGCGGTCAGAACCAACTACCGTTGCAGATTCTTGATCGGTAAAGTTTTTAATGCCCTGCTGCGACCGGAAATGAAACTTAACCCAAGTGCGCTTATTTTCGCGGTTGATGAAACTGAACGCATGCGAGCTAAAGCCGTGCATGTGCCGATAGGATGAGGGAATTCCGCGGTCGCCCATGATGATGGTTACCTGCAACAGTGCCTCGGGCAGCGAGGTCCAAAAATCCCAGTTGGTGTTTGGACTTCTGAGGTTGGTGCGCGGATCCCGCTTAACGGCGTGATTCAGATCAATAAATTTCAGCGAGTCGCGGAAAAAGAACACCGGCGTGTTGTTGCCCACCATGTCCCAGTTGCCTTCTTCAGTATAAAATTTTAGCGCAAAACCGCGAATATCCCTTTCGGCATCTGCGGCACCGCGCTCTCCGGCCACCGTTGAAAACCGCGCCATCATTTCGGTTTTCTTGCCGATTTCAGAAAAAATCCCTGCCTTGGTATACTGCGTAATGTCGTGCGTTACTGTAAAAGTTCCGAATGCACCCGAGCCTTTTGCGTGCATTCGCCGTTCGGGAATAACCTCGCGGTCGAAGTGCGCCATTTTTTCCAAAAACCACACGTCCTGCAGCGAAACCGGTCCGCGCTTACCTGAAGTCATGGTGTTTTGATTGTCTGTGACCGGAGCGCCGGCGGCTGTTCTTATCTCCGGGGTTTTGCCCTTGTGCTGATTTCTACTTGGAATCGGATCTCCCAGATTGTTTTTCTGCATGGGATCGCCCTCTTTCCGGCTGTTTCTTGCATCATCCATATCATTGGTTTTTTATAATTACTCAGGAAAAAAACGAACTTCGATAAACTCATTTTGTTGAAATAATAAATGTACATAAATGCCGGTGACTTGCAATGAATCGGCCGGTAAATTCGTTTTTCAGTCGCATGAACAACCGCTATTGATTAAATTTTTCGTCACTTTTGTGTCACCGTCGTTTGGAACGCTGCGTGATGGAACCAACGCCGAAAAAGTAAGTTTGAACAAGTTGCCCATGGATATGAAGCCACCATCATTAAAAGAGATCTTAGGTCAGATCAATGAGCAAACCCGTTTGGGTGACCTGAGAAAATGGGCCAAAGCCATTAAGAAAGATCATGCACTGGCCCTGGAGTTGTGGGATTCTAAAAACGTTAATGCTCGATTGCTCGCGATTTTGATCATGGACAAAAAAGCATTGAGTCGGCAGGTGGTGGATCAGTTTGATGAAGACATGCAGGTTCACTCCTTCCCAGAACGCATTCAGTTGATGGACTGGCTCATGGCCAATCAACTCACCAAAGACAAGAAAACAATTGCGATGATCGAATCATGGGAAAACAGTCCGTCGCCACTTCAAAGACGAGTCTATTGGTATTATCAGGGAAGGCTGCGCTGGATGGGGCAGATTCCGCCAGCGAATACCGAACGCCTGTTGACTGCCATTGAATCGGCCATTGAAAAGGAAAATCCGGAAGTGCAATGGGCCATGAATTTTACCGCCGGATGGATTGGGGTTTTCGATAAACAGTACCGCGCTCGTTGCATTGCGATTGGAGAAAAAACCAGATTGTATGAAGACCAAAAGGTTTCGAAAGGATGCACCCCAAATTATTTACCTCAGTTTATCGCAATAGAGTCAGAAAAACGAAATTTATGATGGAATACCGAGCATCAAAGTTCGCTGTTTTTCATTCCTAATTTTTGCTCCCTGCAGACGAACCTGATGTTAAAAAATCCCCGGCCCAAAGTTGAGATTGCCGTTCGCATCGATCGATCGGATCATTGATTGACCTGCCTGTTGATCTTCAACTCATCTTCGATACTGTTTTCATGGTAATTTGATTCTCTATTGCCCATGTTTTGCAGAAAAAACTAATTTCGCCCCGTGTTTCGGACATTTTTCATCAGCAAAATGGGTAATTGGTGAAGGAATCGAAGGTATAGCACAAAGTATTGCATTACATCAAACCAACTAACACAATGAAACAACTTTTATTAGTATCCACTGCAGTATTGCTGGTGGGTAGTGCCTTTGGGCAGGGTGAAGACAGCCTTAAAATTCACGAACTTCCTGCCTTTGAAATTCAAGGCGAGCGCGCAATTCAGGACATTCAGCGTTTGGATCCCATTCAGGGCACTTACATCCATTCGGGCAAAAAGTCTGAGGTGATTAATCTGACGGAAAAAAACACCGCAGTTTCTGAAAAATATGGCCGCCAGATTTTCTCAAAAATTCCTGGAGTGTTCGTTTATGACATGGACGGAACCGGAAATCAAATGAACATTGCTACCCGAGGCTTGGATCCGCACCGGGGATGGGAGTTTAACATCCGAAAGGACGGCATTGTTACCAATACCGATATGTACGGCTATCCGGCAAGTCATTACAATATTCCCATGGAAGCCGTTGAGCGCATCGAATTGGTGCGTGGAACAGGATCGCTGCAGTATGGCGGACAGTTTGGAGGAATGCTCAACTACATCAGCAAGCAGCCCGATTCAACCAAAAAAGTAGCTTTCGAAACCATCAATACCGTGGGGTCTTATGGGTTGGTGAGTACCTATAACCGCCTGTCTGGAAAAATCGGAAAATTCCGCTATTCGGCCTGGATGAACTATAAAACCCTTGACGGATACCGCGATAACAGCCAATCGCAATTTAACGCAGAAGGAATTACGCTCTATTATGACGCTTCGGAAAACCTGAAGTTTAAGCTCGACTGGACGCATTCCAATTACATCACTTCGTTGGCCGGAGCACTCAATGATAGCTTGTTTCACGTCAATCCTCGAATGGCCACGCGTTCGCGAAACTATTACAACCCAAACATTCACGTGCCCTCACTCACCATCGACTGGAAGCTCAGCAGCTCTACTCGGCTCGTGCTTACCTCATCTGCTGTGCTCGGCTCACGAAACAGCGTGATGTTCGACCGCCCAGCCGACGTGCAGGATACGCTTAATTCCGCTACCCTCCAGTACAGCAATAGACAGGTGGATATCGATAATTACCATAGCTACACCACCGAGCTACGCGTGTTGCATACCTATCGGCTGCTCAACAATACCAGTGCGTTATCTGCCGGAGTTCAATACATGAACAATGATTTACACCGCCGCCAGCAAGGTGTTGGCACCACCGGAAATGACTTCGACTTGTCGCTGGCCACACCGGGCTGGGGACGCAATCTGAACTTTAAAACAAGCAATCTTGCTGTATTTGCCGACAACCGATGGGTGCTGACCAACCGACTTTCTGTAACTACCGGCGTTCGTGTGGAGATGGGCGAGAGCAATTTAACCGGACGCACGGTGTATTATCCCTTAAACGATTTGCCCAATACCATCGAGCACAACTTTGCCCTTTTTGGTGCAAGTGCACAATATGACTTCAGCGAATTGATCAATGTTTATGCGGGGTGGTCGCAAGCCTATCGTCCGGTGGTACTAAAGGATATCGTTCCTGGGTCGGTGTTCGAGATCTCTGACGACAATTTGCAGAATGCCTTTGGCTACAACGCTGAATTGGGCTTCAGGGGATCGTGGGAATTTCTGAAATGGGATGTTACTGGATTTTACCTCGACTATAACAACCGCCTGGGAACCGTGGCGCAGACCGACGATGAAGGCAATCTCACCATTTTTAGAACCAATATCGGTGACTCACACACTGCGGGGATTGAACTGTTCTTGCAAGGTGATTTTAACCTGACAAAAGACCTGCACCTGTCGCTGTTTACCTCCACTTCGTACATGGATGCACGATACGATCAAGCCACGGTACGACAGGGAAGCGACAATATCGACGTGAGTGGAAACAAGGTAGAAAGTGTACCTGAAATTATTTCCCGAAACGGACTGAATCTCACTTTTAGAAACATCAGTTTGTCGTTGTTGTATAGCTATACTTCCGAGAGCTTTGCAGATGCGCTCAACACCACCGAAGCGCCGGCCAATGGTGCCACGGGTTTGGTTCCAGCATATCAGTTGCTCGACTTAAATGTTGGTGTGCAATTAACCAATAGGTTGAAGTTGCAGTTGAATATCAACAACCTGCTCGACGAGTCGTACTTCACCAAGCGACCTCAGTTTTATCCCGGCCCGGGTATCTGGCCGTCCGACGGAAGAACATTTTCGGCAACTGTTGCAGTGTCAATTTAGAACTACCGAACCGCTTCTGATAAAACCACGTGGTTTAAATAATGCGTGAAAATGCTGATGTTTGGAAATATTTATTCAAACCAACTATTAGCTCATCATGAATTTTAAGCCTTTGAAGGCGACAATAGTTTGGTGCCTTTCGGCGATACTCTTGGCCGGATGTTCACCGGTAATGCGCCTGATTTATGGCATTAAAAAGCCCCGGTTCGAGAATCAGCAAACACTCGTTTCCTATCTGCAGAGAACTGAGATTTCTGTGGAAGATGTGTACACGCTCAACTTTGAAGGCTATTTAAATGCATTGGAATTGATCAATAAGAGAGTCCCAGAAGTTTTAATTTTCGACCGCGACGGAAATTATATTCCTTATGGCGACGAGTGGGCATGCAACGCCGGTGCATTCGGGTTTATCGAAAATCTAAATGATACCACTTTCTACCTATCCACCGATCGTGCCCACTTAGATAGTTTGCCGTTTAGCCTTCACACACTGGCTGGTGACAGTCTTGGTATGCCACCCACTGCGGCTGACTTTCATGTGTTTGTTTTCTGGGCAAAGTTCACCGGACGACTCAATAAAAACCACGTCAAGGTGTGGGAAAATCAAGCCATGCAGAACATCGCAACCAATGTTCGGTTGTATAAAATCAACTTAGACTTTCAAGAACATTGGAGCCCTGAAATACGCGCTGCTTTTGAAGCAAAATAGCACCTGATCTATTTCATGATGCGCTCTTCTATTGCTGTTTTTGTTGAGGTTTCAAGCACTCTTTTCTGCTAAAAACCCATGCTTCGATAGGCGATGAATGGGTAAAAAGTTGGATATTGCAACCGGAATTAGCGGAGTCACAATGATGGGATGTAATCGAAAGCTGCTCACCATTATACGTGCTGCGAAACGCGCCAAAGCACAAATGAATTAAACATCATGAGCATACAAATTGAACTCTTATTACTGATTCTCTCGATTCTCTTCTTTGTAAGTATCCTCGCCGGTAAAGCCAGTTCAAGGTATGGTGTACCCGCCTTATTGCTATTTCTAACAGTGGGTATGGTGTTCGGGAGCGATGGGGTAGGTATCCATTTCGAAAATATTCAGGTGGCGCAAATGGTTGGTACCATTGCACTGTGTATCATTCTTTTTTCGGGGGGACTGGATACAAAAATCACAGAAATCCGCCCGGTGATTGCCCAAGGGGTTGTCTTGGCTACAATTGGTGTTTTTCTCACTGCCATTTTCACCGGACTGTTGATCTGGTGGGTGCTCGGCATGAGCATGGAATCGGCCGGCATTGGCTTTTTAACCGCATTGCTCATGGCCTCAACCATGGCCTCTACCGATTCGGCATCTGTGTTTTCCATTCTCAGGTCAAAAGGGCTGAACCTCAAGAATAACCTGCGTCCGATGCTGGAGCTGGAAAGCGGTAGTAACGACCCGATGGCCTACGTGCTGGTCATTACTTTAATTGGCCTGATTAATCAAGCAGGAGAACCCAATTACTGGCTGGCAGGAGCTACCCTTTTGTTGCAATTGATTATTGGAGCGGTTTCGGGCTACTTGCTCGGAAAACTTTCGGTCAAGTTGATCAACAGTATTAAAATTGGCAACGATTCACTTTACCCCATCCTGGCCTTCACCGTTTGCATTTTCATATTTTCCATCACCTATTTTATTCAGGGAAATGGATTTTTGGCTGTGTATATCGGAGGATTGGTAATCGGAAACTCACGCTTTGTTCACAAACGATCATCGCTCAATTTTTTCGATGGATTGGCCTGGATGTCGCAATTGGTGCTTTTTCTCACTTTGGGACTACTGGTCAACCCAACCGAATTGATACCGGTATTGATTCCGGGATTGATCATCAGTTTTCTGATGATTTTCTTCACCCGACCGCTCACCGTTTTTCTGTGTCTGCTGCCTTTTCGAAAAATGCCTTTTAAGGATAAACTCTATGTTTCGTGGGTAGGACTGCGCGGAGCGGTACCCATTATCTTCGCCATTTTTCCGCTTGGCGAAGGAGTGCCACACGCCCGACTGATTTTTAATATTGTGTTTTTGTGCACACTGGTTTCGCTGATGGTGCAGGGAACCTCGCTGCCCATTATTGCCCGATGGCTGAATCTGGCCGAAACACCGCGTAAAATCAGAAAACTCAGAGATTTTGACGTCGACTTCTCCAGCGAGATAAAATCAGTAACCTCCGAAATTGAAATCACTTCCAGTATTTTAAGAAACGGAAAGGAAATTATCAGCCTGCCTTTTCATGAAAATACATTGGTGGTGATGGTGAAACGGGGTGAACAATACTTTGTACCCACCGGAAAAACCGAACTGCACGAAAGGGATAAAATTCTGGTTTTGGCCGATAGCGATGAAGTACTTCTTCAAACTTATCGGAATTTGGGAGTAGAGCCTTGAGTCGTCTGTCCTTTTTAATTTGGAAGCGCTTATGAAAACCACACCCGACCACAACCAGCGCATGGCAAAAATGACCTTTGCTTCAGTGTATCCACACTACATTGCAAAGGTTGAACGCAAGGGCAGAACCCGTGATGAGCTGCACCAGGTTATTGCATGGCTCACCGGATACAACCCGAACGATTTGCAAAGGCTCATCGACCAGGAAGCTACATTCGAAGCCTTCTTTCAACAGGCTAAATTGAACCCTAACGCCCAACTGATTACCGGGGTGATTTGCGGCTACCGCATCGAACACATCGAAAACCCACTGACCCAAAAAGTTCGATACCTCGACAAACTAATTGACGAACTTGCCAAAGGCCGGAAAATGGATAAAATTCTGCGGACCTTATAAAATTTGTAGGTTAGTTTATTCCAACCCATCGGCCGCTCGGTAGCATACAACATTCAGGATTACGCCAAACAATTGGGGTTTGCGTAGTGTTCAATAAATCCTGCCCTTAACCCAAATGGGATTTTTAAGGGTTGATTAAACAACCAAAAAACGATGAAAAATGGAAAAAGTAACAAAACCACGCGTCAGATCATTGGCCACAGGAACCGATTTCGTAGCCAAGCAAATGGAAGGAAAAGCAGGCGATTTGCTGCCGCTACATTCAGCAGATATTGAATCGATAATGTTCATCCATGAAGGGGCTTGCTACCTAAAAATGAACAATGAAGATATTCTGCTGCAACCAGGTGACGCACATATCATTCCGGCCGACGTGAAGCACCAGTTTAAAGTAACTGAAGACCTGAAAGGAGTACATTTTATGCCGCGAAAAATAAAGATTGAATTTTTTGATATGTAAAGCATAGAGAAACAGGTTATTGCGTGGAGCCCCATTGGCTGCGGATAGAAATGAGCAGTGCACTTGCATTTGTTAGGAATCCTAACTATGTTTGTAACGGCAATGTTGCCACAGCACAATAACCTTAATCAACACATGTCCAAATCAATTTTTTACCACGCAGGCTGTCCGGTATGTGTCAGCGCAGAGCACGATGTCCTTAATTTAGTAGGTGCAGACCACATTGAAGTAGTGAATATTGGCGAAGATCGCAGCCGGATTGCAGAAGCAGAAAAGGCCGGAGTGAACTCAGTTCCCGCTTTGCTCACACCCAACGGAAATGTTCTACACATCAACTATGGCGCCTCCATTGCAGACGTCAAAGGCTAGAACCTCTCGCAACAAATTGGAATCCACACCGGATTCCAATTTGTTTTTATTTTTCAGATTTAGCGTTCACTCCAAATCAAAATCAACATGAAAGTAGCAGTGTGGGATACTTATGTCACTAAAAAAGATGGCCGCATGATGCATTTCGACATCATTGCTCCCGAAGAGATTAAAGACGCCGAAGTAATTTACGGTTACGGTCGCGAGTACCTGAAGACCAAGGGTGAGGAAGGACAACCGCTGGCTTCCGAAGAGTGTAAGTTTTGTCATATAGAAACCGTTCAATCGCGCTGGGAGGAGGGAATCAGGCAACGTGGATACGCTATTGTTGAAATGGAAAACTGCAATTGACACCAATCGATAAGTTGGGTATCATTGCAAATAGAATGGATTTAATCCGCCCGTATGGAATTTTCTTCTTTTAATCTCGACCAGCAAAATCAAAACATTGATCACCGGATTGTGGGGGCGCTAGAACGAATCTCAGTTGCTTTTCGAACACTGTTGTGGAATGAAGGCAAGGAAAATGCGCTCAGTCCAACCCAAATTCAGGTGTTGATCTTTATTCGCTTTCATCCGGTAGAAATGTCACGGGTGAGCCATCTTGCCACTGAGCTCAACATGACCAAAGCCACCATCAGCGATAGCGTAAAGACATTGCTGGTTAAGGGCTTGCTGGAGAAAGAAGCCGACGCTGCAGATCAGCGCAGGCATCACCTGCTACTAACACCAAAGGGCAGGGAGGTAGCCGATAAAGCTGCGGGATTTGCATCAGCCATTGTTCAGCCCGTTCAAAATTTCAGCGAAGAGCAAAAAGCGGCCATGTTAAGCGGTTTGCTTCAATTGATTTATGAACTCAATAAATCCGGAGTCATTACGGTGCAGCGGATGTGTTTTACCTGCGTAAACTATGAACACCGCAACGGAGAACATTTTTGCCATCTGCTGAAATCACCTATCACCGACAACCACCTCAGGGTAGATTGCCCAGAACACGAAATGCGGGTGGTGAAATGAAACTATTGTGCCGCCAAAAGGATTAGGACAGATACAATGGAGAGCAGCTTAAAACGAAATATCCCATTGCACTCTAAGTCGCCAGCCATCGCGCAAACCAAACACCGGGTAATGGTATTGAAAATTACTCACTTCAAGTGTGAGCTTATTTCTGTGCCCGCTGAAGTACCAGTTGGCCGCAATTGAATTTTCTTGTTCGAGCGCTGCGCCCGAAAACGAGTCGGGGTAAAAACCGGCGTGCCGCGCAGCGAGTTCGAGCGGCGCCGGCCACCAAGGCATCAGTTGATGAAAAAAGTATCCCGCCTGAGCGTAATAACCGTGCAGCGTTGTAATGTCGCCACCAACGGTATAATCAATGATTTCTTTGTGGTGCACCTCCGATTGCCAGCTAAAACCACGGTATTTCAATGCGGTTTCTATGTTGAGTTGGTTCAACGCGAGGTCGGCCGCTACATCTGTGTACATTGAAAACATCGGCAATTGCTCACCTCCATCCGACGAAAACTGTGTAAACCGACCGCGATTGGTTACTCCGGCCACGGCAATCATTCCTGCCGGTAGCTCTGAAATGCCCGGATCGCTGCCGTCATATTCAAACTCGCGACCAAATAGATTCCATTGCAAACGGCCCAGGTACATCAGGTGCTCGTCGTCATTAAAGTCGGCACTGTTGCCGGTGCCAGTGAGTACGGTCGCCCAGTAGCTGAAGTTTAGCATACCGTTGCCCGCAAGATTTCCGTAGAGTTGCACCCCCTGTTGACGGTCTATATTTAATGGTCGATTCAGAATCGAGCGTCCCAGCATTTGCTGATTTCCACTGCTGATCATGCGCTCCATACTGTATTCGGCTTTCCACTGACCGACTTTAACTTTCAGCCCTTTCCACTTTTCGATCATGAACCGAAAATCCAGCAGGGTTTCACTCACCACGTCGTATTCTATTTGAAACTTAAGCCACGGACGATATGCATGGCCACCAAGCTTCAAGCGCGCGCGGTTGATGAGAAATGCCGGTTGTGGAGTCTGGTCAAAATCGCCGATTACCTCCGGCGCTTGGTCTGACGGTGTTGTAAACCGAAACTGCAGTCTGCCCCCAAGAGATAACCCAAAATTATTGTTGGGGGTGGTCATCTTAAACCCATCTTCTGTGTAATCAACAGCAACCTTTTGTGGACTTACCCAGGTGCTGTCTTGAGCTGCCAAAATCACAGGAAATAAAACGACAGCAATCAATAATGGTACAACTACCCGCATCGTATTAACCAGGTGTTAAGCTTTTGTTAAAAGCCCACAAAGGTAACAAGCCGCACGACGTACTACCAAATTCGTTTACGCCCTATTTTGTAACCACTTCGCTCATAGAGAAAATAATTACTTTTGCACGACTTTTACCCGCCTTTTGCTCGGTAATGGCGTACTTTCCCCAAGCATTGTTTAGCATCTAATGGTACACTTCATCCTTCTGCTTTTATCGCTGCTGTTTTTTATAGGTTCCTCCTATGGTCAGGAAGTGGTTATCAATGAGATCATGTCGAATAATGAGAGCGATATTCAAGACGAAGATGGTGACTACAGCGACTGGATTGAGCTATACAACACCAGCAACTTGGAGATAAATCTGAACAACTATTCGCTCTCTGATGATGCCAATCACTTGAATAAGTGGGTGATGCCGGAAGTTTTCCTTTCTCCTAATAGCTATATCCTTGTGTTTGCTTCGGGCAAGGACCGATACCATCCCGACGAATTACATACTAATTTCAGTATTGCTGCCGCAGGTGAAGAGTTGTTTCTAACCGACAATAATGAAATGGTATTGGATCAGACTCCGGCCGTGGAGTTGGCAGATAATCAGTCATTGGGTCGATTGCCAAATGGGTCAGGTGATTGGATTGTTTTGAACCAAAGCAGCCCGGGAGAAAGTAATGACAACAACGACGTATTGATTTTTTCGCATGATCAGGGATTTTTTACCGCACCAATCCAATTGGCCATTACTTCTCTCATGGGAGATACGCTCAGATATACCTTGGATGGTTCGGAGCCTACTGTATCATCCGAAGTTTATGTGATGCCGATTCAGATGGGATTCAGAAATAACGAACCCAATTTTTTTAGTGATATCCCTACCACTCCTGGACAATCATTGATCAGTTATAAAGCATGGGAGAGCCCCGATTACATGGTGGACAAGGCAAATGTTATCAGGTGCGCCACTTTTAGAAATGGTCAAAGAACCAGTGCGATTTATACCCGGACTTATTTTGTGGATAGCCTGATTTTTGAAAAATATGACATGCCAGTGGTTTCATTGATAACCGACGCCGAACATTTATTTGATTCGGAAACGGGCATCTATGTGCCAGGACAACACTACAACCCCGGAAACCCGGAATGGTCAGGAAACTACTTTATGAGAGGTGATGCATGGGAAAGGCCGGTACACATCGAATTTTTTGAAAGTGACGGGACGATTGGTTTTGTGCAAGACGCGGGGGTTAGAATCCATGGTGGCAAAACCAGACAGGCGTCTCAAAAATCGCTCAGAATGTATGCGCGAAATGAGTATGGTAAAAAATATTTTAACTATAAGTTGTTTCCTCAAAAAGAGACTGAACAATATAAAAGGTTCATTCTACGCACTACAATGGGTTCATGGGGAGATCAGTCCATAATAAAAGATGACCTCGCACATGAAATGGTTCGTGAACTCAATGTCGATTTTCAGGATTACAGGCCGGTGGTTGTTTTCTTGAATGGCGAATATTGGGGAATCCACACCATCAAAGACCGAATCGATGAACGATACATCTCATATACACACAACATTCCTTATGAATTTGTGGAGATGCGGGATGGCAACGCGAATTACAATAGCATGATTGCTTTTTTGGAAGGAAACGATCTTTCCGAAAGTGTGAATTACGACTATATCAAAACACAAATCGATGTACCTAATTTCATAGATTATTTCATAGCCGAGATGTTCTTTTCTAACTATGATTGGTTGCCCAACAACGAAGAGGTATGGCGCCCCTTAACACCAGAGGGTAAATGGCGTTGGATTTTTTTCGATTTGGATGCAAGTATGGAGGACCCGTACCGAAATATGTTTTATCAGGCAACAAATGAAGTGCCCGGCGCATATCTTAGCACCCCTGAGGGAACATTTCTATTTAGGCAAATGATCAAAAGTCAAGAGTTTCAGAATGATTTTGTGAACCGGTTTGCCGTTGTTCTAAACCATTTCTTGAACCTTTCGGTTGCCGAAACCAAAGTGGCAGCGTTAAAGCAACTTTATCAACACGAATTGCCTTCTCACCTGAATCGCTGGAAATATCCCGACAGCTTTCAGGTTTGGGAGAACGATCTGGAACAAGCACTGCTCGATTTTATCGACAAACGGCCCTGTATTGTTGAGTTGAATATTGTAGCGTTCTTCAACCTTAGTTCATTCGGTTTCATTTGTGATGATTCGTCAGTTTTATCACTTGAGCATGGAGTCACTGTCGGTCCAAATCCGACCACTGGACAGCTGTTCTTTCAGAACAATTTTGATAAAGCATTTAGTGGTACTGTTCGGATATTCAGCGCTTCGGGACATTTGGTGCGAGAGCACAGATCAATTAATATTGAATCGAAGAGCCGACAATATGAAGATATTTCCACACTGGCACCAGGAGTATATGTCATTAACTTTATCAGCTCAACCCTTAACACTTCTGTACGGCTCGTTAAGTATTAACGCTTCACGCTGAGCTGAATTGGTGGTTTGCTCATAAAACGAACTTTCCATACCGCGGTTGGTGAGATGAGTTGAGGTAATTAGCTGTTCAGTTAGTGATCTCTGGAATGGGAGCGTCATCTCCAACAGCATTCTCAAAACACAAAACCATGAAACCCAACAACAGACTTTCAATTTCTGGCCGAGTGCTGAGTTTTAAATACGCTTTTAACGGCCTCAAAATACTTTTAAAACAAGAGCCCAATGCAAAGTTTCATCTAATTGCGGCGGTGGTGGTTGTAGTTGCAGGATTCCTGTTTAGCATCAGTTTGCCAGAATGGATGGCGCTGATTTTCGCCATTGCGCTGGTCATTGCTTTCGAGACAATCAACACGGCCATTGAAACGTTTGCAGATTTTGTGCACCCCGAAAATCACGAGGCCATTAAAAAAATTAAAGACCTGACAGCAGGAGCCGTTTTGGTGAGTGCCATCGCAGCGCTGCTGGTCGGAATGTTGATCTTTATGCCCAAAATATTTTGAGCTGAATGGATTCATCCACCCTTAGCATCCGCAAAGTTGAACCGCCAATGGTTAAAATGCTGCAGCAGATTGGCAGGCAAACCTTTTTTCAAACTTTCGCCTCAGCCAACAGCGAGGAAAATATGGCAGCCTACCTGGAAGAAAAATTTTCTGAAAAGCAGCTTATAAAGGAGTTATCCAATAGTAAATCAACATTTTATTTTGCACTTTCCGGAGAAAGAGTGGTTGGCTTCCTCAAGGTGAACTTCGATGACGCACAAACCGAGCTCCGCGGCCAACCGGCTATGGAAATAGAACGGATTTATGTTTTGAACGAATTCCACGGAAAAGGGGTAGGGCAAGCGCTTTTTGAAAAGGCCCTCGAGCTGGCTCAGCAACGCAGCATAGAATACATCTGGCTGGGGGTGTGGGAAGGAAATCCACGCGCCATTCGTTTTTACGAGAAAAACGGATTCAATATTTTCGACAAACATATTTTTCGACTGGGTGATGACCAACAAACCGATTTGCTGATGAAGCGCGACAAATGTTGAGACAGTTTAATGTTATTTCAGTCCACCAACACGCAAAATTCAAATTGCCGGCCCCTGCCAATCACAGCGGTTAATCACCACACAAAAAGAATAACTTTGTGATATGGAAACGTTGCAGCAAATCACTGAATTCAGGTCATCTCCCGAGCTGATTGCAAAGCTCAATGAGCACGGAATTAGAAAATCCTTCACGGCCGGAACCATCGTGCTGAACGAAAACGCATACATCCGCGCCATTCCAATCATTATGAGAGGGGTAATGAAGGTATTCAGAACCGACGAGGACGGCCGCGAAATACTGCTCTACTACATCAAAGCCGGCGAAAGCTGCATCATGTCGTTTCTCGGTGGTTTGCACGAAGAAACCAGTAAGGTAAAAGCCGAGGTAGAAGAAGACGCTGAAATTCTGTTTCTTCCGTTAGACAAGGTGCATCTGTTCATCAAAGAATACCCACAGTGGCTCGATTATATTTTTAAACTCTATCACAAACGATTCGAAGAGTTGCTTGACGTGGTCAATGCCATGGCTTTTAAAAAAGTAGACCAACGCCTGCTGAGTCTGCTCCATAAGAAATCAGAACTGACGAGTGCACACACGATTAATGTCACACACGAGCAACTGGCCAATGAGCTCGGCACAGCGCGCGTGGTGGTTTCGCGGTTATTAAAACAGCTCGAAGAAAATGGTGTGGTACAACTCGGGCGCAACGCCATCACCCTTGTGTAACCAAAGTAACTGTGAAGGTCTCGGGAGAGGTGCACCTTTGCACCAAATCTCAGATTAATGGAAACCGCCGGTTATATCGCCTCTGTTTTTATAGGAATTGCGCTTGGCTTGATTGGCGGAGGAGGCAGTATTCTTACGGTGCCGGTGCTGGTTTATCTGTTTGGAATAGACGCCGTGATGGCCACGGCCTATTCGCTGTTTATTGTCGGATCGACGAGCCTTGTTGGTAGCGCATCATACTTTCGCAAGGGGCTGGTCAATTTCAGAACAGCACTCGTTTTCGGCGCTCCCTCCATTGCAGCGGTTTATCTGACCCGCGCCTGGATCGTTCCGGCCATCCCCGGCCATATATTTGAAATCGGCGGATTTGTACTAACCAAGGACGCTTTGTTGATGCTGCTGTTTGCAGTGTTGATGATCGGTGCCGCATACAGTATGATCAGAAAACGAAAAAACGCACCGGTTGATTCCACGGCAGGGCAGCAATTCAATTATCCACTGATCTTACTCGAAGGGGCTGTGGTGGGGGTACTCACCGGACTGGTAGGTGCCGGTGGCGGCTTCTTAATTATTCCGGCGCTCGTGCTGCTGAGCAAATTGCCGATGAAAGAAGCCGTGGGTACTTCCCTGGCGATTATCGCCGCCAAGTCGCTCATTGGATTTTTGGGTGAAAGCAGCGAAACCTTTATCGACTGGTCGTTTCTGCTGACCGTATCTGCATTTGCCATCGCCGGAATTTTTGTCGGAGCTGCATTTGCAAAGAAAATAGACGGAGAAAAACTCAAACCCGCCTTCGGATGGTTTGTTTTACTCATGGGTGTGTACATCATCTTAAAAGAAACAATATGAAAACGAAAACACATTTTTATGAAGTGAATGTCAAATGGGACGAGGGACGACAGGGTTTCGCCTCTTCACCCGACTTGAACGAAGCCATTACCTGTGCCACTCCACCCGAATTTCCTGCGGGTGTTCCGGGCATCTGGTCGCCCGAGCACTTCTACACCGCCGCTATTAGCAGTTGCTACATGACCACCTTTTTGGCAATTGCCGAAAATTCGAAACTGGCATTTAAAGACTTCACCTGCAAAACCACCTGCAAACTCGAGGTGGTAGATGGAAAATTTCTCATCACCGAAGCTCTTATCGAACCCGAAGTGGTGCTCGAAAACCTGGAGCGAGATCGCGCCAAGGCAGAACGTATTCTGCAAAAATCAAAAGAAGCCTGTCTGGTAACCCGATCGATGAAAACCGAATCCGTGCTCAAACCTTCGGTTGTGTAACCAAAGTAGCTGACCCCGTATTTTGAACTGCCGACCTTTGTGCCGTCAATATAGATTGAACATTCACTTTAAGACAAGCAAAGATGAAAGTAGAACAAATTTACACCGGTTGTTTGGCCCAGGGAGCCTACTACATTACTTCCAACGGCGAAGCCGCCATTATCGATCCGCTGCGCGAAACCCAACCCTATCTCGATCGGCTGGAGAAAGACAACGTCAAACTCAAATACATTTTTGAAACCCACTTCCACGCCGACTTTGTGAGCGGTCACATCGACCTCAGTAAGAAAACCGGTGCGCCCATCGTGTACGGTCCAAATGCTGCGTGCGAATTTGGCTGCTACTCGGCCAGAGACAACGAAATTTTCGATTTGGGAAAGGTTAAAATCAAGGTTATTCATACACCGGGTCATACCCTCGAAAGTACCAGCTTCCTGCTTATCGACGAAAACGGAAAACAAACCGCTCTCTTTAGCGGCGACACCTTGTTTCTCGGTGATGTTGGCCGTCCCGATTTGGCACAGAAATCCGCGGGAATGACACAGGAAGAATTGGCCGGAATGCTCTACGACAGTCTCTACAATAAAATTTTGCCCTTGCCCGACGACGTTGTGGTCTATCCTGCCCACGGCGCCGGATCGGCCTGCGGAAAAAACATGATGAAAGAAACCGTCGACACCCTCGGTAACCAGAAAAAGGTAAACTACGCGCTGAATCAAAAGAGTAAATCCAATTTCATCGCTGCCGTAACCGATGGATTGCTGCCTCCGCCCGCTTATTTCGGCATGAACGTGGCCATGAATAAAAAAGGCTACGACAGCTTTGACAAAGTGCTGTCGCAGGGAATGCAGGCATTGTCGCCCGAAGCTTTTGAAAGGGCCGCAGAAGCCTCCGGCGCCATCATTCTCGATACCCGTGCCGACAGCGTATTTGCGAAAGGGTTTGTTCCGCAATCGGTAAACATCGGTCTCAATGGCGACTTTGCCCCGTGGGTGGGAGCGCTCGTTGCAGACGTTGCCCAACCGGTGCTGCTGGTTTGCGAAGAAGGCAGCGAAGAAGAAGCGGTAACGCGTCTGAGTCGCGTTGGTTTTGACAACGTACTCGGCTACCTCAATGGCGGCTTCGAATCCTGGAAAGTTGCCGGACAGGAGTACGATACCGTGCGCCGCATTTCTCCACAGCAGTTTGCCGGTGAAATGAAAAATGCGCAATGCAAGGTAATTGACGTTAGAAAGGAAAGCGAATTCGAAGCCGAACACCTGATCGAGGCCCAGAACAAACCGCTGGCTTTTCTCAACGATTGGATTCGCGACATCAATCCCGACCAGCACTTTTATTTGCACTGTGCAGGGGGCTACCGAAGCATGATTTCGGCGAGTATTCTCCAAGCTCGGGGATACCGCAATTTTACCGAAGTAGAAGGTGGGTTCAACGCCATTGCCACCACCGATGTGCCTAAAACAAATTATGTGTGCCCAAGCACATTGACCAATTAATCATCAGACAATAAATCCATTAAAACATAAACCATGAACTTTTTTCAAAGATTATTTTCCCAGCCCGAATCAAATGAATTGAATCATGCGGTGCAGAAGGGAGCCTTTCTCGTTGACGTGCGTACACCCGCCGAGTACCGCGTTGGCAGCGTGCAAGGAGCGGTTAATATACCGCTCGAAAAACTGAATCAGCAAATGCGCGCTTTTAAAGGCAAACCCAACGTGGTGGTATTTTGTCGCAGCGGACGACGCAGCATGATGGCCAAGCAAATTCTCGAACGAAACGGTATTTCTGCCATCAACGGAGGAACCTTTCATCTGGTCGGAAAGGCCGTGAAACAACAGGTGATTAATCAACCGATAAAACCAAAACATGACTTTTCAGCAAGTAATTAATCAGAAAAAACCGGTATTGGTCGATTTTTTTGCCACGTGGTGCGGACCGTGTCAGATGATGGAGCCCATTCTCGGACAAGTTAAAAACAACCTCGGCGACCGGGCAGACATCATCAAAATTGATGTCGACCAAAATCCGCAGGCTGCGGCAGCTTTTCAGGTGCGCGGTGTGCCCACACTGATCCTCTTCAAAAACGGAAAGCCCGTGTGGCGTCAGGCAGGTCTGGTATCTGCTGCGCAAATTGAAAAAATCATCACCGAAAACAGCTAAGAAACCCATGTTAGAATTCATTGCTCATCCCTGGCCGTGGTACGTGGCCGGACCGCTGATCGGACTCACCGTGCCCGCCCTGTTGTTGCTCGGCAATAAATCCTTCGGTATCAGCTCGTCGCTGCGGCACATTTGCGCCTCGTGCATGCCAGCCAATATCCGGTTTTTTAAATACGACTGGAAAAAGGAAGTGTGGAACCTATTCTTTGTGTTCGGAATTTTTCTCGGCGGAGGCATCGCCATGGGATTGTTGGCCTCTCCCCACCCCGTTGAGGTTCATCCCAACCTGGTACAAGAACTGGCAAGCTACGGCATCACCAATTATTCCAACCTCGTGCCCGTCGATTTGCTCAACTGGCAATCCCTGTTCACCCCAAAAGGATTTGTAATGATGGTGGTTGGCGGCTTTCTCGTGGGCTTCGGCACACGCTACGCCGGAGGTTGCACCAGCGGCCATGCCATCATGGGACTGTCAAATCTGCAGTGGCCCTCGTTGGTGGCAACCATCAGTTTCATGGTTGGAGGATTTTTGATGGCCAACCTGTTGTTGCCCCATATCCTAACCCTTTAAAAGCAAACGATGCATCAAAATAGAAAAATGGACGCTGATCTTGAAGCGCGTTCGCTCGACGCTATTTGCGTCAACGAAAGTCAACTCCAACACCGTTGGTTTCACAACCTCAAATACCTGATTGTGGGCGTGCTCTTCGGAATTGTATTCGTCAAGGCCGAAGTCATCAGTTGGTTTCGCATTCAGGAAATGTTCCGCTTGCAGTCCTTTCACATGTACGGCATCATCGGAAGTGCTGTGGTAGTGGGGCTGCTTTCGGTGTGGCTCATCAAAAAGTTCAACATCAAAACCATTTATGGCGAAGAAATCGTGTTGCAAACCAAAACCTTTAACCAAGGACAGATCTACGGCGGATTGCTCTTTGGATTCGGATGGGCCATCACCGGCGCTTGTCCCGGCCCCCTGTTTGCCCAAATCGGCACCGGCGCCACGGTTATTGCCGTCACCTTGCTCAGCGCCATTGCCGGCACTTGGGTCTACGGCCTCATTCGCGAAAAACTGCCGCACTAACCCACGGCGAAATATAACCGCGCTCCCCTTTTTGTGAGGATTGTTATCAACAAGGCAGCACAGTATCCATGCCCAGGACACCGTGTTGCCTTTTTGCTTTTAATAGTTTGGGCGTGCCCCTACGGGTCGGGCTATCCGTTGCAAGTCCTCGCTGCACTGCGGGCTTTTCACTGCTATCCCTCACGCAATTGCCAAACTTCGATGGCCCATTCACATCACCCAAAACCAGATAGATAATTGTATAAACAACCCAAAAACACCACCTTTTCACCCGCTTGACTTTAATACCTTTGCGATGTATTTTATAGGTTAATCATTATTTGCTTTCAATTGGTTTATGATCAGTAAAGAATTTACGCCAAAGCTGGTGTCATTGCTCAAAAGCGGCATCAGTTCTAAACAAATTCGCAAGGATATCCTATCGGGAATAATTGTCGGTATTGTTGCGCTACCGCTGGCCATTGCATTTGCCATTGCCTCTGGAGTATCTCCCGAAAAAGGACTCATCACCGCTATCGTCGCCGGGTTGGTCATTTCGGTACTCAGCGGCAGCCGCGTTCAAATTGGCGGCCCCACCGGAGCCTTTATCATTATCGTATTTGGCATTGTGCAGCAACACGGTGTAGAAGGGCTCACCGTTGCCACGTTCATGGCCGGATTTATCATCGCCGCTATGGGACTGGCCCGTTTGGGAAATTACCTCAAGTTTATTCCCTATCCGCTCATTGTCGGTTTCACCAGTGGTATTGCAGTAGTGATTTTCTCTACCCAAATCAAAGACTTTTTGGGGCTCAGTATCGATCAGGTGCCCGCCGACTTTATCGGAAAATGGGCAACCTATTTTCAGCACCTGCACACCATTAACTGGATTGCGGTAATCATCGCCATCACCACGGTGGTGGTTTCACTGAATTTCTTCCGCATCAGCAATAAAATTCCCGGATCGTTGGTAGCCATTGTGCTCAGCACGCTGGCAGTCTGGTTTTTTCAATTGCCCGTCGAAACCATCGAAAGTCAGTTTGGCGAAATTCCCAATACCATCCCGAAGCCCTCTGTGCCGAACATCAATTTCGCCATGATTCAGGAGCTCATTCAGCCGGCCATTGCCATTGCCTTACTCGGTGCCATCGAATCGCTGCTATCGGCAGTAGTAGCCGACGGGATGACCGGAGGAAAACACCGTTCAAACATGGAGCTCGTGGCACAGGGCGCGGGTAATATTTTTTCGGGTTTGTTTGGCGGAATACCTGCCACAGGCGCCATTGCGCGAACCGCAACCAACATTAAAAACGGCGGTCGCACCCCCATTTCGGGAATCGTTCATGCCGTCTTCTTGTTATTGATTATGCTGCTGTTTGCACCAGTGGCAAAACTAATTCCGCTGTCGTGTCTGGCCGGAATTCTTGTTGTGGTGGCGTGGCACATGAGCGAGGTGCATCACTTTCGCGCATTGCTCAAAAGCAACCGCATGGATGTAATCGTGCTGCTCACCACGTTTCTGCTCACGGTGTTTTTCGACCTTATTCTGGCCATTGAGATCGGAATTGTGCTGTCGAGCTTCATCTTTATGAAACGCATGAGCGAAGCAACAACCATTGAAAACGTGGAGAATATTCTCGACAACGATCAGGTAGTGGAAAAAATGTTTGAAGAAGAAATTCCAGACTTGCCCGACAATGTGATGATCTACGAAATTCACGGACCGCTGTTTTTCGGTGCCTCCCACAAATTTCAGGACTTCCTTACCGAATTGCGACACGAACCCCAAGTGCTCATCATCCGCATGCGACATGTGCCGTTTATCGACGCTACGGGAATCAGCAGGTTTAAGGAATTTTATCGCAAACTGAGTACCTCGGGCACCACGGTGCTTATTTCGGGTGCCAATAAGCAGGTCAGAAGCGACTTGTACCTTGCTGACTTTTCTCCTCTACTCAACGAAAATAATGTATTCGAACACATTGATGGGGCCATCGAACACGCCAAAGCCGTTGCGAAAGAGATGGGCTCCAGTCCTAAGTAATTCCGAATTTTGGCAACAGAAAATAATAAGTAAGATGAAATACACGGTGTTAATTGTTGCCGCGATCGCGATGAGTTCTCTCGCATTTTCGCAGCAACACGAAGTAACGGTGATCGGTGCGCTGCGCGATGTGATGTGGAAAGGGCAGCTCGAAGGAAAGGTGTACCTAGATACCATCCCCAATCAAAAACACTTATACGGCATGGGACCTTTAGAATACCTGACGGGCGAAATCACCATCATCGACGGAAAAACATACCAATCCAAAGTGGTGTCGGAAAGCGAAATGACGGTGGAGGAAACGACAATGATTCGCGCGCCATTTTTGGGCTATGCCCGTATTCCACACTGGAAGGAATCGACACTCCCCGACAGCGTGCGCACCATTAAATCGCTGGAGCAATATCTGCTTAGACTGGTTCCGGAATCAGAATATCCGTTTATTTTCAAAATGTCGGGAACAGTTGAGCACGCTGTGTTTCACATTATGAACCTGCCCGAAGGAGCTACTGTGAGCTCGCCCAAAGATGCCCACGACACGATGGTGCAGTACGAAATCAGCAAAGAAAATTGTGATATTGTGGGCTTTTTTTCGGTATCGCACCAAACCATTTTTACCCATCACGATTCCTTTTTGCACCTGCACCTAATCTCTGCCGATCGCACAAAAATGGGCCACCTCGATGAGCTGAAACTGGGGCGCAACACCAGACTTTATCTGCCCGAAAGGTGATTGGTTAAACACAATCCAAGGGATGACAAGAACCGCATCAAACGTAATGGCCGTTTGGAGCGGTTAAATAGGAAGTGAGCCGCACAAGTATTTACTTTGCACGTTGTTGTTGTACAATGAGCTCAAAGTGATGGTATGAATTGGATCTTATTAGTTATTGCCGGTTTGTTTGAGGTGGCGTTTGCTGCTTGTCTGGGAAAAGCCAAGTACGCCACCGGAATGATGGCCGTGTATTGGTATGGAGCGTTTCTGGTATGCCTGGCCATTAGCATGGCATTGCTCGTGAAAGTGACACAACACCTGCCCATCGGAACAGCTTATGCCGTGTGGACGGGAATCGGAGCCGTTGGAACGGTGATCATAGGGATATTTGTTTTTAAAGAACCGGCCACGTTTTGGCGATTGTTTTTCATCATCACGCTTATTTCGTCCATTATCGGGCTAAAAGTTGTTTCGGGCTGAAAGAGTAGTTGTACATGTGTTTTGGGTACAAGTTGAGGTTGGATAATTTTTCATCCGGCCGAATAAAGTAATTTCACCGGTGACACCGCTCCGTTTGGTCAAATGCAAAATCAGTAACACCCCATGAGCTTTCTGCTGGACGCCAATCTCAATGCCTTTCTCGATTTGATCGGAACCTTTGCTTTTGCCATCAGCGGAATGCGCTTGGCAACGGGAAAGGACGTTGATTGGTTGGGAGCCTATGTCATCGGACTGGTTACGGCTATTGGTGGAGGCACCACGCGCGACGTATTGCTCGGCATCACCCCCTTTTGGATGGAAGATGCACGCTATATGCTCGTCACCGGCGTGGCATTTTTGGCCATTGTGGTGTTCAGACAGGGCTTGCTTCGGCTGGGGAGAACCCTGTTTTTGTTCGATGCCATTGGTCTCGGATTTTTTACCGTTTCGGGAATCGGAAAAAGCCTCGATGCCGGTTTTCCGATTTGGGTGTGTATCATGATGGGAACCATTTCCGGTTGTGTGGGCGGCGTAATTCGCGATATCATTATCAACGAAGTGCCGCTGCTGTTTCGCAAGGATTTATACGCTGTGCCGAGCATTCTTGGCGGAATTGTTTTCTTTATTTTGGTTCAGATTCCCGTGGACTTTCCGCTGCACGCACTGATGGCAGCCCTGACCGTGATTTTTGTGCGAATTATTGCGGTGCGTTTTCATTTACAATTGCCCCGTTTCGACTCCCTGGAATCCGTGCGTGGTTCGTTGCGAAAAAAGCGTTGAAAAAACGGGATGCATTCCTAAATTTGAACCAAACATCATTTCATGGCATCCGCTAAAAATTTGTCAGCACAACAGAAAGAAGAAATTCTCTCCGTACTCGAAGCGCGTTTCAATAAGAATAGGCATCGTCACAAAGGCTTGACATGGAGTGATGTCGTTGGTAAACTAAAAGACAAGGACGCCAAATTGTGGTCTATTCAACAGATGGAAGAAACCGGCGGCGAGCCTGATCTGGTGGTATTGGATGAAAATTCTGGTGAAATGGTGTTTTGCGACTGTTCTGCCGAAAGCCCCAAAATTCGCAGAAGCGTTTGCTTTGACCCCGCTGCACTCGAGTCGCGAAAGCAACACAAACCCAAACACAGCGCGGTAGGGATGGCAGCCGAAATGGGCATTGATCTGCTAACTGAAACGCAGTACCGCCAGTTGCAGGAGCTGGATGAATTCGACACCAAAACATCGAGTTGGGTGCAAACGCCTGCCGAAATCCGAAAGCTGGGCGGAGCGCTGTTTTGCGACCGTCGTTTTAATCATATCTTTTTATATCACAACGGAGCCGAATCATATTACGCTTCCAGAGGATTTAGGGGGATTTTAACAATCTAATGGTATGTCGTACTGCCGCGCTATTGAAAATTTGCAGCCCGAAACGCGCAAGGCGCTGCACAAAAACTATCACGACCACCATTACGGTTTTCCGCTTTATGACGATGACGAACTTTTTGGCCGGTTGATTATGGAAATCAATCAGGCAGGCTTGAGCTGGGAAACCATTTTGAAAAAGGAAATCGCTTTTCGAAAGGCCTACAGTCATTTTAGCATTGAACAAGTGGCGGCATACGGTGAAAAAGACCGCGAGCGCCTGCTGAGCGATGTCGGTATCATCCGCAACAGATTAAAAGTGAACGCAGCGATTGAAAATGCGAAAGAGATTCAGCGTTTGCAAAGTGAATATGGTTCCTTCGCGAAGTGGTTGTTGCATCACCATCCAAAATCAAAAGAAGAATGGGTGAAGCTATTTAAAAAACACTTTAAGTTTACGGGAGGAGAAATCGTCAATGAGTTTTTGATGAGCATTGGTTTTTTGCCTGGTGCACACGATGAGGATTGTCGGGTTTATCACGAAATTCTGAAGCTGGATCCGGTGTGGCAGAGGTGAGACCTTTTGCAGATAATTTTAAACCATCAGTGGTGTCACCGTTTCAATGGGTTATATTTGCGACGACCACATCACTTTACTTAACTAATTTTTGAACCCAACGTGATTAATTCTCATCGTTTTAAGAAATTGTTTGAAAGATCTGAAAAGGCCTATTTACATTGCCCGCTCTTGTCAAAGCCCCGAAAGCTCTTTTTTGATCACCTCCCCAAGTGTGGCGGCACTACATTGCACGGCTTTTTATTTAAACATTACCAACCCGAAAAGGTGTTTAGAATTCTTTCTATCATCAAAGGAGGTCCCATCGAAGCACAAGTTCAGGCTTTTCTCGATAAACCTGAAGAAGAGAGGTATGCTTACGATTTAATATTTGGGCATCATGCCTTCCAGTTTAT
The DNA here is from genome assembly GCA_964487545.1 of uncultured Cryomorphaceae bacterium. Taxonomy (GTDB): domain Bacteria; phylum Bacteroidota; class Bacteroidia; order Flavobacteriales_D; family SKUL01; genus SKUL01. The sequence continues at coordinate 40,338 of CAZARI010000005.1, forward strand.
TGATTACATCCATCCGGAGATGTACAAAATTACCATGCTTCGTGAACCTGTCGATAGAATTATATCACACTATTATTTCGTAAAACGAAACAAGAAACACCATTTGTATGAGCAGGTCACTTCCAGTCAAATGTCACTTGAGCGTTATGTCACATCTGGTATATCGGAGGAGCTCGATAACTGGTATGTAAAACATTTCTCGGGACAGGATGAGGAAACGGTATATGCTGACCCGGATTACGCCCTTGATTGTGCCAAAAGAGGTTTGACTAAGTTCGACTTGGTTGGCGTTTTATCGCAAATGGATGATTTTATTGCGAAGCTAAAAAAGGACGTGAATTTGAAAGGCACTTTCCATGTTAAAAACAAAGCCAACAAGACCCAGGATCGGCCCAAAGTATCCGAGGTTTCAGCAGAGGCGATCGAGGCAATAAAGCGGGTGAATTCTCTGGATATCGCCTTGTATGAGTGGGTTTTAGAAAATAAATTCGATGAAATTGACCGAGTGCCCACAGAGACCCGGAGTTGAAAATTTTTTGAAATGGCAAATTCGTACACATGAAGAATCACGAAGGAATAAAATCGAACTCTGGTGACCGCTAGACAGCGTTTTTACTACCATTTGCCGAGAAACAACAAAGTAAAAGAATGGAAACGCTACAAAAGGTGCTCGATCCAGAACGGATCAAAAAAGTTGAAAATGATGGCGTATTTTATTGCCTGAACGAATCACGGTCTTCGCAGTTTTATGCCGAACTTTTTTCTGATTCTTTTAAGGGGAAGAACAAGCCGCAGCTTTATGATGAAGTTAAGCACGAAGAACAAAAGAAAAATGCGGCTTACCGGATAATGGAGGAAATTGTTGGCGACCTGGAGAACAGACTAAATCCGGAGGCCGTAGTCGTTGAAATTGGTGGCGGGGTATATCAGCGGCGATCTGCATTTGCGTACAAAAGATTTCGAAACTATTTTCCGCTCGACATTTCATATACCAGTATCAAGCGTTATAATGACCGATACGCAAAGTGTGGAATTGTGGCCGACGCTACAGAGTTGCCGTTTAAAAATAACTCGGTCGATTGCATTTTTACCCATACCTTCCTTGAACATCCACTTGATCCGGAGAAGGTGTTGTCGGAAATTGTCAGGGTGTTAAAACCCAACGGAATCGTTGTTCACAATGACGCGTGGTTTTGCCGGTGGTGGCAACGATATGGCATTGTAGGTCTAAAACCCTACAGCAATCTTTCGGCAAAGGAAAAGATGATCTGGATAGGAGCAAAAATTACAGAACTTCAAATTATTAGAATTCCGCCTGTACTCCTTAGAAGAGTGGTGGATATGATATTTCAACCAAAGGCTAAACGATTGCGTTATGGAAAATTACGACCCAATTACGACCTGCATCTCGGTTGTGACGAGGACGCTGCAAACACCATTGATCCGGTGGATGTGATAAGGTACTACGAAGCCAGAAATTTTGAATTGGTTAATCCGATGACTTATAAGCAGCGGTTGCTTCATCCGAATAAATATATTACCCTTCAGAAGAAAAACTGAGAAGTTTTTAACCCAAGTTATGCAATAGGAGGAGTGAAAAGCTCCGAACTACTTGCATTAGTTGGGGTAAACCCCGATCTAGAGAATCACTTTTTCAGTACAGCGAAGTAAGCTGTAAAAGATTGATTCTCTTTGTCGAATATGCATTTGACCAAAGCCAATGCATATTTTGGGTTTAAGGATTTGTAGTCTATTTCTTCCGCCTTTTCCAAACCACGTACCCCACAAACGCTATCAGACTAATAATTGAACCCCATAACAAACCGTTTTTGAGCCGTTCGTTGCTTTCGCCTAGGTAGGCAATCAAAATAATCAACGGAGTAATACCCAGTGTGGTGGCGGTAATAAATTTCCAGTAATTCATGCGGAGAATTCCACCGACAAAACTGATGGCATCGTTGCTGAGCATCGGATTTAAACGGGTAATTACCACCGCCCAGAAACCGTATTCATTCACGTAGTGCACCATTTTCTCTTCGGATTTTTTTCCGATCATTTTCACCACTGCATTTTCCCCGAGCAACCTTCCGATTAGATAGCCGGTGCTTGAAGCCGTGAGTACTGCAGCCAGCGCGATTAGGCTGCCGATAAATGGTCCGTAAGCGAGAACCGACACCACCATCAGAGCAATGGACGGAATGACGATCAGAAACATTTGCAGCACCATGGCCAGCACAATCATCACCGGTCCGAACCACCCGAATTGTTGCACCCAGAACCTGATGCGCTGCTCGTCGTCGCTCGTCAGCACATCCCACGCTTCTTTAAAAAATTCCGCTACCGAAGGAAAAAGAAAATAAGACGATACCACGCCCAGAATGAGGAACAGAAATAAATACTTCGGCAGATTACTTTTTTTGGTTTTAAGCTCGTTGTTTTGATTCATGTTTTCCCGTAGGTCATAGCCTATCTAAGTTCGGAAAAACTAACGATTTGTGCGCATTGTGGTTGGGTTTTTTAACCACGAAGGTCACTAAGTTTTCACGAAGGTCATGAAGTTTCTCTGTGTTCTTAGTGAAGCCTCTGTGCTCTTAGTGGTTGAGCGTTTTAACCGCGGAGTTCACTAAGTTTCCACGAAGGTCACTAAGGTTTTCTCTGTTGTGGTTGGGTGTTTAACCACGAAGTTTTCACGAAGTTTTCACGAAGGTCACTAAGGTTTTCTCTTTTGTGGTTGGGTGTTTTAACCACGGAGTGTACTAAGTCTCTGTGTTCTTAGTGAAGCCTCTGTGCTCTTAGTGGTTGAGCGTTTTAACCGCGGAGTTCACTAAGTTTTCACGAAGGTCACTAAGGTTTTCTCTGTTGTGGTTGGGTGTTTAACCACGAAGTTCACGAAGTTTCCACGAAGGTCACGAAGTTTTCTCTGTGTTCTTAGTGATGCCTCTGTGCCCTTTGTGGTTAAGCTTTTTTCATTGAATCTCCGATACCCGCACTTTTTTCTTTTTCAGCTTGGTGTTGGTCACGCGTTGAATTAGTTTTTCTAGGTTTTCTGGTCGTACCGCTACAAAAGCACAATCCGGCTTGATTTCAATTAAACCCAGCTCATCGGGTGTTAATTTCCCTTGCTTCATAAACAAACCCGCAATGTCGCCTTTGGATATTTTGTCGCGCCGACCACCGGTAACGTACAGCGTTTTCCAGCCCGATTCTTTGTTTGGTTTGGTTTGTTGTAGCTCCTTCGGGTCAATCACCGGCGGCTTCAGTTTTTTAATAAAGTGGGGCAGATCCTGTTGATTCCATTTCAGCACATAGGCCGTTCCTTCAGCATTCATCCGGGCAGTTCGGCCATTCCGATGGGTAAATTCATCGGGGCGTGGCGGAAGTTCAAAATGAATAATGAACTGGATTTCGGGGACATCAATTCCCCGTGCTGCCAAATCGGTAGCCAAGAGAACGTGATGCGTTCCGTTCCGAAATCGAATCAATGACCGTTCGCGGTCGCGTTGTTCCATCCCACCATAAAAACAATCGTGTTTTAGATCGTTTTCGGTAAGAAATGCACTTACACGTTCAATGCTGTCGCGGAAATTGCAAAAAACAATTCCCGGTTGGTTGCCAAGGTGCTTCAAAAGGAGCAATAGTGTTGGCAGTTTATCCAGATTGGGCGATACCACTGTTTTGATTTGCAGTCGCTCCACGCCCTCATCCAGGTAATCAATTGTCTTTGGATTGCGCAGCGCTACAAATGCCGGAATCTGAACTTTTTGTGTCGCGGAAGTCAACATCTTTTTCGTCAACGAAGGCAGCGCAGACAAAATTTCGCTCATATCACCTTCAAATCCGATTTCCAGCGATTTGTCAAATTCATCCAGAACAAGCGTGTGAATATTATCTACAGAAAAACTTTCTCGACGGAAATGATCTGCCACGCGACCTGGAGTTCCGATCAATACTGTGGGCGGGTGTTGCAGGTCGAGTTTGTCCTGAGCGGTTGCGCGGCCGCCGTACACAGCGTTCACTTTAAATCCGGTTCCCATGTCGCGAAGCACCTGCTCAATTTGCGTGGCCAACTCGCGAGAGGGAGCTAAAATCAATGCCTGCACACCACTGATGTCGCGGTTGAGCGCTGCTACTATTGGAAGCAGAAAAGCAACGGTTTTTCCGGTACCGGTAGGCGAAAGCAGAATCACTTCATCTTCGGTAGCCATTACCGACAGGGCTTCCTGCTGCATCGGATTCAGGTTTTCAATGCCCAGCTTTTCGAGAATCCGTTGTTGGTCTTTTGCTCCTTTCATCACACTTGTTTGTGCCGACAAAGGTACGGGCAATTTGGAGGAGAGTTAATTTTGTAATGAATTCAAATGTATTTGACTTCATCTTTATTATAATCCATGGTTACACTCCCCATGAATTGCCACCCATAGTTTTTCGTGGTCCATAAAATTGTCTCGATGAACAGATGGAAAATCCAAACATTTTTCGGATATTCATAGGACGCAATAAAACCCCTTTTTTTAACTGCCCATAAGTATGAAGACCGAGAAATTATCCTACGAAATACGCGGTAATAGAATCTTTACTACCCGTGAGTTTGACGCTCCGCGCGATATCGTTTTCAATGCCTTTTCTGAATGTGAATTGCTGCAAAAGTGGTGGGGGCCGCGCACTTGGCCGGTGAGGTATTGTAGTATCGATTTTCAAAATGGTGGAGAATGGCACTATTGTCTTCAGGGACCGGAGCACGAGGATGAATCGTGGGCCAAGGCCATATTTACTGAAATTCGACGACCCGAATACATCGCTTTTGAAGACTACTTTTCCGACAAGGATGGAAACATCAACCGGGCCATGCCTTCGTCGCTCAACCATTACCATTTTAGCGAAGACAGCGGAAAAACCATTCTTAATTGTGAAACCGTCTATGCAAGCGAAGAGGATGTACAAAAGGTGCTTGGCCTGGGCACCATTGACGGGCTTGCAGAAACTTTTGACCGGCTCGATGAATTGCTCGAAAAGATTTCGAGATAATGCAGCAGTGCAGATTGATAAGCTGCTAATATTTGCACACAAACCGCAACACCGATTTTTCTTCACGTGAATCCCCGCATGATGCACCCCGCCCTCGGGTGAAACACATTGTGCATTCTTTACACTGATATAACAAGCATTTTTTATTTCTGGAAAACAGCTTGGTCGTAACCAGAAGAGCCCTCATTGAAATAATGGGCTTGAACGGAATCGGCAAATCTCAACCATTCTGCACGCCGTCTCAAAAGCACGCATAAAGTTCAAAACCCAATTTTCTGGCCTGTTTCGGCTGATTTTTATCTCACTATACACGAAAAGTACTGTGACGATCGGTCATACCACATTCGCGGTATTTTGCGTCTTGTGCAAACGAAACCAGTGAATATCTCGATTTCTGAACTTAATTTTGACCCGCTATTTAAAATCATTCTAAATAATTGAAATATGTTTCAACGGGTGTTAATTATTGTGGCCATTCAGATTTTTACTGTTGCCGCTTTGCTGGCTCAGACCGAAACCGGAATCATTTCGGGAACGATTAAAGGAGACGAGGGACCATTGCCGGCAGCCACCATTCAGATAAAAGAGAGTAAGCAGGTCTTATCAACCGACCAAGAGGGGGTGTTCAGGCTTGAAAAGGCTGCTGGAGACTATACGCTTACTGTGAGTTATGTTGGTTATGTTACACAGGTTCAAAAAGTGCATGTGGTAGCCGGTGAGGAGCATGCAGTGCAATTCAATATGCAGCCATCCCGTATTGACCTAAAAGGGGTGGAGGTTTTTGGCGAAACTGCCCGCCAGCCCGAAAAGCTGGCTACCCTTACCCGATTGCCGCTTCGTCCGGTGGATCAGATTCAGAGTATTTCTGTCATTTCCGATAAATTGATTTTACTTCAGGGTGGACTCACCCTATCCGAAACCGCCCGAAACGTGCCAGGTGTATACACCTTTGCCACCTACGGAAATCAGCGTGAAAGTATGTCGGCCCGCGGGTATCGTGGCATTCCGATTTTGAAGAACGGCGTGCGGGTCAACTCAGATTTTCGCGGAGTGGGAATCCTGACCGACATGCAGGGAGTAGAAAGCCTTCAGGTGCTAAAGGGTTCTGCGGCCGTCACCCAGGGAGTAGCCACCGATATTGGAAGTCCCGGTGGAGTAATTAATATCGTCACTAAAACCCCTCAGTTTATTAATCGTTCTGCCGCTTCGTTGCGAGTGGGTTCTTTCGGGCAGTTTAGACCGGCTTTTGATGTGCAGGGAGTGCTCGACAAAAACGAAACATTTGCCGTGCGCGTAAACGGCGCCTATGAGCGCAAAGACGGTTTCCGCCCCGGTGTGTCAGCAGAAAAAATCTATGTAAACCCTTCGATTTCGTGGCGTCCCGACCGACGAACAACCATCGTTGTAGAAATGGATTACTTAGATGACAACCGAACGCCCGATCCGGGAACCATCAACCTCTCGAGCAACGATACCAATAAAATTTACGATTTGCCGTACGACCGTTTCCTCGGATTCGAAAGCAACAACGCACAGAATGTCAACACTTCTTATGCCGCCCGACTGGTGCGCGAACTCAATCCAAACCTGTCCTTTCGCTTGGCTTTTATAAAATCGAACTTGAATGTCAATGCAGTAACCACCTCGGTTTCGAGCGCTATTCAAGGCGTTGAACTCGAAAGCTATAACGAGCGTTACCGCACCATTGGCGGATCCAATCGAATAGATAACAACTCGGTATTGCAGCTCGACCTGATCGGTCAGGATGTACAAACCGGCTTTATGAAGCACACCTTTCAAGTAGGAGTGGATTACCGCACCAACTTTCTCGAAACCACTTCGCGGCGAATGACTTCAGGAGATTATGTCGATATCATCGATGTGTTTCAACCCATCAACAACACATTGCCATCGTTAGCAACATTTGTCAACAATCCAGACAGCACCACCGCACTTTCGCTTTCCGATGCACCGTCGGTGAGCAGCAAAAGCCAGTCGTTTGGTTTGATGGCGCAGGATGTGATCACTTTTAATAAATACCTCAGGGCTTTTATCGGGCTTCGATTTAGTACCATGCAAAGTACCAGTTCTACCAATGATGTGGGCGTAACCCGGGGAGATGCATTAAACCCCATTGTGGGATTGATGGTTTCGCCGATAAAGGGACTCAACCTGTTTGGCTCTTATACCAGCAGCACCAGCCTGAGCGGTGCAACCAACATCGATATCCACGGCAATGAACTCGGCGATCAGCGTATTGACCAGATTGAAGCCGGATTTAAATCGGAGTGGTTCAACCAACGACTGAGATTTAACCTGACCGCCTACAAAATCAACAATAAAAACATGAGCTTGGTGGTGTATGATGCGAACGGAAACCCTACCGGATACTACGAAAAAGGCGGAAACGACGAGCGTATCGGTCTCGAAGCCGAAGTCATCGGACGCTTATTTAACGACCTTGAATTGGTAGCCGGTTATGCCTTTATCGACGCACAATACAAAGAGCACAATGCATTTTACGAAGGTTCAGCACCGCTCAACACCCCAAAACACACGGCCAATGCGTGGCTAAACTATACCTTCAATTCAGAGAGCGCATTGCACGGACTTAATTTCGGAGCCGGTTTATACTACATTGGCGAACGCCCGGTAAACGATTGGTCGGCTATGGTTACCCACGAGGGAATTGTGCCACACCAAAAACCGTTTGATATCGATGCCTATACCATCGTTAATGCTTATGTGGGTTATCGCTACAAAAACTACGGCGTGCGGGTGCTCTTCAACAACATCTTTGATGAAATCGGATACAACGCCTACCGCACCAGCTTTATCAACCAGATTGATCCGCGCAACTTTGCCGTGGTGATCAGTGCGGTATTTTAAGTCGATTTAACCAATGGCCAAATCATCTGCCTACACGCTTAAAAAACTGATCAACGACATTCATTTGTGGTTGGGAGTTATCAGCGGACTCATCGTTTTTGTGGTCTGCCTTAGCGGAACGCTCTATGTGTTTCGGTCTGAAATTGAGCGCGCCATCGAGCCACAGAAATATTCGGTTGTTGTTCCCGAAGGTCAGTCTGCGCTTTCGCACGAAGTGCTGATTGAAACAGTGGTGCAATTCACCGGAGGAACGGCAAGTTACATCACTACCGATCCTGCTCCCCATGCGTCATGGGTGGTGAATGTGAAAAAGAATGCGGAGGATCGCCGCGGAAGTAATTACCTGGTGAATCCATATACTGCTCAAGTGCTTGGCGATACCAAAGGCCCTGCAACCGGTTTTTTTATGACGATGTTTAAACTGCATCGCTGGCTGCTGCTTCCTGTTGCCATTGGGCGGCCGGTGGTGGGGGTGGCCACCATTATTTTTGTGGTGCTGTGTATCACCGGATTGATCATGTGGTGGCCCAAGCGCATCCGCAATATCAAACAGGGGCTGCGGTTGAAACTTTCTGCAGGGTGGAAAAGAATCAACTACGATCTGCACAACGTGCTCGGTTTTTATTCGCTGTTGTTGCTGGTGGTGATGGGACTCACGGGTTTAAGCTGGTCGTTTGACTGGTATCGCGACGGACTTAGCAACGTGCTCGGTGCAAAGGTGTTTGACCGCAGTCGCCCCGAAGAGCCGGCGGCTCAGGACTATGAAACAGCACCGGGAACGATGGCCGATTTTGTCGTCGCAGCCAATCACGTGCTTCCGTATCAGGGAAAGATGCGTATTTCTATTCCCAGTCAAGATCAGGCGCTTGTTATTGTCGGAAAGGAAAAATCAGGTGCCATGGCTTTGCATGCGCACGACCGCGTAGTGCTCAATAAATATACCCTCCAGGCCGTTGAGGTCACCAAGTTTTCAGAACAACCCCTCGGAGCGCAAATCGCGTCATCCATCTATTCGCTGCACATTGGCGATATCTTCGGTACATTTTCAAAAGTGCTTTATTTCATTGCCTGTTTGATTGGCACCAGCTTGCCGCTTACCGGAACGATAATCTGGATCAACAAGCTCAGAAAAAAGCGCAAACGCCGCTGCTGATCATTCAGAAAAACGATTGCATCCTCGGGCATTCATTCTCATGCGTATTTTTTGAAAATTCACCTTCCCGACAAGAAGGATTTTTGATGTGTAGACCATCTGTAAATGATGCAATTAATCTGAAAATTTCTGTAAGGATTTAGGTGAATTTGTTGGCCAATTTTGTGTGACACAAGACCCAAAAAACGAGTGAGTTCTAAACTCTGAAAAGGGCTAAAGTGAATAAAACAGAATCATTAAACACCAATTAAATCACTAAATCATGAAAGGAAAAAACGGAGCATCAAAAGATGGTGCAATGAAGGCAAAGAAAGGAGCAGCCGCAGGACTTCGCGAGTTGTTTATTGACGAGTTGAAAGACATTTATTGGGCAGAAAAAGCCTTGGTGAAAGCCATGCCCAAAATGGCGAAAAACGCAAGTAGCAACGAGCTGGTGCAAGCGCTGGAACAGCATCTTAAAGAAACCGAAAATCAAGTGGAGCGTCTCGAAAAAGTATTCGAAGCCATCGGTGAAAAAGCCACTGGCAAGAAGTGCGAGGCCATGGAAGGACTCATTGCTGAGGCCGAAGAATTGATGAAATCAACCGAAGAGGGAATGGTGCGCGACGCAGCGATTATTTCTGCTGCTCAGAAAGTAGAGCACTACGAAATTGCAAGCTACGGAACGCTTTGCTCAATGGCCAAAACACTCAACGAAGATGAAGCAGCAAAACTGCTTTATGAAACACTCGAAGAAGAGAAATCTACCGACGAAATACTGACCAAAGTGTCGGAAACCGTCAATGAAGAAGCGCTGGTTGAAGAAGAATAAACCACTTTTACCATTGCAACAGGGGGTATTTCAATTTGGTTTAATAAGGTAAAGTAACCACCCAGGTTGCTTTACCTTTTTGTTTTTCACTAATGCTTAAATTACATGAATAATTTTTTTAAAACACTTATTGCTGGTTATGGCGCATGGAAACTAGGCGGCGGATGTTTCGGTACAATAATCGTTTTTGTCATTATCTGGGTGGTGCTCGGACAGTGCAGCTAACAGAATTGCCATGCCGTCACTGGTAACATACGCTGCGTGGATTTTGACAACCGCTATGGTGATGTCGCTGATTTATGAAATATTTCGGATTCTGGCCAGATCTGAAGTTTCTGAATACGACCGCTGGCCACACTTTTTGAAACGCAACACGCCGCATTATCTCGTTTCGGCTGTGGTAATCATGCTTATTTATCTCGATTTTAGTTGGTCGGCCTGGGTTGGATTGATTTACTGCGTGGTGCTCATTCTCGTCGCAGGATTTTATTACAACGTGAAAATCATGCCTGCACGCAATCCCCAACTGATTGATTGGCTTGAAAATTTGCTCTATGGCGGATTGGTGTTTAGTGCTGCCACCCTGTTGATTATTGAGTTGTTGCTGTAGCGACAAACAAAACTTCCGGTGTTTATATAGGATGGAAGACACATTTTTTGAGTAAATTAATTAAATGGAACAGGCTGCAAAACGAAAGGGATTTGGTAAAAAGGGTTTGGTGGTTGCCGTGCTGCTGATTGTTGGGCTGTATTTTTTAATTGAAGGATTAATTGCTGCCTCGGGATTTCTCGGCCCCTTAACATTGGCCGTCATCCTGTCGATGGTGCTTATTCCGCTGGTCAATAAAATGGAAATGTGGGGGTTGAGCCGGTCAGCATCCACGTTTGTCGCTGTTTTTATCACGTTTTCGCTCGTGGCCATCATTATTGGATTGTTGATTGTGCAGGTTAATAGTATTGCCAAAGACTGGAAGGAAGTGAAGGAAAATGTTCGTCCGGGTATCGAACAACTACAACAAAAAATTCAACAGGCAACGGGTGCAACGCCCGAGCAACAAACGCGCTTTCTCGAGAATAATATTCCCATTTTGGGAAGCAATAAGTCAAAGCCCCAGCCCGAAATCTCTGAAGATGGGAGTGGGGAAGAAGGGGAGCAACAAGCCAACACCGGTGGAGGTCAGATTGACAAAGTGTCCGGTGCAATGATGGCGTTTGTAATGGCCTTCGGAAATTTTTTGCTGGTTTTTGTGTACGTCTTTTTCATGCTGCTTTATCGCAGAAAGCTCAAGCTATCTTTTCTTAAATTTTTTCCCAACGATAAGCGCGAAGAAGCACACACCGTTTTACTCGAAGCGATAAAGGTAGCCGAACAATACCTGGCGGGTCGCTTGCTGCTGATTATATTCCTCGCCATTTTTTATGGTGTTGGATTTGCCATCCTCGGTATAAAGAGTGCCATTTTCATAGCGATTTTTGCGGCATTGCTCAGTTTAATTCCCTACATCGGAAATATCATTGCATTTTTTCTTGCGCTGGTTATGGCCGCTTTTGCGGGTGCAGACCTAACCATGGTGGTCGGGATTTTTATCACGTTTGCCGTGGCGCAATTTATTGAAAGTTACATCCTGGAGCCCTATCTGGTCGGAGATAAAGTAGATCTCAATCCATTGCTCACGATTTTGGTAGTGGTAGTAGGCGGCGCGGTTTGGGGCGCTATGGGTATGATTATCAGTATTCCTGTTTTTGCGATTATCAAAATCATCTCTGACCACATTCCCGATCTCCATCCCATTGGTTATACACTTGGCGTAGAGGATATCAGCTCAGGCGACGAAAATGCAATCAGTAAACTTATCCGAAGACTAAAGAAAGCCATGCAACATAAACGTGATAATATTAAATAGCGATCTTTATCCCCCTGTTACAATAGCTAATCGTAAATGGTCTTATTAATTGTCTATCTTTTATTGGCGCTGCTGGTGTCCTTTATATGCTCTGTTGTTGAGTCGGCACTATTATCAACCCCCAACACCTACCTGCTCACCAAACAGGAAGAAAACCGGGCTTGGGTAGATGTTTTTATAGAATACAAAAAAGATATCGATCGGCCGCTATCGGCGATCCTTACCCTCAACACGATGGCGCACACCGTTGGTGCCGCAGGAGTGGGAGCCCAGGCTACTGCCATTTTTGGCGAAGCCTATTTTGGTTTGATTTCAGTGATACTGACCCTGTTAATTCTCGTTCTCAGCGAAATCATTCCCAAAACCATTGGTGCCAGATACTGGCGGGCAATGGCGCCTTCTACACCCTACATTGTGCGCTCCATGATTGTGGTAACCTACCCCTTGGTTTTGATGTTGGGTTGGATTACGCGGTTTTTTGCCGGTGAAGGAGAAGCTTCTACCAGCCGCGAAGAAATTGCAGCTTTGACCAGAGTCGGTGCGGCAGAGGGTATTTTTAACAAAAGCGAAAACCTCATCATCCAAAATGTGCTCATGCTGCGCAATGTGAAAGTACGCGAGATCATGACCCCGCGAATTGTGGTGTCGATGGCTCCAGAAACCACCACCATTAAAACCTTTCTCAGCGATAAACGCTACATGAATTTTTCACGAATCCCCGTGTTTCAGGGTGGCACCGATAATATTACGGGCTATGTGCTGCGACAAGACGCCTTTGAAAAAATAACTCAAGAGGACAGCGATGCACTGACCCTGCGTGACCTGAAGCGCGACATCGTGGTCGTTCCCGATATAAAACCGGTTTTTGGAGTTTGGCAGATGTTGCTCGAACGAAAAGAACATATTGCCGCCATTGTGGATGAATACGGTGGGTTTTCGGGAATCGTCACCATGGAAGACATTATCGAAACCATTCTCGGTCTGGAAATTATCGACGAAAAAGACTCCGAGGCCGATATGCAGGAATACGCCCGCAAACGGTGGGAAACAAAACAGGCCAAGTTCAACGTGTTCAGTCAGCATGATGTGGACCGTGACGAATAGTGCGGATTTAATAAATAGAAATACTGGATTAGTTTTCCCAATAGCACAGTAATTCATAAAGTGATGCAAAATCGATGAGGTGGTGACAGGGATCGATTAATAGGATTTAGTCTTTCGCTCCATAAACCTTCGTGTCCCGCAACTGCGGAGCGTTCACATCATACACCCTTCTGGTAATCATGATTTTTCCGTCAACCGGCGTAAATCGCCTAAAGCCCATTAGGTGCAGCCGATCGCGGATTTCGTAATAGCGTTTTTCTTCAATCAATAGGGTGTGTTCATCGTTGGGATGCAACTCCACACCGGGCAGATTCAGCAAGTATTCGTCGTTTCGTTCGCGTCGCATACCTTCAGATAAGTCAAGCCATTCCTTGCTTTTTTCAGTCACAATAAAAAAACCATCATCGCCCTGTGGTTGATACAGCGGCATAAATATGTTTCCGGCTTCGGGTGCTTTCACCGGTCCGTTGATGTCATCAGCGAGGTGTTCGCCTTTTGCAATCGGGTCAAAAGTGTGGTAGCCGGGTCGCATAACAAACCGATCTGCCGGCGTAATTTCATGGTGATAAACCAGATCGTAAATTTTATGCTGACCTGAATTGGCCGCCGATAGATGTGCAAAATGCCGGTCAAAATCCGAAATCTGTTTGTCGTCAATACAACCAATCACAGATAAAATATACCAGATAAAAGCCTCCTGATTGTCCACTGAGGATGCTGCGAAATGTTCGCCTGCTTCAAAGGCTACTCCCGTCAACCCCATTTCGTTCACGTAATTCATAAAGGTGCCTTTGGTTTGCTCGTCGAATCCCACCACCGTGGGTACCGGCACCTGCATGGCGATTCGCCGGTTGCGGATGGTGTCGCTAATGGCACAAAAAGGTGGACTTTCGGATGATGTGGTGTGTAGGTCAAAAACAAAAATTTCGCCTTTGGCCCGACCAATGACCGTGCGCAGAAGCTCAATCAACTCCTGCTGTTCCTTTTTTTCGTGTCCGCTGATTCCATCTTCCTCCGACATAAATCCCAATTTCTTTAATCGAGGGGGTATCCACCCGCGGTTCAGGTCGTTGTCGATAAAACGAACCCCCTCACGCAAAGCGCGCAGATTTCCCGAAAACGCAGCAATCAATTCACCATTCACCGGAATGTGCTGTTCTTCGATTTTTTCCAATACGCGCTTTACGCCAAATACTCCGGAAGTTTCGTTGCCGTGTGTTCCACAAAGAAACAGGGCGGTAGCTCCTTGGTTTCCCTGCGAAATTCGCCCCAGAATGCGTTCAACTTTAATCGTTGTGTCTAATGCTTTGTGTGTTACTTGTACCATTTTCATTTATCCATTCGTGCAGCAGAAATTCGGCAACCTTCATCATGTCGTATTCGGTGACGATTCCCACCAGCTTGTTATTGTATTTAATGGGCAGACATTTGACATCTTCCCTTTTCATTATTTCAATAGCTTGCATTACAGTGGTTTCGGGACCAATGGAAAGCGGATCTTTCTGCATCACATCCTTAACAACCAGCACACTGCTATTGGGTTGGGTGTTTTCCAGCAATTGCTGCAACAGCACCGCCCGTGTAACCATACCTTTTAATTCTCCTTTTTTGTTGGCCACCGGAATGTGTTCGAGGTTCTTTTTCATCATTCTAAAAACAGTCTGATCCCAGAGGTCATCCTCGTTGACCGAAAAAATGTCGGTGGTCATTATTTGTCCAACGGTGGAGAACACATTTACTTTCAATTCATCCTCATCAGGCATCGTCCACTCATGCACCGGCTTTCCAATCAGTTGCCGTTTGAGCATGGCCGCGGTTAGCACCACATTTTTACTGTCGGTAGAGCGGATGTGAGCCATTTTAGACCACGCATCGAATTGCCATTGCGATCCGGTTTGCCCATTGCGCACGCGTCGTTCAATAATTTCGAGGTATTCGTCCATCTCCTCTTTTTGGATTGATGCCTTTTCTAAACCTTCACGTGCAATGGGCAGCAGCTCGATGAGTAAGAGATCATCGGCCGAAATTTTCTCTCCGTTAAGCCACCTGAAATGCGTGTCGAGTCCGTAGCGGGCGGCTTTCAGAATGTTGTTTTTAGCGTCTTCAAACTTCATTTTAGACGCGATATCGTTGTACTTTTCGGGCATTCCGTGCATGAGTCCAACCCAAAAAGCGGTATTGGCCATTTCGTCTTTGATGGTTGGGCCGGAGGGAAGCAATCGGTTTTCGATTCGTAAGTGTGGGTTGCCATCGAGCACACCGTAACACGCGCGCGTCCACCGGTAAATGGAGCTGTTAAATACATTTAGATTTCGGAGGTGGTGACCCATGTTTTCTGAATCGTTTTCACTGGGCTGTTGACCATCGTATTCGAGGAATATTTTAAACTTGGCGAGATCATCTTCAAATATCTCTATCACAGAATCTTTTACCCATTCATGTCCGAAAGGAACGCGCAGATGGGCCTCACGTAAATAATCGCTGTTTTCGCGCGTGTCGATGGCCTGCTGAAAAACGGCGATGCGCGTTTCGTGCCACAATCGTTTGCCAAGGAGAATGGCCGAATTGGTACCGGCAGCCAGAACCGGAGCCGCTATGGCCTGAGCAAAGTTGTACTTGCCCACAAACTCGTCGGGATTGAGTTGATAGTGAATCTGAAAACTGGTGTTGCAGGCCTCAAACATGTTCGAGAAATCGGCCGTGCTCAGGTCGTCCACTCCGCTGATGCGAATGGGATAGTGTTTTTGCTTGAGCCACTGCATGGCAGCAATCATTGCTCGCGATCTTTCGTTTGGCGTAAGGTTGTCCAAATCGAGATCCATTTTGCGAATGGTGGGCAGAATACCGGTCAGGATCAACTCGTAGTCCTCGTTAAATGTTTTGCTTCTACGGCGTGCGGTGTCAATCGCCTGTGTTAGTTCGGCTTCCATGGCAGAAAAACAACGGCCAGTCAATACTTGCGGTGTCAGGTTAATTTCCAGATTGTATTGTGCCAGCTCGGTGGTGAATTTGGGGTCGTCAATGCCTTTCAAAAAATCTTGAATCAACGGAATCGGACGATATCCTTCGTCGATGAAAACCAATTCTTGTTCTGCCCCGATTCGTGGTGTTTCGCGATTCAGATCACCATTCTCAATCATCTCCTGTAGCTTTTTCAAATCCTGTAGAATCAGATTAAAAGCCCGCTTCTGATCTTCTGGTTCCGTGACGAATTTTACGCTTTTCGCGCCCATAGACAACGTGTTATCATTTTCCATTTATCATCTAAAAGCTATGCCAATCGGTTTTTTTGGCTATGAATCAAGGTGTTAGTTGTGACGGAGGCCAGGCCTTTGCACGGTATCTCAGCAGTAGTGGTACGTTTTGGGGAAAATTATGCGCAGTTTCGCGGTGAACAACAAAGTTTAAAAAGACCACTTGCTGTGCAACCAGTCTTTTCTTTATATTTTGTAGTCCAATAGAATCGAGATTGAAAATTTTCAAAAAATATACTTAATGATGACACCCAGCACCAAAGCGTTTATCGAAGCATTGCCAAAAGCCGAACTACATCTGCACATCGAAGGTTCGTTTGAGCCCGAATTGATGTTTGAAATTGCCGAACGCAACCAAAAGAAAATTCCTTTTCGCTCGGTTGAGGAGGTAAAACAGGCTTATAAATTCAATAACCTACAAGAGTTCCTCGATATCTATTACGCTGGAGCCAATGTGTTGCTTAAAGAGCAGGACTTTTACGACCTGACCATGGCCTACCTTCAAAAAGTGAAATCGGAGAATCTAGTGCATACCGAAGTGTTTTTCGATCCGCAAACCCACACCGACAGAGGTGTTCCGTTTGATGTGGTGATCAATGGAATCCATCAGGCGCTGGATGACGGCCGAAAGGAGCTCGGTATTTCCTATCGGTTGATCATGTCTTTTTTGCGACACCTTGACGAAGCCTCGGCGTTTAACACCTTGCAACAGGCCCGGCCATACCGATCGCTGATTGAGGGTGTGGGATTGGATTCGTCCGAGTTGGGTAATCCGCCCTCCAAATTTCAGCGGGTATTTGCTGCTGCGGCGGATGAAGGCTATAAGCTCGTTGCTCATGCCGGTGAAGAAGGACCGGCAGAATATATTTACGAGGCGCTCGACCTGCTCAAGATCTGCCGAATCGATCACGGAAACCGCTCGCTGGATGACCCCCAACTGGTGAAACGCCTGATTAAAGAAGGTATGGCATTAACGCTGTGCCCCTTGTCTAATAAGGCCCTGCAAGTGGTTCCCGATCTGAGCAATCACCCGGTAAAGTCCATGATGGATCAGGGAATGTTGGTGACCATCAATTCTGACGATCCGGCGTACTTTGGCGGGTATATGAACGCCAACTATTTTGCCGTTGCCGAAGCACTCGATTTATCGCGCGAAGACATCGCCGAACTGGCCCGAAACGCTTTTCGCGCAAGTTGGTTGAGCAATGAAGAAAAAGAAATGCGAATCCGCGAGGTAGATTTGTGTTTGGACACCCACGCGGCAACTGCGTAAACCAATGGAATGGCTGCTCATCATCCTGTGGGTGCTATCGGGTCTTGCTGTGCTGATGACCCTAACACCACTGCTCAAATGGGATGTTTGGTGGGTGCGCGTTTTTGATTTTCCACGGTTGCAAATAGCTGCGCTGCAATTAACCTTGCTGGTGGCGATGTTGTTTTTTGCCGATGATTCGACCTTGCAGTGGTGGTATATTTTGTGGTTGATGCTGGCCGCCGGCTCGGTGTATCAGATGCTCAAAATTTTCCGCTACACGCCGCTCGCTCCGGTGCAGGTCAAAAAGTTTCGCGGCTCGGCCGGAGACAATGCCATCGCCTTATTGGTGAGCAATGTTTTGAGTTCCAATAGAAAATCCGATCTGCTGTTGCAGGCCATCCGGCGCGAAAATCCCGATCTGGTGCTCACACTCGAGTCGGATCAGTGGTGGGAAAATCAACTCAGTGTGCTGCAAAACGAATATCCGCATTGCGTGGAAGTTCCGCTCGAAAACCGCTACGGTATGCACCTCTATTCAAAACTCGAATTGGAAAACCCAACGGTAAAATTCTTGCTCGAAGAGGACGTTCCTTCGATTCACACACGAGTAAAACTTCGATCGGGCCGATCCGTTCGCATGCACTGTTTACATCCAAAGCCCCCCAGTCCCACCGAAAGTAAAAGCGCCACCAATCGCGACGCCGAGTTGCTGATTGTGGCGCGAGAAGTAGAAGGACGAGAGGAGAGTATCCTCGTATTTGGCGATTTAAATGACGTGGCCTGGTCGTACACAACGCGCCTGTTTCAAAAGATCAGCAATCTGCTCGATCCGCGTATTGGCCGTGGGTTTTTCAACACTTTTAACGCAAATCATCTGCTGTTGCGTTGGCCGCTCGACCATATTTTTCACTCGTCCGATTTTGCGCTGATCGATATTCGACGACTCGAACATATCGGCTCCGACCATTTTCCAATTTACGCCAAACTCTGCTACCATCCGGATGTAGAAAGCCGGCACGACGAACCCGATGCCGATCGCGAAGAGGAGCGCGAAGCCGCGGAAAAAATGGCGAAAGCAAAATGATGATTTCTCACTGAAACAGCATGACCCAAAGGCTGAAATGCGTATTTTCAGGAGATGAAACAGAAGAACAAGGTGGAAGACACCGTGGACGGCACAGCGGTGAAAATTTATTCGTGTAGCTTATGAAATCAGGCTCGGAAAGTAGGGGCAGAAGATGGACGCCACCGGCCATTGCTGCTGTGGTGGGTATTGTTATGTTGCTGATTATAGGTTTGGTATATGATGTTTTTTTGAGAGATCGGGTTATCGAACTTTCCGAAGAAAAACTGTCGGAGCTGCTGAACATGAATGTGAAATTTGACCATTATGAATTTATCGATGGCGCTTCACTCGAAGTCAGTGGGCTGCACATTGAGTCGCCGTATGCAAGGGAAGATTATCAACAAGTGAACGACTACCATACCGATTGGATTAGCGCCAGAATTGGACGAATTCGTTTATCGGATTTCAGCTACGAGCGCCTGATCAAAAACAGCGAATGTTCGGCGTCCAAGGTCATTATCGACTCGGTGACCGTGCAGGTTTATCGCGATAAAACCATTCCCAATCCGCCCTTTGTGCACAAAGAACTGCCGGCATCTCTATTGCGCGCCATTGGTGGCTCGGTGAGCGTTGATACTATTTTGATCAGCCACGTCAATATTGTGTATGAAGAGCGTACCCATCACTCCGAAAAACCCGGCAAAATTTCATTCAACAACCTCTCGGCCGAGTGCTATCACCTCACCAACGACGCCGAACGCCTGGCGCTCAACCCGTATTTTGTGATCACCGGCAGGGCTAACGTGCAGGATAAGGCACAGCTCACTGCCAACATCCGTTTTGACCTGAGCAGCGAAAATGATGCATTTACCATGACGGCCAGCGCGCAACCTTTTGATGCGCAGATCCTCAATCCTGTGATTACAGGCGTTTTGCCTGCACGCATCACCGGTGGTGCTGTGAAAGCACTGCAAATAGAGGTTGACGCCAACGATGATCGCGCCACTGGGACTTTGGTATTTGAGTATTCGGGAATGCAGTTCGAACTGCTCGATACCGACGGCGAGTCGAAGTCGTGGCTGGTCAATTTGGCCGGCAAAGCCATGACGCGAAACGAAAATTTACGTTCCGAAAACAACTTTCGTGAGGGAGTGGTTGATTTTAGCCGCCGCAAAGACCGCTTTATCTTTAACTACTGGTGGAACAGCCTAAAAAGCGGAATTGTGGATGTGATGGTGAGCGACGCGGGAAAGTTGCTGAAATTAGATGAGAAGGCTGCAGCCACAGATTAAGCCACAAGAGATAAGTCAAACAAGCGACTTTAATAAAACTGCCAGTAAACCACGACATCAAAATCGCAGAAAACACCTTTATCGGTAATCTCGGTGGGGTGTCGTTGAGGTATTCGGGGCTAGCAGAAGTAGTGGTTTGGGGTGGGAAAGTGATGAAGGAGTAGTAAGCGCAGGGGGGTTGATCTGCCAGTACTTGGCTACCTGTAACTTTTACAAATCATCTTAAAAATGGTGTAATAGCCCTCAGGGAAAATTGCGTCAACTTTGAATATACAAGTTAACGTATTCATACTTAATCCTACTACGATGTCAAAAACAGACCGCACTCCACGCCCTGAGGCCTCCCGTTCGGGCAGAGATCAAAAAAACCCGGACAACGATCGCAATAAGCCTGCACCAGACCGACAACAGCGCGACCGTGAGAACCCCAGAAGCGAAAAAGAAACAGAACAAGCACACAATGAAAGCAACCGCGATCGTCAGGGGGGCGATCCGGCTTCACGACAAAGGCGATGATTACTGAGGGTTGAAAACAGTGCGCGAAATGCGCCAAACGTGGCGATTTCGCTCACATTCTCGTCTTACATTAACAGCATGGTTTTACTGTATAACTGATCTCCTGGGTCAGCAGTAAAATCGTGCTGTTTTTGTTTACCTCCCTAAACTGTGATTTATGTAACAGCCCCCAAAATTTATATAACAGCATTTTCTTCCTTTTTCTGCATTCTTGTATAACAGCCGCCCTCAGCAGATGCTCAGGCCTTTTTCAATAAGCAAAAAAACAAACGCTGATTGGGGGTACGATGTAAAGCCAAATCGTAATGCACCACCAAAAAGGAGGCTGAAGCATTTTAATGAAAGTAGAAACAAAAATACCAGAATCGGTCTCGGGGTTCTTCCTTGAAGTGGGCAGTATATCGCGGTTTACCTTTCGGTTTTTAACGCAATGGTACCGCCGCCCGTGGGAGCTGTCTGAAATTGTCCGGCAAGCTTATCTCATCGGCTATCAATCGCTGGGACTGGTACTCATCACCTCGTTCATTATGGGCGTAGTACTCACCATTCAGTCGCGGCCCACTTTGGCCCATTTTGGTGCAGAATCTTGGTTGCCGGGCATGGTGTCTGTGTCCATAGTTCGCGAAATTGGCCCCATCATCACAGCCCTGATCTGCGCCGGAAAAGTTGGCTCCGGCATCGGCGCCGAACTGGCATCCATGAAGGTCACCGAGCAAATCGACGCGATGGAAGTTTCCGGCATCAATCCGTTCAAATACATTGTCAGCACCCGGGTTATCGCCGCCACACTAATGCTGCCGGTGCTGGTGGTTTTTTCTGATGCCATCGGATTGTTTGGCTCATTTGTCGGTGTTAATATTCAATCGGATATGGGCTTCCGCTTTTTCATCGCACAGGCCATGGCTGCGCTCGATTTTATAGATGTATTTCCAGCTTTTATAAAAAGCTTCTTTTTCGGTCTGGCCATAGGAATTATCTCATGCTACAAAGGATACACCTCCAATAAAGGCACCGAAGGGGTGGGGCTGGCAGCCAATTCAGCAGTTGTATTAAGCCTGTTGTGCGTTTTTATTATTGACTTGGTAGCCGTTCAATTAGCTAGTTTTTTTGAATGAGATGATGAAAACAGAATCAGAAATAGCAAGCGCATCGAAAGCCACCAAAGTGCAGCGCGAGAAAATTGTTGAAATGAAGCAGCTCAAAAAATCGTTTGGTGACAACCACGTTTTGCGCGACATTAACCTGAACATCTATCGCGGAGAAAACCTGGTGGTGCTTGGCCAATCGGGCACCGGAAAGTCGGTAATGATAAAATGTCTGGTTCGCCTGCTGCAACACGACGCCGGTGAGCTGCTGGTGTTTGACCAGGATGTTGCAGCGCTCGAAATGGATGAGCTCAACCAACTGCGCAAAAAACTGGGCTTTGTTTTTCAACATGCTGCCCTTTACGATTCTATGTCGGTTGAAGAAAACCTGAAATTTCCATTGCGGGATGTCGCCATGTCACCGAACGAAAAAGACCAACTGGTGTCGGAAGTACTGGCCAGTGTGAGTTTAGAAGAGGCCCGCAACCTAATGCCTGCAGAACTTTCGGGCGGAATGAGAAAACGTATCGGATTGGCGCGAACCATGATGCTCAAACCCGAATTAATGCTCTACGACGAACCAACAGCCGGCCTCGATCCGATTAATGCTAAGGAAATCAGCAAACTCATTTTAACAATCCGCCAGCAAAATAAAACCACCGGATTGATTATCACCCACGATATCGAATGTGCTAGAATTACGTCAGACCGCATAGTTGTACTCAATGAAGGAAAAGTGGTGGCAGAGGGGACTTTTAACGAACTGGAAAAATCGAGCGATCCCTGGGTGCGGTCATTTTTTGAATAAAGAATTAAAAATTGAAGGGTCATGAAAAACGAAGAAGGAAGCAAAATAAAACTGGGTCTATTTGTTACGCTGGCCGTGTTGTTGTTTGTAATCGCCATTTATTTCATCGGCAGCCGACAGTATATTTTCACGCCAACCATTTCGGTGAGTGCCGAATTTAAAGATGTGGCCGGATTGCAGGTAGGCAACAATGTGCGCATTTCTGGAATCAATATCGGTTCGGTAGAGCGCCTCGAAATCATTACCGATAGCACCGTGAGGGTGGATATGGTGATCAGAAAAAACACACAGCAATTCATTAAAGCAAACGCCCGCGCTACCATTGGCAACGAAGGGCTCATGGGCAACAAGGTCATCAATATTATTCCGGGCACAGGGAGCCACGTTATTGAAGCCAATGCACAACTTCAAAGCATCACCCCGGTTAGTGTCGATGACATCATGAACAATCTGAACAAAACCATCGACTATGCCAGTATTGTGGCGTATGATATCTCCGAATTAACCGGCGGAATAAGAGAGGGTAGAGGCGCCATCGGAAAACTTTTTGTCGATACTACCTTTGCTCAAACGCTAGATGCAACCATAAAAAGTGCCGAATCGGCTGCCGAAGGGCTCAACGAAAATATGGAAGCCGCCAAAAGTAATTTCTTACTGAGGGGCTATTTCAATAGAAAGGAGCGAGAGGAAGAAAAAGCGAGACAAGAAGCAGAAAAGAAACAAAAGGAAAAAGACCCAGATCAAGAGGAAAAGAAGAACGGGTTTTTGTGGTGGTAAACGCTCAAGTCTGCGCCCTGTTTTCAGTCCAGTCGGTATAAAAATTTCAATGTCTGTGTGAATTATATGTAAATTCGTGCAAAATGCTGCGTTATTAATCAGGATAATGCGGCTTTTTTTAAAACGCCAGTGTTTGGACAAAGAAGGTGATGTTCACGAACGGTCAGAAAAAATCTTTCCCATTTGGATATTTGGGCTGATGCTTTTTATGCTCCCACTCACCGTTGCTTCGAATCCACAAACCTATCATGTTCCCGATGAGCTGATCTCAGAAGTGAACAGGCTCATCTACACGGCCAAATATGACTCTGCCCAACAAGTCACACTTGAGTACCTCAAAAATGAATCCCTGACTGACGAGGAGCGGTTCTTTGGTCATTTTCTCTATGCCGAAACAATTCGATCCAGTGGCCGACCGGTGGAAGCCGTTAGTGCTTTTAACCTCGTTATCAATATGGCGCACATGATTCCCCAAAACAAGGAATTGCTGTCGTTGGGGTACAAAGGTCTTGCTGGAGCATATTTCGCCATTCCGGATTATGAAAAAGCCAATGAATTTGCCGAAAAATCCATCGCTATCTCGCCCGATTCAACCATTTCAAGTTCAGGTCATGCCACCGTTTACTTAATTACCGGCTACTATCATTTTAACAAAAAAAATTATCCAGAAGCGCACCGGCAGTATCTCCTGGCCAAGTCAGAATACCTCAAAGTTGGCGCGCGATGCGAGCTTCCACTGGTATACACTAAAATGGCCGAGCTGTTTAACGAAAAAAACAACGTTTCGCTTGCCATGGCATATATCGATTCCTCACGGCGGGTAAGTACCTCGTGCGATATTATGCTGTATCGCATCCTCACAGAAGAAACCTGCTACCGCATTCAACGCAAAAACAGAAATTATAGAGAAGCGGTAGAATCTTCTGAAGTGATCGCTGATCTTCATGATCAGATGCGAATTCACGAACAGCAGATGCGCATGGAGTCGATGGAAAAGGCGTTTTTGCGCCGACTTCAAGAGAGTGAACTCAATAATCTGCGCAGAATCAATGAGAAAAATAAAACCATTCTCACCAAGCAAAACCAGATCATTTGGATTGCGGTGTCGGCCTCGGCGATTATGGGTGTAATGATGGTTTTGCTGTTTATGGCCCATCAACGTCGGCTGCGCGCCATGAAAGAACTGGAACAGCTAAATGCCCGATTAGAAGAAAATGTGGTGTCGCGTACCGCTCACCTGGCTGAAGCCAATAAGCGCATCAGCGAACATTCTGAAGTGGTGTCGCTGCAGAACAAAAAGCTGATGGATTTCTATCACATCATTACGCATAATCTGCGCGCGCCGCTGGCCAATTTAACGGGGTTGATTGCGCTGATTAAACAATCTTCCGATGAAAAAGAAAAGCAGGATTTAATGGGGCACATCACGGCATCTGTTAGCAGTATGGACAACACCGTAAACCAACTGCTCGAGGCGATGCAATTGTCGGTGCAGAAAGAGGAAGATTCCGGACCATCAGATTTTGCACAGGCATTTGCTACAGCCGCCGAAGGTTTGAATTCGCAGATTGAAATTGCCGGAGCTGAAATCACAACCGATTTCACCAAAGCTCCGCTTGTAAAGTACCCTGCCCAGCTATTGGTGAGCTTGTTCCACAATCTGCTTTCAAATTCATTAAAATACCGCTCGCCCAGCCGAAAACCGCAGGTCAATGTTCGCTCCTTTGAAGAAGAGGGCAACGTAGTGCTCCGATTTGAAGATAACGGCCTGGGAATGGACCTTGAAAAATACGGCGATCGCTTATTCAGGGCCGGACGCGTGTTTCATCAACACCCTGAGGCAAAGGGAATTGGATTATACATGACCCACATGCAAATGGTGAGCTACGGTGGCAATATTCGCGCAGAAAGTAAGCCAGACCAGGGCACTACTTTTATCGTAACTTTTTAAGGGGTAACGCGTTCAATTGATTAAACTTTAAAATAAACCCGCGGTGGGTGGCGTTTGTTAATAGTTAAAACAAATCATGGACAAACCCGATTTTACAGGAATAAAAGCAGTACTGGTTAATTGCACGTTAAAGCGTTCTCCTGACACAAGCCATACTCGCGGGCTGATGGATCTTGCTGCTGGAATCATGAAA
This sequence comes from uncultured Cryomorphaceae bacterium, assembly GCA_964487545.1. Taxonomy (GTDB): domain Bacteria; phylum Bacteroidota; class Bacteroidia; order Flavobacteriales_D; family SKUL01; genus SKUL01. The sequence goes on from CAZARI010000005.1 coordinate 65,421, forward strand.
AGAGAAGGTGTTCAGATAGATTTCATTCGAATGGCCGACCACGACGTAGCCACCGGAATCTATCCCGACATGACGGCCCACGGCTGGAGCACCGACGAATGGCCCGAGTTATTTCAAAAAATTATTGCCGCTGATATTTTGGTTATTGGAAGTCCCATCTGGTTAGGCCAGATTTCGTCTGAAGCAAGAAAATTTATCGAACGACTGTACAGCAACAGTGCAGAGTTGAACCCTCGCGGTCAGTTTGTGTATTACGGCAAAACCGCGGGCTGTATTATTACCGGCAATGAGGATGGAGTAAAACATTGCGCTTCGGATATTTTGTATTCGTTGCAACACATCGGCTACGTTGTTCCGCCTCAGGCCGACTGCGGCTGGGTTGGAGATGTGGGTCCCGGACCAAGCTACCTCGACAATGACTCTGGAGCTGCCGACAATGATTTTACCAATCGCAACACCACATTTATGACCTATAATTTATTGCACACCGCCGCTATGCTGCGCAAAAATGGCGGTTTCCCTGCTTATGGAAACGTTGCAGAACAGTGGGACTCCGGCCAACGGTGGGCATTCGAAAAACGAAATTCATAGAAACAATCAAAAAAACGCAATAAAATGAAAGCTATTTGGAACAATAAAGTAATTGCAGAAAGCAATGAAACAGTGGAAGTAGAAGGAAACTTTTACTTCCCTGAAAGCTCAATTAACAGAGAAGTACTCAAGGAGTCGAATCATTTTAGTTTATGTCCGAGAAATGGAAAAGCACGATATTTTCACATTCAGGTCAACGGACAAACAAATAAAGACGCTGCCTGGGTTTACCCTGCACCCCGTCATGCAAAAGAAATTGAAGGGCGACTCGCATTCTGGAAAGGAGTAGAAGTACTCGATCGATGAGTTCGCTTGCACGGCTTTTTGCCGACGTAAGAAAAAAAACGGAAGCGCTCTGTTTGCCGCTTCAACCGGCTGATTACATCCCTCAGCCGGTTTATTTTGTTAGCCCTCCCAAGTGGCATCTGGCCCATACCACCTGGTTTTTTGAGGAGTTTATTCTCAAAAAATACATCAAAGGATACACGGTTTTCAACGATCAGTTTTCACATCTCTTTAACAGTTATTACAACAGCGTTGGCGAGCGTACCGTCCGCGACCACCGAGGAAGCATTACTCGACCTGGGGTGGACGAAGTGTATAGCTACCGACATTTTGTTACCGAACAAGTCCTGAAACTCATCGGTGAAAATTCGTCGTCCGAGCTATTGGATATCTTGCAGCTTGGCATTAATCACGAGCAGCAGCATCAGGAGTTGTTGTTGATGGATTTAAAATACACGTTGAGCATTCACCCTTTTCACCCGGTTTATGATCGCAACGCTGATTTCCCCACAACTGACCATAGCCCAAAAGGGTGGATACAAATGAACGAGGGGATTTATGAAATCGGATACAATGGTGATGGCTTTTGTTATGACAACGAACTTGGCGTGCACAAACAATATCTGCACGGATATGAAATTTCTGCCTCTCTTGTCACGAACAAAGCCTATCGTGAATTTGTTGAAGGGGGTGGATATGAAAACTTTCGTTACTGGCTCGATGAGGCCTGGGCGTGGATACATTCCGAAAAAATTTCAAAGCCCTTGTACTGGAAAAAAATCGACAACAAATGGTTTCAGTTTACCTTGGCCGGATTGAAACCACTTGCCGACGAGGCACCGGTAACGCATATATCCTATTATGAAGCCGCTGCTTTTGCACAGTGGATGGGAATGCGCCTGCCCACAGAATTTGAGTGGGAAGCTGCTGCTCCGCAATTGAAATGGGGCGAACGTTGGGAACATACTGCCTCGGCATACCTCCCGTATCGCGGCTTTCGAATAGCTGAGGGTGCAACTGGCGAGTACAACGGAAAATTCATGATCAACCAAATGGTGCTGCGAGGCGCTTCAGTAATCACCCCTTCAAATCACAGCCGTGTGACCTACCGAAACTTTTTTCACCCACAGTTGCGGTGGCATTTTTCAGGAATCAGGCTGGTTAAATGATATAAATTATAATGACTGAAACGTTCAAAACAGACGTAGACCAAGGGTTGAGCAGCAACCCGAAAATGTTGCCTTCAAAATATTTTTACGACTTGCAGGGTGATGAGCTGTTTGTACGGATTATGAATCTGCCGGAATATTACCTGACCCGCGCAGAAATGGAGATTTTCAGTGAGCAAACCGCAGCAATGGTTCAGGCATTTGAGCTGAAACCAGATCACTCTTTTGAGTTGGTGGAATTGGGAGCCGGAGATGGCTCTAAAACCAAAAAGTTGTTGGCCTACCTGCTCGAGAATGGTTATCAGTTTGACTATATTCCCGTGGATATTTCACCCAATGCGCTTGCCGACCTCAAATCATCGCTTCAAAAAGAATTGCCCCAACTTTCGGTTCATCCCGTTCAGGGTGATTATTTCGATGTGCTAAGCCGTCTGAGCCATACCGATAAACGGCGTGTGGTGTTATTTCTGGGCTCTAATCTGGGCAATATGAGCGATGCCCGCGCCGAACAATTTATTAGCGCGATGTCCAATAATATGAATGAAGGTGATCGACTGCTGCTTGGGCTGGATTTAATTAAAGACCCTGAAATTGTCATTCCGGCCTATGACGACGCGCAAGGTATTACCGCGGCATTTAATCTCAACTTGCTGCACCGCATTAACCGCGAGCTCGACGGCAATTTTATTCCAGATCAGTTTAAGCATGTGGTCACCTACTCTGCCGAAGAAGGGGTAGTGCGCAGTTACTTGCAAAGTACGGCCGATCAGCAGGTGTATATCCAGGCGCTGGATAAGCGTTTCCATTTTGAACAGGGAGAAAAAATACACACCGAAATTTCAAGAAAGTATAACGATGATCTGGTGAAGCAATTTCTAACCAATACACCGCTCATCATTCAAAAAAAACTAACGGACAGCAAAGCTTATTTTGCCGATTTTGTGCTGATGAAGGGTTGATCGTAGCGTTTATTTTTCATCACCCGATTACAAAAACCTTATCTTTGCACTTTTATTTAGTAGGGTCCACAAACTTCTCCGGCCCAAACTCAACCCAAACTTTTATATGACATTTGAAAATCTCAACCTGAACCCATCATTGCTAAAGGCAGTGGAGGGAGAAGGTTATTCCGCGCCTACACCTATTCAGGAAAAGGCCATACCCATAGTTTTACAAGGAAATGATTTGCTGGGCTGTGCCCAAACAGGAACCGGAAAAACCGCGGCATTTGCCATTCCGATTTTGCAATTGTTGCAAAATGAAACCACGGTGCGCAATGGAAGCAGACGCGGCCAACGAAAAATTCGCGCACTTATCGTTACCCCAACGCGTGAGCTGGCCATCCAGATTGCCGAAAGTTTTGAAGCCTACGGAAAACATACCGGACTTACCAATACGGTTATTTTTGGAGGGGTGAAACAAGGCGGCCAAACCAATGTGCTTAACCGCGGTGTGGATATTCTGGTGGCCACGCCGGGCCGATTACTCGATTTAATTGGTCAGGGCTTTATCAGTCTCAACGACCTCAGTATTTTTGTGCTTGATGAGGCCGACCGGATGCTCGATATGGGATTTATTAATGATGTTCGCAAGATCATAAAACTACTTCCTCCAAAACGACAAACCCTGTTGTTTTCGGCAACCATGCCCGACGATATTGTGAAACTGGCGCAAAGCATGCTCACCAGTCCAAAACGGGTAGATATCACCCCCCAGTCCACTACTGCCGAAACCATTGAGCAGGAAGTATATTTTGTAGATAAAAACCATAAAAACGACTTGCTGCTTCACCTGATCAAATTGAATGATATGAAGGCAGTGCTTGTGTTTACCCGTACAAAATACGGTGCCGATAAAGTGGTGCGCTGGCTTTCTAAGAACAGCATTCCGGCCGAGGCCATTCACGGAAACAAATCACAGAATCATCGCCAGCGTGCACTCAATAACTTTAAAAACGGTAAAACCCGCGTGCTGGTGGCAACGGATATTGCAGCCCGCGGAATTGATGTTGACGGTTTGTCATACGTCATTAATTTTGAGATTCCGAACATTTCCGAAACCTATGTTCACCGCATTGGTCGTACCGGTCGTGCAGGCGCCGAAGGAAAAGCCATTTCCCTTTGTATGCCCGAAGAAGTGAAAGATTGGCGCGCCATTGAAAAGCTCATCGGGATAAAAGTTCCGGTGATTTCAGATCACGATTGGGAGTCGGAAAGTCCGGGTGTATATCGTGCAGCACCAAAAGCCGAAAAAACCCATAACCGGGCAGGTAGCCGTCCCCAGCGTTCTGAAAGTACCCCTCGAACGGGGCGAAGAGATCACCGCAACCGCCGGTCGAACCAATAGAGAATTTTTCGTCACCGGAAAATCCACAACATTTCTACAGAATTATTAGCTACAATTGACGAAATTGAAGCCGTGAAACTGTTAATTGTTGAAGATAACAACCGGCTGTTGGATACGATTCAGCAAACCTTAAGTGCTGCCGGATTTTTGTGTGAGATAGCCGATAGCTTTTTGTCCGCTCGCGAAAAACTGGCACTGTATCGTTATGATTTGATTGTGGTAGACATCAACCTGCCCGACGGATCGGGTTTGGAGTTGATAAAAGCCTGCAAGTCGAACGCACCCGAAACAGGGATTGTTGTTATTTCTGCCCGCAATTCGATCGATAATAAAGTAGAAGGATTAGAGCTGGGGGCCGACGATTACTTGACCAAGCCCTTCGATATAGCCGAATTGATTGCACGTGTCAAGTCGGTTATTCGCCGTCGCAACTTTAAAGGAGATCAAGTGGTGTGCAGCAATGGAATTTCGGTAGAAACCCAGGCGCGAGAAGTGTTTGTAAATGATACCTCAGTTGATCTGACCCGCAGCGAATACAACATTCTGCTTTTTCTATTGTCTAATCCAAACCGCGTGCTCACCAAAGAGAGTATAGCCGAACACATTTGGGGCGACAACATGGACCTGGTGGATTCGTTCGATTTTATCTACTCGCACATCAAAAATCTCAAAAAGAAAATCACCGATGCCGGTGGCGCCAATCCGGTGAAAACAGTGTATGGAGTGGGTTACAAATGGGCCGACGAAGAATGAAACTGATCAAACGCACATACTTGCTGGCTGCATTTTGGTTGCTTCCGGTGCTTGTGTTAGGAAGCGTGTTCAGCTTTTTTGTGATTCAGTACATCAATATTGAAGAAACCGACGAATTTCTAACTTATGAAATGGAACGGTTGCAGAAATATCACAAAGAAAATTACCTGCTTCCAGAGTATCATAAGGTTGCCGACATCCTTCAAGATACCTACTATCCCACGCCGATTTTTAAAGACACCATGATGCTCGAACCAGGAGATAATGAGTTGGTGCCACACCGCGAACTGCACTTTTCTATAAACCACAAGGGCCGCGATTTTGGAATTGTGTTGCGCCACCTGATGCCCGGAAAGGACGACATCGCCGAAGGGGCATTGCTCATTGTTAGCGGCTTGATGGTGCTGGTGATATTGGTGTTGTGGCTGAGCATTTCATTTGCCAATAAGCTGCTTTGGAAGGATTTTTATCATACGCTGCAAAAACTGGTTCATTTTCGCATCACACAACCGATTCCGCAACTTCCCGATTCCAATATTCACGAATTTAGGGTACTGAATGAAACAGTGCGAACATGGCTAAAGAAAGTGTCTGACGATTACCATCACAACAAGGAATTTAATGAAAATGTCTCACACGAACTACAAACACAGCTCGCCGTCATCCGCACGCATACCGAAAAACTGCTTAACGAAGCGCATGAAGGCGATAGGCGGCTTCAGGATTTGCAACGTATTTATGAGGCGTCGAACAGCCTGACCCGATTTCAGAAGTCGTTGTTATTATTGAGTAAAATCAACAATTTGGAATTTAGCAATAAGGAGCGGGTAAACTTGGCGGAAACCGTAATTGCTACATTGAAAATTTACGAAGATGCAATTGGCGTGCGCGAGGTGCGGCTCGATTCAGAATTGCATCCCCTGGAGGTGAAAATGGATCGCGGTTTGGCCGAGATCATGATTGGAAATCTGATAAAGAACGCCGTAAAACACAATGTTCAAAAAGGATTCATCAACATTCAGCTCACAGAGAATGCATTGATTATCGAAAACTCAGGTGCAATCCTAACAGAAAAACCCGAAATGCTGATCGACCGATTTAGAAAAGGCAGCAGTGGTGGTCATGGCATCGGACTGGCCATTGTAAAACAAGTTTGTGATATTAATCATTTCGAACTCAGCTACGAATTGACCGGAGGACGGCACCGGATTTCCATAAAGGTTTAATAAAGTGTATTAGGTTCAAGTACTAAAACGGTGGTAATCGTATCTTTAACGCCGTGAAACTTTTCCGCAACATCTGGAGTGGTACAATCTTCTTGCTCGGCATTATAGGTCACATGTCCGCTCAGGAGATAGTACTCAACGAAATGCTGTCGTCCAACGCATCGGTACTTCAGGACGAGGATGGAGATTATCCCGACTGGATTGAACTCTATAACACGGGCAATGATCCGGTGAATATTGGCGGATACCGCATTTCAGATAATTTGGGAAATCCAGACAAATGGATGTTTCCCGAGGTTTGGATAGAAGGCCATTCCACCTTATTGATTTATGCTTCGGGAAAGGATCGGATTGTGGGGCCGAATCTTCATACCAATTTTAGCATTAAGGCCGAGGGTGAAGTGATTTTATTGTCTGACGCAAATGGTGATGTGATTGATTACTGGCCTCCGGTAGAACCGGGCGCGGATAAGAGCTACGGACGCTACCCTGATGGTGCCGATGAATTTGAGATTTTTTCAGTCCCCACACCTAATCTTCCCAATGCGCTGGGAGAAATTTATGTTCCATTAACCGAAACAGTCTTTTTCTCGTCTACACCAGGGTTTTATGCTGAGGGTTTTCAACTCGTACTTACGTGCAGTCACCCCGAGGCAACTATTCATTACACCCGCAATGGAAGGGATCCTACACCGAACGATCCGGGATATGTTGAACCGCTCACCATTGATGATAATGCCGGTGTTCCAAACGGGATCTCGTCCATTCCAACCAACACCGCCGAGACCTATACCTACTGGGGTTGGAAGCCTCCTGTAAACACGGTTTTTAAAGGGACCGTGATAAAAGCGAGTGCCTTTATTGGTGATGAAGCTGTTTCACCCGTCACAACTGCGTCCTATTTTGTTGATCCCAGTATGGAAGAGCGATATGGTGGACTACCGGTAGTTTCACTTTCGCTCGATTCCCTTCATATGTTTGGATACGAAACGGGGATTTATGTCCCTGGAACCACTCACGATGATAATCCCGATTTGCCTTTAGAATGGGGTTATGGAAATTACAATATGAAAGGAAAAGAGTGGGAACGTTCGGCACATTTCGAATTTTTTGAACCGAACGGAGAGTTAAGTATTAGTCAAGGGATTGGCGTGCGGATTCACGGAGGAGGCACACGGCAATTGTCGCTAAAATCGTTACGGCTTTACGCGCGCTATGAATATGGAAGCCGGTATTTTAATTATGCTTTTTTCCCTTGGAAACCCGCTGATCAATACCGTCGCATCTTACTACGACCTAGTGGCAATGATTTCGATTCCAATTTTTGCGCAGATGCTGTTAGTTCGGTTATTAGTGGCGAATTAAATGTGCTCAAACAAGAAGTGCGACCAGCAGTTCTATTTATTAATGGCGAATTCTGGGGAATACACAACATCCGTGACAGAATTGACAACTATTTTCTGGAGTATTCCACAGGAGCAGACCCAGACAACGTGGATGTTATCGAAAACTGGATGGAAGCCTCAGAAGGTAGCATGTCGGGATATAACGAGCTGGTGAGTTTTATAGAATCGGCCGATCTGAGCTATGAGTCAAATTACGAGTCGGTCGCTGAAAAAGTAGATATATCCAGCATTATAGATTACTATATCCTGAAGCAGTTCATTGCTGTGCATGACTGGCCAGGAAATAATAATTCCTTTTGGCGATCTACCAGTCCAGATTCTAAATGGCATTGGATTAATTATGACAGCGATGGTGCATTCAGAACTGCTGATTACAATCCTATTCCGCATTCACTGATTGCCTCGGGCGAGTATTTTCACCAAGAAATTTCCGTGGTGTTATTTAAAAATCTAATGGAAAATACCGCGTTCAGAGAAGCGTACTACCATAGGTTTGTGGAGTTGATGCAAACTGTATTCAAACCCGAAAATGTAGTTTCGGTGATTGACAGTTTAACTGAAATAATTGCTCCGACAATGGAAGAGCATGTAAAGAGGTGGCAGTTCCCGGCTTCGTTGGAGGCTTGGGAAGAAGCGGTTCAAGTAATGCGCGATTTTGCCTATCAACGTCCGTGCTTTATGCTTCAGTATTTAATAAATCACCTGTCCATTCATCCATCAGACTATCCTTCTGGTATTTGTGATAATATTTTTGCGGAAAACAACCTGCCCGATAACTTGGTTATATGGCCAAACCCCGCAGTAGACCAGTTGAACATAAAGCTTCGGGATGATGCTGAATTTCGGCAGGTGCTTATTTTCGATGCATCCGGGCGCGAGGTGTTCAGCCAAAGACAAGGTCTGACCAAATTTGTCGGACAACTTCCGTTGTCCGTAGGCTACCTGTCATCAGGAATTTACGTGTTGCACGTCGAAACAGAATATCAACTGTATACCAAACGATTTGTCGTGTCAAATCCTTGATGTATACAAGGTAAATCAAACCATCGCATATCCAGATTTCCTCCAGAATTGGAAATTACCTTTGGGTATAACTTTAAATCTTACAACAATGTTATTACTTAGAACCATTTTCATTCTTGCAGCATTTGTTATTAGCGGATCGGTTTCTGCGCAATACACAGGCCCTGGAACTGTGGGCAAACAATACACCGTGGCCGAGGTAAAGAAAGAAGCGGCTAAACTGGATAAAATGGATGCCGTGGTTAAACTCGAAGGCTATATCGTGGAGCGGATCAACAAAGAGGATTTCTGGTTTCAGGACGATACCGGAAGGTTGATTGTAGAAATTGACAAAAAGATCATGCCCGAGCGGCCTTTTGACGACAAAACCAAAGTGATTGTTACCGGCGAGGTAGATCACGATTTGCTCGAAGAGGTAGAGATTGAGGTGGATGAAATTCACTTTGTAGATTGATGGTCCGAATAGCGATTTTAATAACCCTGTTCGCAACCGGAGTTGGGTGCAATGGCCAACCTGCCGAACGCTTGTTGGCCATTGCCCAATCTTTTTGTACCGATGCCGAAATCCTCGAAATCGATCGCAAAGAAAATTTTACCGAATTGGAGTTTAGCTGTGCTGGTAAGGTGTACGAAATAGGCGTGTCTGAAAAGTATGAGGTGCTCTATGTCGAAACGGAAGCCGAAATCCCCGCTGAGGTGATGACCAAAATCCGCAACCGTCTCGAAAAACAATATCCCGGTTGGTTCATCGACGAGATGGATTTGATCGAGATGAAAGACACTTCATTCTATAAGATCGAAGTGATGAAGGGTGGAGTAGAAGAAAATCTCTATTTCACGCGTCATGGAAAGGTTTTTAGGTTGCACACCGCCGCCCCCGACGATAGCGAGTTGGTGAGGGAGCTAAAGCAATCTGACGTTTATCAATCGGCACCTTACAATTTTCTTAATCCCACGCGTGTTTACGATCTGCCGGATATTCTGGTAGAAATATCGGGAATTGCAATTGGCGATGACAAAACGGTTTATTGTGTGCAAGACGAACTCGGACTGGTATTTATATTTGAACTCGAATCGGGAGAAGTAGCAGAAACTATTCGGTTTACAGATGTTGGTGATTTTGAGGACATTCAGGTTCGGAACAACATCGTTTATATTCTTCGCAGTGATGGCACATTGTTTTATTTTGATCTCGGCCAACGAAACGAAATCAAACAGGTGATGTTGCCGTTGCAGTGCCTCAATGCAGAGGGCCTTTTCTTTGGTGGAGAAAACGAGGTGTGGTTTGTGGCCTGCAAAGAAGATATGCTCACCGGCAGCAAAAACGAACGACTGATTTATCATTTTGAACACAACCAGTGGGCAAAGGCACAAAGCACTTTTTCGGTAAATATGCGCGATATCGAAAAAGAGTTGAAGCAGAGTTATCCCAAAGTAAAATGGGGTGAGGTGGCTTTTAATCCGTCTGCTGTGGCGGTGCATCCGCATACCGGTGAACTGTATGTCCTGTCGGCCAAACAAGAGTACCTTGCGGTGTACAAGGGCGACAAGTTAAAAGCGGTATATCCACTTCCGGCTGAGATGTATTACAAGCCCGAAGGAATCGACTTCACAGCTTCGGGCGATTTATTGCTCTCGAGCGAGGGACGTAAAAAGGGATATCTGAACGGGCAGATTTATTATTTCCGAAAGAAATGATACACCACCAGGGTAATCGTAAGGGTGCAAAAAATGAAACATGCAGCGAAAACACCCCAGGCTCTCGAGAGGAGGGAGTGCAAGATATACAGCTACTGCTGCATTTATTGTATAGTATGGAGCGAGCCCTTCTATTTCTGTGGTTGGGATCGCTCCTTATACTGATTCGTACATTGAAATTGAGTTTCGCTGTTCCGGCGGCTTACTATACCCTAGTCGCTCACTGTATAAGTGAGGTGTCCATTGACCATAAAAACAGCTTAAAAAGCAGGTTTATTTCTTCACTTTTACATTGATGGCTACTGGTCCTCTGTCACCCGGAGCAATATCAAAAATCACCTGATTTCCTTCTTTAATCTCTTCCAGATGAGATGAAACATGAGTGAAAAGGCTATCGCTGCTTCCTTTTACGGCAATAAACCCATATCCTTTCGACTCATCAAAAAATTTCACGGTGCCTTCGTTGATTTCTTCCTCCTGTTCGCTCTTAGGAGGCACGCCAATCACAATGTCTTCAGCGTCTATTTCTTCACGCTGCGAGGGATCCGGCGGCGTGTCAGTAATGTTTCCAAACTCATCGACATACGCGATCATGTCGTCGAAGTCCTTGCCTGAACTGTCGTCCTTTCGGGCTTCCTTTTTCTTCAGCTTATCTTCTCGTTTTTTTTGTTTCTTTTTCTCTTTTTCCCGTTTACTCCAGGATTCGTTCGATCTTCCCATTTGTTGTTTGAAGTGTGTGTTTTAAGTTTTAATGACTCAGTGAGCTACCTAATATAACGATTCTTTCCGAATAAATTTAGTGCTTACCTGAGTGGCTGAATTTGGATGCAAAGGTCGTAATAATATACGGGTATTCAATGGCTTGTAACTTCCTTATTTAAAAGACATTGATCAGGTTGTGGCCAGCTCATTCATTCTGATTCGTGCTGCTCCCAAAGCCATTTCGAATCGCTGCGCCAATGTTTGGTTTTTTTCAATGTGGTTCATCCGATTGGCGTAATACTCTATTCCATTAATCAGATTTTCTCTGAACTTCCGAATCTTAACCTGGTTTTTCTGGTTGAGGTTTTGAATGGGATCCTCACACATTTTCCTAAAGTGTTCAACATACAGCTGCAGCTCTTTGATAAAAAGATGCGGCCGTTCGGGTGAAAGCGACAATGATAGCTTTCCGTAAATATGCCCCACCATTTCGGCAAGGTTGTATGTGCTGGAGAAATAGGCCAGATTGGGTCCGGGACAAATCGTTACTGCATCCAGCTTTTTAGGTGGTTTGCCATTGTTGGCAATAATAGCCGACGCCCCAAGCCCATGACAAAGACATTCTTTCTCCATCACTTTTTCAGCGGCCCGGTCAAAATCAGCTCCCTGACCCAGTTCAGCTTCCAGTTGCTTGAGCTTGAGGTGCTGATATTGTCTTGATGCGGTGCAAATGGGTTGATCGGTAAACTCTGTATCAAACGATAAGTACTTTTTGTAGCACGGGCTGCCCGGCCTGTTTTTGACAATGCGCTCTTTGCGCAATTTTTCTGAGGATGTGGTTTTCAGGTTGTGAAACGGAACGCCCAACGGTGAAGCATTGCTCAGGTAGTAGTCTTCCTGCCGCGCATTAATCAGCACTTCCAGGGTTTCATCATCCACACTGGTGGCCTCAGGAACAAGTAAAAACGGACTGCCCCAGCCGGTGCCATCCAGTTGATACTCGTTCAATAAAAACTGATTTTCGTCGGAAGTGCCAATTCCACCCTGATAGGTAATTCGAATTTGGTGGTGGTCGTCAACCAAGTTCTTTCCCTTATTCGACAATGAATGATTGCATATTTCACGAAGAGTTTCATCGAGAGATTTGCGATTGGTTGCAAATTCTTCCAGAATGGGCCCGGCCAACAGACCATCGGTGGCAAAGGCGTGTCCTCCGCAGTTTAATCCCGATTCAATCCGAAATTCCGACACCCAAAGTCCTTTTTGGGCAAGGTATTTACCCTGAATAAGTGCCGACCGGTAATCACTGACCTTGATGACGATTCCTTTCTTTATTTTCCCCTTTGAGTCGGGAAAGAAATCGTCGTACAATTCGGTATGTCCGAATAACGCGGGATTCATTCCCGCCGAAAAAACCACCGATCCGATAATCTTGCTGGTGGCAAATCCGCGCAGCGAAGCCAAAGCGTCGGAGTATATTCTCGGTAATGCTTGGCCATCCTTGTCGTAATTGATGCGATCGAGCTTGGTCATGATGTTAACATCAATCGATCCGGCCACAATATTTTTGCGAAGTTCTTCTTGCAGCGTGAACCTTTCTTCCCCTTCAGAAAAGAACATACGCAAATACTTTTCTTTTAATGGGTGATCATCACGCAGCAACTGAAAATATTTATTGATTTCGGCGTCGTGCTCAAACGATTGAAGTTGTATGCTTGTGACTTGCTGCTCAATTTCATTGTTGATAAAGTCCAGGTATTGACGAATGCGCTTTGCACGGTAATCATGGGCTTTCTCGGTGATGCGTTCATAAGGGATGTTCCCATTTCTGCAAAGGGTTTCTCGCATGTCTTCAAGCAACTGATCGTCCATAATCGAAACAACGCTCGATATGCCGTAGCGGGCAATTTTTAAGGGGCTGTCGAGCGTGTAACCGAGACCGAGAACAGGAATGTGAAAGTCGTGGGGATGTGGTGAGGTAGTCATAGATTTGGGTCTTTAAATAATAGAGGATAAATGTATCCTTTATTATTTGACTACAGTGAAAACAAGGTTGTTTTTTTGAGGAAAGGCAAGTAAAAAGATGGAAGGATTACTTCCAGAATTCATCCTCCCACGAGCCACCGGGCTTGGCTTTGTCATGATTGTCGTGGGCTACGATCATTTTTTCGTAAGCTTCTTCGGTTGCTACTTCCTGAATTTTCTGAAATAATATGCGCTCTTCAAAACGGATGTGGTCGTTGAGCAGCACACGAATCTCTTCGAGCGTTTGGTTCGAAACTTCTGCTTGGGTGATGAGGTATTCCAGCCTTTGGTGTTCTTCCAAGGCTTGTTTCACCATCGGGTGATCATTTCCGAGCACGGTGAAAACAACTTTTTCTTCGAGATGAAAGTGGGGAAGTAGTTCGGTTTCAAAGGCAAAGCGCACGTATTTAAACACGCGTTCGGCACTTAGATTTTTAGATGCGGCTTTTTGAATTTTCCAACACAGCAACAAGCCGAAATGGTGTTCGCGGCTAATGGGTTGCAATGCGTCGTGTCGTTTTATGGGTGAGGCCATATCTCGATTAGATGTTTTTTCGGTTAAAAACGCGCAGCGAAATCAAGAGCGGAACGATGCCCCACAACAGCACAACACCCAGCGCAAGCACACTGCCGTTTTGTTCGTCAAAGAAATTGCGGAATACGGCACCGCTGGCTCCCATGAGTGCAGCAGCTTCGGTTTGCATCAGCACCACGATGCGGCCCAAGTCAACGGGGTTTAGAAAGGTGATGAACAACATCCATTTTTCAATCGGATAGTCACTGAAATTATACATCATCAATAACACCAATCCATCAAAGAGCAAAACAAAATAGGCCCAAAGCATCAACGCGACTCCCATTCCGCGGGCTTTATCATTTGACAACACGCTGCCGAGAAGGGCAAAAGCCACAAAAACAACCGAAAGTAAAACACCAACTACTACGATCAACAGCGATTGAATGCCACCATGCATAATCCAAAGCGGAATTCCGGTGCCTAAGATTACTGCTGCACAAAACACAAAACTCAACCCGAAAAATATACTCAGCAATAAGGTATGACGCTTGATGGGCAGGGCCAAAAGCAATCCGAAGAAATCGTTTGAGTTGTAGTAATAAATGGTGGCAAACACTACTGATACCATCGGCACCACCAGCAAAATGGTATTCATCACCCCGAGCAATGCTTTTTCAGGATGGGCGTCGAGCATAAAAAAGCCGATGGTGGCCAATAGCAAAAATGCCGTGAAGAACAGTAAAATCCAATTGCGGATCAGGTCGGTGATGATGAACTTGGTGATTCTAAACATATTGATTGTCTGTTTTCAACACTTTGGCAATCACTCGGTTCAGGCGGTCTTCCGATGTTTCTGCTTTCAGGTCTTCGAGTGTTCGGTAAAATTTAATGTGGCCGTCCATCAGGTAAGCTACATCAGTTGTTATTTCGTCAAGATCGCTCAGAATATGCGAAGTGATCAGCACCAGTTTTCCTTGAGCCAGTGATTCTCGAAGGTGCTCTTTTAGAATTTCGTTGGATACCGGATCGAGACCAGCGGTGGGTTCATCGAGAATCAATACTTCCGGATCGAATAAAAACGCCAGCGCGGCACTTACTTTCTGCTTCATGCCTCCCGAAAGTTGGCCCAGTTTCTTTCCCGACATCGATTGCACATCGAAATTTTCATAAAGCGACCGATCGTATTTTTCGGAAGGCACATCCCTGCGCAAATCCTGCATCAGTGCAAATAGTTGACGCACACGCATGTTTTCGGGAAATCTTTGGATTTGTGGCATGTAGCCGATATTGCTGCGGTATTCACTGGTGTTCAACACCGATTCTCCTTTAAATAGAATCTCTCCAGATTCAGGCCGCACCATTCCCAGAATGGATTTGATGAGCGTTGTTTTACCCGAACCGTTGGGGCCGATAAGTGCCACACTTTGTTTCGCGTTAAAAGAAATACTAATGTTATTCAGCACCTTTTGCCGATCGAAGGCTTTATGGAGGTTTTTAATTTCAATCATTTGCAACAATGGGTTTCATGCTCGGGTTTTCATCTACGAGGTGTTCGGGAATTAACTGCGGAAAAATGCGCTCAGCCGCATCCAGACTGTTGATTAGGAAGCTGTGCAACAACATGCTAGCCGCAGGTATGTTTTCAGTGATCACGGCAAAAAGATTTACAGGCCGGTGGGGAACGTCGCCCACGCCATCCCTATCCAAGTCGTAGCCACGGTATTGGCTCCAGTAATTGCCGTCAAAGAGATTGCTGTTATGTTTGGTGTTGGTGATCACTTCAAAGGTGTTGCCGATAAAATCATTTCGGGTCACTTTAACATCTAAGCAATTTCCTTTAATATCTATTGCCTGACCGTTGGCGATAAAGCGGTTTTGATAGACATCTACGCGGTTTGCTCCTTCGGCGTATATTCCGATGGTGTTTCGGTGAAACGTGTTGCCGGTAAGCTTTCCGTCTGATATTTCTTTTAGCAACAATCCGTATGATGCGCCTCCCCAGTTTTCTTCAAATTGGTTGTCGATCATTTCAATAACCTTTGAGAACATTACCGCCACACCTGCTCCATTTTGCCTAAAAGTGTTGTGTTCGTATATGTCATTGTTCGAAAACATAAAGTGCAGGCCGTACCTGAAATTGTTTTCACTCAAATTGCCGTGAATCAAACTGTTGTCAACAAACTCGAAGTAGATGCCATCGCGGTGACCACTCAGGGTGTTATTGGCGATCAGAATCCGGCTGCCTTTCCAGATGTGAATGGCGTTTCCTGCGCGCACTTCATCGCTGGCACTTCCGATTATTTGATTGTTTTTGATAATGCAATCTGAGGCGTACTGCAGATAAATTCCGAAAAAGGTATCCTGCAGGATGTTGTTTTCTACGGTGACATTTGACACCCGGTTTAGCCGTATGGCCGCGCGATCTTTGGTGAAACTCACACCGACGTTTTGCAGTTGAAATCCTGCTATGGTCACTGAATCGGAGGTTACAATGATAATCTCATCGCCTTGCTGGCTGTCGAGTACCGGGTAATCTATGCCGAGCAATACCAGCGGTTTGTTTATTTCGATGAGCTCTACAAGATAATTTCCGGGCTGCACCCACAGGGTGTCGTGCGGCATGGCCTGTACGATTGCTTGTTTTAGGTTATCTCCGGGAGGATAGACCGAAGTAACAACAGCAAAAACAGAATTTCCAGAAAAGATGAGTAAGAGTAGAAAAAAGTGCAGGAAACAAAAGTCACCAGTCTTCATTCATCAGGTAGTGTTGAATACCAGCCCAGTCGAATTGCTGTCCTGAAAAGTTACTTACTTTATCGGCGTTTGAAATCACGAGCAGATTGGCACCCATCGGGCTGCGAATAGAATCTGAAATGATGTAGTGAAGATCTACAGCGGGTTTTAAAGCGCCTGGATCGTCAAAAGGTACGGCAAGGATATGATTGTATTCCTGATTGTTTTCGTCCATATATGGCACCATACATTCTACTGCATCGAACTTATAAATTCGGCCTTTGTCTGTAACGAGTTGAGCTCCGAATTTGGCGTCGGCAATATTCATTTTGCAATAATCACATTGATCTTTTCCGAATTGGATAGGCTCGGGGCCGGTGCTGCATGCAACGGTAAATCCAATTGCTGCAATTAGTAGCAATCCTTTAAGGTTCATGCGGAGATGGTTTTTAAATAGCGTTTTCTAAAAAGATATGCCAGCAAACCCGATATTCCGGCCAGACCGAGGTACAGCGTGCCCAGGTGCGGGTAGGAGGTAACGTAGAAATTAAGCAGGTCTTTTTCGCCAAATAGTGGCGGCATATAAGTCATTCCCGGAAGTTTTATCGGTGCCATCGGATCCAGATTGTGGCCGTAATCATAAAGCCATAAATAGAAGTCATAAACTCCGAGAATTCCTAGAATGGTGAGTATTACGGCCCAGGTCATGTAGCCCCACTTTCGGTTGATTACCGCGGCAATCACTCCAAGGGCCACCATGGCATAAACGATATAAGGAAAGTACTTTAATTCCGGAATGGAATCGGGCTCAATGGCTTGCATTCCAATATAATGATTCAGAATATTGATGTTCTGAATAATGTTTTTGTCACTTCCTGATATCTGATTAACCCAGATGTGTAACTCAAGTCCTCCTGGAAACTGAGGAGCATCCAGGGTAATTCTCCAAAGAGGGGCGGTAAAAACCAGACCGAGAAAAACGCAGCCTGCAATCATCACGATACGCGGTAATTGTTTCATGGATATAATTTATGATCAATTAATATCATCAGATTGCGTTTTTCTCGATTTGGGTTTACTTTTTAATTGGGAGTTGACTCTGTGCCAGATTCTTTCTTGCTTCTTCAAAGAAATCGTTGGCGGCAGCGGCGTTGCTGCGGAGTTCTTCGTTCAACCCCCATCGTAGTGGCACGTCAGAACCTGCTGGCGATACGCGAACATATCCAGACATTTCCTGGTGCAGGGCAGAACAAAAGTCGGTACAGTAGAAAGCCATAACACCTACGCGGTTGGGTTCCCACAACAGGGTTTGGGTTTGCCCGGGCATCACAAGCAGGTTGGCAGTATTGGCGCCTTGTACCGCAAATCCGTGAGGCACATCCCAGTCTTGTTCTAAGTTGGTGACGTGGAAATAGACTTTGTCGCCCATTTTAATTCCCTCAATATTATCCGGTGCAAGGTGGCTGCGCATGGCAGTCATATATACGTGCACATTGTCGCCGTCTCTCTCCACCCGCGTTTTCCCTTCTCCCAGGGTAGCGTGTGGGTGCTTGTTCTCCATAATATCAAATATTTTAACAGAGTTGGGTGCGATTTTGTCAGCAGCAATGGCCTGAGCGTAATGCGGCTCACCCTTGGTTGGGAAGTCAAGAATTAGCTTCATCTTATCTCCGCTGATGTCATATAGTTGAGCAGAGTGCGCCAGCTCCGGTCCAGTTGGGAGGAAACGGTCTTTGGTGATTTTATTCATTGCTACCAAATATTTTCCATCGGGGTTTTTGGTTTCACCGCCTGGAATCATCAAGTGACCCGGAGAATAATAGGTTGGCACGCGGTCCAAAATCTCCTTGGTTTCTACATTCCACTTTACTACCTCAGAAGAAATAAAGAAGGTAGTGTAAGCGTTGCCGCGTTCATCAAATTCTGTGTGCAGCGGGCCAAGACCAGGTTTAACTACAATACCGTCGAGTGCAGATTCGTAATTGATAATCGGAATACCGTCAAAATCGCCGTCAAAATCTTCGTTTTCAATAGCGGCCATAATTTTATCAAAAGAATAAACCGACATGTCGGCAGAGAGTTTACCGTTTCCAACGATGTATTCACCGGAGGGGTCAATGTCACATCCGTGTGGTGATTTGGGCACCGGAAGGAAGTACACCATATCTGGGCATTCGGAAGGCAGCAAAATGCGGCTGGTTGTCAGCTCATTGGCATTGACAATTCCTGTCGATTCTTCTTTTAAGTTGTGATAGTAGGAGGTTTGACGCTCAGTGAATCGACCTTCTTTGAAGTATTCTTCGGCCTTTTTCCAATTGATAACGGCCATCAGATCCTTGTCTTTTTGCGAAGCATTAACCTCCAGCAGGGTATGGGCCATCTCTGAGTTATAGGTAGTGAGAAAGCTCCAACCGTGCGATTTTCCTTTTCCGTTTCGGGCCAGATCGTAATTAAAACCTGGCATTTCAATCTGAAACTCCAAAGACATGGTGCCGTGTTCGGGATCAACCGCAACGTAGTTAATCAAACCCTTAAAGTTTTCTTTGTAAGAATCGATGGGCACATCGGCCTGTGGAACTGGAACACTGAAACGCGTTCCCGAAACCAGATATTCTGAGTTCTCAGTGATGAAAGGGGCGCAGTGCAAACCGGCCACATCTGGAATTTCAAGAATCTCCACCGTTTCGAAGGTGGTGAGATCAATCCGTGCGATTCGCGGTGTGTTGTTTCCGTTTACAAAAAGCCATCGGCCGTCAAAGTTCCCGTCGGTTTGGGAAAGTTCAATGTGATGGGAGTCATCCCATGGCACTTCTCCATAAGAAGTCATAAACATTCCTTTGGTTTCTTCGCTGTAGCCATATCCATTTTCGGGATATACAGAAAAAACAGGAATCTCTCGGAGCAATCTGCCCGAAGGCAATCCGTAGGCAGTAATTTGCCCGCTGAATCCTCCGGACATAAAGGCGTAATATTCATCATATTCACCTGGGGGAACATAGGTCTGTTGAGCGGCGTCGCCTTCAATAACCTGTTGCACATTGCGCTGTTGACAGGCTACTAAAGAGCCAGCCAATAAGATTAGCATTAAACTTTTACTTTTCACGGTGTTGAGGGTTTTAGTTCGTGATAATTGGTTGGTTAAGACAAAGTGCTATGCCGCAGCCTCGTCCTTGCTATTTACCTGATCCAAGTCGTTTTGTCGCAAATATTCTAGAATATCGCGTGCATCACCAATGGATACATTTTGATTGGGCATACGGGTCAAACATTCTTCAAGTAATCGTTGTGCCACGGGGTCCACATCCAGCATGGCCTCGGTGTTGGTAATCATGTTCATGATCCATTCGGGACGACGCTTGTTGGTGATCCCTGCAAATCCAGGCCCTACAACACGCTGGTCTGTAAGCTTGTGGCATGACGCACATTTCATTTCAACAATGGCCTTTCCCCTGGAAGCCATATCATCATCTAACGGGTCGGTGAGACGTACATTCGTGATTTCGCCAACTCCTTTGCCCTCTATAACTGATTGAGGAATTTCCTTTTCGGCCGGCTCGTCAGCGGTTTGTGACGAAGATGTTCCCGGGGCCGGTTGGCTGTCTCCGCAGGCGGCGATTAACACACTGAGGAATAGTACATAAAAAATACGCTGGACATTCATAAGATTTCTGTTTTAGGATTACTATTTGTTTATCGATGGTTAAATGCTAAATCAATTTTTAATGATATTTGGAACCTTGGTTTTTTCCCTATGAACTGTTCCTATTAATAAGCCAGCTATTCCTAGTGGCAACAAAGCCGAAGCGACCATGATTGTTTCGTAATAATACGGGAAAAATCCCCAACCAATCCACAACCATAAGCCTTGTAAAAATAAGAATAACTCGGTGGAAACAAAACCAGCAATGATTAAAATAAGACCGAGGCGCACATAAGGCTTTGTTTGTGAAAGGTGTCCGTTGGTGGTTAATGCAGCTAATACATAGCAGGTGATGGACCCCAGCATGGTTAAATGAACGAACCCAACCACAAATTGCCTTATTGTATAGGAAATAACGGCCACTTGTGGGATAACAACTGCGGTTTGAATTAAAATTTTAACCGCAAAAGAAACAAATGCGAGAATTAATAGGGATTGGGTAATCGTTGTTGTGCCGCTGAAAAAAACGGCCGCATGCTGCTTTATCAAAATCCAAAAGACCACCAATGCTGCCAACTGAATGAGCACTCCGGCGCCGTTCAGGTAGAATATCCAATCTTCGGGAGTAGACCAGGCCACCGACAAAGCATAAGTCAGTGCAGTGGAGGCCAGTAATAGACCATAAAACCAATTAAAATGGCTGCGTGAAATGACTGCCTCCTTGGATTGTTCGATTTGCTGAAACACCATCGCCAGTACAGCAAAGGTAAACCAGCCATTAAACTGAAAATGCAAGAAAAATTGAATGGCCGCATAATACATGCCCTGATTGCCGAAGAGGCCCGCGCTGATGGGCCCAATCATCCAAACGCCGAGGGTGGAAACCAACATCAGTAATAGTGATGTGGTTAATAATAGGCCTGATGGTGTGCGATTTCGCCAAACTTTTCTCAGTATTATTCCTGAAATTATATACGATAGTACCAGATGAATCGTAGAAAAAGCAATAGATACCGCCTGATATCCCTGTATGGGAAAGCTGATCATCATTCCGATTACACTCACTTGGGTGCTCCAGAAAAATAGGTGATGAATTTTCTTCTGTGACTCTCCTGCCGGAAGAAACCGATCCAGAATCATGGCATACAAAACCAGAAATAACCAGCCGAGCATCGCCACATGCGAATGGCCGTGCATCATGTTGCGGAAATCCAGCCAGGGCATCTCAATCACGTGGGCCATTCTCAAAATCAGCCCCATCGTGGCTGCTATAAAAAAATTAAACAACGATACCCTCAGCCAGCTTTTTTTCAAATTGAATGGTTTAGGGTGAAAATTAAAGAATGTTAAGTGCTTCTCAAAGGATTTTATTGAGAATCTCGGATCACCCTGAAAATAAAAAGCGTTTTTTTTGGCGCGAATTACGCTGTATTTATAAGAAGCGTTATGGATCTGTGTCGCCATATGTTTTGGGCAAATTTAGAACTAATTCTTAATAAAGGATGAATTAGTCCGAAATTATTTTCACAGCATTTCTTTGTGCTTGTTCGTCAGTCCTTTTTGATGTTTAATCAATGTTCTGGACAGGTGGGTTGATTTAAATTTCAGTTAACTCAGGATTAACCCGAGCGACATATTTAACACTTACCTTTGACGAGAATGTATCTTTGACAATCCATGGAAAAAGGAAAAATACTGGTTGTAGATGACGATCAGGATATTGTAGAGCTTTTAAGCTACAACCTTCGCAAGTCAGAATATCTTGTAGAAACCGCCTTTAACGGTAAAGAAGCCCTTGAAAAAGCGATCGAATTTAAACCCGATCTAATTCTACTTGATGTGATGATGCCCGAAATGGATGGCATGGACACGTGTCGGGAGCTGCGGGCCAATCCCGAAACAGCCGATGCGATTATTGCCTTTCTGACCGCACGCGGAGAGGACTATTCACAGATTGCCGGTTTTGAAGCCGGAGCCGACGACTACATCACCAAACCCATTAAACCACGCGTGCTGCTAAGTCGAGTGCAAGCACTTCTTCGCCGACAGGGTGCCACTAACGACCAGCGAATGGTTGAACAATTTGGCGATGTGACTATCGATCACGAAAAATATGAAGTGACCCGCGCCGAAGTGCTGCTACCCATGCCTAAAAAAGAATTTGAGTTGCTTTCGTTGCTGATGTCAAAACCCGGTCGTGTTTTTACGCGCGAACAAATTCTTACCGAAATCTGGGGAAATGAAGTGGTGGTTGGTGACCGCACCATCGACGTGCACATCCGAAAGCTCCGCGAAAAAGTGGGCGATCAGTTCATTAAAACGGTTAAAGGAGTCGGCTATAAAATTGATGCCTGACCCATGAATGAAATAACGCCCAGAAATGTCGCGTTGCGTGCAGCGCTTAGCATTACATTGGTTTTTCTGCTGCTGCTTAGTGTAATTCATGTGATTTTTGCAAGTATCGGCTGGTTAATTGTAGCCGGTGCCACAGTGCTTGTTTCGGTCATTTCCTACCTGGTGATCTACCACTACATCGAAAGGTTTATTAACCGACGAATCAAGGTTATTTACAAAACCATTCACACGCTCAAAAGCACACGCAATCCGGCCGAAGCCGAAATTGACATGAGTAAGGGCTTCCTCGATGACATTAATCAGGAAGTGAAGAGTTGGGCCGACGAGAAAGCTGCAGAAATCCGTGATCTGCGCCGCAGAGACGATTACCGAAAGGAGTTTATCGGCAATCTGGCACATGAGCTTCGAACGCCCATCTTTAATATTCAGGGCTATATTTTAACATTAATCGAGGGCGCACTCGACGACCCCGAAATCAACCAAAAGTTTTTAATGCGGGCTTCAAATAGCGTCGATCGGATGATTATCATTACCAACGATCTGGATACCATTAGCCAATTTGAATCGGGCAGAATGGACCTGAAACAGGAGAAATTTAACGTGGTCAATTTGGCAAAAGAAGTCATTGACGGACTAGAATTCAGCGCCAAAAAGCACAATATCAAAGTGTGCGTGAGCAAGAAAAACGACAGCGTGGTAATGGTTGTCGCAGATCGTTTTCGCATCAGCCAGGTGTTTATGAATCTCATCAGCAACGCCATAAACTACGGTCGCGAAAACGGAAAGTGTGTCATTTCTTTCGATGATCTAGACGAATATGTGCTGGTAGAAGTTACCGACGACGGACCGGGCATCGCTGCCAAACACTTGCCGCGTTTGTTTGAGCGCTTTTATAGGGTAGATAAAAGCCGTTCTAAAAACAGGGGGGGCACCGGGCTCGGACTGGCCATAGTTAAACACATTGTAGAGGCTCACGGTCAGAGTATCAACGTGCGAAGCGAAGAGGGCAAGGGGACAACGGTTTCGTTTACACTCAAAAAAGCTTAGAACTCACCAAGCCTAATCCCGTTGCTGGTATTGCGCTTTACCTCACATGCCATTGCTCGATACACGCTAATGGGCCAATGATTCTTTTAAAACTTTGTGCCAGTTGTTTTTCAGCACGATCTCAAACTGTTCGGAGTATTGCTGTGGATTTTCCAACGCGCGATATAATTCCTTTTTATTGCGCTGCGAAAGGGTTCGAAACCCGAATTCTTTTTTAAAATGCCCAGCCAGATATACTTGTTCCGTTTGTCCCGGAGTAGGAATGAGCAATGCCTTTCGATTCATGGCCGCCAGATCGCACAATGTAGAATATCCCGATCGGCAAATAATTGCCGAACTATTCGCCACAAGCTGCATTAGGGTCTGGTCATTCGCATGGGCATATCGCGTGATGTTATCTGCGGTTTCTGGGTTGGAAGTAGAAAGTGGTTGGCCGGCTACAATGGCCAAGTTAAATTGTAGCGCATTGGCGGCTTCAATAAGCAGGTTTTCCAGTTTTGACCGCTCTGGTTCAGGTCCCGACAAAAGTGCCAGCCAGTCAAAACGGGCATGGGAAGTAGGAACTTCGCGCATGCGGCTCAGTGGTCCGCCATACACAATCGGGTGGTCGGGAGATCGACCATGGCTGAGTTGGCCCGACAGGTTTGGCGTTTCGGCGGTATCGGGCACCCAAATCGAGTCGAAGCGTTTCAGCAGCGAATGGACCACAGCATTGACCGGTGCGCTCAGTAATCCCGCGCGTATCTGAAGTTGATGGGACAGGATAACAGATTTGACACCCGTTGCACGAAAGCCAAATCGGTTGTCAGAAATAATGAGGTCGGGCTGAATTTTGCCTGCCAGCCATTCGGCAAGTGAAGATTCGCGTTTAATCTGCGCAGAAAGCTTCGGGAGCTGGCGCAACATGGCGATTGCAAAAGAGTGGCTGTAATTAATCTGAACATCGTCAAACGGAATGTATTCAATCTTGTTGCCGAAGTTCGGCTCGTATAATGCCTGCTGTTCTGGCGTGAGAACTACCCATACTTTGCAATGGAGTTTTAATAATTCTCGCACCACCGGAATGCACCGCGTGGCATGTCCGAGCCCCCAAGCCAGCGGAGCGACAATAACTCTTTTCTGTTTTGTTGCCATCGCGGTAAAGGTAGAGAAAGGGTGAGTTTATTGCGCGCTGAATTGATCTGTATATGTAAAGACACAAGAAGTCCCCGCCGCGAATTATCTTTGCGGCATGGCAAAAAGAAAACTGGCGCAATTCGCCGAAAACGCGTTGTTTTCACACGTTATGCAACCCACCACTTCGGAGTTGAAGCAAGATCAGTTTGCGCTAAAGGGAAGCTGGAGAAACGACTACTTTAAAAACGATAACCCGATTGTTCTTGAGTTGGGATGCGGAAAAGGCGAATACAGCGTGGAATTGGGTAAACGCTATCCAGATAAAAACTTCATCGGAGTGGACGTGAAAGGAGCCAGGATCTGGCGGGGAGCCAAAACAGTGCATGATGAGCAGATGACAAACGTGGCATTTCTTCGCACCCGAATCGACTTTATTACATCGGCTTTCGGCCCCGAAGAGGTGGACGAGATCTGGCTTACATTCTCCGATCCGGTGGCCAAAGGCAGCGAAAACCGCCGTCTTACTTCAAGGGTTTTTATGATGCGCTATCGCAGCATTTTAAAACGCGATGCCGTCATACACCTCAAAACAGATTCCGATATATTGTATCAATATACACTCGGCGAAATTGAAAAATGGAAGCATCAACTGCTGCACAAAACTTCAGACATCTACGCTACACTCGATGAGTTTGACGAAGAAATGCGGGAGACCATTCAAATCAAAACCTTCTACGAACAAAAGTTTCTCGCCGAAGGAGAAACCATTAATTACTGTCGCTTCCGTTTATGAAGACTGCATTCCTCAACGAAAAACACCACGACTTTTTTGAGCAGGTCTATCAGGTGGTTCGGCTGGTTCCCAAAGGACGCGTAACAACCTACGGAGCTATTGCCCGCTGCCTCGGTACCGGCGGTTCAGCCAGGATGGTCGGCTGGGCGATGAATGCAAGCCATACGCAGGAAATTCCGGTTCCGGCACACCGCGTAGTGAACCGCAACGGGGCGCTCACAGGAAAAATGCATTTCGAACATCCGCGCGCCATGGAAGACCTGCTCATGAAGGAAGGTGTAATTGTTGAGGATGACAAGGTGCGGGAATTCAAAGCGTTATTCTGGGATCCGCAGAGCAATATCTCCTGGTGATGGTGTTTCCATTCAATGCATATTCACTACCTTTGTGCCATGGAAATGACGCGTGAGAATATCCTCAATGCACTATCAAAAGTCATTGAGCCGGATCTGAAGAAAGACATTATTGAACTCAATTTGGTAAAGGATATCGAGATCAAAGACAGCCAATTGTCGTTGTCGGTTATGGTATTCAATCCCGCAATGCACAGCCGCAAGCGAATGCAGGAGGCATGCAGATTTGCCCTTCAGCGGGTGTTTGGAAAAGAAATTCAGGCCGATATTCACGTAGAGGCCATGCCCAAAACCGATGATCCCACTCAGCGAAAAGTAATGCCGGGTGTGAAAAATATAATTGCCGTTGCCTCTGGAAAAGGGGGTGTCGGAAAATCGACCATCACCGCCAACCTTGCCGTGGGACTGGCAGCGCGCGGATATAAAGTCGGTTTGATTGACGCCGATATCTATGGGCCCTCGATGCCGCTGATGCTCGACGTGATCAACGAACGGCCGCGCACCGTCGAAAAGGACGGAAAGACATTCATCAGCCCGATTGAAACGTATGGCGTAAAAGTACTGTCGATTGGTTTTTTTGCCGACGTTAATCAGGCCATTGTTTGGCGTGGCCCGATGGCCACCAAGGCACTGAATCAGATGATCAACGACGTGTGGTGGGACCAACTCGACTTTATGATCGTTGACCTTCCTCCGGGAACAGGAGACATTCACCTTTCGCTGGTTTCTGGGCTTCCGCTCTCTGGAGCTGTAGTCGTTAGTACACCACAGGAAGTGGCCCTGGCCGACGCGCGAAAAGGGGTGGATATGTTTCAGCTCGACTCCATCAAAGTTCCCGTGCTGGGTATTGTAGAAAACATGTCGTACTTCGTGCCGCCAGATCTACCAGAGAAAAAATATTACATCTTCGGTCAAGCCGGTGCACGTCTGCTGGCCGAAGGAATGGGAATGCCCTTTCTGGGTGAAATTCCGCTGGTGCAAAGCATTCGCGAATCGGGTGATGTGGGCCGCCCCGCAGTACTCCAGAAAAATACGCCGGTGTCGGCAGCATTCAATCGCTTTATTGATGCATTTCTTATACAACTCGAGCATCGGAATAATAATCTGGAACCGACGGCACCGCTCAAAGAAAAATTTCAACAAACATGACCGCAACAGAACAAAAAGTACTGGAGGCCTTGGCGCAAATCAGGCCTTTTCTGGAAAAAGATGGCGGCGATATCTCTCTGGTGGAAATAACTACTGACATGATCGCCCGTGTCAGGTTTCACGGAGCCTGTGACACCTGCTCGATGAAGGCCATGACCCTTCGTGCAGGAGTAGAAGAGAATATTCGGAATATGGCGCCCGAAATTATTCGGGTAGAGGCTATTGAGGCCCAAGCCGTGTCCGGCTAAAAATAACCCCTGACCTTCAGACAAGTTAAAACAGGCAATCATTTTGCTGAGATTTTATCCCTACCTGTAAAACAAGTCCAAAAGGAATCAGTTTAAAATCAAAAACCCGCAGTGGAAACCCAAAATACCCTTCAACCCCGTACCACCGAAGAACGCAAAGCGGTTACAATTCTGTTCGCTGGCGATTCGGGAGACGGCATTCAGCTCACCGGCAGTCAGTTTTCTGATACCAACGCGCTGTTTGGAAACGACATCAGTACTTTTCCCAACTTTCCGGCAGAAATTCGTGCGCCTCAGGGTACCCTGGCTGGCGTGTCGGGATTTCAGCTCAACTTTGGAAGTGTGGAGGTGTACTCTCCCGGTGATCTGTGTGATGTGCTGGTGGTGATGAACGCAGCAGCGCTTAAATCCAGCCTGCCCAACCTCAAACGTGGCGGAACCATTATCGCCAATACCGATGGATTCGATAAGAAAAACCTGAAACTCGCCGGTTATATCGACGAACAGAACCCGCTGAAAGACGCGAGCCTGAACCAGTTCCGCATCGTAGAGATTGGCGTTACCCAAATGACCCGCGAAGCCCTCAAAGAAAGCACCCTCGGAACCAAAGAAAAAGATCGGAGCAAAAACATGTTTGTGCTCGGATTTATCTGCTGGATGTACAGCCGAAGCATCGAGCCGACAGTTAACTTCCTCACAGAAAAGTTTGGTAAGAAACCCGAAATCCTCGCAGCGAATATTGCCGTGCTGCAAGCGGGATACAACTTTGGTGATACCTCGGAAATGTTTACCAGCCGGTATGAAGTGAAACCCGCACCACTGGCCAAGGGCGAGTACCGAAATATTATGGGAAATCAGGCAACCGCCATCGGCTTGGTAGCCGGAGCGAGCAAGGCCGGATTGGAATTGTTTTACGGCTCCTATCCGATCACACCGGCTTCGGATATTCTACACGAACTGGCGCGACACAAGAACTTCAAAGTACGCACCTTTCAGGCCGAAGACGAAATTGCGGCCATTTGCTCTTCCATCGGCGCTTCGTTTGCTGGTGGTCTCGGCATAACCGCTTCGTCGGGACCCGGAATTGCACTTAAAGGAGAAGCCATTGGATTGGCTGTGATGCTTGAATTGCCCCTGGTAATTGTGAACGTGCAGCGCGGTGGTCCGTCAACCGGTCTGCCAACCAAAACAGAACAGTCTGATTTGATGCAAGCCATTTACGGCCGAAACGGTGAAGCACCACTTCCGGTGATTGCTGCTGGCAGCCCTTCGGATTGTTTTGATATGGCTTTTGAAGCCGTGAGAATTGCGGTTGAACACATGACTCCGGTGATGCTGCTCACCGATGGATACGTAGCCAATGGCTCCGAGCCGTGGCGCTTTCCAAACGCGGCAGCACTTCGGGAAATAAAAGCGCAATTTGCCAATCCCGATGATTTTGAGAATCAAGACTACCTTCCATATAAACGCGACGAACGGGGCGTGCGAAGCTGGGCCACGCCGGGCATGAAAAACCTTCAACATCGTATTGGTGGCTTGGAAAAGCAAGATGAAACAGGTGCAGTTTCCTACGATCCAGATAACCACGAACGCATGGTGAAATTGCGGGAAGAAAAGGTGCAAAAGATTGCCGATTTTATTCCGGAGCAGAAAATCGAAGCCGGACCAGAGTCAGGCGATTTGCTGATTCTGGGCTGGGGCTCGACATACGGTGCCATTCGAACTGCTGTGCAGGAAATGCAAACCGAAGGCTACAGCGTGAGTCATGCCCATCTCAATTATATTTTCCCTTTTCCAAAAAATCTGAAACAGGTTTTGGGCAATTTCAAACAAGTGCTCATTCCTGAGTTGAACCGCGGTCAATTACGCCAGCTAATTCGCAGTGAATTTCTCGTCGATGCCGAAGGACTCAACAAAGTAAAAGGCTTACCACTTCGTGCCGAAGAAATCAGAACGGAAGCACTCAAAATGTTGTCAAAATGAACACTACAATAGATCAGCCAGAGGAAAAACTGACGCCAAAAGATTTTGCAACCGATCAGGATGTGAGATGGTGTCCGGGCTGCGGCGATTACAGCATCCTAAAGCAGGTGCAATCCATTTTGCCCGAAACCGGTCGCAAAAGGGAAGACGTGGTTTTTATCTCGGGAATCGGATGCTCGTCGCGTTTTCCATATTACATGAACACCTACGGCATGCACAGCATTCACGGACGCGCTCCGGCCATTGCCAGTGGCATAAAAACCTTGCGTCCCGACCTCAGTGTGTGGCTCATCACGGGCGACGGCGACTCCATGTCTATCGGTGGAAATCACCTGATTCACTTGCTGCGTCGTAATGTTGACTTAAACGTGTTGATGTTTAACAACGAAATTTACGGTCTCACCAAAGGCCAGTACTCACCCACTTCTCCGCTCGGAAAAGTAACCAAAAGTACACCGATGGGATCGCTCGATCATCCTTTTAATCCGCTCGCATTGGTTGCCGGAGCGGACGGATCGTTTATTGCCCGCGCAATGGATCGCGATCCGAAGCACCTGCGCGACGTGCTGCTCGCTGCCGATCTGCATCGCGGCACCTCGTTTCTCGAAATCTACCAAAACTGCAACGTCTTTAACGACGGTGCCTTTGAAGTTTTTACCGAAAAATCGAGCAAACCCGAAACCACCCTCTTCCTCGAGCACGGCCAGCCATTGTTGTTTGGAAACGATAACCAAAAAGGAATCATCCTCGACGGTTTTGCACCGAGGGTTGTAGATATGACTTCCGGCGAATGGTCAAATGATGACCTGTGGATTCACGACAAAGGCGATAAATTCAAATCGAGTATGCTGTTCCGCTTTTTTGGAAACATGGTGTTTGACGAAGACCTGCCCCGCCCGTTTGGTGTGTTTTATCAGAAAGAACGAAACACCTACGAAAAGGACTTGAACGCACAAGTTGATCGGGCCATAGAGGCCAAAGGATCTGGCGATTTGGACGCGTTGCTGCGTGGAATAAACACCTGGACCATCAAGTAAATCAGTCCTTTTGGCGAAGCTCCGGTGGAATTTCGCAAATCGGTATCGGTTGCACTTTGTGCTGATTGGCACGATGCATCCGCTCATAAATTTCAAGCACGTTCAGTTGCCGATTGCTCAGTGAACTGCGGTCACCTTTGAAATCCATGGCCCATTCCAACTCAGGATAACTGGCGCCGATCTGCTCTTCGTCGGTGCGGTCGTCGCCCCAAAGTCCGTCCGTGGGGGCAGCATTTAGTATGGTCTGATTAATTTTGAGTGCATGTCCCAGGGTGTATATTTCGGTTTTGTTGAGGTCGGCCAAGGGGGAAATATCCACCCCTCCGTCGCCGTATTTGGTGAAAAAGCCAATGCCAAAATCCTCCACCTTATTACCGGTACCCACCACCAGCTTTTGCTCCATGCCAGCAAAATAATACAAGGTGGTCATGCGCAGTCGCGAACGCACATTGGCCAACGACAATTCGACGTCGGTACTTTCGTCCGGATCGGGCAAAGCGGCAATCATTGTATCGAATGTGTCGGTTAGGGAAATTTGCAGCGAACGAACGTTGGGATGCGCCGCTTCCAGTTCCTTAATGTGTTGCTGACTTCGCCAAAGCTGAACCTCAGCCTGATGGATGGGCAGGTCAAGCAGCAACGTGGGCAGACCCGTGCGGGCGCACAACGAAGCAGCCACCGCAGAGTCTATGCCACCCGAAACACCGACAACAAAACCTTTGGTGCGAGAATTCTGGCTGTATTCTTTCAGCCACGATTCTATATGGGCAATCACTGCAAAAACCTGCACGGGAAAATATCAGAATATCACGCCGATGTTAAGGGAAATGTTGTTGAGAACAGCACTGCGTTTGGCACCGTACAATGGTTCTGGACCAACATCTGGATCTTCACTGTTTTGAAGAAACACATTGTCATCTGATTCTAATTGATACACATTCCCTTTCAACACGTTCGTAAACCCGCGGTAGTAGCTGACACCGAACAGGATATTGGTATTGCCCGAGATGTTGTATTCGGCACCGATGCCAACGAGCAAACCGGCGTTAAACAGTCGGGTGCTCTTGTTGATGTTTTCATTCTCAATAAGTCTCGGAGCTTCGGTAGTTTTAAATCTAAAATCTCCACTTTGTTTAGCACTAAGATTAACACCGCCTTGTAATCCCAATTGACCAAAATAGGTCATGTAGCCAATTTGGTTGGTTTTGAGCTTTAAGGTGACCGGAACTTCTAACCATTGGAAATTAAGACTTATATCAGTAGTGCCATAATAATCACGAAATTCGGTTCCTTGAGGATTTGAGGGAGTTTGATAGTCAGCATAATTCAACTTCCCCCCATCAGCCAGGTTAATCATCAGTCCGGTGGACAAGGCATAATTCGGGCTTCGGGCGATAGAAAAATCCATGAGCAATCCGAATGAGAATCCGAGTCGCACGCCTTTGGAATCCAGTTCGGGGTTGTCGGCCGAAAGCCAGGTTGCTGCGGGTTTGGCCAGAAATCCGAGTTTGATGGGGCGAACATCCTGCGGCTGGGCAGCCGCGTATTCTGTGCTGCCGGTTTGCGCTACAGCCGGCGCGATTCCTAACAGTAAAAGTGAAAAGCAGATCAGTTTTTTCATGGTAATGAAGTTATTCTGAGGGCTAAAAATAGCTATTTTTTGGTTCGAACCGCTGATTAAATGCGGTGTATCGAAAGTCGTTATTATGATAAGATAAGCCTAATTTTGTCGGCCATGAAAGTATTTATTCAAAATCGTATCAACCAACTACTCGCCCGAATGTTTATTGCACTGTTGGCTGTGGGGTGGTATGGTTGTACTTCAAACCCGCTCGATGTGGATATATCGGGTGTTCAGGTAGAGTTGCAAAGCTCGCGGCTCGATCGGGATCTTTTTCATGCCCAGGACTCGAATTTTAAACGGATCAACCAACAGCTTTTTGATCAGTACGGCGAATTTTACCGTTATTATCTTGAGGATATTATCGCTATTGGCAGTCCGCAGGAACCCATGATAGCGGTTCACGTGGAGCGCTTTGCCACCGACCCCAATTGGCGCGAAGTGCAGGTGCAAATTGATCAGGTTTTTGCCGATATGACCCCATACCTCCGCGAATTTGAACAAGCGTTTCGTTATCACCGCTACCACTTCCCCTCCGACACCATTCCTGAAATTATTTTTTATAATTCCGGTTTCAACGTTGGGGTATATCCCGAAGGAAAATACCTGGGCATCGGTCTAGAGTGGTTTCTAGGTACCCAAAGTCCGGTAATTCAGCGGCTGGCACCAGAAAGTTTTCCGCAGTATTTCAAGGATAAGTTAAAGCCAGAACTTCTGGTAAACAACGCGATTCGTGGTTTTTTGATGGTGAAACATCAGCAGCTACTCAAAAAGGAAGACCTGATAAACATGATGATTTTTCACGGCAAGATCATGTACTTGATGGATGCGCTGTTTCCTGAAGGTTCGGACGAAGTGAAAATGAATTACCGCAGCGAAGAATTGGAGTGGTGCCGCAAAAACGAATACAATATGTGGGTTCACCTGATTGACGCCAATTTGTTGTATACTACGAATGCCAAAGATCTGGCGGGCTTTATCAACGACGGGCCATTTACCCCGGCATTTCAACAGGCTTCTCCGGCGCGAACCGGCGTGTGGCTGGGCTGGCAGATGATTCGACAGTACATGAATAAAAATAAGGACGTTACCCTGAAAGAATTGCTTCAGGAAGACAATCCACAGAAAATACTGAGATACTACAAACCCTAATAAGACCATGAGCAAAACTTCTGAAATAAAATTCACCGTTCACCTCGACGAAAATCATGTGCCTGAAAAAATTGGCTGGCATGCCGAAGACGGTGGAGTAGAAAGTGTATGTAAATCGGTTTTAATTGCCCTTTGGGACGAGCAGGAAAAAAACACCTTGCGCATGGACCTGTGGAACAAGGAAATGACCGTAGACGAGATGAAACACTTTTTTCATCAGAACATTATGACCATGGCCGACACGTTTGAGCGCGCCACCGGTGAAAAGGAAATGAGCCAGGATATGCGTGATTTTGGAATCTACTTTGCCGATAAAATGGAGCTGATCGACACCGGAGAGTAACGGCAGATTATTGCTTGTTTTTGATCTCTTCAAACAGTGGATTGGTGTCGGCGATAATGTTCAGCAGGTCATCACGCCCCAAACCAGTCACCGAAGAAGTAATCACGTGAGGCGGCAGGGCTTCCCAGACCTTGAGCATTTCGTTTTTGTATTGTCGCATGTTTTTCCCCATCTGACTACTTGAAAGTTTGTCGTTTTTGGTGAAAACCATTACAAACGGAATGCCTTTTACACCACACCATTGCATAAACTCCAGGTCAATTTTTTGTGGTTCCAGCCGCGCGTCGATCAGTACAAATAAATACATCAAGTTGCTTCGATGCAGTAAATATTTTCGGGTAAACTCATTCCATTGGAGCTGCAGTTTCTTTGATGTTTTGGCGTAGCCATAACCCGGCAGGTCGGCCAGATACCACGGTTCGCTTTCTTTGTTGATGACAAAATGATTGATGGTTTGCGTTTTACCCGGACGACCCGAAGTTTTGGCCAGACCTTTTCGCTGACAGAGCATATTAATCAACGAGGATTTGCCCACGTTCGATCTTCCAATAAAAGCATATTCCGGAAATTCCGGTGGCGGGCAGGCATCGGGGTTCGTGCTGCTCATTACAAATTCGGAGGTCTTGATGGTCATGCTACAGGCAGTTTCTCCAGCCAGCGGTCCAGTATCTGGTTAAACTCTTCGGGGTGCTCCATCATCGGAGCATGTGCGCATTTGTCAATCCAAAATAAATCGGCATTGGGCAGGTACTCTTGAAATTCCTCGGCCACCTCGGGCGGTGTTATGGTGTCGTTTTTTCCCCAAATCAAACAAACCGGCATCGGGTAGTTTTTCAATTCGTCGCGCATGTTGTGCCTGATTGCCGACTTTGCGAGATACAGCACCTTCATTAATTTGGCGCGGTCGCTGACCAGTTCAAAAACAACATCTACCAATTCGTCGGTTACCATTTCCGGTTCGTGAAAGGTAACGGCAATTTTTCCGCGGATATACTCTTTGTCACCGCGCCGGGGAAATGAACCGCCAAAGGCATTTTCATACAAACCCGAGCTTCCGGTCAACACCATGGCGCTCACTTTTTCCGGATTCTTTAGCGCATAGATAAGCGCCACATGACCGCCCAAAGAATTACCCAAAAGAATCAGGTCTTTATATCCTTTATAGTCGATAAATCGCTTAATGAATTTGGCCAAATTCTTCACCCCAGTTTTGGCCAGCGGCATGTCGTATAATGGCATAATCGGAACCACCACTTTATGGGTACGCGAGAAATGCGTAATCATATCGTTGAAATTGCTCAATGCCCCAAACAAACCATGAAGCACCAAAATTACCTGACCCTCGCCTTTTTCGAGGTATCTGAATTTATCTTCTTCTTTTATTTGATAACTCATGCTTAAGCCGGTTTGGCTAGCCCAAAATTAAACTTTTTGAGCAATGCCCGATGACCCTGTTTATTGAAGTTTCAGCAAATGTTGTTGAAAATTGCTCAATGGGCAAATATAGAAACCATCTTTTAGTAGGCGCTGTTCGCAGTAATTATTTCTGATTTTTCTCAAGGTGCCGGACAATCAAAAAGCGCAGTTCGTCGTTAAAAGTTTTCCACAAAGTGGTAAAAAATGCCAGATAGTGGAAAAATGTGGTAGATATTTTCTACTTTTACCTTGTAAAAATAATTCTCACTGTGATAAACCTCCTCGGCGAATATGATTGTAAGCTCGACTCCAAAGGTCGGCTGATGCTTCCTTCGGGTTTGAAGAAGCAATTGGCTGAGGTGCTGGATAAAGGCTTTGTGATCAACCGCAATTTGCATCAGCGGTGTCTGGTGCTGTATCCGATGGAGGAGTGGCAAAAGCTGAGCGGAAAGCTCGGCAAGCTCAACCGGCTCATCAAAAGAAACGATGTGATTGTGCGAAAAGTGATGGGTGGCGCTACACCGGTCGAGCCCGACGGAACCGGACGATTGCTGATTCCCAAGTCACTCGTTGAGCACGCAAAACTCGAAACAGAGCTAAAAGTGGTGGGGAGTAATAGTACCGTAGAAATCTGGAGTAAATCAGAATATGAGTCGTTCATGAACGATGAAGATATTGATATGGAAGCACTTGCTGACGATGTTTTTGGAAACTCCAATGATCCCTACAATGACTGATTACCACGTTCCGGTATTGCTGCAGGAGAGTGTAAAAGGACTCAACATTCAACCCAACGGTATTTATGTAGATGTCACTTTCGGAGGTGGTGGGCACAGCCGTGAAATTCTGGACCAGTTGCAAAAGGGCCGACTTATCGCATTCGATCAGGATGCCGATGCCGGAGATAATCGCATCGACGATGAGCGATTCGAGATCGTAGATCAGAATTTTCGCTACCTGCGCAACAATTTGCGCATTCGTGGAGTCGAAAAGGTGGATGGTGTGCTGGCTGATTTGGGCGTATCATCGCATCAGTTTAATGTCCCGGAACGCGGTTTTTCGTTTCGCTTCGAGGCGCCGCTCGATATGCGTATGGATCAGCACAATCCGCGCACTGCCGCTCAAGTATTACAGGAAAGTGACGAGCAAAAGTTGGCCGATATCTTTTATCACTTTGGCGAATTGAGAAATGCGCGTGCAGTTGCTGCCGCCGTGGTTGTCGCCCGGGAATCAGGGCCGATGAAAACCGTGCAGGACTTGATCAACAGCCTGAAGCACCTGGAGCCGGGTTACAAGCCGCACCAGTTCTACGCAAAAGTGTTTCAGGCGCTGCGCATCGAGGTAAACGACGAAATGGCTGCACTCAGCGAAATGCTTAAACAAGCCATCGAGGTGCTCAAAATCGGTGGTCGGCTGTCGGTCATTTCTTACCACTCGCTCGAAGACCGGATGGTGAAAAATTATTTCCGATTCGGAAATCCCGAAGGCGAGCCGCAAAAAGATTTCTACGGAAACCTGCATCGCCCCATGAAGGTGATCAATAAGAAGCCAATTGGGCCAACGGATGAAGAAATTAAAGTGAATAACCGCGCCAGAAGTGCGCGATTGAGAATTGCAGAGAAGCTTTGAACAAGAACCAACATAGCGAAACTCCGAAGAGACGGTCTTTTTTACAGCCGCTGTTCGACCTGCTTAACGGGAAGTATTTGTCGGGACAAAAGTTTCTCGATCAGCTTCCCTTTCTGCTCTATCTGTGCGGATTGGGTATTGGCTACATCGCATACGGCTACTTTACCGAATCTACGGTAAAACAAATTTATCGTGTTGACGCCGAGTTGAAGGAGCTC
Source organism: uncultured Cryomorphaceae bacterium (assembly GCA_964487545.1). Taxonomy (GTDB): domain Bacteria; phylum Bacteroidota; class Bacteroidia; order Flavobacteriales_D; family SKUL01; genus SKUL01. Next base: position 101,995 of record CAZARI010000005.1, read on the forward strand.
AAGGCAGAGTACCTCACTTCACAGTCCATGCTGCAGCAAATCCGCCAGCAGTCAAATATTGCCGAAGCCATAAAAGACCTGGGGTTACAAGAATCGGTGACGCCACCGCAGAAAATTGTACTCTCTTTTGAATCCCATCAAACAAAAAAGCAGTGAGGGATCCGAAGAAAGACATATTGATGCGAACCTACTTCCTGTACTTTCTGGCTTGCCTGATTGGCGTGGGAATCGTAGCCCGCATTTTTATCATTCAGTTTGTAGAGGGGGAAAAGTGGAGCGAACGATCACGCTACCTGACTACAGATCTTAAAAACATTGAGGCGGTTCGCGGAAACATCTATGCCGAAGACGGAAGTCTGCTGGCCACTTCCATTCCAGTTTATGAAATCCGGATGGATCTGATGACCGAAGGAATGACTGACGAGCTGTTTAACCAGGATGTTGACTCACTGGCGTGGCACCTTTCCCAACTTTTTAGAGACCGCAGCAAAGCCGAGTATCTCGAATTGCTCAGGGGCGCACGTCGCAAAGAAAGCCGCTATCAGCTCATTCAGCGAAAGGTGAACTACAATCAAACCAAGGAGTTAAAAACCTTTCCCATTTTCAGACGCGGTAGAAACAAAGGTGGGCTGATTGTCGAAAAGCAGAATGTGCGCACCCGACCATTTGATGTCCTTGCCGCCAGAACAATCGGTTATGACCGCGAAGGTATTCAGCCGGTTGGACTCGAAGGAGCCTATCGGAATATACTCCGGGGTCAACCTGGAAAGCGTTTCGAAAAACGACTCGCCGGCGGAATATGGATGCCGATTAAAGACGGCAATGAAGTGGAACCGATAGATGGAATGGATCTGGTGACTTCGATCGATATCAATATTCAGGACGTAGCCGAAAATGCACTCAAGCGGCAGCTCGAAATGCACAATGCCGACCATGGATGTGTGGTATTGATGGAGGTGGAGACTGGCTTCATTAAAGCTATTGCCAATTTGTCGAACCGCCACGAAACGGGGTATTACGAATACTATAACTATGCGGTGGGGGAAGCCACAGAGCCTGGATCCACCTTTAAACTCGCTGCTCTGATGGCGGCCATTGAAGACGGGTTTGTGGACATCAACGATTCGATCGATACCAAAAACGGGCAGCACCGTTTTCACGACCGGATAATGCGTGACGCAAATCAAAGGGGCTACGGGAAAATCAGCGTAAAAGAAGCGTTTGTAAAATCCTCAAACGTTGGGATATCACGGGTCATTTATGATGCCTACAACAAAAACCCCCAGCGATTTATTGACCGACTGCACAGCATGGGCTTGGGTAAAAAGCTCGGGATTGATATTGCCGGCGAAGGTGCACCTCAAATCAAAAACGTAAGCGATAAGAGTTGGTCCGGAGTTACGCTGCCTTGGATGAGTATCGGATACGAAACTTTGCTGACTCCGCTACAGATTCTGGCCTTTTATAACGCGGTGGCCAACAACGGTGTGATGGTTCGTCCACAATTTGTGACCAAAACCATGAAGCACGGCAAGGTGCAGGAAGAGATGAAGCCCGATGTGATCAATCCGGCCATTAGTTCAGGGCATACCATTGCCCGTGCACGCGAAATGCTGGAAGGGGTGGTGTCGCCAAACGGCACAGCAAGCAATCTGTACAATAGCGTGGTCAGTATTGCGGGTAAGACCGGTACCGCGCAAATTGCCAACGAACAATATGGCTATCGCTACGATCAGAAAGTGAGCTATCAGGCTTCTTTTGCGGGATATTTTCCGGCAGATAAACCTAAGTATTCGTGCATTGTGGTAGTGAATGGGCCTACTAACGAAGTGTATCACGGTAATCAAGTGGCTGGGCCAATTTTTAAGGAAATCGCACTGAAGATTTTCGCCAAGGATCCTGAGTTCCAGACGGACCCGATAGAGGCGCCGGAGAACTTGCTGGTTGGCGTTCCGATATCTAAAAGTGGCAACGCCCGCGATCTCAAACTGGTATTCGATGAGCTGGGCGTGCCGGTTGAAATCGTTGACCTCGATGCAGAGTGGGTAAGAACCACCTCAGGAGAGAAAAATGTGAAGTTCAGTAAGACCACCTACCAGCAGGGGATAGTGCCTAATGTGATCGGCATGAGTGCGCAAGATGCACTATACCTGATGGAAAGTGCGGGAGTTAATGTGCAGTTACTCGGACGAGGAACCGTAAAGAAACAATCGGTTGCGCCGGGAGCACGTGTGCAGGATGGGTTGCATGTATCATTAGAATTGTCATGAAATTGTTGAAGGACATATTATACAAATGTGGTCTCGAGGCCGTCGAAGGGTCTACCGGCATTGAGGTAGGAAACATCGCTTTCGATTCGCGCCAGGTGGAGCCGTTGTCGGCGTTTGTTGCCGTGCGCGGTTCACAGGTCGACGGGCACGAGTACATCGATCGGGCGGTAGAGGCAGGTGCAGTTGCGGTGATTTGTGAGCGTTTTCCAAATGAGCTGCGCCAAGGAGTAACTTATGTAAAGGTGCGCGATTCGGCTCGGGCGCTGGCTTTCATGGCCGCCAACTTCTACAAACACCCATCGGAAGAACTGATTCTGGTAGGCGTTACGGGCACCAATGGTAAAACCACCACCGTTACGCTGCTCTATAATCTGTTTCACACCTTGGGCTATCCCTGCGGTTTGATTTCTACGGTTCGCAACATGATCGGCAATACCGAAATCAACGCCACGCATACCACTCCGGATGCACTTTCGCTGAACAAGTTGTTGCGCGAAATGGTCGACAGCGGATGCAAATATTGCTTTATGGAAGTATCGTCCCACGCCGTGGTTCAGCACCGGGTGAGCGGACTGAGCTACAAGGTGGGCGTGTTTACCAACATTTCGCACGATCACCTTGATTATCACAAAACATTTAAAGAATACATCCGCGCCAAAAAACAGTTTTTCGATTCGTTGCCAGTCGATTCCTACGCATTGGTCAATTCAGACGATCGAAACGGGGCCACGATGATACAGAATACGGCTGCTACCAAACGAACTTTCGGCTTAAAAACCATGGCCGATTTCCGCGCAAAAGTGATCGAAAACCAACTCACCGGATTACACTTGGTGTTGGGTGAAAACGATTTGTACAGCAAGCTGGTGGGAGGGTTTAATGCCTACAATCTTTTGGCGGTATACGGCACAGCGATGTTGCTAGGAGAAGATAAACTTGAAGTACTGACTGAGTTGAGTGGATTGGACGCGGTGGAAGGAAGATTTCAATTGGTGAAATCCAGCAGAAACATTACGGCCATTGTCGATTACGCACATACACCCGACGCACTGAAGAATGTATTGGCCACGATAAAAGGTGTTCGCACCGGCACCGAGAAGGTAATCACTGTGGTGGGCTGTGGTGGAAACCGCGATGCGGAAAAGCGACCTGTGATGAGCAAGATTGCCTGCGAATACAGCGATCAGGTAGTGTTCACCTCAGACAATCCGCGCTTTGAAGATCCCGAAGATATTATTCATCAAATGCAAAAAGGCCTCGATCCGGTGAGTGCGGCAAAATCAATTGCAATTACCGATAGAAAAGAGGCCATCAAAATGGCTTGTAAAATGGCCAACCCCGGAGATATCGTGCTGGTGGCTGGTAAGGGTCACGAAAAATATCAAGAAATCAAAGGACAGAAAATGCCATTTGACGACCTACAAGTTGTTCATCAAATGCTTCAATTGCTTCAAAAATAATGCTGTATCACCTTTTCGACTATATCGACAAAACCTATGACCTTCCCGGAGCTGGCGTGTTTCAGTTTATTTCGTTTCGGGCAGCCATGGCGGTGATTACCTCGCTGGTTATTTCCATGGTTTTTGGCGGGAAACTCATCTCGCTCCTCCGTCGCAAACAGGTGGGTGAATCGGTGCGCGACCTGGGTTTGGAAGGGCAAAGCGAAAAGGCCGGAACTCCCACTATGGGCGGACTTATCATCATTGCTGCCATATTAATTCCGGCCTTGTTATTTGCGCGACTCGATAATATTTACGTACAAACCATGATTCTGGCTACCATCTGGCTCGGGGTGATTGGGTTTCTCGACGACTACATCAAAGTGTTCAGAAAGAACAAACAAGGGCTGGCCGGAAAGTTCAAGATCATCGGTCAAGTGGGTGTGGGTATCATGGTGGGCTTTATGCTCTATTTCGACGATTCGGTGGTCATCAAACGAAAAGTTGAAGTGATGTCCGTTGCCGAAACCTCTGAAATGGCGACCGACGTTGAGCGAGCCACCAAATACGAGTGGCGTGAAATGCGTGGAACCAAGACCACCATTCCGTTTGTTAAAAACAACGAATTTGATTACGCCTGGGTGCTCGGATTTTTGGGCGAAGAGGCCAGTAGAAAATGGGCGTGGCTAATATTTATTCCGTTTGTAATATTTCTGGTAACAGCGGTAAGCAACGGTGCCAACATGACCGATGGCTTGGACGGTCTTGCCACGGGCACCTCGGCCATTATTGGCGTTACACTCGCCATATTGGCCTTCCTCTCGGGTAACTACATTTTTGCCGATTACCTCAATATCATGTATATCCCCGAATCTGGAGAGCTCACCATTTTCATCAGTGCCTTTGTGGGGGCGTGCATCGGTTTTTTGTGGTACAACGCTTATCCGGCCCAGGTTTTTATGGGCGATACGGGTAGTTTGGCACTGGGCGGAATCATTGCGGTTTTTGCAATTGCCATTCGCAAGGAACTTCTCATTCCCATCTTCTGCGGGGTTTTTCTCATTGAAAATGTATCGGTAATGATACAGGTGTTCTGGTTTAAGTTCACCAAAAGTCGCTATGGTGAAGGACGACGGGTATTTCTGATGGCACCCATTCATCATCACTATCAGAAAAAGGGCTGGCATGAAGCCAAAATTGTTGCGCGGTTCTGGATTCTTGGAATTCTACTGGCGGTCATCACCATTGTAACACTCAAGCTCAGATAACATGGCTCAACAACTGACCATATTAGGCGGAGGAGAAAGCGGCATCGGAGCTGCCCGACTTGCTGTGCGCAATGGCTGGCAAGTGTTTCTTTCAGACAAGGGCAAGCTGTCCAGCAAAACCAAAGTAATTCTTAACGAGCTGGGTGTGCAGTGGGAAGAGCATCAACACAGCATCCATCAATTGATGACGAGCGATTTGGTGGTGAAGAGCCCAGGTATTCCCGGTTCTGCCTCTGTCATTCAATCGCTCAAGAAAAATGGTATTCGGGTGATTTCTGAAATAGAATTTGCCTTTAGATACAATACAGCGCGGGTAATTGCAGTGACCGGAAGCAATGGCAAAACCACCACTACACTGCTCACGCATCATATTTTGCGAAAGGCAGGAATAAACGCGGCAGTGGCCGGAAACATTGGCAATAGCTTTGCCGGAGCCTTAACCGCCACCGCCATTCCCGAGTGGTTTGTGTTGGAAGTGAGTAGCTTTCAGTTGGATGATATCGACCAGTTTCGGCCCGATATTGCCATTCTCACCAACATCACCCCCGACCACCTTGATCGATACAATTACCGGCTCCAAGAATATGCCGATGCTAAGTTCGCGATTACCCGAAATCAAAAATCGCAGGACTATTTCATCTATTGTGCCGACGATAAGCAAATCGAAGCGGGCATGCTTCGACACGAAATCAAGGCGCGCACAATCCCCTTCTCTCTGCACCCACTATCGGGCGATGGCGCATTCACAGACCAAAATCAGTTTAACATAATTATTAATCAAAATCAATTTACTATGTCATTACACGAACTCGCATTGCAAGGCAATCACAACGCATACAACTCTATGGCTGCTGGCATCGCCGCACGGGTTTTGGAAATCCGCAAGGAATTGGTTCGGGAAAGTCTAGGTGATTTTCAAAACATTGAGCACCGACTTGAATTTGTTGCGAGGGTGCATGGCATCACATTTATCAACGATTCAAAAGCCACCAATATCAATTCGACGTGGTACGCCCTCGAAAGCTTCGACCAGCCCATCATCTGGATCGTAGGCGGTGTGGATAAAGGAAACGACTATCTGGCGCTGAAACCACTGGTAAAGAATAAAGTCAAAGGCATTATTTGTCTGGGCGTTGACAACAGCAAGATCATCGACGCTTTTTCAGATTTGTTTCACTATATCCCCGAGGTGCAATCGGCCGAAGATGCAGTGCGTGCGGCATACCAGATGGGCGAGAAGGATGACGTGGTGGTATTGAGCCCGGCTTGTGCAAGTTTCGATCTTTTTGAGAATTACGAAGACCGCGGTCACCAGTTTAAAAGCGCGGTAAAGGCACTTTAACCAAACCAGAAATCAATCACCATTAGCCATGAATAAGACCATTACAAAAATCGACCGGAATGTTATGCAATCCATGACGGACACCTTGTTGGCTGCCCGCAAAAACAACCTCAAGGAGGTATTGGAAATTGCGCACCGCTTGGAAACGGTGGCCGTTGTGGATGATGTGACCTACATCAATGATTCTAAATCTACGAATGTAAATGCAACACTGTACTCTTTTGAATGCATGACGCGGCCGGTGGTCTGGATCGCATCATCATCCGATTGGGCTCAGGATTACAGCCCCTTGGGAGATTTGGTGCGTACTAAAGTTAAAGCCATTGTGTGTGTCGAGACCAAAAACTGCTCTCCAGCCTTTGATTTTTCATTTGGTGTAGCCGTATGGAAATGCCACACCATAGACGATGCCCTCTGTACAGCGCGTGAACTCGCCGCTTCTGGCGACGCTGTTTTGTATTCTCCTGCTCATCCGGCAGAGCTCTGCTTCGGCAGTTACAAAGAACGCGGAGTTTATTTCCGCAATCTCATTAACCCGTTGTTTAACTCAATCTAAAAGCCATGTCAAACCCTCGTTCATTTACCATTCACAAAAGCAAAAAAAGCCTGGTCGATAAAATGCTCACGGCCCGGCAAAGCCTAATTGCAAGCATCAGCACCCTCGATCACCGGCTCGAACAGGTGACAGAAATCAACGGTGTGTCATTTATCAACGATTCCAGAGCTACCGGAATTCTCGATACCCGCGATTCGATGAAGTGCATCAACAAACCAATCATTTGGATTGCCTGCTCCACATCGCACGATCGCGATTACTCGCTCATTGAAAAGTACGTGAAGTACAAAATCAAATCGATTGTGGTGTTCGGAAACGATGGCGATGATAATGTGCAACAGTTTAGTGATATGGTAGAAAACTTTGTGCGACTACCCAATATGTTCGAGGCCGTGGTGCAGGCCCAAAAGTTCGCAGGCTCTGGTGATGTCATTTTGTTTTCGCCGAGCTGTGCCAGTTCCGGCATGTTTACCAATTACGCCGAAAGGGGCAATGTCTTCAAAAAAATAGTTAGCCAACTCACTTGACAACGGTTTTTAAATACCTTAAAGGAGACCGCGTAATTTGGATTATTGCGCTCATTCTGGCTGCCGTTTCTTTGCTGTCGGTATATAGCTCTATTTCGTCGCTGGCCTACAAGCACTATGACGGAAATACGTTCTATTACCTATTTAAGCACGGTATTATGCTAGCCATGGGATTGCTGATAATGTACTACGTGCACCGCGTTAAGTTCAGGTACTTTTCGCGCATATCGCAAATGGCCGTTTGGCTTGCCGTTTTGTTACTCGGGCTCACCCTTGTTTTTGGGGCAAATATCAACGAAGCCAGCCGCTGGCTACGAATTCCGGTCATTAATCAAAATATTCAGCCTTCTGACTTTGCCAAGATTGCGCTGATCACTTTTGTAGCACGGATCCTCTCGCAACGACAGGACAACATCAAAAGTTTTAAAGAGGGGGTGTTGCCCGTGCTGATTCCAATCGGCCTAATTTGCGGATTGATTCTGCCCGCCAACTTCTCTACGGCCGCAATGCTTTTCTGCGTTTGCCTGGTGCTCATGTTTGTGGGTAGGGTAGCCATCAAACACATTGCACTGGTGGTAGGCGCTGGAATTGCGGGTTTTGCTTTGTTGTTGATGCTCACTTCTGTGCTGCCTGATGTGCTGCCACGTGCCGAAACATGGAAAAATAGAATTGTCAATTTTCAGGAAACGGACGATGAGGCCACTTATCAAATAGACCACGCTATGATGGCTATCCAGGCTGGTGGAATTTTACCCAAAGGCCCCGGCCACGGTGATTCTCGAAACTATTTGCCACACCCGTATTCAGACATGATTTATGCCTTTATCATTGAAGAGTACGGCGCGGTGATCGGTGGTCTAGGAATATTGCTGCTCTACCTGATTTTGTTGTATCGTGCCATCCGTATCGCTCAGCGTTGCGAGGTTACTTTTGGATCGCTGATGGTGATTGGACTAACGTTTTCCATTGTCTTTCAGGCATTGGTGAACATGTCGGTGGCGGTAAAACTAATGCCCGTCACCGGCCAGCCTTTGCCACTGGTGAGTATGGGCGGAACTTCTACCTGGCTCACGTGCGTGGCGCTGGGAATGATTTTAAGTGTGAGTCGCGCGGTTGAAACAAATACGAAGCCGACTCCAAAAATGAAAAAGAAACGGGATTATGCAGTCGCGTAGATACATGATTAGCGGTGGAGGAACTGGCGGACATATTTTTCCGGCCATTGCCATTGCGCATGCGCTGAAAAAAATCCAACCGCAAGCCGAATTCCTTTTTGTGGGTGCAAAGGGAAGAATGGAAATGGAGAAGGTTCCGGCCGCGGGTTTTAAAATTGAAGGGTTGTGGATTAGCGGTCTACAACGCAAACTCACCTTGCGCAACGCCACCTTCCCCTTCAAAGTGCTGAGTAGCCTTTGGCGCTCTAAAAAACTGATTAAAGATTTTAAGCCCGATGCGGTAATTGGGGTTGGGGGCTATGCCAGCGGACCGTTGCTTCAGGTGGCCGCCGCACTGGGCATTCCCACGCTCATCCAAGAACAGAATTCCTATCCGGGCATCACCAATAAATTGCTGGCCCGAAAGGTCAGCCGCATTTGCGTTGCCTATCAAGGAATGGAGCGCTGGTTTCCGGCGACAAAAATTATTATCACCGGAAATCCGGTTCGGCAGGAGGTCATTGATATTGCCGGAAAAAGGGCGGCATCACTCCAGCATTTTGGTCTGGTGGAGAACCAACCGGTTTTGCTCGTCGTTGGCGGAAGTCTGGGTGCCCGTACTATCAACAACAGCCTGACCGACGGGGTAGAAAAACTGACGAAGGCGGGAATACAGGTGATTTGGCAAACTGGAAAACTTTACGAACAATCGGCCAACGACCTGATGGAGCAAAGGCAATGGGAACAGGTGTCGGTTCACGCCTTTATCTCGCGAATGGATCTGGCCTATGCTGCTGCTGATTTGGTAGTGAGTCGCGCAGGTGCTATTTCGATTTCCGAACTGTCAGCGGTAAAAAAGCCGACGGTGTTGGTGCCATCGCCCAACGTGGCCGAAGATCATCAAACCAAAAATGCAATGGCACTGGTCGATAATCAGGCGGCCATTTTGGTTCGCGATAATGAAGCGGCTAATCAACTGATAGATGTGGTGCTGAACACCATTAACCATAAAGAAAAACTGCAGGAGCTGTCGGTCAATATTGCAAAAATGGCCTTTGAAAATGCAGCCGAAAAAATTGCAAATGAAGTGAATAGGCTTATCGTTAAATGAATATCAACACCTTACATAGCGTCTATTTTATTGGCATCGGAGGCATTGGTATGAGCGCCCTGGCCAAGTATTTCCGTTTGCAGGGAATGGCTGTGTCGGGCTACGATCGCGGCCGAAATGCCATGTGTGCTTCGCTCGAGAAGCTGGGGTTGAAAATTTATTACGAGGATGCCATTGATTTGATTCCTGAAGCATTTTTGAATACACCGAAAGAAAGGGCGTTGGTGATTTATACGCCGGCTGTGTCTGAAAAACACCGCCAACTCAATTTCCTGAAAGAGCAGGGTTTCGAGGTCGTTAAAAGATCAGTAGCGCTCGGAAACTTGGTGGCAGGATTCAAAACCATTGCCGTTGCTGGCACGCACGGAAAAACGACCACCTCGGCAATGATCGCACACCTGCTTACGGAAAGTGGTGTGGGATGTAACGCTTTTCTGGGCGGAATCAGCACCAACTACAACAACAATTTGATAGCTGACACCTCCAGTCGGTATGCTGTTGTTGAGGCAGACGAGTACGATCGCTCGTTTCTAACCCTTCAACCCGAGTATGCGGTGGTGACTTCCATCGAAAGCGACCACCTCGATATATACGGCAGCGATGCAGAGCTACACGATTCTTTTCGTCAGTTTGCTATGCAGATCAAGCCCAATGGAAAGTTGTTTTTTAAAATTGGCTTGCCAGCGTTGAATCCGACCATTAGTAATATCAGTTACGGACTGGTTTCAAACGCCACCTTGCGCGCAGAAAATATTCGCATCAATGCCGGGGTTTATGAGTTTGACCTAAGCTACGGTAATAAAAAGGTGGACGGTTTGAAGCTCGGATTGCCGGGTCGGCACAATGTAGAAAACGCGCTGGCTGCGGTCGGAGTGGCCTTTGCTCTTGAAATAGATCCCGAAGCCATTCGCTCAGCGCTGGGGTCTTTCGCTGGGGTGAAGCGCCGCTTTGAAGTGCATGTAACAAATAAGGATCGGATTTTTATTGACGACTACGCACATCACCCTTCAGAGATTTCCGCGTTTGTTTCTTCTGTTCGCGAAATGTATCCGAAAAAAGAACTGATCGGTGTGTTCCAGCCGCATTTGTATTCCCGCACGCGCGATTTGGCTGAAGACTTTGGTCGGGCACTTTCGCAACTCGACGAAGTGATTTTGCTCGATATCTATCCCGCCCGCGAGGCACCTATCGAAGGGGTGAATGCTGAAATGCTGCTTCAACATATTCATATCAGCCGAAAGGCGGTATGGACCACCGAAGCCTTGCTCGCGCGGGTTCGTGAGCAGGCTCCAGAAGTACTGCTCACCATGGGTGCCGGAGACATTGAATTATTGGTTGAACCTTTAAAAGAAGCCATGCGGTGAAAATGTTGTACAGAAAAATAGGACCCTTGTTCGGACTGCTTACACTGCTGGTGCTTTTTGGTTTTGTAACCAGCACCCATAATCACATGCCTTGCACCGGTGTTGAGATTAATGTTCAGTCAAAAGCACAGATGTTTTTTATTGACCGCACTGATGTTTATCACCAGATTGTGAACACAGCCGATTCTGTAGAGGGACAAGTGCTCTCTGCCTTAAACATTCAGCAAATTGAAGATGCCATTGCGGCCATGCCTGAGGTGAAATCGGTGGATGTTTTCAGAACCATCAACGGAAAGCTCGAAGTTAAGGTCGATTTGCGTGTGCCAATTGCAAGGGTTTTTTACCCCAACGGACACTCCTTTTATCTGGATGAAGAAGGTGGAATTATGCCGCTTTCCAATAAATATACTGCGAGGGTGCTAACGGTTAATGGCTTTGTGTGGGACACGAAAATTGCCGCGGATAAAGACGTTCCAGAGGTTTCGATCTGGGACAAGCAGCAGCGCGATGTCTACCGGTTGGCCACCTTTATTGAAAGTGATCCGTTCTGGAAAGCACAAATTCAACAAGTGTATGTTGACGAAAACCTTGAATACGTGCTCATTCCAAGGGTAGGAAATTACGAAATTCAGTTCGGAGAAATGGACCGGATTGAAAGGAAGTTTAGCCAACTTAACGCGTTCTACGAACAGGCTTTAAGTAAATCTGGCTGGAATAAATACCGCTCAATTAATCTCAAATACAAAGATCAAATCGTCTGCAGAAAAAAGTAAAACTATGGAGTCACCAGAAATTATTGTCGGTCTTGACATCGGAACAACAAAAATCGCCTGCCACGTGGGGCGTAAGAATGAATTTGGAAAAATTGAAATCCTCGGTTCCGGAAAATCGGAATCGTTAGGGGTGCTTCATGGTGTGGTCACCAATATTGAAAAAACCGTGCAGTCTATTCGAGCCGCTGTAGAGCAAGCCGAGGAAGAAAGCGGACATGAAATCACTGTTGTTCATGTTGGGATTGCCGGACAGCACATCAAAAGCCTTCAGCACCGTGGTATTTTTACCCGCGATTCGCTTGAAGATGAAATTGAGCAGAAGGATATCGATGCACTGATAGAGGACATGTACAAGTTGGTGATGCAGCCAGGCGAGGAGATCATTCATGTGTTGCCGCAGGAGTACATCGTCGATAATGAGCAAAACATTAAAGATCCGATCGGCATGTCGGGCATGCGACTTGAGGCCAACTTTCACATCATCACCGGCCGAATAGCCGCCATCAAGCACATTTATAAATGTGTTGCCAAAGCCGGGTTGGAGGTAGCCAGTCTCATTCTTGAACCTTTAGCCTCATCTGAAGCAGTTTTGAGTGAAGAGGAAAAGGAAGCAGGAGTGGTTTTGGTGGATATCGGAGGCGGAACCAGCGATCTGGCCATCTTTCAGGATGGCATCATTCGCCATACAGCGGTTATTCCATTTGGTGGAAACGTCATCACAGAAGACATCAAAACCGGATGCACCATTATGAAAAAGCAGGCCGAGTTGCTAAAGGTGAAATTCGGCTCGGCGTTAAGCAGCGATAGCCAGGAAAACGAAATGGTATGTATTCCGGGTTTGCGTGGCCGCGACCCCAAAGAGATTTCGATTAAGAATCTGGCCAGCATCATTCAGGCCCGCATGGAAGAAATTTTGGAACACGTGTATTTCGAAATCAAGAATTCTGGCTATGAGCGTCATTTGATTGCCGGAATCGTCATTACCGGAGGCGGATCGCAACTACGTCATATTAGCCAGCTTTGTGAGTTCATCGCCGGAATGGACACCCGCATCGGCTATCCCAACGAACACCTCGGAAAGAGCAACTCAGATGAACTGGCCAGCCCAACGCACGCAACAGGAGTTGGACTAGTGATTAAAGGGTTTCAGCAATATGAAAAAACCAGGCAAAAAAATACTACCGTAAAAAACCATTCACGCAAAACACAGGGCAGTTTTTTTGAGAAAATACTGGCCAAAGGAAAAGAATGGTTTGAAGACGAAGAGATGTAAAACTAAACCACACAGCACTAACCACTAAAATATACAGTTATGAAATTCGATCTGCCAAAAGAATATTCCTCCATCATTAAGGTGATTGGAGTCGGTGGTGGCGGTAGCAATGCCGTCAAACACATGTACAATCAAGGCATCAAGGGAGTAGATTTCCTGGTTTGCAATACTGATTCTCAGGCGCTGGACAGCAATCCTGTGCCCATGAAGATTCAGCTCGGTACCAGCCTAACCGAAGGCCGTGGAGCCGGTAGCATTCCCGAGGTGGGCCGCAATGCTGCCATCGAGAATATCGACGAGATTCAAACCATTCTTGAAAAGAATACCCACATGGTGTTTGTCACCGCCGGAATGGGCGGCGGTACCGGAACCGGGGCAGCTCCTGTCATTGCCCAAACTGCCCGCGATTTGGGAATTCTCACCGTGGGAATTGTAACCTTGCCGTTTAGCTTTGAAGGGCGCAAACGAAAACTTCAGGCCGATCAAGGAATTGAAGCCATGAGAAAAGCAGTGGATACGCTGCTCATCATCAAAAACGACAAGTTGCGCGAAATCGGTGGTAACCTTACATTGAAAGATGCCTTTACCCACGCCGATGAAGTGCTGGCCACTGCGGCCCGCGGAATCGCTGAGGTGATTTCTGTTACAGGAGATATCAACGTGGATATGAACGACGTGAACACGGTTATGCGCGATAGCGGAGTGGCCATCATGGGGTCGTCTACTGCCGAAGGCGAAGACCGAGCTATGGTTGCTGTACAGTCGGCACTGGAGTCACCACTGCTCAACGACAACGACATTCAGGGAGCCCGCTACGTGCTGCTGAACATCACCTACGGAAACCGTGAAGTGTTGATGGATGAAATCACCGAAATCACCGATTATATTCAAGAAGCTGCAGGTTCTACTGCCGATGTAATCTGGGGTCACGCCATGGATGAGTCGCTTGGTGATAAATTGTGTGTAACCATTATCGCCACAGGATTTACCCAAAAAATCGGTATCGATCTCGAAGCGATTGAACCAGAGAAAACGTATCACGAACTTCGTGACGATGACCAACGCGCCATCACCAAACCGATGAGCTCTCCATTTGAGCAACAAGCCTCATCACAAGACGATCCACAAGCGGCTCCAGCACCCGAAGAGCCATATCTAAAGAACAACTCAGTGGAGGAGGAAAAACCTTCGCAACACCGTTCAACGCTTTTTACGGAAGACCAAATGGATGTGCCTTATTTGAAGTCCGATTCCACTTCACATGCGGCTGACCACGTGAATAAAGAACGGGAAGACGACTTTCAGGAGGCACAACCGGCAGCCGAACAGGCCACCCCTGGAAAAAAGGTTTACACCCTCGACGATGAATTGCCGGAAGACGATGGGCACATCGAAATGCAGGTGAACCGGCGCATGGACGTGGAAGAAGAAAAACTTGTGGTGCCAAGCCAGACCCTTACCAAGGAAGAACAACAGCGTATTTCTGCTCAGCGAATTAGCCGTATTAAGGATCTTTCGGTTCGGCTAAAAACGCCATCCGGATTGTCTGATTTGGAAGCGGAGCCGGCGTATAAAAGAAGAAATATCCGGCTGAATGAGCCGCCACATTCTTCCGACAGCCAGGTATCTCGCTACTCATTGTCCGACGATGGCGATAACGAAGGCCGATCTGAACTGCGGTCCAACAATTCATTTTTACACGATAATGTAGATTAATATGGCCCTGATCGATCAGATTAATGAGGATATAAAAGTTGCGATGCGTGCCCGCGACCAAAAAACCTTGGAGGCACTGCGGGCCATTAAATCCGCTCTGCTTTTAGAGACCACAAAAGCGGGCGCAGGCCATGAGATATCATCTGATGTCGAGAATAAATTACTGCAAAAGTTGTATAAACAACGGCTTGAGTCTGCGGCAATTTACAAACAACAGAGTCGACAAGATCTGGCTGAAGATGAAGAGCAACAGGGACAGGTCATAGAACGTTACATGCCCAAACAAATGAGCCGTGAAGAAATCCGAATTGTGGTGGTAGGGATTATTCAAAAAACCGGAGCAACTACATTGGCAGATGTTGGAAAGGTGATGGGAGTGGCTTCAAAGGAAATGGCCGGTCGGGCCGACGGTAAAACCATTTCGGATGTGGTGAAGGAAGAACTCTCTTGATATTGAATTTTTAACTGTGGGTTAGCGCAAAAGCCTCCGTCTGGAATACCCGGATTACGGAGGCTTTTCACTTAAATAGGTATAGTAGAATAAAATGGGCACAATGAAAATAGAGCGAATTGACCAACCGGAAAAAATGAAGTGGTGTGCTGAGCAATTGCAACAGGTGCAGCAATTGGCACTGGACCTGGAGTTTGACAAAAACCGGTATCGCTATGGATTTCAGTTGTGCCTGATGCAGATTGCGGCTCAGGATACCTGTTATATTATCGATCCGCTGTCAGCAGGTGTGGAAGTGAATCTCTTGTTTCCGCTGTTTGAGGATGAACGCATCGAAAAAGTGGTTTTTGCTTTTGGCGAAGATCTGAGATTGCTGCATACATTGGGTTGCTTTCCCCGCGGATTGTACGATTTACGTCAGTCCATGAGTCTGCTCAATTATCCACCGGCATCCTTGTCCACCTTGTTGGAGGAGGTTCTGGGGGTGCAGTCAGTAAAATCGGCCCAGAACAGTAATTGGTTTACCCGCCCGCTCACGGACACACAGGTCGAGTATGCAGCCGATGATGTGCGGTATTTGATTGCCCTAAAAGAGAAAATTGCCGTGGAGGCTGAAACCAAAGGAATTACTGCTTGGGTTGATGAGGAAAATCGCTTTGCCGAAGAGCAGGATTATTCTAACACTGCCTTTAATGAAGTTTTTCGCGCTAAAGATAAATTTGGGCACAGTGCATACTCTTGGCATATAATGGAAAAGCTGCTCAATTTCCGGGAGGAGTTGGCCGAAGAAATCAACCGTCCGGGCTATCAGGTAATTCACAAGGATTATCTCTTGGAACTGAGCCAGAACGATGCGGCGTTGAAGAATTGGAAGCAAGTCAAGGGAATTCATCCGACCATTAGAAATGATAAGACATTTAATCGGATTCAGTTGCTGTTGGACCATGCTCATGCGTCTGCAAAAGAGAAACAGCTTTCTACCACCGATGCGGCCATTCCGAAGTTGAGTTATGAGGAGTTGAGAGAGAAACGTAAAAAATCGGCCGAGGTGGAGCGTCTTAAACAAGAGGTGTTTGTTCCGCTAAAAGAGCGAATGATTCAGCACTATGGTGAAAACGCTGTGACGTTCATGTTGAGTAACCGCGCGCTTACCGATATTTTGTACGGCAACAAAGAGCAACATCTGCGACAGTACAAAAAGGACTTGTTGTTGAAATACGCAGCAGAGCTGAACATTTCGGTTGAGCAGTATTTGTAAAAATTATTGTCCGGGAGTTTCCAGCATGAATCCGACACCGTGTATGGTGGTGATTTTCACATCGTCGTCGAGACTGAGGTACTTGCGCAGTTTGCTGATGAAGACGTCGAGGCTTCGCCCTACAAAATAATTATCATCTCCCCAGATCATATTGGTCAACAATTCTCGCTCAATCACTTTTCCGCGCTGCTCCGAAAGTAGTTTCAGAATTTCAGCTTCCTTTTTGGTGAGTTTTTTTTCAAATCCCTCGGCACTCAGGTGAAAGTTGTTGTAGTCGAATTGATATTTGCCAATTTGCTGATAGGCGATTTGACTTTCTTTGTCGCTACTGCCGGTTCTTTTAAGTATGGCCTGAATGCGCAAAAGTAGTTCTTCCTTTCCAAACGGTTTGGTGATATAATCGTCTGCTCCGGCTTTAAATCCTACCACCTTGTCTTCGGCCATACTTTTGGCTGTGAGAAAGATGATGGGGACATCGCTGGTTTTGCGAATGTCGCGTGCAAGGCTGAAACCGTCTTTTTTGGGAAGCATCACATCCAGCACGCATAGGTCGTACGCGTTCTGGTTAAAATAACTGAGCCCTTCTTTACCATCCTTGCAAAGGTGCACTTCATATCCCGCCATTTTAAGGCTGTCTTGAACCACGAATCCCATGCTCAGATCGTCCTCAACAAGCAATATTTTAAGTTTATCTGCCATTGCTGTTCTTCATTGGCAATTTAACAATAAAGCGGCTGCCTTTTCCGGGTGTGCTTTCTACGCTAATCTTTCCGTTGTGTTCTTCTACCATTAATTTTACATAATACAGCCCGAGTCCAAATCCTTTAACATCGTGAACATTGCCGGTGGGTACACGGTAAAATTTATCAAAGATATGCACCATGGCCTCTTTCGAAATGCCGATTCCGTGGTCGGCCACCGAAAGGTAAAGCGCATTGTTTTCGCTCCATG